>CALICM010000008.1 GCA_938049225.1 uncultured Paracoccaceae bacterium
GCCCAAAAAAGGCCAACCCCCGCCGCTTTGAGCCCACCCAAAACCGCCTCGGACTTGACGCTCAAAGACCCATGAAATACTAGAGATCAAGCACGAGCGGGCGTTGTGTAATGGTAAGACCTCAGCCTTCCAAGCTGATGACGCGGGTTCGATTCCCGCCGCCCGCTCCAAAATATTTTTCGACAAATGGCCTGCAGTAAACGCACTTATGTGCATTCAAATTATTGTGGGTTTTGTTTTCGGTTCGAAAATCGAAAATTGGCGTATTCGGAGGGGCGCAGCTGTTCGCTTAGCTTTGATACATCTTGCGGCGACGCTCCTTTATCCGAGTGCCTGCTTCATCAGTGCCATCATGAAACGAACCAAACCATTTGTCCCAGGGCATATCCGCAGTGCCGTAGTTGCATTCAAAAAACCTGTGATGCAACTGATGGTGAAAATCCCCGGCGTCCGTAAGACGTTTGTCGTTGACCAGAACCTTCTCAAAACCAGCATGCGAGAACGCGGGACCGACCGCCTTGATATACATGTGAAGCAGAAAGATCACCGGATGCGTGGGCACAACGAAGTGGATCAGTACCGATGATAGATAGATCACGCTCTCGACCGGATGCATCGACAGGCCGGACCAGGGTCCGACATTGACGTTACGATGGTGCAGCGCGTGCACGCGCTTGTACATCGGCGGCCAGTGCAAGAAGCGATGCACCCAATAGAAGTGCATCGAGGCCCAGATCGGCAACAGTAGCAAGCTGACGAAGAACCAAACCGGGGCCTCCGCGAAGGTGAGCGTTGTGGCATAGCCGTTGGCGGCGCCCCAGAAGTAGAGAACCTCCAGAAACGTCCATGCGGTCACGCCGCCGGCCAGGCTCCAGAACATGTTGTCGTAGACTTGGTTGCGGAAGGTGAAGGTGCCGTTATTCACCATCATCTCGCGCGCGTCATACTTCAGGTTTTTGCCTTGCCGCTTGAGCGTGAACAGATAGAGGTGCAGTCCGCCCGCGACGGTCGTCAGAAACAAGAGGTTGCGGACATAGATCGTCGCAATCCAGCCGGGTGCCAGGGTCTTCATCGTCTCGGGCGCGGGTTGCAAGAACAAGTAGAAGCCGATGGCCACAAAGGTGAACAGAAGTGTCGCGGTTATATCCACCCATCTGCGCACCAGCCATTTGGCTGCCCTGATCGGCTTTGGTGGCCAGCTAAAAAGCGGGGAGTTTTGGATCGGCAGATCGGGATGGTGGTTCCAGATCGATCGCTTTGTGGCCCTCTTTGCTTGGTCAATTTCCATGTGCTTGTCTCATCGAATAGGGGTGAAGGTATCAATTGAGGCGTTGCGAGCGTCGGTCACTCATGAACGGGCCGCAGTTTCGACAGCGCCTCTTGAAGTTTTTCGTGCTCGCCCGGAAGCATGGATATCGAGGTCGGATCGTCCGGGAACGATCCATCCTTGACGGCCGCGTTGTAACGGCTCAGCGCCTGTTCGCGTTCAGCCGACAATTCGCGGCGCTTGGCCAGCAGATCGCCGAATGCCCTGGCATGCCGGGGCGGGTTCGGGTTGTCGCCGCAAATGTCGGCACAGAACATGAAGATGACGTCCCCGCCACCGCCCGCGCCGATGGCATGGGTGATCAACGGGGTGTTCTTGCTGATCTCGGCCATCGCTTCGGTCGAGACGCACTCGACCTCAACCGCAACGGCGCCCGCGTCCTCCAGCCGACGGATGTCTTGCAAGATCGACATTGCCTCTTCGGCCGTTTTGCCATGAGCCCGCAACCCGCCGGTGGTGACCGATTTGCGCGGCACGAGGCCGACATGGCCTTGAACGGCGAAACCTTCGTTAGCAAGCATCTCGACGATCCGCATGGACCGGATGGTGTAGAGCTGGTCCGCCCCCGCCGTCGCCACGCGCATCGCTTCGCGCATGACGTCGTCTTGAGACACGAGATGCGGGGCGCCCATTGCCGCTGAGATGTACGTGTTCGGCGCCCCGGCCCGTACCTCCTCAATGACCAGCGAGGACATACTCAACATATCGATCCCGGCGGCCTCGACGGCGGCGGCTTCCTCGCCATTGGTCGCGTTCGCCTGGGTCATCTTGATGCCCGCGGCTTTGTTGGCGCGGATGTCGGGAAGGGTCAGGTTGCGCTGCGTTTGCAGCCCGCCGTAGGTGTAGACTTTTTTCATGTATCGGGTCCCACTTCGATAGTCTCTCTTGCAAGATGCGTGTTCGGTGTCAGACGCGGACGTCCGCCATCAATGCACCGTCGATCCGGTAATCTGCGCCCGCGCAGAAGCTCGCGCGGTCGCTCGCCAGAAACGCGATCAACTCGCTGGTCTCCTCGATCGTCCCGACACGTCCGATCGGGTGGGCCTTGCCGAACTCGGCGATGGTGTCTTCGATCGAGTTGCCTGCCCCCGCGATTTCCTGTGCCGAGAACTCAAGAAGCGGTGTTCGGATCGACCCGGGACTGACGGAGTTCACGCGGATCCCGTCGGTGGCGCAATCAACTGCCATCGCCCGCGTCATCGCGTGGATCGCACCTTTGGTCGTGGCGTAGGCCAATACGTTGTTCTGATTGGCAAACCCTTGGACCGAAGCCACATGAATAATCGCCCCAGCACCCTGGGGCTTCATCAATGGATAGGCAAAATGCGACGTGAGGTAGCACGACCGCAGGTTAATCCCCATGACCCGATCCCAATGGACGACATCGGTCGTCTCGATGTTTCCATAGGTCTGGATCGCCGCTGAGTTGACCAGGATATCGATCTTGCCCGCCGATCCGCCGATCTCCTTCATCCAGGCGGCGATCTGGTCTTCATCGGCAACATCGACCTTGTGAACGCTCAGGTTCAGACCCTCGGCCTGCCGCTCCGCCTCGGCGTTATGCTTGTCATCAACGCCGCACAAAAACACGCGCGCGCCTTTGCGTGCGAACTTCAGCGCGGCACCCAAACCGATCCCGCTTGACCCTGTGACGACGGCAACCTTGCCAGTGAATTCCATGTCCATTTTCAACTCTTTCTCAGGATGGATGGGCGACCAGCGCCTTCATATAGCCAACCGCATAAGCCATGCCCGCATGCCACGGCGCGCTGCATTCCAGCTCGGGTGTATGGTCGGGGATCAGCACACCTTGATAGTTGTGCTCTCTTAGGATCCGAACGATCCGGGCCATGTCGATATCGCCCTCGTCGATGAAAACCTCTTGATATTGGGGCACTTTCCCCCTGACATTGCGGAAGTGGATGTAACCGATCCGGTTGCAACGTGCGAATTCGGCAACGGTGTTGTAGATGTCGCCGTCGGTCATTTCTTGAAGGCACCCCAGACACAGCTCAGCCTTGTTGGCACTGGACGTGTTTGCCTTGAAGGACCGGCGATAGGCGTCGGGCGTGTTGATGAGCTTCGCGGTCATCCTCAGCGCGTCTACTGGCGGATCATCGGGATGGGCGGCAAGGACAACCCCCGCCTCTTCGGCGACCGGCAGCACCGCGTCCAGAAAATGCTGATACCGCGCCCAGATCTGGTCTTGGCTGACCGGGGGCTGCGTACCTGGGCCCAAACTGTCGCGATAGGCCATGTTCCAGGCCATGCCCTCTGGAATGGGCTCGTCGGGGTCGATCTGTTTGATGTCGAACCCGACTGACATAGCCCCGCCCCGTGCATAGGGCCCTCGCTTCCAGCCCCAAACTCCGACGGCCGAGAAATTGTATCCAATGCATGGCACGCCAGCCGCGCCCGCAGCGCGGATAATGCGCTTGAGATGATCGATCTGCGCGTCGCGTTTTGGCCCGCAAAGCAGGACATCGTGCCAATGCCGCACTGCGAAGTTTTCGACCGCCGCAAGCTTCAGATCAAACCGCGCCAGATCGTCTATCAGCTTGCGAAATGTCGCCTCGGTCCAGTCTTCGTCGACCCCAACGCCCCAGCTTGCGTCCTTGTCGTTCGCCAGCTTCGGGTCGGCCGAAAAGTAATCCTCCAGATGCGCAACCACATGCGTCACGCCCAGCTGTTGCGCAAATTGGTAGTGCGCGTCGTTTAGCATCCGACGATAGAGGCCCAGTCCGATCTTCAAGGCAGTGCCTTTCTTCAGTTGGTGCGGTGACAGAACCGCGTTGATTTTCAACGGTTATTCGGCGGCCAGAACGCTGGGGTCTGATTGCAAGGCGCAAATCACACCCCGCAATTCCGCCAGTCCTTTCAGACGTCCAATGGCCGAATAGCCCGGATAGGTTTCTTTGGTTTGGTCATCCAGCAACAGGTGCCCATGGTCGGGCCGCATCGGGATCTCGACATCTGCGCTATCTGCGCCCCGGCGGCGCTGTTCCTCACGCAAAAGGATGCGAAGGATCGCAACCATGTCGACATCGCCGCCCAAATGGTCGGACTCGAAAAAGTCTCCATAAGGGCCGCGTTTGACGTTTCGCAAATGCGCAAAGTGAATGCGATCAGCAAACTCACCGGCAATAGCGGCGAGGTCATTGTCCGGGCGTGCGCCCAGCGACCCGGTGCAAAACGTGATCCCGTTGGCCAGAGACGGAATGGCTTTTGTCAGAGCGCGGTAGTCGTCGATAGTGCTGACCACACGCGGCAGGCCGAACAGGGGGATTGGCGGATCGTCCGGATGGATACACAGGCGGGACCCCACGCTTTCCGCGACCGGCACCACCTCGTTCAGAAATGCGACCAGATGTCTATGCAACTGCGCATGATCGACTCCGTCGAACATAGCCAGGTTCTCGCGCAGGCGCTTGCGATCGTGGGACAGTTCCGCTCCGGGAAGCCCGGCGATGATCGTCTTTTCCAGCACCGCAACATCGGCGGCCGTTAGCCCGTGCACTCGTTCCTCTGCGGCAAGGCGTGTATCGTCACAATAGTCTCCCTCGGCGCCATGGCGCTGAAGAATATGGATGTCATAGGCCGCGAAATCCACCGGATCGAACCGCAGCGATAAACCGCCGTTTGGCGCGGGAAAGCGCAGATCCGTGCGCGTCCAGTCAAGCACCGGCATGAAGTTATAGCAAATCGTGTGCAGGCCATTCGCAGCCAGGTTCTTGATTGAGGTCTTATAGGCCTCGATGTGTTTCTCAGCGTCATCGGCACCGGCCTTGATCGTTGGATGCACAGGTACGCTTTCGACCACATCCCACCGCAGTCCCGCCTGTTCGATCTGTGACTTCCGCAGGGCGATTTCCGGGGCGTTCCAGACTTCTCCAACTGGTACATGCGTTAAGGCCGAGACTATTCCGGTAGCCCCCGCTTGCCGAGCGTGGTCCAACAAGACCGGATCATCCGGCCCGTACCATCTCCAAGATTGCAACACGTTGCTGACGCTCCCCTATCCTCGGAATCGTTCGTTAGTCGATCTTTGGCCCAACAAATATAGATCTTCGCCGCGCTTAACCAGTGCCTTTCCAGCCGCCGGCAGTGGAATTTTTGCAATGCCATCAATTAAAATATTGTTTTTATGTAATAAAATAATTGAGGCAAAACCCCTTGTCAGGCGAACATTTTCACGTACATTCTTTTGGACCAACAAAAGAGCGCTACACATGAGCTTTCACTCGACCCGCACCACAGGTGCCCGCAAGATGGGTGATCCCAGTGCTGTCGATGTGTTGGTCCAACAAATAAAGGTGTACATCCAGGATAACGATTTGAAGGTGGGCGATCATCTGCCATCTGAGCGTGAGTTGGGGGAACGATTCGAAGCGGCAAGAAATACCATCCGCGAGGCGGTCGGCGTTCTCAAAGCCTATGGTGTTGTCGACGTCCGGCCAAAAGTGGGTGCGGTGATCGTTAACCGGCACCTCGACGCCGTCATGGATCTCTTTTCCTTCCAGCTGACGCTGTCGCCTGAAACCTTTCTGGATATTCAAAGCTTCAGGAAGCTGATCGAAGTCGGCTCGGTCGATATGCTGTTTGCCGCAGCCACCGAAACGGATGTCAGGGATCTGGAGCATATCAACAACGCGTTGCTGTCCGCGCGCACGGTCGAAGAAGCCGCGCAGCGAGACTTCGATTTCCACAGTGCATTGGTCTCAATTGCGAGCAATCAGACCATTTTGGCCGTCTACTCGACCATGAAGCCAATCATCACGCGCTTGATGGAAACCGGAAAGGCCGCCGAAGGCGTTCGGTCAACCTATGAAATACACACACAGATTGTGGGCGCCTTGGCGATGCGGGACCGTCTTGCGTTCAAATACTTGATGTCAAGCCATCTGGACCACGGACTTCAATTCATTGATGGGGCTGCTCGGCAGCAATCGGCAAGCTCTGACGGTTCCCGGATGGCTGGAACATCAGCGCCCCAAACCAAAATCGATCCGACGACGAAAGACAAATGATCCAAGGGAGGAGATCACTATGAAGCAAATAAAGAAACTGGCGCAAGGCGCGTTTGCAATTTGCCTGTTCGCCACACCGCTTGCCGCCGAAGACCTGACTGTTGCGAGTATTGTTTTTCAACAAGATCAGTTTTTCAAGACCATACAATTAGGCATGAACTCAGCCGCAGAGGGCGCTGACGTGACGCTTCTAGAGGGCAATTCAGACTCGAAGCCCGAAAAAGAGATCGCCCTGATCGACACCTATATCGCGCGTGGTGTCGATGCGATTGTGATCTCGCCTGTGTCCAAGGTGGCTTCTATTCCGGCGCTCAAGCGGGCCAGCGAAAGTGGGATCATGGTCGTCACCTATAACTCAACCATTGACGATGACAGCATCCCCGTCTCGTATCTCAACTCTGCACAACGTGACCTGGGCAACACCACTGGTGCCTTGGCAGCTGACTTCATCAAAGCTGAGCTTGGCGGATCTGCCAAGATAGCAACGCTCGGGTTCAAATCGCTTCTGCCCGAGATTTCGGCGGACCGGGTCGATGGGTTTACGGAAGAGGCTGAGAAGGGCGGCACGATCGAGATCGTCTCTCAGCAAGACGCCTGGTTGGCCGAGAAGGCGGTGCAGGTCGCCGGGGACATCATCACCGCGAACCCGGACATTAACATCATATACGCGGCCAACGAGGGCGGCACAGTTGGTGCGGTACAGGCTGTGCGCAACGCGGGCAAGCAGGGCGAGATCTTTGTCTTCGGCGTCGATGGAACCGAGCAACTGGTCAGTTTCATTCTGGACGATGACAATGTTCTTCAAGGTGTGACCGCGCAGCAGCCCTATGTGATGGGCGAGATGGCCGTGCAGGCGGCTATCGCCGCAGCCAAGGGCGAGAGCGTGGACAAGACGGTCATCGTGCCAGTACTGGGTTTGTCCCGCACCGACAAACCGGCGGTCGAAGAATTTCAGGCTTACCTGAAATCGCTTAACTGATCGCTTTAACTACGGACGCCGTGTTAGCTGCCGCTAACCGGCGTCCTTTTTACGCTTCCAAGAGAGTACCGTATGACGGCCGTGATCGAGACAGATGCACTAACCAAAGTGTACGGAAATGTCGTGGCGCTCGACGCATTTAGCCACCGGTTCGAGCGGTCGCGCATTCACGCGCTGATGGGCAAGAACGGGTCTGGAAAATCCACGCTCGTTAAAATGCTTAGCGGTGTTGTCCAACCCAGCCGCGGGTCGATGTCGCTTGGCGGAAGATCCGCAGTCTTTAAAACACCCCGAGACGCCTTTGACGCCAATATTGTCACCGTGCACCAGGAACTCAGCCTGGTGCCGGAACTTTCGGTGGCCGAGAACATCTTTCTGGGACGTATGCCGAGAACGACAACGCTCGGGGTGCCTCGGATCCATTGGAAGGCGGCGCAGACGGCCACACGTGCGCTGCTCGACACCATGGGCCTGGATATCAGTCCGACCACGCGCGTCGCAGACCTAAGCGTCGGGCAGCAACAGGTTGTCGAGATCGCCAAGGCCATGTCCTTTGATCCCGCGCTGCTGTTGCTGGACGAGCCCACCTCGGCGTTGGCCTCGAAAGAGGTCGACATGCTGTTCGATCTTCTGCGGCGGCTAAAAGATCGCGGCGTGACGATGATGTACATCTCGCACCGGATGAGCGAACTGGCCGAGATCGCCGATACCGTGACCGTTCTGCGCGATGGTCATCATATCGGGTCGGTCGAGATGGCCCAGTCATCGAACGAAGACATCATCGATATGATGTTCGGCGACATCGCCCGGGCCAAACGCCCAGGGCGAAAGACATCCATCGACGCTGAAACACCGATCCTCTCGGTTAGGAACCTGACCCGTGCACATGCGTTCGACGACATAAGCTTTGACCTAAAGCGAGGGGAGGTCCTTGGCATTGCTGGCATGTTGGGTGCAGGGCGCACCGAAGTACTGCGCGCCATTTTTGGTGCCGATCCCTACGACTCGGGCGAGGTCATTATCGACGGTGAAAAAGCCGATACCGCCAATCCAAGGGCGATGACGGCCCTGGGCCTGGGTTACACGCCCGAGAACCGGAAGGAAGTCGGGCTGGTTCAAGCGCATTCGGTCCACAGCAATCTGTCGATTGCGAACCTACCTCAGATCGCGCCAAAGGGACTGATCAACAAACGCGCCGAAAAACCAGGCGTTCAGCGTCAGATCGAGCAATTGCACATCAAGGTCGACCATGCAGACGATCCGGTATCGTCCCTTTCGGGTGGCAACCAGCAAAAGGTCGTGATTGGAAAGTGGCTGAACACCGACCCCAAGATCCTGTTCTTCGACGAACCCAGCCGCGGCGTTGACGTGCACGCCAAGCAGCAGATCTTTCAGATCATTTGGGAGCAGGCCGAACGCGGCCTCAGCTCGATCTTCGTCTCGACCGAATTGGAAGAGCTATTAGAGGTCTGCGACCGGATCCTGGTC
Organism: uncultured Paracoccaceae bacterium; assembly: GCA_938049225.1. Lineage (GTDB taxonomy): Bacteria > Pseudomonadota > Alphaproteobacteria > Rhodobacterales > Rhodobacteraceae > Halovulum. The sequence goes on from CALICM010000008.1 coordinate 8,822, forward strand.
ATGAAAGAGGGGCGGCTGATCGGCGAACTTGACCCGGCCGAGACCACATTGACCCAGCTTTATAGCGCCTGCATGGGGGAACTTTGATGTTGTTGCGGGTGTTTCGCCGCTATCCGATGGAGATTATTCTGGTCGGAATGTACATCTTCCTGGTCTTTTCTGCGCCCGGCTTTGCCACGGTCGATAACCAGCTGAATGTATTACGCAATGTGACCATGCAGGGCATCATCGCCTTTGGCATGACCATGATCATCATATCGGGCGAGATAGACCTGTCCATTGGCTCGGGCGTTGCGTTCTCGGGCTGTGTGACCGCTTGGGTCACGCGCGAACTCAGCCCGATGCTTGGCCCCTATCCAGCCATCGCCTTGGGCGCAGTTGCGGCCATGACCTTGCTGTTTTTCATTGGCGTCATGACGGGTAAGCTGCGGCAACATTTCAACATGCCCTCCTTCATCACAACGCTGGGGCTGCTGACGGTGCTTTCGGGCGCGGCCAACCTGATCACCGGCGGTTTTCCGATCACCAGTTTCCCGTATGAGTTCAACTTTCTGGGCTCGGGCTTTCTGTTTGGCATTCCGTTCCCGGTCTACATCTTCGTGGCGGTGTTCGGGATCGTCTACTTCCTGATGAATTTCACCAGCTTTGGCCGCGCAATCTATGCCGTTGGCGGTAATCTGGAGGCTGCGCGACTGTCCGGCATCGACGTCTGGAGGACCAAGACCCTGGCGCTGGGGATCACCGGGATCTTTACCGCCATCGCCGGAGTTCTGATCGCCTCGCAAATCCTGTCGGGTAGCGCCAGCGCCGCGCGGGGCTGGGAGTTGGATGTGATCTCGGCCGTGATTATCGGCGGAACCAGTTTGTTCGGCGGCAAGGGTGCTGTGCGGGGCACTTTGATCGGGGTTCTTTTTCTGGGTGTTATTGTGAACGGCATGACGCTTTTGAACGTCAGTGAATATTGGCAGCTGGTCGTGCGGGGTATGCTGATTATCGCAGCGGTCCTGATGAACCATGCGCTGGATCGGCAAACGCAGAAATAGGGGCGGGGTATGGCTGAATTCCCCATTCGCTGCATCGCGCCGACCGGCGATATCTGCGGCGAAGCCGCGACATGGTCCAGCGACGAGAACCGCGTTTATTGGGTCGACATCAATCGGTTCTTGGTCCATTGGATGGACCTGTCTAATGGTGCCGTCAAAAGCCATTTGTTCGGCGAACCAGTTGTCGCGCTGTCGCTGACGGATGTGGGGGGCACGCTGCTTGTCGCGCTTGGCTCAAAACTGACCTTACTGACAATTGCCACTGATCGGCGCGAAGACATGGGCGCCGCCTTGCCCGGCTGGCCCGACACACGGTTCAACGACGGGCGAACGGATCCACTGGGCGCGTTCTGGATCGGTTCGATGGGCAACAATGTGGGCCCGAATGGCGAAAACCTTAGCATCACAGACGGTGCGGGGCGGCTTTTCCGCTATCGCTCAGGCGGCAGGTTGGAAGAATTCGAGGCGGGCATCGGCATACCGAACACCCTGTGCTGGTCGCCAGATGGGGGGACATTCTACTTCGGCGATACGCTCAGGAATGAGGTCCGGGCCTATCCCTTTGATAAGGCGACGGGGAATATCGGCGCAGGCGCGCCACATTTCACTGGGTTTGACCGGGGCCTGCCCGATGGATCGACCATCGATGAAGAAGGCTACCTGTGGAACTGCCGGTTCGGCGGCGGCTGCATTGTCCGTGTGGCACCCGATGGGTCGGTTGACCGGGTCATCGACATGCCGGTCAAAAACATTACCACATGTGCCTTCGGCGGGCCCGATCTGTCGACCCTGTTCGTTACCACCGCCAGCGTCGACCGGGCCCAAAGCGACCGCCTGGCGGGCAGCCTGTTCGCCATTGAGACACCGATCCGAGGGGTGCCGGAAAACCGGTTCCGCACTGAATGGGGGTAAGCATGACAAACCTGACAGAACGGCTGAGCAAGTGCTATTCCGGTGCCGTCTATGACGTGATGCGGGCCATGGGGCGTGCCGATTGCGTCTTGCCGCCGAATATCACCGGCCTTGATGCGGAAACCCGTGTCGCCGGGCCGATCTATACGTTGCGCGGTGTGGCCTTTGACGCGGACCGCGAGGACGAAAACACGGATCACCTCTTGCCCTGGGTGAAGTTCCTGGCCGCGGCGCCGTCTGGTCATGTCGTGATCTGTCAACCCAATAGCGACCGTCTGGCCCTGATGGGGGAATTGTCGGCCGAAACCCTAAAACACCGGGGCGTTCTTGGATATATCGTCGACGGCGGATCGCGGGACAATGCCTTTATCCGCAAGATTGGGTTTCCCGTCTTTTGCAAATTCCGCACGCCGCGCGACATCGTGGGCAAATGGATCCCAGATGCGATGGGTGAGCCCATTACGATTGGCGACATCCTGATCCGGAGCGGCGACTACGTTCTGGCCGATTTCGATGGCGTGGTCGTGATCCCAGAGGAACTGATCGAAACGGTATTGGCCAAGGTAGAGCAGGTCGTCCAAGACGAAGACAAGGTTCGTGCAACCATCTTGGCAGGTGTCGACCCCGTCGAAGCTTATCTAAAATACGGCAAATTCTAAGGACGCGCTATGCATGTTGGCTTGAGCAAAGTTGGTGCCAAAGGATCTGCAGCATTCGTCATTCCCTGCACAAGTCCGCCGGATATCGCTTTATTGCAGAGCCCGTGATCGTGAACGTAACAGCGCACAACAACGCACCCCGCCCCTTAACCTGGGCCGTTTAGGTGTAGAATACGTTCCTGTTTTGAACTGCTGGTTTGTGGGGCATCCCTGTCAGGCACGCTCGGCGTATTCCATCGTTTCGGTGTTCACCACGACCTGCTCGTCCTGGCCGACGAAGGGTGGGATCATGATGCGGACGCCGTTGTCGAGGACCGCCGGTTTAAAGCTGTTGGCGGCCGTCTGCCCCTTCACGGCCGGTTCGGTCTCGACCACCGTGCAGGTCACTTTTTGTGGGACCGTAGCGCTCAGCGCCTCGGCTTCGTGAAATTCCACCGTGATCGTCATACCATCTTGCAAGAACGGCCGCCGGTCGCCCAGGATGTCGGCGGGCAGTTCGATCTGCTCGTAAGTGTCGGTGTCCATGAACACCAGCATGCCGTCGTTTTCGTACAGAAACTGCTGGTCTTTTTGCTCCAGCCGCACCCGCTCGACCTTGTCCGCTGCGCGGAAGCGTTCGTTCAGTTTGGATCCGTTGCGCAGGTTCTTCATCTCGACCTGGGCAAAAGCCCCGCCTTTGCCCGGTTTGACGTGGGACACTTTCACCGCGACCCACAGCCCATCGTTATGCTCCAGTACATTGCCGGGGCGGATTTCATTGCCGTTGATCTTGGGCATGGGCGACCTTTGACGTTGTGGAGTTTCTGTTCGCTGCCTAGCGTCTTGGGCCCACGGGGGCAAGGGTTTGGGAGGATTGGGTGCCGCGCGCCCCCGAGAACAGGGCGCGCGGCGGTCGGATCAGGAGATCGCTTCAAGCAGTGCAAAGGATGCAAACAGCAACTCCATATGCGAGGCTTTCATCCCGTGCTCGGTACAGGGCACAACGGCGGACGAGGGCAGAACCCGGGCATAGCGGGCCCAATCGTTCAAATCCGCAGGGTACATCGCGCCTTCGATCTTACCCCGCTCCCAATGGGTCAGGCCGACACCTGAGATGCCGTAGCAGCTTTGGCCTTTCACGTTGCCATGGTCCTCAAGGTCGGTGTGAACCATGTCTTTGATATGATCCCCCCAACCCGCGACGACGGAATAGCCGCTGGGATTGGCGCCCATGGCGAACCACAGGCTTTCGGCGATCAGATCCCTGGCACCCGAAATGGGTGTTCCGGTTGAAATGTACTGCGCGGCCACCTCCTGTGCAGCCCAACCGGTGCAGGGGCCGAAGCGCTTCCACCCATTCCCCGGGGGGTATTTCCCCGAGATTGTCGCCCCATCTTGAGCCAAGCGATTGAAGGTGTCGTGGCGCCCGTCCAGCCAGTCGATCACCGCGTCCGCGATATCTGGCGTCGCGCCATTGGCCAGCGCGTAGTCCAGGCTCTCGTAGCGGACATCGCCCCGACGCACAGGCGTCGTTCCGCTGACGCGTTTGAACGCGTTGTAGCGATCAAAGACTTGCTTCGCCTCGGCATTGCCGGTCAGGCGAAACAGCACACCCGCAGCGCCCACCCGGGCCCGGACAACGGTCCCAGTGTCCAGATAGCGTTGCGTTAGGTTCGCGTTGGCCCAGGTCCAGGCAAGTTCCGCCTCGGCCGTGAGTTTCGCGGCCAGTGCGGGGTCTGGGCACACCAGTGCCAGTTTGCCAACCCCTTTGACGAACAGAAGGGCGGACCAGGGATCGGGTGCATATTCGAAAGCCCGTTGAACCGGGTTCCAGGAACGTGATTCAACGATCCCATCGCTGGAATACTCAACGCCGCCGATCACAGCCCCGTCGACGCCAAGGGTGCGGCGCCACAGGCTGACGATGTAAAGCGCCTCGTGCAGCAGATCCGGCAGGATGGTGGTGCCATCGCCGCCATCGCCGATATCGGCCGCAGTGCCCGCGTAAACCTTGCCGCTTTCGGGGATTTGGATGTTCACGTTGCGCGCGGACGCGAAGTTTTCCAGCATCAACCCGATCACATAGACCATGTCCATATGCTGGATCCGCCGGTCCCAATCGCCCGCGTCATGCATCCCGCCATAGGCCTTGGGGCTGAGTGGGTCACTGGGGCTGAAGGCGGCGCGCAGCAGTTTGATGCTCTCTTCTTGGGTTTCTCCTTCAAAGGTGAAACCCTCGCTTGTCCCGGCCAAGGTGACGCTGCTTTTGTAAACCACCAGCCCATCGTTGGGGTGGCCGTTCCTGAAACGGTTGCGCCCATCCAGATTGTTCAAGGCAACGCCCGAGCGTTGATGCGTAACAAAGCGCGCAATGTCACAGGCAAAGGGTTCGATCCAGTCGTTGGTGATCTCGAAACTGCGTGACTGACCCAGGCCGTCGACCTCAAGTGAATGGGGGCCGGTGGGCGCGCCGGTGAAGTCGATCTCATAGACATCGGCGCGGTTGTAGTTCTCGGTTTGCCGATGCGGCTGGTCTTTGGGCGCCGACAGGGTGAGGGTCCCGCTCGCCACCTGACCACTGGGGCCGATCAAACGCCAGGTCGTGCCCTCGGACAGCAGGGTATCGGTGGTAAGGGCTGTTCCGCTGGCATCGACCCCCAGCCATTGTCCGACATAGGCCTTTTGGGGCCCAACGGCTGCGTAGTGGGAAGGGGCCCGGATGACCGGGTTGCCCGCCGACAGGGTTACGCTTTCGACGCCCCGGCCGGGGATCGAGACATCGACCGTTCCGCTGTTGGGAAGGGTGCTTGGCATCTGGATATAGACGATGTGCAACCGTTCGTTGATGAAATCCGTGGGGGCCGAACGCCGGGTTTTGGTCGGCAAGGTGCGCCGCCAGATCTTGGCTGGGGTCTGACCATTGACTTGCCACGTCGCCGGGTTATCGGCCTGGGACAGACCATCGGCACCCATGTCGAACGCGCTGTTCACGTTTTGCAGAACCGGCCAGGGGCGGAAGGTGACCGGCAGCGAGGTGTTTTGGTCGCCCGAAAAGTTGCCCGCGACCCCGTTCAGCGTGCCCGCCCCGCCCGCGCGGTCGTTTGGATCGCGCGTGACCTGCGCATCGTCCGAGGGGTGTACGTAAACTTCCGGGGCCACGACGATCTCGCCATCAGGGATTTCCAGGGCAAAGATCTTGGTCGACAGGGGATAGGCTTTCAGCGCTACATCTGCCGCTGCGGCACTTTGTGTTTCTTCGGCCGCAAGAACAACTTCAGAATATTGTTCCTGTTTGTCGTCCGTCAGGATTTCGATTGTCTGGCCCTGGTTGCCGATGCGGGCAACGCGCAGACCGTCGTCGACGACACTGCCGTCGGCTTTATAAACCACTTTCATAATGTGTGATGTCCAAAAAATAAGGTAAAAACGATAATCGCGCTGGGCACCCTGCCAGGGGGGAGTTAATATAGTCGAAATTTTGAATATGAGTACGCAGGGTGAACGATGTGTTTACCGCTTTGTGCCTGGCTTCGCGAACGCTGTCGGCAGTCATTGTTCGAAGGGGGGATGGTACCGACACCCCGGCTCGAACGGGGGACCTCTTGATCCACAATCAAGCGCTCTAACCTACTGAGCTATGTCGGCACTGTGGCGCTGGGGTTAGCGTTTTGGGGGTCGGATTGCAAGGGGCGCACGGCGCTCAACTTGAATATTGCCCGCGCGATGGATAGGGGACGACAGCAGAGCAAAGGCATATGAAAGAGGATCGGCGATGAGCATCAACTCGGAAAACGACACTGGCGCGAACCTGCAGATCGGGCCGACGGATCGGGGGATGGTACGGCTTTATGTGTCGGGTGACGACGTGGACCTGCCGCTGGATTTCGACCCTGACGAGGCCGAGGAAATCGCGGAAGAACTGCGCGCCGCCGCAGCCCAAGCCCGCCGGGTCAAACCACGCTGACGGGGGGCAATGTGCCAAGGGCGCGCTGCAACCGGTCGGCACTGGTGCGGGCCAGCTTAAGGGTCATCGCTTTACGGCGGGCTGCGGCCAGGCGGGCCTCGGGTGCCATGCGCAGGATCGCCGCATCATAGGCATCCGCCAGGATAAGGCCGGTTTCGGGCGGCAGCAGCTCTTGCGGAAAGGCTGCGTCCACGGCCCAGAAAAAACGATCGCACCAGGGTAAATAGCCCTGCCATTTGCGGTCCGCGTTAAAATCCGCACGGCAGGATTTGCATTCGACCACCCAAATATCGCCTTTCGGTCCCAGGCCGACGACATCGACGCGCAGGCCGCGCGCGGGCACGAACTCGAACAGACATGAAAAGCCCAAAGCGGTCAGATGGCGGGCGACGCCACGGGCCAATAGCTGGCCGGGTTGCGGGATTGGGTCCTGAGCGGGCATCATAGCGGAATATGAACATTCCGCGAACATAGCGTCAAGTGTTAACCCCCTGCAGCCGCCTGGGGTACAGTGGCCGGGGCGGGTCGTACCAACCCAAGCGCGCGCAAGCGTTGGTCATACCGCGTGGCCAGGGCGCTCAGGCTGTAGTCGGTCTGCATCAAAAGCTTGCCGCGTTGGGCCCTCGCGCGGGCTGGCACGGGCTCTTGCGCGGTGGCGGTCAGGGCGGCGGCCAGTGCCTCGGGGTTCACCTCGGCCCAGCGGGCGCCGGGCGTGTGAAAGATCGCTTGCCCTTTGGGAACCGGCACCAACTCGGCCGGGATCGGCAGGCTGGTGTCAGGGGTGCAGAAGTCCTGCGTGCCCGAATAATCCGTCGCGATCACTGGCACGCCAAGGGTCAGGGCAAAGGCCGGGAAATACCCAAACCCCTCGGCCCGGTGGGGCGAAATCAGCGCGGTGGCACTCGCGATCAGGCCCAACAGTCGGTCGAAAGGCAATGTCTCGCGCAGCACCGTGATCCGGGGATCCTTGGCGGCGATCGCTTCGATCTGTGTCATCTGCCCCTCGGGATCGCCCCAATGGCCGCGTGGCGCGGGCGTGGTTTTGACGATCAACTCGACATCACGGCGGGCGGACCCAAAGGCGGCGCGAAACGCGCGCACCGCCGCCAGGGGGTTCTTACGAGCGACCGAGGAGCCCGCGTCAAAGCAGGTCACGAAGCGACGCACCCCAGGCGGCGGTGCGGGCCAGGGCGCGGGGTCCGGCAGGGTCAGACCTTTGCGCATATAGACCACCTTGCGATCAAAGTGGCGCTGATACAGACGGCGCAGAAAGATGCTGGGCACCCAAATCTCGTCCAGCATATCCAGCGCAAGGCGATGTTCGCGGGGCAGGCGGTCCAACTCCCACAGTAAAAAGCCAATGGTAAAGCTGTGGGCCTGCGCTGGACGGTCCAGCAGGGTCTGCGGGATGCGATCCGCGTTCAGATGATAGAGGGTGACGGGCCGTGTGTCGGCGGCGGGCACGGGGGCAGGGGCCAGCGTCAACGCGGGTGGCGTGTCGATCGGATCCAGGGTGACTGGCAGGCGTGCAATGCGCAGGGCCTGTGCGCTCATCCAGAAGTTCTGCGACAGGCCTGTGCCGCTCGCCGCCAAGCCGCAAAGACGAATACCCGGCGGCGGTGCGGTCGACAGGGCAGCGCGGCGTTGCCTTACCGCCTGCGTCAATTCGGCCGAGGCCCAGGGTACCACCAGGGTGGTGGGATCCGTGACAGGAAGGCGCAATGACAGCGCCAGCAGCCAATCCATTCGGGTCAGTCTATGCACCGCCCCTAGCACTGGCGTGTCGAGGTTCGCCAATTGCTGCGCATCCTCGGCCCGGGACTGTCCCGTCAAGGCGCGCAACATCACCGAGGCCGGGTCCGTTCCCGCGATGTTTTTGTCTGGCTGGATACGCGCAATTTGCCGACGGGGCAGCCTCAGCAAGCGCATATGCTCAACAACCCGAGGCACCCGCGGATCCCGTAAGCCGGGCGAGAACGCCGCGCTCATGGACCGGGGCGCATTTGGCCCTGAAGGCAGGCTGGCGCGAAACAATGTCGCCTCGATCGTTTGGGGCCGCACTTGCAGTGCTGCGGTCGCCAGCGCCAGAAGGTCAGCCCGTGTGGCAGCATTCAAAGCCTGGCCAGCGGGTCCAGCCAGCGCCCGCTCGATATGAGGCAGCAACAGATGCAAGCGATTAGGGGAGCGTGTGGTGAGGCTTCCAAGCACCTGCGCTTCGGCCACATTGGCAGGGACATCAACCGCTGAAACACCCAGATCCTGCAGCATTTTCTGGGGCGGAGTGGTCAGGCTATATCGATGTGCGCGCCGCCCGCATTGAAGATGCAGCACCTGTGCAAGGCACCACTCGGTCAAAACCGATAAACTGGGCCTGGAGGGCACAGTGACCAGGGCCACTTGGTCCGTGCGGCGTGCCAGCCCAACCAGGGCACGCCAGCGCCGGGTCCAGTTTCGCCAACTCGCACCGCGCCGCATCAGGCTGCGCAGATAAATTACTCCCAAGCTGGGGGTTTCAGACCCCATCGGATCCAGCACCGAGCCATCGGCGAACGCACCCCGGTGGAACGAGATCGCGCGCGCCTCCGCGCCAGCGGCGGCAAGCGTGCGGGTCGCGTGCAGCGGCAAGGCAGCACCGGTCATTGCAAAGCTGCCCAGAACCCAGATGCGGGGCGTTTCGTCAAGGGGGTGTGGGGTCTGGTTCATGCCTAAAGTGATCGGCGTTTGTAGTTAAAAGCGCTTTAAGATCACGCGCCGACTCTTCTCTTTTGCCCGCCATCGCTTATATCCGAGAGTGGCGGGTTCTGCTCTGCTCGTGCCGGGGCCAACATCCTAGTGGCCTTAATCTTTCTTGAGGGAGCTGGCTCTGTGCTTGACCCTGGTCTCGCGTATCTGGCGCCCACCTGGTTTTCCAGGCTCTCAAGGATCCAGTGCCCTGACGGCTGCTGCGGGCCCGCCACCTTGAATATGTGATCGGGGCATGGCACCTCGGCCGCATGACCGATCTTAAGCCCGCTTTTCGCAAAACCGCCTATGCCGCGCGCAAGCAGGCTTTTGAAACGGTTGACCCGGCGCCTGCGATAGCGGCACTCGGGGCCGAGATCTTGGCGCTCGGGCCGCGCTGGGTATCGGCCTATGCCGCGATCCGAACCGAGGTTGATCCGCTGCCGGTTATGCAGCGCTTGCACGCCGCTGGCGCGCAGATCTGCCTGCCGGTGGTGGTGGGGTCTGGGCAGCCGCTGATTTTCAGACCTTGGACCCCTGATGTACAGATGGTCGAGGGTGCTTTCGGCGCCCGGATCCCCGCCGAGGGGCCTGAAGTCACGCCAGAGGTTTTGATCACGCCGCTGCTGGCCTTTGACACACGCGGCTACCGGTTGGGGTACGGCGGCGGGTTTTATGACCGCACGCTTGCGCGGCTGCGAGCTCGGGGACCGGCCGTGGCGCTGGGCTTGGCGTTTGAGGCGCAGTGCGTGACGCGGGTCCCGACCGATGAAACGGATCAACCCCTGGATGCGGTTGTAACCGAAGTTCAGATCCATCGCCCCCACGACTGAAGGCCGTGCTTGCCTTTCGCCCGGAACCCTTCTAGGCCCACCCGCATGAGGCTTCTTTTCCTGGGCGATGTGGTCGGGCGAACGGGTCGCCGGGCGGTGCTAGAGCATATCTTGCGCCTGAAAGCGGACTGGAAACTCGATTTCGTGATAGTGAACGGTGAGAACGCGTCGTCGGGCATGGGTCTGACGGCGGCCAATGCGCTTGAACTTTTGGATGCCGGTGTGGATTGCTTGACGCTGGGCGATCACGCGTTCGACCAAAAGGACATGTTGACCTTCATTGAGTCCGAGCCGCGGATCCTGCGCCCACTGAATTTCGCGAAAACCGCACCTGGTAAAGGGGCGCGGCTTTACACGATGTCCGGCGGGCAAAAGGTGCTGGTGCTGCAGGTGCTGGGCCAGGTGTTTATGAAGCGCGCCTATGACGACCCGTTCTCGGCGGTGGATACGGCACTGAAAACCGCGCCGTTGGGCGGATTGGCGCAGGCGGTTGTAGTCGATGTTCATGCCGAGGCGACGTCCGAAAAAATGGCGATGGGGCATTGGTGCGATGGGCGTGCGTCATTGGTGGTGGGCACGCACACCCATGTGCCAACCTCGGATGGGCAGATCCTGCCGGGTGGGACGGCCTATATGACTGATGCGGGGATGTGCGGCGACTATAACAGCGTGATCGGGATGGATAAGCGCGAGCCGCTCAGCCGCTTTGTGACCGGCATGGCCAAGGGCCGCTTCGCACCGGGCGAGGGCGAAGCGACGCTGTCCGGCGTAATGGTCGAAACCGACCGGCGCAAGGGGCTGGCGGTAAAGATGGCTCCGGTGCGGGTGGGCGGGCGTCTGACGCAAGCTGGGCCTGAATTTTGACCGGCGGTTTGCGCCCCTATGCGGCGCTGCTGGGTTTGGGGCTGTGCTGGGGTTTCAGCATCCCGATGGCCAAACTAGCAGTGTCGACGGGGCATCATCCGCTCGGGGTGATCGCCTGGCAAAGCATTCTGATGGTTGGTTTTTTGACCACGCTCATTCTGATGCGCAGCGGACGGTTCGTGCTGCGGCCGGGGGTATTGAGCCTGTATCTGGTGGTGGCGCTGAGCGGCACTTTGGTGCCCAATCTTTTCTCATTCCGCGCGGCGGCGGAATTGCCCGCGGGGGTTATGGCCATCGTAATCGCCTTGGTGCCGATGTTCGCGCTACCGATTGCCTTGGTGATGCGGGTTGAACCATGGCAGCCGCGCCGGTTGGGGGGGATCGCGCTTGGGGCCTTGGCTGTTGTGCTTTTGGTGGGCCCCGAGGCCAGCTTGCCTCAGGCGGGTGCCGCCGTTTTCGTCCTGGTCGCACTGGTGGCCCCGCTTTGCTATGGGTTCGAAGGCAACTACCTGGCGCGGACCGGCACGCGCGGCTTGGATCCGGTACAGGTGTTGTGGGGCGCGAATGTCATTGGTGTGATCCTGAGTGTGCCCTTGGCGCTGGGCAGCGGCACTTGGATCGCACCGTTCCCGGGTTTTGGCGTGCCCGAGGCTGCGATTGTCGGTGCCTCGGTCGCGCATTGCATTGCTTATGTCGGCTATGTCTGGCTGGTCGGGCGGGCGGGGTCGGTGTTTGCCTCACAGATCGCCTATGTAGTGACCGCCGCTGGGGTGCTGTGGGCGATGATCCTTTTGGGCGAGCGATACGCTGGATGGGTGTGGTTGGCCTTTGTTTTGATCCTTTTGGGCCTAACATTAGTGCGGCCGCGCGCTGTGGCCCAAGCCAAAGCCGCTTGAGGCGGGCCCGAAACTCCGCCATTGTGCGATGCGGCGTAAGGGCGTCTTTAGCTGCAACGGATGGGGGGACTTGTGATCGATCTGGTTCCGATAGACGGATTCCCAGCCTATTTCACCCTTGCCGTTCTGGTGGGAATGCTGGCGCTGTTTATTCGCGAGACCTATCCGACCGAGGTGGTGGCGCTGATCGGCGCGGCTGTTTTATTGGTCACGGGGGTGCTTAAGACCGATCAGATGTTGGCGGTCTTTTCCAACCCGGCGCCCTGGACCATCGCGGCGATGTTCGTGATCTCGGGCGCCTTGGTGCGTACCGGATCGCTGAATGCGCTGGCCAATGCGGTAGGGGCGCATGCCGCAACGCGCCCCGCCTATGTGCTGGGCCTGTTCGCGCTGGTGACACTGGGCGCTTCGGCCTTTATGAACAACACGCCGGTGGTCGTGATGCTGATCCCGGTGGCGGTGGGCCTGGCACAGCGGATGGGGTTGTCGCCATCCAAGCTGCTGATCCCCTTGAGTTATGTGGCAATTTTGGGGGGGCTGTGCACGCTGATCGGCACCTCGACCAACCTGCTGGTCGATGGGGTGGCGCAGGCGAACGGGTTGCGGCCCTTTACCCTGTTCGAGATCACCCCGCTGGGATTGATCCTGGCTGCCTATGGCTTGGTTTATCTGCGGCTGTTAGCACCGCGGTTGCTGCCGGATCGTGATAGCATGGCCGATCTTTTGACCGACCGGCGGGCGATGAAATACTTTACCGAAGTGGCCATCCCCGATGGCTCGCCGCTAATTGGCGAGACGGTGTTCAACGTGCCCCTGTTCCAGCGTACAGGCACCCGGGTCATCGATGTGCTGCGCGCGGACGAGTCGCTGCGCCGCCGGTTCCCAGACGTGACGTTGGAACGGGGCGATCGGGTGGTGTTGCGCACCGCGGTTGGCGAGCTGTTAGGGCTGAAGGAAAGTGGTCAGGTGAATATGGTTGACGAACTGGCCTCACGCTCGACCACCACTGTCGAGGCGCTGATCTCGCCCGGCTGCCAGTTGATCGGCCGGCGGCTGGGCGCGCTGCGGTTGCGGCGGCGGTATGGGGTCTATCCGCTGGCGGTACACCGGCGGAACCAGAACATCGGGCGGCAACTGGACGATGTGACCGTGCGCGTGGGCGATACGCTGCTGCTGGAGGGCACGCCCGAGGATATTCGCCGCCTGGCCCTGGATATGGGCCTGGTCGACATTGCCCAACCCACGGCGCGGTCCTATCGCCGCTCGCATGCGCCGCTGGTGCTAGGCGTGTTGGCCGGGATTGTGGTACTCGCCGCCTTGGGTGTCGCGTCGATCTTTGTCTTGGCCATGGTGGGGGTGGCGGTGGTGCTGGGCGCGCGGGCCATCGACGGGGACGAAGCCTTTGAATTTGTGGAGGGGCGGCTGCTGATCCTGATCTTTGCGATGTTGGCCATAGGGGCGGCGCTTGAGGCGTCGGGGGCGGTGATAATCATCGCCCAGGCTTTGGCGCCAACGCTGGGCAAGCTACCAGGGCCACTTCTGATTTGGGGGATCTTCCTGCTCACCTCGCTGCTGACCGAAATGGTCTCGAACAACGCGGTGGCGGTGGTGGTGACGCCCGTTGCCATCGGCTTGGCGGCAGCTCTGGGGGTCGACCCGCGCCCGTTGGTGGTGGCGGTGATGGTCGCGGCCTCGGCCAGTTTCGCGACCCCCATCGGCTATCAGACCAACACGCTGGTTTATGGGCCCGGCGGCTATCGGTTTACAGATTTTCTACGCATCGGCGCCCCACTGAACCTGAGCATCGGTTTGTTGTCAGGGCTTTTGATCCCGGTGTTTTGGCCGCTTTGAGACGCGGGTCAAGCCGCAAGGGCAAAGCTTTGGATTGTCGCATGCAATTGCGCCAGGGCCACTGGTTTGGGCAAAACCCCATTGATGCCATAGGGCGCCACGGCCCTTGGGCTGTGGTAGGCGCTGTCCGCTGTCACGGCAACGATCGGCATGCCGCGGGGCGGATCGTTGGGGGCGTCACGAATGTCTTGACTGGTCGCCAAACCCGAGCGATGCGGGATGTGCAGGTCCATTAAAATCAGATCATAGCCTTCGGGATCCGCACGCAACTTGGCCAAGCAGGCTTCGCCATCGGGGGCGATTGTACAGTCATGTCCCAGTAATTCGAGCATCTCGGACATCATGTACTGTGTCGAGGGATCGTCCTCGACCACCAATATCCGCACAATCGCCGATGTCTTGGTCGTTTTCATTTGATCCTCCGGTGAGTATTTTGGAAGGCATCTGCAACCTGAACACGCTGCCGCTGTCAGACGTGGTGTGCAAAGTCAGCGTCATGCCCATGGCCTGTGCCAATTCCCGGGCGATCGCCAGACCCAGCCCCGAGCCCCCATTGGTGCGCACAATACGCTCGTCAACCTGCGTAAACCGCTCGAAGATCACGTCACGGTGGGCATCGGGGATGCCTGGACCGGTGTCCGAGATGTCCAAGATCACGCTGTCTTGGGGCGCGCTGCCAGGGAACATCTCAAGATGGATGTGTCCCCGATCGGTGCATTTCACTGCGTTGTCCAGCACGTTGGTCACGATTTGATGCAGCCTGCGATCATCCAAGGTGACCATAGCGGGCAAGTCGTCGGCAGCCTTTACTGAATGACTTAGGTCCTTGCCGCTTTTGCGCACCATTGCCTCAAGGCCCAAAGCCCATTGATCCAGTAAGTCGGTCAAGCGGATCCGGCGCGGGACAAACTCGACAGCTTTGGCTTGCAATCGGCTCACCTCAAGCACATTGGACAGCAGGTCCAGCAGCCGTTCCGCAGCCGCGTGACCAACCTTGGCTTGCCGTCGCTGGCGCATGGGGACGTCGGCGGATTGGATCAATTCGAACATCCCCATTATGGCGTTGATCGGGGTTCGAACCTCGTGGCTCATGGTGGCAAGGAACCTTGACTTTGCCGCACTTGCCTCAAGCGCCTCGACCTCGGCTTCGCGACGGATGGTCACCTCGTTGGCCAGGCTCGCGTTGGCCAGGCGCAAGCCATCATTGGCCTTGTGCGCGGCAGCCTGCGCCTGTTGCGCCGTTTTGGCGACAACCGCCAGGGCGGTCAGCAACGCGGTGAGCGCTGCCATGAAGCCCGCGACTTGCTCGGGCCGCATGCTTTGCGACATCGCGAAATAGGCCTCCGTCGGTTTCAGAAGGATCATCAGATCGCGTCCAAACAGTCGGGTGGACGACGAGCTGAAAGTGGGGGCTTTGACCGAAGACCAATTTTTCGATTGGGCGATTACCTGCGAGCCCAGGTTTATTTGATAGGCGTAGTTTCGCGCCGTGTTCCGCAGGGCGGGTTCGATAAACAGCGCATCGATCCAACTGCCGACATGAAACACGGCGTTCAGCGAGCCAGCGTAGCGCCCGTCGATCGTAATGGGAACGAACAGGATGAACCCCAGCCCCGAGCCGTCAACCAACTCAATCGGGGTTGTCATCGTAGGTTGACCCGTGGCACGCGCTTGCTCAATCGCCTGCCGACGATTTTCGCTGAAGGCCGCGATATTGCGACCCCTTGCTCGGCTGCCGGCGCTGGGGACCACATAGTCCGCGACATAATCCGCATTGGCGTAAGACAGCGCGCGGAAGCCGGGCATGTCCTGGATGTGATTTTCAGCATCTGCCGTGAACAAATCTTCGGGGATGAAACCAGCGGCTTCCCACCGTCGGGCCATCCGGTGCGTGGAAGCGGCGCGTTGGTTCAGGTCACGTTGAATGATATGGGCGGCGTATTCGGCGTCGGAAACGAAAGTTTTCTCCAGCTGTGTTTGCCGTTCTTTGGCCAAGATGCCCCACGTTAGTGCAGTCGCAATCCCGCCAAGGATTAGCGCAGCATAGACCCAATGTCCGGCACGCGCGATTTTCAGGCCCTCTGCGAGCGGACAGCGCCGGTTGAGCCGACCTGGCCGTTTTTGCGGCACACCGAAACATGCGCCGCGTGATCAATCATTGCGATGAAGTCGGAAATCGGTAGCGGCTTACGCAACAGCCAGTCAACATTGGGCGCTAGCGGGCCCAACTCGCCATTGGGGAAAAAGCCCGAGCCTGTAATCACGATGACTGGGACCATTGGCATGGCATAGGAAATATAATGTGTCAGCGACAGAGAGTTGCCCTCCGTCAACAGCAGGTCCAAGACTACGACATCGAATTGCCCGGTCATCAACGCCCGCATCCCTTCGGAGGTGTTGCTGGCGCTCGTGTAAGCATAACCGGCGTCCGCCAAAGCCTCCTCCCATACCACTCTGAGCGCGTAGTCATCTTCGACGACAAGAATCTTCATGGCCGACCTCCTAGACTGGTTTCTTATGAGGTGAGCTTCATAAACAACGCGTTAAAGCCAGGTGCTGGGTGCACTGGCTTGAACTCGGGCTGACCACTGGCCTATAACCCGGGCGACCAGGGCAATAACAAGGCAAAGCAGCATGGCTGGGCATTCCAAATGGGCTAATATTCAGCACCGCAAAGGGCGGCAGGATGCGGCGCGGTCGAAGTTATTTTCAAAGCTTTCTAAGGAAATTACCGTCGCCGCAAAAATGGGTGACCCTGATCCCGAGAAAAACCCACGCCTGCGGTTGGCGGTGAAAGAGGCAAAGTCGCAATCAGTGCCCAAAGATGTGATCGAGCGGGCGATTAAGAAGTCGCAGGGCGGCGACGCGGAAAGCTATGACGAGATCCGCTACGAGGGATACGGCCCCGAGGGGGTTGCGGTGATCGTCGAGGCGATGACCGATAATCGCAATCGGACGGCCTCGAACGTGCGGTCGATTTTCTCCAAGTCCGGTGGCAATCTGGCCGAGACGGGCGCGGTCAGTTTTATGTTCGACCGCAAAGGGCTGATCGTCTATGGCCCCGAGGCGGGCGATGCCGACACCGTCATGATGGCGGCTATTGAGGCGGGGGCCGAGGATGTCGAAAGCACTGGGGACGGGCACGAGATTTATTGCGACGGTAGCGATCTGAACGATGTGTCAAACGCGCTTGAGGCGGCTTTGGGTGAAAGCGAAACGACCAAGTTGATCTGGAAGCCGCAGACCACGACGCCGCTGGATCTGGACGGGGCGCAGAAGTTGATGCGGCTCATCGAAAGCTTGGAAGACGACGACGACGTGCAGATCGTGACAGCGAATTTCGACATTTCGGACGAGGTGATGGAGCAGCTGTAGGTGACGAAAAACGCCTCTTGGCAAATGTCCTGAACATCAAAAAAGGGGCCGTTGGGCCCCTTTTCAATTACGATACCTATAGGTCTGCGTTAGCGGATCCAAACCTCGACGCGACGGTTGCGCTCGCGCCCCTTGAAGTCGTCGTTGCAGCCTACTGGAGACAACTCGCCATAGCCAGCAGCAGCCAGGCGGATGCTTGACAGTGCGTCTGGCCCGTTGTGTCCGACCAGAGCACGGCGAACCGCCTTGGCCCGGGCGCGGGACAACTCGGCATTGGACGAGAAGGCGCCGTCGCTGTCGGTGTAACCGACCAGCAGCACTTCCTTTCCCTGGTTTTCAGGCAGTTGCAGATGCTCGACCAGACGATCGAAATCGCGCAGCGACTTGTTGTCCAACTCGGTCGATCCAGTTTTGAAGCGGAAGGTGGTCGACAGCCGGGTGGCGCCGTTCAGCTCCAACATCATCTCGCGTAGCATCTTGAGGGCCAAGGCGTCGTTGGCCTCGCCCGCAGCTGCCATCAGGCGCGTGCTGTCCAGGGCACCTTCGGCGGTGTCAACGCTAAGATCGATGAAGCCTGCCTTTTGGATCAGCCCGTCCGCGTCAGAGGAGATCGCGAAATCCACCAGACCACGGGCGTGATCCGGCAGCCTGCCACTGTCGGTGAACAGCCGCAGGCGGCGCTGCAGCGGGTATTCCTCGGTCTTGGCCGAGAAGGCAGTGGCGATCATACGGATGCCGCAGGTCGCGATTAGATCGACGCTTTTCGCCTCGCGCTTTTGCGCAAAGCCGACATAGCCGATCGCGCCAGGCTCGACCGCCACCCGGTCCGAGATTTCGCCACTCGAGGGCAAGACCACGACGTTTGGCGACATTGCTTCGCCTGAGGCAGCAAAGATCTGCCCCTCGAATACGCTGCGTGTGCCCGATGTTTCGGGGCGTGAATAGACGGTCACCGGTATGTCTGCACCGCCGATTTCGGACCAATTGGTGTAACGGCCCGAAAACAGCCCCGAGATTTGATCGACCGACAGTGCGTCAATCTGGTTTTTGGGCGAAACGATCGTCAGGATGCTGTCCACCGCGATGATGTACTCCTGGTCCAGGTCCAGCAGATCACCGCGACCTTGATCCAGCAACGCGACAACTTCGGACCGGCGCGCCGCGCGCGAGGACATGGCGATATGCGTCTCGTCCGCCAGCAAGGCCCTGAGGCCAACGCTTGAGCCAGCGGCCTGGACAGCGACGGTCATCAATTGGTCGCCTGCACCGAAGTCGTCTTTGACCATCAGATTTGTCATGTTATCATCATAGGTCTGGCGCGCGGCGACGCTGGACTGCATGACATTGGCATAACCCTCGACCAGCAGGGGCATAAGCTCGTCACCAATGGTGTCCGAGCCGCGTACGATCACATCCGCCGCGGAGGTGACGGGTTGCGGGCAACCAGCACCCGAGCAGGCGACTTTGTTGGCCGGTACGCGCATGTCGCCGACGGCGGTACGGATGGTTATCACGCCATCCTCGCTGGAGATGAGGGTGCCTTCGACGTTGATCGAGCCGTCTTGGGATTTGAGAGTGATATCCTGCGCCGACATCGCAGGGTTCGAAAAGGAGAGTCCGGCCGCGACAAGCGCGGTTGTTGAGAAGCTACGCATACACTGATTCCACTACTACTACAGTTACACTGCAACGACTGTGGTCGCGAATTTTGTTATAATTTTGTCATATGCGGGCAATTAGTAAGACGTTAACGCTTAACATGATGAAAATATTTGGTTAAAATTTAAAGAATGGGAGAAGGATGTTGCAATGTTACGTTTGTGACGGGCTTACCTGATGTCGGACCGTCCTACTTTTACTCTGGGGATTGAAGAAGAATATCTGATCGTCGACCGGGAAACCCGCGCCTTGGTGCGCGAACCGGGGTCGAACTTCCTGAAAACCTGTCAGGATGCAGTTGGCGAGCAGGTGACAAACGAGTATCTGCAGTGCCAGCTTGAGGTTGGTACCAAGCCCCATCGTGCGGTCTGCGACGCGGTGGCCGAACTGGCGGGCCTACGCCGCCGCATCGCCAGGGCCGCCGAGGCGCATGGGTTCGCGGCGATCGCGGCCTCGACCCATCCGTTCAGCCGCTGGCGGGCACAGACTCACACCCGCAAGGACCGGTACAACACCCTGCGCAGCGATCTGGGCCAGGCGGTGCGGCGGATGCTGATCTGCGGGATGCACATCCACATCGGGATCGAGGACGAGGATCTGCGCGTCGATCTGATGAACCAGGCGACCTATCTGTTGCCGCATCTTTTGGCGCTGAGCTGCTCGTCGCCCTATTGGGAGGGGGATGATACTGGGTTGGCATCATACCGCTTGACGGTGTTCGATGCCCTGCCGCGGACGGGTCTGCCCGATGAGTTGGGGTCGTACAATGAATATCGGCGGCTGGTGGGGCATCTGGTCAAGGCGGGTTGTATCGAGGATGCGACCAAGATCTGGTGGGACATCCGCCCGTCGGACAAGTTCCCGACCGTGGAGCAACGGATTACGGATGTGTGCAGCCGTTTGGCCGATGTGGGGGCGATCGCCGCATTATACCAGGCCAGCATGGCGTATTTGTACCGGCTGAAGACCCGCAACCAGCGCTGGCGGTTGTACCCGCGCACCGCGATCATGGAGAACCGTTGGCGGGCGCAGCGTTACGGCGTTGCAGACAAACTGGTCGATCACGGTCGGTCGCGTTTGGTGCCCTTCGCCGAACTGGTCGAAGAGATGGTGGATATGTTCGGCCCGGACGCCGAACTGATGGGCTGTCGCCCAGAGTTGGGGCGCCTGCGGCTGATCGCACGGGACGGGACCTCAGCCGACCGGCAGCGCGCGGCTTATGCGGCGGCTGAGGCGGCGGGTGCGGATGACGGGGGGTGTGCACGGGCTGTAGTGGATCATTTGATCGCGGAGTTCACAGAAAGCTAGCTAGTGCGCAACTCTTTGCGGATCATAAGTTTTAACCCAGACCAGATATCGTCGACCGCACAAACTTTGACGTCGACAAGGCCCAGGGGTAGGGCGATCTCGCGGATCGTGTCCTCGGTGATATCGGTGGGGATCTTGGCGGCCTTCTTGGGCCACGAGGCCCAGACGAAACCGTTTTGCCTGATCTGATGCCGGGCCCGGGTCAGGCGCCGACGCAGATGGTGCGCGTCTGTTGTGAAAATATGAATCGCATCAACGGGCCAGCGGGGTTTTTTCAGCTGAGTCAGAGTGGGGGTGTGTGCGATGACCTCGGCAAGGACGCTGGCTGGCATGCCCTCAAACACCACACGCATTCCATCTTTAATCGAGAGTTTCTGGGCCAGTGGTGTTTTTGAATGGCCTGGCATGAGTCAATTTGCTGTTAAGTTGCCGCCTGCAGAGACGATCACGAACTGATCGCGCTCTGCTTCACACAAGTTAAACAGCGCTGCTCGCAAAGGCAAACCCGACGCCCATTGGGGGCGCCGGGCGGCGGCTTTAGCTTTCTGTTACAAGCTGCTCAAGGATTTTCTCGTTCTTGGCGGCCTCGATCTTGTTGATACGATCTGCACTGGCGCGGTCATCGATGCGGTATTTGACGAAGTTCACCAGCGATAGCGTGAGCAGGAAGACCCCCATTCCCCAATAGCCCTTGGTTGAAAGTGGCACATCGCTGAGCCAGATCGACAGGGCAAGCATGCCATAGGCGATGACAACGCCGGCGAAGTTGAACGAGGTATAAATTGCATTGGATTGTTCTTGGTTTTGCATCGGTTTTCTCTTTGGGTTGGTTCGGGGTTCAATTGGTTTTCTTCAGACGCGCCAGCACGTCTTGCGGGCGTGTTCGGGTGGCCGGACCATAGCCTGCGTCGGCCATGCGTTCGGCTGCGTTGGTGTGACCCAGGCTCGTCTCGATCTCGGCCCTGATCTCGTCCGTCTCGAACGGATCGTCCTGGCCCAGGATGCGGGTGACCAAGGCCTCGGCCTCGGCCAGATGTGCGCCAGGGGTCTGCGCCCCACGGATGGCGCGCTGGCCGCGACGTTCTTGCTCGACCGCTTTGGCTGTTGCTGCGGCCTGCCGCAGATCTGCCATGCGGCGGGGCGCACCAGACAAGCTGTGGCGTAGACGCGCGATGCGGGCTGCAAGGGTGGCACGGGTCGCGTTGCGTGCCGCCTGCTCGTTTTCCAGATCTGCCAATGCCGTCGCGCCGACGGTCGCCTGCGCCTCGTCGCCCGCCTTAAGAGCGGCCCGCACCCGGGGCTCGAGATCGGCGATGCGGTTGGCGATCACCTCAAGCTGCCGCTCCTCCAACCGGTCGCGTTTGATCAGCCCAGTCAACGACAGTTTGGCGGCATTCATGCCCGCTTCGGCGTCGCGGATTTTTTGGTTCAACAAGGCAACCGCGTTGCGGTCGATCAGGGTGTCCTCGGCCTCGGCCAATTGGCCGCGCAGGAGGGTGTTTAGGGTTTTCAACATATGCGCTTCCTTTCGTGAACAAAGTTCATGAAAACTGTATGACGAAAGCGTGATCAGCCGTCAACTAAAAAATGAACAGTGTTCAGTTGACGTTACGTCACCTGGTGGCGGCGCGTAACATCATCTCCATGACTTTGGGCACTTCCGGCGCGGGCACGGCCGAGATCCGGGACTGCACACTAAGCAAAACGATGCCATGGACTGAGGCAAACAAACCACGGACCAACAGGCCCACATCATGCTCGGACAAATCGGGGCGCAGGGTTCGGACCGGCTCGGCGATGATTTCGAACAACTGGCCAACGGCGCCCTGGTACCAATCCGGTGTCGCGCTGTCGTCGGCGGTCAGCTGGGTATCGAACAGGGCTTGCCAGCGGGTGGTATTGTTCTGCGCATAGACGAAATAGGCATTGGCCATCGCGATCAACCGGTTCACCGGCGGGCCATCGCGGTGCTCTGCGACCGCTGCGGCGACCTCGCCGCCCAGCGCGCGAAAGGTGCGGGCATTCACCTGCAGGGCCAGGGCATCCATATCCTCGAACACCGTATAGATCCCACCCAAGGCACAATCGGCCTCGCGGGCGACGTCCCGCGCCCTAAGCGCACCCAGACCGTTCGCGGTGATGAGTTTTTCGGCGGCCGTGACAAGCCGCTCCGTTAGCTCGCGCCGACGCTCTTCCCGTTTCATAGGCCCCCCAAGATTGAACTGGGTTCAAAGCTAACCTGGCGAGTTGTTGCAGGCAAGGCTGGATCAGTTTGCCCCAACGCGAAGCCAATTATGGGAAGGACTTTGTCAGTCGTATTGACTGAGCACGAGGCCCGTCCGAGCCCCGCGCTGCTTTACGCCGGAAAGTCGCATTTGCGCTTTCACCGGCGGACCATGGATCTAAACCGACAGATCATCTGCCAATTCGGTCAGAACTGCGTTGTTCACGCTCAGCCTATCGCCATCACCGAAGTCGAGTATAACGCTGTTGTCCTTTTGGGTTGCGAACTCAAGCGCATCGTTGGCGGTGTCGAACCCAAACCCGGTCAGATCGATCACATCCACATCGTCGCGGAAATCGCGGATCCGGTCGTGATCATTCCCTTCGCGGAAGACAAATGTGTCGGACCGCTTGCCGCCGATCAGGATATCGCGACCCGCGCCGCCGATAAGCAGGTCGTCACCGCCGCCACCGAAAATCTTGTCTTTACCATTCCCGCCAAACAGGATGTCATTGCCTTTGCCGCCCTTAATGGTATTGCCGCCACCGTTGCCCCGGATTGAATCGTCACCGCGGCCTCCGGAAAGCATGTTGGCGGCCTCGTTTCCGCGGATCAAGTCGCTCGCGGCGCCGCCGTTGGCGTTTTCGATGACCGTTCCAAATGCAATCGATACATCCGGATAGTCGCCGAACTGCGAAAGACCACCCTGTCGCAGGCTGATCACAACCCCATCTTTGTCACCTTTTGCGTCGAAGGTGTCTATTCCACCGGTGTCCCAAACGGCGTCCACAGTCTGGACACGCGAACCGGTATAGGTCGTGTCGTCGGTATTGTAATCTGCCGCACCCCAGATCTGTTGCAGGGCCAGAATGTCGTACTGCAGCATTGGGTCGCCCAACATCCCATTGTCGGGGTTCACTGTGTAGGACATCAGGCTGTACTTTTGGTTGTCAGTGCCTTTGGGAACCACCGGCTCTTCAAAGGGGTGCCCCAGTCCCAGCGCATGGCCCAACTCATGCAGAATAAGGTCAGCCTCAAACCCTAAATTGGCAAGGTCGATTAGGTTGTTGAACCCCGCAAAACCATAGAAAAAATCAACATCATTACCGGTTTTGGATATCTCGAAGCCGCCTATGCCAGCGCTGTCCTCGGGTTGGTCGATCTTAGCGATCTCAAGAAACACGCCGGTTTCCTCGTCCGGAACCTCTGAAAGTTGCTGGAAGTCGACGTTCAAAAAGGTCTCGATATGCTCCATCGCCTCGATGAGGGCTTGTTGCTCAGCTGCTGTAAGCGCAGTCCAGCCTGTGAACTCTTCAGCAACGAGCTCCGACGGCGTTGTGCCCGTCAAAACCCAGTTAACCACGATGCGCTGGTCTTCGGTGGTGTTTAGTGAGTTCACCTCAAGGAGGTCTGGCGAAGTCATACTCCGTATGATTCTATTGAAGTCGGCCATTTTTGGTATTTTCTATTACATTGGCCTCACTCCAATAGAATCCCAATGGCCCCGGAGTTGAGCCAAAATAAGACAGATTTATCGCAAACATTAGATGCCTTGGACGGGTCAGATAAGTAAGTCGTCTGCCAGGTCCGTCAGAATCCCATTTTTAATCTTCAAACGGTCGCCATCCCCGAAGTCAAAGACTACGGATTTCTTCTTTTGGACGGCAAACTCCAGCGCGTCGCGTCTGTTGTCGAACCCAAAGTCGGTCAGATCGATCACATCCACGTCGTCGCGGAAATCACGGATCAGGTCGCGGTCATATCCTTCGCGAAAAATAAATGTGTCAGAATGTTTGCCGCCGACAAGCACATCGTTGCCTTGGTTTCCAACCACGACATCACCGCCGCCACCGCCAAAGACTTTGTCCTTGCCCCAACCGCCAGACAATTTGTCATTGCCGCCGTCACCCATGATCTGGTCATTGCCTGAATTTCCGCGGATCCCATCCGCGCCCCGCCCGCCGGACAAAACGTTGTTGATGGCGTTTCCGTCGATCTGATCCCAGCCGTCGCCGCCCTTGGCATTCTCAATCACCGTGCCGAAAGTGATCACAACGTCATCGTAATTCCCAAAGCGCGAAAACTCGCCCTCGCGCAGGCTGATTTTTACGCCTTTGGTGTAACCGCTTGCGTCAAATACATCGATGCCGCCAGTGTCCCATACAGCGTCGACAGTGCTGGTTCGTTTACCGGTGTAGCTGCTGTCGCCGACCTTGTAGCTAGCCGCGCCCCAAATGTCTTGCAACGCCAGGATGTCGTAAAGCATCATCGCGTCGCTATCCAACCCATTGTCTGGATTGGAGCTGTAAGACATCACCGTGTACTTGTTGCTGTCCGTCCCCGCCGGTACGAAAGGCGCGTCAAAGGAATGCTTTAGTCCCATCGCATGCCCGAGTTCGTGCAGGATCAAGGGGGCGTCGCGGCTAATGTTGATCGCATTGTCAAAGAGCGCGAAGCTATCGAAGTCGCTGACGGTGTTGCCGAAGTAGGAGGCAGAATAGCCGCCCAGACCGGCCGTGTTGCCTGATAAATTGACTTTGCCAATGATCAGATCTGGATCGTTGTCATTGGTGACAAGCTGGAAATCGACGTTCAAAAACGTCTCAACATGTTCCATCTGTTCAATGACCGCCTGCCTCTCGAAGTTCGAAAGGGCCCGCCACCCGCTATATTCCCCCCTTAGGATGTCAGGCTCGGACGCGCCGGGAAGTGTCCATGTGACGACTTCGCGCGGTTGCCCGGTTGTGTTGAAGGGGTTTTTGTCCACAAGGAACGGGAATTGCATCGAGTTAATGATTGTTGTCAGGTCGTCCATCGGATCTCTCTTCAGTGTGCCGCCCCAGCAAACATATGACTGAGGCAAGATTTAGCCTCAACCCCCAAAAAACAACCTATTTGGAATTGTGCGACTTAGTGGAAGATCGTGTCGTGAATTGTGAAAAGCCACCAAAATCCTCTGTCCAAGGCGGGCGTGTTTGCCTAGGGTCCAGGGCAAGATCCAATACGCGGAGGCTGCCCAATGAACACCATACTACAGGAACTTGAGGCCCGGCGGGCAGAAGCGCGTCTTGGTGGTGGTCAGCGGCGGATTGATGCGCAACACGCCAAAGGAAAGCTAACGGCCCGCGAGCGGCTTGAGGTGTTGCTGGACGAGGGGTCATTCGAAGAGTTCGATATGTTCGTCACCCATCGGGCGGTGGATTTCGGCATGGCCGAGCAAAAGATCCCAGGCGATGGTGTGGTCACCGGCTGGGGGACGATCAATGGGCGGATGGTCTATGTCTTCAGCCAGGATTTCACCGTTCTGGGTGGCAGCCTGTCCGAGACGCATGCCGAAAAGATCTGCAAGGTCATGGATATGGCCGTGAAGAATGGCGCGCCGGTCATCGGATTGAACGACAGTGGCGGGGCGCGGATCCAAGAGGGTGTGGCCAGCCTTGCGGGCTATGCCGAGGTCTTTCAGCGCAACATCATGGCCAGTGGGGTGGTGCCCCAGATCAGCGTGATTATGGGACCTTGTGCCGGTGGGGCGGTGTACTCGCCCGCGATGACCGACTTTATCTTCATGGTACGCGACAGCAGCTATATGTTCGTGACCGGCCCGGACGTGGTGAAAACCGTCACCAACGAGGTTGTCACAGCCGAGGAGTTGGGTGGGGCCAAGACGCACACCAGCAAATCCTCGGTCGCCGATGGCGCCTTCGAGAACGACGTCGAGGCGTTGTTGGAGGTGCGGCGCCTGGTGGACCTCCTGCCGCTGAACAACTGCCAAAAGCCGCCCACACGCCCGGTGTTTGATGCGCCGGATCGGCTGGAGGATAGCCTGGATACACTGATTCCCGACAATCCCAATCAGCCCTACGACATGCACGAACTGATCGTCAAAACGGCGGACGAGGGCGATTTCTACGAGATCCAGCGCGATTTTGCCAAGAATATCCTGACCGGCTTCATACGGCTGGATGGCGCGACCGTGGGCGTGGTGGCGAACCAGCCGATGGTGCTGGCCGGGTGCTTGGATATCGACAGCAGCCGCAAGGCGGCACGGTTTGTGCGGTTCTGCGATGCCTTCGAGATCCCGATTCTCACCTTCGTCGATGTCCCCGGCTTCCTACCCGGCACCAGCCAAGAGTACGGCGGCGTGATCAAACATGGTGCCAAACTGCTGTTTGCCTATGGCGAGGCGACGGTGCCCAAGGTGACGGTGATTACCCGCAAGGCCTATGGCGGGGCCTATGACGTGATGGCGTCTAAGCATTTGCGCGGTGATATCAACTACGCTTGGCCGACGGCCGAGATCGCAGTGATGGGCGCCAAAGGTGCTGTCGAGATCATCTATCGTCAGGAACTGGGTGATGCCGACAAGATCGCGCAGCGAACAAAAGACTACGAAGATCGCTTTGCGAACCCCTTTGTGGCCGCCGAAAAAGGGTTCATTGACGAGGTGATCATGCCCCATTCGACGCGCCGCCGGGTCATCCGTGCGCTAGCGGCCTTGCGGGGTAAAAGCCTGCAAAATCCATGGAAGAAGCACGACAATATTCCCCTGTGAGCCGCAACCATTTCATAACCACCCACGTCGGCAGGAGCACCCGTCACGCCCGCCCGCAAGCGCCGCCACCGATGCTCGAAATCGAGGAGGTGCTGCCGCATGCCACACTGTCTGTCGCGGCCCCAACCCGCTTTCGCGGGGCTTTGGCGCGCCAAATTCGGCAGGATATTTGGCGCGCGCTGGCGGGATTGCGCGGTTTGTCGCCGATTGTGACCGTCACGCAAATAGACGCCGATGGCTCTGAATATCTGATCACCGTGGGTCTGCAAACAACCAGTGGATCCCTGCCAAAGCTGTATGTTCGCGGGGTTGTAAAATCGATCCTATCGGACCCGAAACACCGTCAACGCTGGTTTCGATACGCGGAAATGCGCGCGAAATGCTAAATTCGTCGCAAATTGTCACTTTAAGCCCGGGGGGGGGATTTTCGAACGTACCAAGCTCGTTTACGTTAACGCCTGCGGTCGCCGAAAAACGGCCGGTTCTTATACAAAGAAAAAAAAGGAATATCGAATGTCTCGCATCACGCTTATCACCATGGGCGCTATTCTGTTGGGCGTTGCCGCTTGTTCGCAGCCTGCGCCTGAGCCCGCACCAGCGCCCGCACCGGTTATCCCAGCTGATCCCGTGTTCACCGGCAAGCCGTAATTATTCGGTGGGCCCCCTCCGGTGGGGGGGGCCATGCTGAAACACCGTGGGTTTCCAAGCCGTTTGATCGGCACGGACTATCAATTCACGATACGCCGCCCCGCCAAGGACGGCGCCACGTCCCTCAAGGCGCGCGCGCGCTTTAAAGACCGCAGACCGGCGGACCGCCGCGCGGACACGGAATTCTTGGCTGCCCTTTGGGACTATTTCGGGGACGCGCCCTTTGCGCGGGGCAATCTGGATGCCGGGCGCTTGTCTTGGCTGCTGAGCCGGGAGGTGGTCGCAGCGGAAGAGCCATTTGATCCCGCCAGCTACGACGCGCTGCTTAAGATTGATGTTGACGCTGCCCAACGCGCCTTCCCGCAGGTGTTTCAGGAATGATGTATTCCGTGAACGCGAGGCAGCAAAAAATCGCCGTGTTTCAAAATGTTGCCAGATGCAGCCGACAGTTTACTCCACGCGGCCCCGATTGTGGATTACACTTCCCGAAAGTATCCACTCTGGGAGATGTGTTATGTCTTTGTCCAAAACCTTCGCGACCCTTGGTTTGGTCTGTGCGCTTGGTGCCTGTACCTATGGCAGTGACCTTGAGCGGGGCGCGGTCGGGGCGGCGGTTGGGGCCGTCACGGCGGACGCGATTGACGAAAGCCCGACGGTGGGTGCCGCGGTTGGCGCAGCGGTCGGCGTGCTGGCGGACGACATCTAGGGGAAGTTGTTCCCGATCCGGGGCAGGGGATAGGGCCCTAGAAGTTAACCTGCGCCGAGGTTTGCAGGCGAAACGCCTCGTCATCGGCGCCGCTTTGGTCGGTCCGCTCGCCATAGATCAACTCTGCCCCGAAAGTCAGCTTCTGCACAGGGCGGAAGAACAGCGAGGCATGAACGGTCTGCACATCCTTCAGGCTGGCTGGGATCGGCAGGTTGTCCAGCACCTCATACCGGCCATAGCCGATCTGCGCGTTCCAAGTCGGGGACAGGCGTTGGTTGATGAAGGCGGACAGGCCATAAGCCTCGATCGCGTCCAAGTCTCCATCGGCCTGTTGAAACGCCCCAAGACCAAAGCCGTTGATGATATAGCGCCCGACACCGTCGCCATAGGTGCCCTGAGCTTGCAGCTTGGTGCTGTCGGTCAGATCCAGCGCGGTCGAGAGGTTCACACCATAGCCAAAGGCGTTGCTGTCGGAGCCGCTGGTCGACAGGGTGCGCAGCACGGTCGCCAGTTTCACCGGGCCGCGCGGCGTTTGATAGGTGGCGGCCGCGGTGAAATCCGGCGTCTCGTCAAACGAGATTGTCCCCAGCCCGCCCACCGGCGTGCTGGTGGTGATCGACCCGAACGGCCCGGTGTCGGTCGAAAGGGTCGCTGTGGTCTCGGGGTTCTCGACCGCCACCGCCAAGGTCAGCTTGTCGGTGGGATTCAACGTATAGCGTGCCTGCGCCTGCCGCTGAAACGGGATACCCGCGGGCCCCTGAAAGTCGACCGTCGAGGGATAGGCCTCCAAAGGCGTGAACACCGACCAGAACTGGCCCAGTTTGAACGGGCCCACGTCCAGCACCGCATGCCGCAGGCGGAAGTCGAACGAGTTCGAAAACGCCTCGCCAAAGGCGGCATCGCCGACGAAATCCGCCTCGATCAGGGTCGAAATCTCGCCAAGATCGGACGGCGTGCGCGTGGCCACGTTCAGCCGCGACTGGCGGGCATGAAAGCTAAACGCCTCCTCGTCACTGGCGGCCGGATCGGTGTCGATCAGTTCCGGCACGAAGAAGTCGCCGACGTCTTGGTTGAGGTCATAGATGAAATCGGCCTTCACATAGCCGCCGATCTTGATCTCGGTATTGGTGCCGGGCAGCACGAAGGACCCCGGCGTCTCGCCACCACGAACCACCGGCAGGTTGGCCAGGTCCGGGATTGCGGCGGTCGCGGCCTGTTGCTGCTGGGTCTCAAGCTCGGTCTGGCGCGTTTCCACGGTCATCTTCCACTGGTTCGCCTTGGCCTGTTCCGCGTTGATCTGCGCCTGTTTCGCCTCCAACTCTGCCAGCCGCTCCATCATCACGGCCATCTGCTGGCGCAACAGGGCCAGTTCCTGGGCCGTGTCGGCGTGGCTTGGCCCGATGTTGATCAGCAAAGCCGCGACCGCCGTGGCAGTGGTTGCAAAAATATACGTGCTTCTGGTCATGAAATCCCCCTGTCATCTGATTTGACCGCACGTTTTGTGCCGTCGGTTGACGTAGAGGTAGGTGGAGGCCGCACACGCGCCGTTCACAATGCTGCGAATTCCTGCATATTCCCGGTAGAGGCAGGGGGCTTCTGCCAAGACATGAACCAAGACGACGAAAAGGTGGGCCCGTGTTCAAGAAAATTCTGATTGCCAATCGCGGCGAGATCGCCTGCCGGGTCATCAAAACCGCGCGGAAGATGGGGATCGCCACGGTCGCCGTTTGTTCCGACGCGGATCGCAATGCGCTGCATGTGAAGATGGCCGACGAGGCGGTGCACATCGGCCCGCCGCCCGCCGCCGAGAGCTATATCGTCATCGACAAGATCCTTGATGCCGTGCGCCAGACCGGGGCCGAGGCGGTGCACCCCGGTTATGGTTTTCTGTCCGAGCGGGCAGAGTTTGCGCAGGCTTTGGCGGCCGCAGGTGTCGCGTTCATTGGCCCGCCTGTCGGCGCGATCGAGGCGATGGGCGACAAGATCACCTCGAAGAAACTGGCGGCCGAGGCGGGCGTGTCGACCGTGCCCGGCTATATGGGCCTGATCGCGGATGCGGACGAGGCGGTCAAGATCGCGGGCGAGATCGGCTATCCGGTGATGATCAAGGCCAGTGCCGGGGGCGGTGGCAAGGGCATGCGCATCGCCTGGAACGAGGCCGAGACGCGTGAGGGGTTCCAAAGCTCGAAGAACGAAGCCAAGGCGAGCTTCGGCGACGACCGGATCTTTATCGAGAAATTCGTCACCCAACCCCGGCATATCGAGATCCAAGTGCTGGGCGACAGCCACGGCAATTGCATTTACCTGGGCGAGCGGGAATGCTCGATCCAGCGCCGGAACCAAAAGGTGATCGAGGAAGCGCCCAGCCCATTTCTGGACGAGGCCACGCGCAAGGCGATGGGCGCGCAGGCGGTCGCTTTGGCACAGGCGGTGGATTACACCAGTGCGGGGACGGTGGAGTTCATCATCGATGGCGCGCGGAACTTCTATTTCCTGGAAATGAACACACGGTTGCAGGTCGAGCATCCGGTGACCGAGTTGATCACCGGTGTCGATCTGGTCGAACAGATGATCCGCGTGGCGGCGGGCGAGAAATTGGCCCTGACCCAGAAGGATGTGAAGCTGAACGGCTGGGCCCTGGAAAGTCGGCTGTATGCCGAGGATCCTTATCGCAACTTCCTACCCTCGATCGGGCGGCTGACACGGTACCGCCCACCGGAGGAGACCGAAGACTACGTACCCGGGATCGTCCCCAGCGCGCCTGTCGTGCGCAACGACACCGGCGTGTTCGAGGGGGGCGAGATCAGTATGTACTACGACCCGATGATCGCCAAACTCTGCACTTGGGGTCCCGACCGCGCGACGGCCTTGGAAGAAATGCGGGTAGCACTGGACAGGTTCGAGGTGGAGGGCATCGGGCATAATCTGCCGTTCCTGTCGGCTGTGATGGATCACCCGAAGTTCATCGCGGGTGAGATGACCACGGCCTTTATTGAGGAAGAGTTTCCTGAGGGGTTTGAGGGCGTGGAACTGGCCGAGGCGGATCTGCGAAGGATCGCTTGGGGGTGTGCGGCCATGTGGCGTGTCGTGTCCGCCCGGGCCGCCGAGATCTCGGGCCGCTTGCGCGAAAACGATCCGCCAAGGGATCGCCGTGCCGTTGTCCTGATTGCTAGGCAACAGTTCGAATTCACCCCCGACGCCGAGGAGTCGCAATCCGGAAACACTGTTCTGTGGTCGCCGGGCCAAGCCCTTGCGACGATTGTTGTCGAGGGCGAGAAACTGGTGGTTAAGGTCTCTTCAATCACTGGCGGCTTTCGCATCCGCTATCGCGGCGCGGATTTGGATGTGAAGGTCTACACCCCCCGGCAGGCCGAACTGGCCGCCCTGATGCCGGAGAAACTCCCCCCCGACACGTCCAAAATGCTGCTCTGCCCCATGCCTGGCCTGATGGTCAGCCTGGCCGTAGCCGAGGGAGACGAGGTGCAGGAGGGGCAAGCGCTGTGCACGGTCGAGGCGATGAAGATGGAGAATGTTCTGCGGGCCGAGAAGCGCGCGATTGTCAGCAAAGTCCACGCCACGCCGGGGCAATCTCTGGCAGTGGACGAGACCATTATGGAGTTTGAATAACCTTTGGATATTCGCCTTCATATTGGTGCGCATCGGACCGGGACCAGCCGCGTCCAAGCCGAACTGATGCGGCGCGCCGATCATTTGGTCACCCGCGGCGTTATTGTTTTGCGCCCAGAGGATCTGCGCGACGCGGACGCGCCCCCGGGACAAGAGCGCGGCCTTTTGGGCTGGCTGAACCGCCCCGATGATCTGGCCCCCCTGATCGCCCGGCGCGACGCGGCTATGGCCCATGGGGCCCAAAGCTTGGTGGTGTCCGAGGAAAACCTGAGCGGGACGATCACCCGGATCCTCGAGTCCGGTCGGATCTATGGCGAGATCCGCCAGCGCATGACGCGCCTGCGCCCCTTGGGGCAGGGCCATCGCGTGACCGTGCTCTTTACAGTACGTCGTTATGACAGCTTTTTTGCTTCGCTCTACGCCTTCCGCGCGATCCGCGAACCCATGCTGCCGTTCCAAAGTTTTAAGCCACGGTTTATGGCGTTGCCCATCCGATGGCCGCAAGTCGTCGCCCAGATCGCCCGTGCCTTGCCCGAGGCCAACATCGACGTGATACCTTTCGAGACGGCGCATAACCATGCGACTGCCCTGTTGCGACAGGTCCTGGGGTTGGATCAGATTGTCGAGGTCAGCGATGGGTCGCGGCCGATCCTGCCATCGCCCAGCGGCCAGGCGATCACGATCCTGAACAGCATGACCGAGGGTGAGGATCTGGAGCTTGAGCGCAGGCGCGCGGTGGTGCGCGCTTACCCCCGAACCGACTTTGGCGCCTTTGCCCCCTGGGACACGAACGAGGCGACCGCACTTTCAAAGGCATATGATGAGGATTTGGAAGCGTTACGTCTGTCGCCACCGCCAAATACACGCTTGCTGGACTTATCGACGGTTGAGGCTGTGGATGCCGGGTAGCGGCCTCTATTGGGACAGGGCGCGCTGCGCCTCGATCTCTTGCTGGCGCAGGGGCATACGGTCGATCAGGCGGGTGACTTCGCGCACGGTGATGGGATTGGGTTTGCGGTATTTCACCTCGCCATCTTTGCCGATGACCAGAATGGTGAAGTCACGAGGCCTGAATTTTCGGCGCAACTCGGACAGTGTGCTGGGATCGGTGTCGACGATGACGACGACGTCACGGTCGTCCAGATCCGTCTGGCGTGCCTCAAAATTGGCTATTTGCTGCGCCAAACGCGGGTCCGCGGGCGAATCCGCGAAAATCACGATCGGGCGCGATACCCATTTCAGATCCGCCAAACTCGGTGCGCTGACGTCTGTCGCCGCCGCGGGCCAGGTAAGCCCAAAGACAGCAAGGGTTAACAAAATGTATTTCATCACGCTCTTCCTTTTCCAGATAAGTATGTCTGGCATTTCCAAAATCGAGGAGTGTGCGACATTGTACAAGCCTAAATCGAGGAGCGCCGTATGACGACCCTGCGGGTTGAAGACGGCCCGCTGGCCGCGCCACGGCGTTCGGGAATCGTGGTTTCGGGCATGCTGGTGGGGCTGATGTCGTTCGCGCTCTATCAAATGGCCGCCTTTGTGGCGGCTGGGTTTCTCTTCGATTATCCGCTGGACGATGTCTATATCCACCTGGCGATGTCCGAGCAGATCGCGGCCGGCGGCTATGGGGTGAACGCGGGTGAGGTGGCGTCGGCCTCTTCCTCGGTGATCTATCCATATCTTTTGGCGCCCTTCGCGGGAACCGCGCTGCATGCCTATATTCCTTTGATCCTCAATGCGATCGCGGTCACGTTGAGCGGTGGGCTTTTTGCCCAGATTATTTCAGCGGCAGGTTTGGCAACGGGTCCGAATGCTATGACGGGCCGGTTATTGATTCTTGTCAGCCCGATGCTGCTGAACGTCGTCGGCGCCAGCTATATGGGGATGGAACATGGTCTGCATATCGCGGCGACACTAGCTGTCGGATCGGGGTTGATCCGATTGATCGAGACAGGTCGTATCGGAC
This sequence comes from uncultured Paracoccaceae bacterium, assembly GCA_938049225.1. Classification (GTDB taxonomy): domain Bacteria; phylum Pseudomonadota; class Alphaproteobacteria; order Rhodobacterales; family Rhodobacteraceae; genus Halovulum. Next base: position 42,606 of record CALICM010000008.1, read on the forward strand.
CCGCGCTGGTACTGGGCTGTGTCCTTGGTCCCGCGCTGCGGTTCGAGGGGCTTGGTGTATCCGTGGCGGCCCTTGGGGTCGTGGCGTTGCAGGGCAGGCTTTTGGCCGCCGCGATTATTGGCGCATTGACCGCTTTGCCGGTCGTGGGATTTGTGATGTTCATGGACAGCATGGGGCTTAATCCGCTGCCCAACTCGGTAATGGTGAAACTGGGCGAGTCTGGCCAGACCTCGGCCGGGTTTTGGTTCCGCCGCTTGGTGACCTTGATGGTCAACCTGTTTGAGAACGTCGCCATGGTAATGCTGGCGTTTTCTCTGGTCTGGTTGTTTGCGGCGGCCTTTGTCAGCGGACCCAAACGGCGTGCGGCGCAGTTGCTTGCTTTGATGATCCCCGCCATCGGCTTGGCGCATTTGCTGCTTGGCAAGGTCAATGTGATGCATCGCTACGAGATCTATGCGATCGTGTTGATGGTGGCGCTGTCCCTCTATATCTCGGCCAGACACATGCCACCCAAGGCATCGCGTCAGATGCTGCGCCTCAGCAGCATGGCTGTGTTTGCGTTCGGTTTTTTCTTTGTCGGTATTCTCGTGGATCGCGGCTTGTGGGCCACGTCCTCGATCCGGGGGCAGCAAGGCGAAATGGCACGGTTTGCGCATGACTTTTGGAAGCAGCCGATAGCGGTAAATGATTTGGGTTATGTGAGCTATCGCAATCCTTCGTATGTGCTGGACTTATATGGCCTGGGCAACACCCAGGCGATGGAAATCCGCACCGGAAATCCGCCACCCAATTGGGCCGATCCCCTTGTGCAAGCCGCGGGGGTTAGGTTGATCATGCTCTACCCGCGCTGGTTCAAAGACGGTATCAGCCCGGATTGGGTGCCGATGGGAACCTTAAGCTTGGAGGGATCGGCGGGCTATGTCGCGTTTCGCAAGGTGGCGTTCTACGCTGCACGGGCCGAGGATGTGCCTGAAGTTTTGGCGGCGCTGCAACAGTTTGTACCGACCCTGCCGGCGACCACGCGTTTTGAGTATGCTAAGGGTCTGATGAGTGGGGGGGATGGATGACGGAGCGCAAGAAAATGCCAAAAGCCTGGCACGATCTGGCCGACCGCGAGACCAAGGGCCGGGCGGATCGGTTGGAATGGGAGACACCCGAGGGCATTGCGGTCAAACCCCTATACACTGCGGATGATCTGAACGGCCTGGCGCATCTGGACAGCTTGCCGGGCATAACGCCGTACACCCGCGGTCCCAAGGCCACCATGTACGCCGGGCGACCCTGGACAATCCGGCAGTACGCCGGGTTCTCGACCGCCGAGGAAAGCAATGCGTTCTACCGCCGGGCGCTGGCGGCCGGTCAGCAGGGGGTCAGCGTGGCCTTCGACCTGGCGACACACCGCGGCTATGACAGTGACCATCCTCGCGTCGTGGGCGACGTGGGCAAGGCGGGTGTGGCCATCGACAGTGTCGAGGATATGAAGATCCTTTTCGACGGTATCCCTTTGGATCAAGTCAGTGTCAGTATGACAATGAACGGCGCGGTGATCCCGGTGCTGGCCAGCTTCATCGTCGCCGGCGAGGAGCAGGGGGTGGACCGCGCCGCCCTGTCGGGGACCATTCAGAACGATATCCTGAAGGAATTCATGGTCCGCAACACCTATATCTATCCGCCCGAACCCTCGATGCGGATTGTGTCAGACATCATCGCCTATACGGCCGCCGAGATGCCGAAGTTCAACTCGATCTCGATCTCGGGCTACCACATGCAGGAGGCCGGGGCGACGCTGGTCCAAGAACTGGCCTACACGCTGGCGGACGGGCGTGAATACGTGCGGGCGGCAATCGCGCGGGGCATGGATGTGGACGCTTTCGCAGGGCGGCTGAGCTTTTTCTTCGCCATCGGAATGAATTTCTTCATGGAAGCGGCGAAGCTGCGCGCCGCCCGCCTGTTGTGGTCGCGGATCATGGCCGAGTTCGACCCGCAAAAGCCGCAATCCAGCATGCTGCGGACCCATTGCCAGACCTCGGGTGTCAGCCTGCAGGAGCAAGACCCCTACAACAACATTGTGCGCACAGCTTACGAGGCGATGGCGGCAGCCCTGGGCGGGACCCAAAGCCTGCATACCAATTCTTTTGACGAGGCCATCGGTCTGCCGACCGAGTTCTCATCTCGGATCGCGCGGAATACTCAGCTGATCCTGCAGAACGAGACCGGCATTACCAATGTCGTCGATCCCCTCGCGGGTAGCTACTATGTCGAGACGCTGACGGATCAATTGGCGACCGAGGCCTGGGAATTGATCGAAGAGGTTGAAGGTCTGGGGGGGATGACTAAGGCGGTGGAAAGCGGGTTGCCGAAACTCAGGATCGAAGAGGCGGCCGCGCGACGGCAGGCGGCCATCGACCGCGGCGACGAAGTTATCGTCGGGGTCAACAGGTTCACACTGGAGGAAGAGACCCCCGTTGATGTGCTGGACATCGACAACGATGCTGTCCGCACAGCGCAGGTGGCCCGCCTGGAGCGCATCCGCGGCACGCGCGATGCGGCGGCCTGCGACGGCGCCCTTGCGGCGCTCGAGCAGGCCGCCCGCCAGGGCGACGGCAACCTGCTGGGTCTGGCGGTTGAGGCTGCGCGGGCACGCGCAAGCGTGGGGGAGATCTCGATGGCGATGGAAAACGCGTTTGGCCGCCACCGGGCCGAGGTCAAAACGCTGGCCGGGGTCTATGGCGCGGCCTATGAAGGCGACGAAGGTTTTGCGCAGATCCAGCGCGATGTCACGGGCTTTGCCGAGACCACCGGCCGCCGCCCGCGTATGTTGGTGGTCAAAATGGGCCAAGACGGCCATGACCGCGGCGCCAAGGTCATCGCCACCGCCTTTGCCGACATCGGCTTTGACGTCGATGTCGGCCCGCTGTTCCAAACCCCCGAGGAGGCTGCGCAGGACGCAGTTGACAATGACGTCCATGTGGTCGGGATCAGCAGCCAGGCGGCGGGGCATAAGACCCTGGCGCCCAAGCTAATCCAGGCGCTGCAGGCGCAGGGCGCAGGCGAGATCTTGGTGATCTGTGGCGGCGTCATCCCGCAACAGGACTATGCTTTCCTGCGCGATGCCGGGGTGAAGGCGATCTTTGGCCCAGGCACCAATATTCCCGAGGCGGCGCGCGAAATATTGGATATGATCCGGGCTGCACAGACCACGTAACAGGGGGCGGCATGCGGATCGGGATTATTGGGGCTGGCGGGATCGGCGGCTATCTGGCGGTGCGCCTGGCACAGGGGGGTCATACGGTGGCGCTGGTCGCCCGTGGCGCGCAATTGGCCGCAATCCAGCGCGACGGATTGCGGTTAGCGCAGCCGGATGGCGAAGAGGTGTTACGGCCTGACAGGCTGTCGGACGATCCACAGATCCTGTCGGATGCCGAACTGGTCGTCTTTGCCACCAAGGCGCATCAATTGCCCAAGGCGATCCAGACCACAAAAGACGTACTTTCCGATACAGCACTGACCCTGCCGTTCCAAAACGGGGTCTCCTCGCCCGATCTGCTGGCGCAGGCCTTTGGCCGCGAGCGCGCCCTGATTGGCGTGGCACGGATCCTGGCGAATATCACGGCGCCCGGGGTGATCACCCGCTATGGTGATATGTTGAACTTTACGGTCGGGGCGTTGGACGGTCGTCAAAATGGTCGTGCGGCGGAGGTGATCGGGACCTTTACACAAGCGCGCATTCCGATGATACAGCACCCAGACGTACGTGTTGATCTGTGGACCAAATTCGTCAGTTTCAACGCGCTCAGCAGTGTGAGTGCTGCCTCGCGCGCGACATTCGGGCAGATCCGCGAGACGCCTGAGGCACTGGCTTTGCTGGAAACGCTGATGGAGGAAACCGCCGCCCTGGGCCGCGCCGCGGGGGTGCCTTTGGTCCCCGATATTGCCAAACGTATTATGATGATCGCGTCGCAACTGCCAGCCGACGGGCGCACCTCGACCGCGCATGACCTGGCCAAGGGGCGCCCGCTGGAAATTGACTGGTTGTGTGGCACCGCCGTGCGCATGGGCCACGAGCTGGGTGTGCCGACACCTGCCAGCGCTGTGATCCTGGGTCTGCTGGCCCCCTGGCGCGATGGACGTGCCTAAGGCTCAGTACTGTGCTGACATTGCAAGTGACCTAACGCTAACCGATAAGTGACCGGAAGGGCGGGACCGCCATGCTAGGTCTAAGCGTCGCCGCCGCGCATTTAAGGAACCGACCATGACCGACCGCAAGACCGACCCCACCGTCCAAGCCGCGCTGAACTATCACCGGTTGCCCCGGCCTGGGAAGCTTGAGGTGCGGGCGACCAAGCCATTGGCCAACGGCCGCGACCTGGCGCGGGCCTATTCCCCCGGCGTGGCCGAGGCCTGTATCGAAATCCGGGACGATCCGGCGACGGTGGCTGATTACACCGCGCGTGGCAATTTGGTGGCGGTGGTGACCAACGGATCGGCAGTTCTGGGGTTGGGCAATATCGGCGGGCTGGCCAGCAAACCAGTGATGGAGGGCAAGGCGGTCCTGTTTAAGAAGTTCGCCAATATCGACTGCTTCGATATCGAGGTAAACGAAAGCGATCCGGTGAAACTGGCCGAGATCGTCGCCAGTTTGGAGCCCACTTTCGGTGCGATCAACCTCGAAGACATCAAGGCGCCCGATTGCTTTATCGTCGAAGACCTGTGCCGCGAAAAGATGAACATCCCTGTTTTTCACGATGATCAGCATGGCACGGCAATTGTGGTCGGGGCCGCAGCCACCAATGCGCTGCGGGTGGCCGGCAAAAAAATCGAGGATATCAAGATCGTCTCAACCGGCGGCGGGGCGGCGGGGATCGCCTGTCTGAACATGCTGATCAGCCTGGGCGCCAAGCGTGAAAACATCTGGCTGTGCGATATCGCGGGATTGGTCTACGCGGGCCGGGTCGAAGAGATGACGCCACAAAAAGCCGCCTTTGCGCAGGACAGCACGCACCGCACGTTGGACGATGTGATCGACGGGGCGGATTTGTTCCTCGGCCTGTCCGGGCCCAATATTCTTAAGCCAGAGATGGTCAAGAAAATGGCCGCGCCGCCAATCATCTTCGCGCTGGCCAACCCCGACCCCGAGATTGCGCCCGATCTGGCGCGCGAGGCCGCGCCGGATGCGATCATTGCCACAGGCCGGTCGGATTACCCCAATCAAGTCAACAACGTGCTGTGTTTTCCCTTTATCTTTCGCGGGGCGTTGGATGTGGGCGCGACCGAGATCAACGAGGCGATGAAAGTGGCCTGTGTCGAGGGGATCGCGGCCTTGGCGCGCGCCTCGTCCAGTGCCGAGGCCGCGGCGGCCTATCAGGGCGAGCAGTTGGTGTTCGGGCGCGATTATCTGATCCCCAAGCCCTTTGATCCCCGCTTGCAAGCCATTGTCGCTTCGGCCGTGGCCGAGGCCGCCGTGGCCAGCGGCGTGGCGACACGACCGATGCCCGACATCGACGCCTATCGCGAACATTTGGACGACAGCGTCTTCAAGACCGCCTACCTGATGCGCCGGGTGTTCGAAGCCGCGCGTTCGGCCAAGCGGCGGATTGTTTTTGCCGAGGGCGAGGACGAGCGGGTGCTGCACGCGGCCCACGCTATGATCGAGGAAACCCACGACAAACCGATCCTGATCGGCCGCCCCGAGGTGATCACCCATCGGCTTGAGCGTATCGGCCTGCCGCTGAAACCGGACAAGGACTTCCAGATCGTGAACCCCGAGAACGATCCGCGCTATCGCGATTATTGGGAGACCTATCACAGGCTGATGGCGCGTCGTGGGGTAACGCCGGACCTGGCGCGGGCGATCATCCGAACCAACAGCACGGTCATCGGATCGGTCATGGTGCATCGTGGCGAGGCAGACAGTCTGATCTGCGGCACCTTTGGCCAATACCTGTGGCATCTAAAATATGTGAACGAGATTTTGGGCACCGAGGGTCTGCACCCCATCGGCGCGCTATCACTGATGATCTTGGAACAGGGGCCGCTGTTCATAGCGGACACGCAGGTGCACCCGATGCCAACGCCGGAAGACATTGCCGAGACCACCATCGCCGCCGCGCGGCATGTGCGCCGTTTTGGCTTGGAGCCCAAAATCGCGATCTGTTCACACTCGCAGTTCGGCAATCTGGCAACCGACAGCGGCATGCGAACCCGCAGCGCGCTGGAAATCCTGGACAGCACGCCGCGCAACTTCGCCTACGAGGGCGAGATGCACTCAGACGCCGCCCTGGATCCGGAGTTGCGCGCCCGGATCATGCCGGACGCGCGGTTCGAGGGGCCCGCGAATGTGCTGATCTTTGCCAATACCGACGCGGCCTCGGGCGTGCGGAATATCCTAAAGGTGGCGGCGGGCGGCCTGGAGGTCGGCCCGATCCTGATGGGCATGGGCAACCGGGCGCATATCGTGACGCCTTCGATCACCGCGCGGGGGTTGCTCAATATCGCTGCTTTGGCGGGAACGCCGGTGGCGCATTACGGCTAGCGCAGGGCGCTGTCGGTGGGAGTTTTAATGCCTCCGGCGGGGATATTTTGGGACAAATGATGGGGCCCTGATGACAGAAAAGGATGCGTTCGAGGGCCCCGTATACGATCAAAGTAGTGGATGGAGAGCGCCTGACCGGGGTCTTGTCGGCGAAGCGGATGGAACCCTGCTGGATCGTTATCGGGCGGGAGAGCATCGTGAGGTTTGGCGAGACTTGCGCGCCCGGGGGCCGTTGACCGGACAGGCGAAAGCTGAAGCGTTCGATGTGGCCCGGGCGACGATGGAGCGCGTAGCGCGGAACGCCGATCTTGTGGCAGAGCATCTGGACGGGCTTGGATGGTGTGCGCTGTTCGGAGATCTGCGGACGCCGCCGCGAGATGGCGACCGGCCCATTGTCGAGGCGATGACACGCTTTCTGGGCTGTGAAATCCCGGCAAGCCTGGCGGCCTTCTGGGAGATTGTCGGGGGAATTGATTTCATCTGGGATTACAACGCGCCTGGGGACATGCCGGACCTGGGGTTTAATCCAGATTACTATGACGTCCTGGACCCACTGTGCGTTCAGGCCCCGCACGCACTGGACTGGTTGCTGGAAGACTGGCGTGAGGAACAGCATGATGTCGAAGCCGAGGATGGGCCACTGGACCGCTATCTGATCGAATTGGCGCCGGATGTATATCACAAGGCCAACATCAGCGGCGGTACGTCTTATGGTGTTGAGATGCCCAATTGGGACACGGATCCGGTATTTGCAAATGCACCTCATGAGGAACCTCTGACCGATTATTTGCGCCGCGCCTTTTGGTGGGCGGGTTTTCCTGGCTTGGAGGCCCATGGCGCTGACCCTAAGGTGCAAGCCTTTGTTGCGCCACTGCGGGCGCGTTTGGAACCGTTTTAGCTGGTGCGACGCGGTTTGAGCCTGTTGGGGCATAGCATCGCGATCATGGCGCTGACCCTATTGACGCAATTGGGTGGGCTGGCTTGGGCCGTGGCATTGGTTTTTGCGCGCGGAACCTTGCGCCGGTTGGTTCTGTTTCTTGCGGGATATGCGGTGCTATGGATCGGGGCCAGCTTTGCCGCGCCGCAGTTTGGGCGGGTGGCCCTGCCATGTTTCAGCAGTGCCGAGGCGGCACTGAGTTTTCGCTCACCGCTTTATTGCCCGTTGAACCGGCACTATGTCGTGCCGGAGCTCGCGGCGGTGACCGTGGATCTGGCGGAGCATATGGACCGGGTGTTTCCGGGGACTAAGACTCAGGCGCTGGATGCCGGGTTTCCGTTCATCACCGGTTTTCCCTTGCTGCCGCATCTATCGCATGACGACGGGCGCAAGCTGGATCTGGCGTTTTATTATCGCGATGAAGGTGGCTATGCGCCGGGGCAAACCCCGTCGCCCATCGGGTATTTCGCCTTTGAGGGCGCTGGTGCGGACTGCCCTAAGGTTTGGCCGGCCCTGCGCTGGGATTTGGTTCGGGCGCAGTCCTGGTGGCGCGATCTGGATCTGGACGCGCCGCGGCAGGCCGAGGCGCTGCGGTGGCTGGCGCGGGATCCGCGGGTCGAGAAAGTGTTTGTCGAGCCGCCCCTGGCGGAGCAATTGGGTGTTTGGGGGCCAAAGATCCGGTTTCAGGGGTGCCGGGCGGCGCGGCATGACGATCACCTGCATTTCCAGATTGCCCCATAGGGGCAAAGCCTGCCACAAAGACAAAAAGGCGGGAGGGTCCCATGGGGTACAAAGAGACATATGCAGCCTGGGCAGCGGATCCGGAAGCGTTCTGGATGGAAGCGGCCGAGGCAATCGATTGGGATCTGATGCCCAGCCGGGCCTTGGATGACGGCAACGCGCCGCTTTATGAGTGGTTCACCGATGGACGGATGAACACTTGTTACAACGCCGCCGACCGGCATGTGGCGGCGGGGCGCGGCGATCAGGTGGCGATCATCCACGACAGCCCGGTGACCGGCTCGGTGACCAAGATGACCTATGCTGAGTTGCAGGCAGCGACGGCGCGGCTGGGCGGCGCCTTGCAGCGCCAGGGCGTGGTCAAAGGCGACCGGGTGATCATTTATATGCCGATGGTACCCGAGGCCGTGGTTGCCATGCTGGCTTGCGCGCGCATTGGGGCCATTCATTCGGTGGTTTTCGGCGGCTTTGCGGCGCACGAACTGGCGGTGCGCATCGATGATGCGACGCCCAAGGCGATCATCGCAGGGTCGTGCGGGATCGAGCCGGGGCGGGTCGTGGCCTATAAGCCGCTACTTGATGGTGCGATTGAACAGGCGGCGCATAAGCCCGAGTTCTGCGTGGTCCTGCAGCGGCCCGAGGGCCTGGCACAGCTGGGACCGCGTGACCGCGAATGGGGGGCGTTTCAAGAGGGGGCTGAACCCGCCGACTGTGTGTCGGTGGGCGGGGCCGATCCGCTCTATATCCTTTATACCTCGGGCACGACAGGGCAACCCAAGGGGGTTGTGCGGCCCAATGGCGGGCATGCCGTGGCGTTGCATTGGACGATGCGCAACATTTATGATGTGCAGCCGGGGGATGTGTTCTGGGCGGCCTCGGACGTCGGCTGGGTCGTGGGGCATTCCTATATTTGCTATGCGCCGCTGCTATATGGCGCGACGACCGTGGTGTTCGAAGGCAAGCCGGTGGGCACGCCTGATGCGGGGACCTTTTGGCGGGTGATTGCGGATCATGGGGTGAAGGTACTGTTTACCGCGCCCACGGCCTTTCGCGCGATCAAACGAGTCGATCCGCAGGGGGAATTCGTCAAGCAATACGATCTCAGCAGCCTGCAGTCGCTGTTTCTAGCCGGTGAGCGGGCGGATCCGGACACCATCGAATGGGCGCAGAGGATGCTGGGCGTGCCCGTCATCGACCATTGGTGGCAGACCGAAACCGGCTATACGATTGTCGGCAATCCCATGGGGTTGGAGGTGCTGCCAATCAAGATCGGCTCGCCCACCGTGCCCATGCCGGGCTATGATGTTCAGGTCCTGAATGACGAGGGGCATTCGCTGCCGCCCGGCGAGTTGGGGGCGATCGCGATCAAGCTGCCGCTGCCGCCTGGCGTCCTGCCGGGCCTGTGGAACGCCGAGGCGCGATTCCGGAAATCCTATCTCGAGACCTTTCCGGGGTATTACGAGACCGGGGACGCGGGGATGATCGATGAAGATGGCTATGTATATATCATGGCCCGCACCGATGATGTGATCAATGTGGCCGGGCACCGGCTGAGCACCGGGGCGATGGAGGAGGTTCTCGCGGGCCTTCCGGATGTGGCCGAATGCGCGGTGATCGGCGTGGCGGACGACCTGAAGGGGCAGTTGCCCATGGGGTTTCTGTGCGTGAATGCCGGGACCACCCGATCCGAGGCCGATATCGTGAAGGACGCGGTGGCCCGGGTGCGTGCGCAGATCGGGCCGGTGGCCGCGTTCAAGCTGGCCGTGGTGGTGGATCGGCTGCCCAAAACCCGTTCGGGCAAGATCTTGCGGGCGACAATGGCCAAGATCGCCGATGGCGAGGATTTCAAGATGCCTGCGACCATCGACGATCCGGTTATTTTGGATGAGATTCGCGAGAGTCTGCGCAGCTTGGGGTATGCTGGCGCGGACTGACCAGCATCATGCTCTCATCCGAATGCGGGCCGTTCCGGCCCAAGTCTTTCTCCCCCTCCCCGCAGTCGCGGGGAGGGGCGGTTGGCGCACCGTGTTTATCATGGGATTTGTCGTTTACCGTTGGGTCGGTTTGGGTAGGCCATTGACTCGGGGACTCAGGCGCGATGACTGGGGTGCGATGGGCTTGTGAGCATGTTGTGAGCGGGGTTTATTCAACAGTTTCAATATAGGGAGTTGAGAAAATTGCCCGGGCAGCATTCCGCTTGTTCTTCAAAGTGGAACGGGTCTTGCGCGGGATCGGCAGAAAATTTCCACCCTTGGAACGGCGGAAACATACCGCATTTTTTGCATGTGTTCGGGGGCAGTGCCATATGCGTCCCACTCCCGCTTCGGGCCTGGTCTTCCTGGCCCGCAGCATTCAACCAGGGTCAAATTGGACCCACTGACAGGAGAGCAAGACAATGCGTAAGACAATTTTTGCGACGGCGACGGTTTTGAGCTTCGCGTTTGGGACGGCGGCTTTCGCGGCCTTCTCGGATGTGGACAGCGATGGCGATGGACTGTTGTCACCCGATGAGTTTGCCGCGGCCTTCCCCGATGTTGGTGCCGAAGGGTTCGTGACGATCGACACCGATGCCGATGGCATGGTGTCCGAGCCTGAGCATGTCGCGGCCGTTGAGGCTGGGTTGCTTCCGGCCGAGTAACCCGGTTCTTGGGTGCCGCCGCCACTGATGCCTCGGGTGGCGGCACCCGTTTAATTTAGCGCTCGACCGGCCAGTGCGGGTGATGCGCGTCGATCACGAAGGGGTGGCTGTGATGCCCCCCATGACCAGCCAAATGCGGATGGTCCAACGGCAGATCAGGGTGTTGATGGGGCAAGGATAGCGCGGTGTCCGCAGGCCAGATACGCCGGGCCACCACCAGGCTGATTACGCCCAGCATCACCAAAATAGCCAAGGTTTCCGTCAAGCCCATCCACACACCGCCTAAGCCCGCCAATGGATAGGTGACCAGCCAGCAGGCGTGGGACAGGGCAAATTGGGCGGCAAATAGGGCGGGGCGGTCTTCGGCATTTGTGGAGCGACGCAGCAAACGCCCTGCAGGGGTCAGCACGGCCGATGCGCCCAACCCCGCCAGGCCCCAACAGATCAGAAGCAGGGGCCATTTGGCGCCCATCGCGGTCGCGACAGCCGCGAACCCGCCCAATGCCGCCAGGTGAAGCGTTGCCCCGAGCGTCATTACCAGCCGATCCGTATGACCCTCTAGCACCCTTGGCAGCAGTAGGGCTGCGACCATCGCCCCAGCGCCATATGCCCCCAGGGCCCAGGCGAGGTGGCTTTCCGGACGTTCTAGGGCGCCACGAACCAGAACCACCGTATTGACCAGCACAAAAGCGCCCCCAGCGGCAATGGAGAAGGTTAGCGCCAAAAGCCCTCGCAGGCGCGGCGTGCGCATGTAGATCTGAACACCCCAAGTCAGCCGTTTTGCAAAGGAGGTCTGAGTGTTTGCCGCGGCCTCGGGCAAAGATCCCGAAAGAACCAACAAAGCAGACCCCAGAAACCCAAGCGCTGTCCCCAGAAACAGCCAGTGGAACGACACCACCAACAACAACGCCCCGGCTAATACGGGGCTGAGCAGGTTCTCCAACTCATAAGCCAGACGCGAGAGGGACAGGGCCCGCGTGTAGGTCTCCTCTTCGGGCAGAACGTCAGGTAATGTGGCCTGATAGGTCGGTGTGAAAAGCGCTGAGGCCGCTTGGAACCAAAAGATCAGCACATAGATTTGCCAAAGCTGTGTCACGAAGGGCAATAACAGGATAAAGGTCGCGCGAACCATGTCCAAACCGACCAGAAAGCCCCGTCTTGGCACCCGTCCGGCCAGCGCGCCGGCGACGGGCGACAAGCCGACATAGGCAATCATTTTAATGAACAGCGCCGTGCCCAAGGCGGCCCCGGCCTCGGCCCCGGCCAGTTCGAAGGTGAGCAATCCCAGGGCCACGGTGGTCAGGCCGCTGCCCAGCAGCGACAGGACCTGTGCGCCGAAAAGACGGCGATAGGTGGCGTTGGCAAATGGACTAGCCATGGACCCAGCCTAGCGCGGCGGTTTGGGTCGCGCCACCTCTGGCCGTGTGTCGGTCCTGGCGCTAAGCTTCGGGATGGCTCAGCACATCACCCTGACGACGCTGGTTGTGCCCGACTACGATACGGCGATTGACTTTTATACGCGTGCGGTGGGCTTTGAACTGATCGAAGATATCGCGCTGAGCCCCGCAAAGCGCTGGGTCGTGGTGCGCCCCCCGGGTGCTGCCGAAGGTGGGCTATTGCTGGCCCTGGCCGATGGACCAAGGCAGCGGGCGGCGATTGGTCATCAGACCGGCGGGCGCGTGGCGTTCTTTCTGCAAACGGATGATTTCGCGGGGGATCACGCGGCCATGCTGGCCGCTGGGGTGCGGTTCCTTGAGCTGCCGCGGCACGAAGCATATGGCACGGTAGCGGTCTGGCAGGATCCCTTTGGCAACAAATGGGATCTGTTGGAACGGGCTTAGCGTGTTTGCATGTGGTGGCACGCGCGGCCGATAAAGTTTGTCTCGGGTCGCAGCAGGCCAGCAGATGCGGCCTTGCCCGCGGCGGGCCCGAAACGTTGGGAGCATGAGGTTGCACTTTAAGCTCGCAGAGTACGAAAGCCGACAGTCTTCAGGGCGCGCTGCTTGTGGGGATCCGGACGCAGGTAGCTTTTATCGGCTGAATGTCACGCCGCTGTCATTTGGTAGAAGTGAGCCTATCGGACAAGTGAGGTGGTTTTCCAATCTGATAACTCGCCGCGGACCGGGATCGCTATCCCATGTTCTTCGGCTGGATAACATTTGGACAGCAGACACCCCGACCCGTATGTGCGACCCTTGCATCACGCCCGGGGGGGCGCGATAGTCGGCGTCTGTTCATCCGGTTGGGACCACGCCATGCCCTTGTTCGAAGCCGCGCGCCAGGCGCGCGAAAATGCTCATGCCCCCTATTCAGGTTTCAAAGTCGGGGCTGCAGTGCGCACCGAAGGCGGCCAGATCTTTGCGGGATGCAACGTGGAAAACGTGGCCTATCCCGAAGGCACATGCGCCGAGGCCGGGGCCATCGCGGCGATGATCGCCAGCGGTGCGCGGCGCATTGTCGAGGTCTTGGTCATTGCCGATAGCCCGGTGCCCGTGACGCCCTGCGGCGGTTGCCGCCAGAAGTTGGCGGAATTCGCGGATGGGGATGTCAAGGTGACGCTGGCGGTTCTTTCGGGACCGGTTGGCAGCATAACCTTAGCTGAACTGCTGCCCGGCGCGTTTAACACCGATCATTTGGAGCCCCGCTAATGTATGACCTGAAAACCATTGCCCGTCGGGCGATCGCGGCCCTGGACCTGACCAATCTGAACGATGATTGCACGGATCAGGATGTGCGCGATCTGTGCATGCGCGCGCTGACGCCGCATGGCACGGTGGCGGCAGTGTGTATTTGGCCGCGTTTCGTCCCGACCGCGCGCACCGCCCTGGGCGGCGGCGGTTTGCGGATCGCGACGGTCGTGGCTTTCCCGGGGGGTGACGATGATGCCGCGACGGTCCGCGATATGACCCAAACCGCCGTGGCCGATGGGGCGGATGAAATTGACATGGTGATCCCCTATAAATCTTTGATCGAAGGGCATCCAGAGCTTGTTCCCGCGGCCGTGGCCCGCGTCAAAGACGCTGCCGGGGCGGCCCAGGTGAAGGCGATTTTGGAGACGGGTGTTTTGGGGGATGCGGCGCATATCCGACGGGCCGCTGAGTTGGCGATCGAAGGCGGGGCTGATTTCATCAAAACCTCCACCGGAAAAGTGCCGCTGAATGCCACGCCCGAAGCCGCCCGCATCATGCTCGAAGTGATCGCCGCCAGTGACCGCGAGGTCGGCCTGAAACCCGCCGGAGGCGTGCGCACGGTCGAGGACGCTGGGGTTTATTTGGACCTATGCGATGAAATCATGGGGCAGGGGTGGGCCACGCCTGCCCACTTCCGCATTGGCGCATCCTCGGTCCTGGACGTGCTGCTGGCCACGCTGGATGGAAAAAGCACCGCCGTTGGCGAGGGTTACTGATGATTGCCGCTGAGCTGATCGCCAAAAAACGCGATGGCAAACGGCTGAACCGGGCTGAGCTTGAGTTCCTGGTCATGGGTATCAGCAATGAAGGGCTGAGTGAAGGCCAAGTCGCAGCCTTTGCGATGGCGGTCTATTTCAACGGGATGACCACGGACGAGCGGGTGGCGTTCACGCGGGCCATGCGCGACAGCGGGACGGTGCTGAAATGGGATCTGCCGGGCCCGGTGATCGACAAGCATTCGACGGGCGGGGTGGGGGACAACACCTCGCTGATGTTGGCCCCGGCACTGGCGGCATGTGGGGCCTATGTGCCGATGATCTCGGGGCGGGGGCTGGGGCACACCGGTGGGACGCTGGACAAATTCGACAGCATTCCCGGCTATCGCACACAGCCCGATGTCGAGACGCTGCGCAAGGTGACCGCCGAGGTCGGCTGTGCCATCATCGGCCAAACGCCCGACATCGCGCCGGCGGACAAGCGGCTTTATGCGGTGCGCGACGTCACGGCGACTGTTGAGAGTATTGACCTGATCACCGCCTCGATCCTATCGAAAAAGCTGGCGGCGGGGCTGGATGCGCTGGTGCTGGACGTCAAGACCGGCTCGGGCGCCTTCATGGCGAAGTTGAAGGATGCCGAGGCGCTGGCCCGCGCCTTGGTCGACGTGGCCAATGGGGCGGGATGCAAGACGACAGCGCTGATCACGGATATGAACGAGCCCCTGGCGAGCGTTGCCGGGAACGCGCTTGAGGTGACCAATGCGATCGAGTTTCTGAAAGGCGACGAGGTCGACAGCCGCCTGTGGGACGTGACCGTGGCCCTGGGTGGCAATGTTTTGGCCAGCGCTGGGCTGGCCAAGGACGCGGCCGACGGGGCGGCGAAGATGACCGACGTATTCCAGAATGGCAAAGCCGCCGAGATCTTCGGCCGCATGGTCCATGCGCTGGGCGGCCCGCCGGATATCCTCGAGGATTATCAGACCCATCTACCACGCGCCCAGATCGTTCAGGAACTTTGCCCCGCCGAGACCGGCTTTGTCACCGCAATCGACACCCGCGCGGTGGGTATGACCGTGGTCGAGTTGGGCGGCGGACGGCAAAAGGTGACCGACCCGATCAACCCCGCCGTGGGCCTTGATTGGCTCGCGGGCCTGGGCCGCCGGGTCGACCCTGAAACCCCCATCGCCCGGATCCATGCAGCGACGCCCGAGGCGCTGGAGGCTGCCAAAGCGCGGCTGCTGGGGGCCTATGAGATTGGTGATACGCCCGGTGACGAACACGCGCTGATCCGCAAGAGGATCGAGTGATGTGTAGGCATCTCGCACTGTTTGTTGCACTAGCTCTTTTTCCATCACATGCCGTCGGACAGGAAAGCAGCTGTGCCGTAGAAGTAGGCAGATACTATATGGCTGTTCCGCTGCAGCTGGCGCCAGCATTCTACGTGACACAGCCCCACTCGAGCCATCCTGTTTTAGAGGTGGATAAGGCTGGTTTGACGTGCAGCATCAGTACGCGTCAAAAACTGAGCTTCTTGACCTCACAAACTCCATTTGCAATTGGAGCTGAGGTTGTTGCGGATATCCTTGCGCTTATAGAGCATGCTGAGGATGAGGGACTGGAACACGACTATCAAATGCCATTTGTCGCCTGGTCTCTGGGCGCACACTCGCACCGAATTGGCTGGCACCAAACGGTGGGGGGCGAGACGGTGTTTTCATCGCGTACTCTTCTCGACCAGAGGTCTGGGTACGTTTTGGTCGGTGCATGCGTCACGAAAGAAGGCGCATCCATTCCCTTTGAGAGTGTCATTGCAATCATGGGGTCGGTGCACGAACAGCCGATCCCCGAGGTTCCCCCGTGTCCCAGCCAGTAGGCCGCGCCATCCTGTGCGTTCTGGACAGCGTCGGCTGTGGCGGTGCGCCGGACGCGGCGGCTTTTGGGGATGCGGGCGCGAATACCCTGGCGCATATTGCCCAGGCCTGCGCGGCAGGCCGGGCGGAAGAGGGGCGTCGCGGGCCGCTAAGCCTGCCGAACTTGGACGGCCTGGGCTTAGGGGCGGCGATCCGCCTGGCCTCGGGGGCCGAGACGCCGGGGTTGCAGGCCGCACCAGGTGGCGCTTGGGGGGCGGCGACGGAGGTGAGTCGAGGCAAGGACACGCCCTCGGGGCATTGGGAACTGGCCGGCGTGCCGGTGCCCTTTGACTGGCACTACTTTCCCCATACCGTCCCGACCTTCCCGGTCGAGGTAACCGATGCACTGATCGCCCTTGGGGACCTGCCTGGGATCCTGGGCAATTGCCATGCCTCGGGGATGCCGATCATCCGCGAGAGGGGGGTGGAGCATATCCGCACCGGCAAACCGATCTTCTATACCTCGGCCGACAGCGTCTTTCAGATTGCCGCGCATGAGACGCATTTCGGCCTCGACCGCCTGCTGGATCTGTGCCGGATTGCGGCCGAGATCGTACATCCCCTGCGCGTCGGCCGGGTCATCGCGCGGCCCTTCGTGGGTGATAGCCCTGAGGATTTTACCCGCACCGCCAATCGCCGCGACTTCGCCATCCCGCCGCCTGAACCCACGCTGTTGGACCGGGTTCGGGCAGCGGGTGGCGAGACCTGGGCTATCGGCAAAATCAGCGATATCTTTGCGGGCCAGGGCGTGGGCAAGGTGCTGAAGGGCAAGGATGATATGGCGCTGTTCGATCAGACCCTTGTGGCGTTGGAAACTGCCCCTGATGGCGCGTTTATCTTCGCCAATTTCGTTGAGTTCGACAGCCTCTATGGCCACCCCCGCGATGTCTCGGGCTATGCCCGCGCGCTGGAGACCTTTGATGCCCGCCTGCCTGAACTGACCGCCCGTTTGCGCCCCGGTGACCTGTTGTGTTTCACCGCCGATCACGGCAACGACCCCACTTGGACGGGCAATGATCATACGCGCGAGCGGGTGCCGGTGTTGATGACCGGCGCTGTCCGCCCCGGCCCGCTGGGGCTGTGCGGCTTCGCGGATGTGGGCGAAACCCTTGCCGCGCATTTGGGCCTGTCCCCCGGCCCCCACGGAAGGAACCTGCTGTGAGCGATGTCGAAAGCCTACCGAAAGTTGAGCTGCATCTGCATCTTGAGGGTGCCGCCCCCCCAGAGTTCATCCGCACCTTGGCTGCCGAAAAGAACATCGAGTTGAACGGGGTCTTCGACGCGCAGGGCGCCTATGCCTGGACCAATTTTGCCGCGTTTCTCGAAACCTACCATAAGGCTTGCGAGGTTTTGGACGATCCCGAAGCGTTTCGCCGCCTGACCGAGGCTGTGCTCGCCAAATCCGCCGCTGATGGGGTGATTTATACCGAGATTTTCATTGCCCCTGACATCTGCGGTGGCGGCGATCCGGTTGCCTGGGGCGAATACCTGGCCGCGATCCTGCAAGGCGCGGAGACGGCCCGTGCCACCCATGGGATCGAGACGCGTTTCATACCCACCTGCATCCGAAACCTCGGCCCCGAGGCTGCTGTGCGTGCCGCGCAACTGACCGTTGATCGCATGGGTCCGATGGTGACCGGCTTTGGTATGGGGGGTGAGGAACGGCATTTGACGGCTGCCGATTTCGCGTCAGCGTTCGAATTCGCACGCGAAGCAGGCCTAGGGATCACCAGCCATGCGGGCGAGTTGTGCGGCCCCCACAGCGTCGTCGAGACTTTGGACCATTTGCGCCCCAGCCGCATCGGCCACGGCGTGCGCGCGATCGAAGATCCGGAATTGGTCCGCCGCCTGGCTGATGAGGGGGTGGTGCTGGAAGTGAACCCCGGCTCGAACATTGCCTTGTCGGTGTTTCCGCGCTGGGCCGATCATTCGATCCAAGCCCTGCGCGCGGCGGGGGTTCCTGTGACCGTTTCGACCGACGATCCGCCCTACTTCCACACGGATATGCGGTATGAATATCGGATGCTGGCCGATACATTTGGCTGGACCACGGCGGATTTCACCGCCCTCAACATGACCGCCGTTGACGCCGCCTTCTGTGATGTGGACACAAAAACGCGCCTCAAGGCCCGCCTGACCGGAGACACCCCATGACCCATCCGCATCTGACCGTCGTCGACCACCCGCTGATCCAGCATAAACTGACGCTGATGCGCGACAAGGGTACCTCGACCGCCTCGTTCCGGCAGCTTCTGCGCGAGATCAGCCTACTTTTGGCCTATGAGGTCACGCGGGATCTGCCGGTGACGATGAAGACCATCGAGACGCCCCTGCAAGAGATGGAATCGCCGGTGCTAAGGGGTAAGAAACTAGCGCTGATCTCGATCCTGCGCGCGGGCAATGGGCTGCTTGACGGGGTGCTGGAATTGATCCCCGCGGCCCGGGTCGGCTTTGTTGGACTGTACCGGGACGAGGCGACGCTGGAGCCGGTGCAATATTATTTTAAGGCGCCCAAGGATCTGGGGGACCGGGCGGTGATCGCGGTTGATCCCATGCTGGCCACCGGCAATTCCTCGGCTGCTGCCGTTGATCTGTTGAAGGGGGCTGGAGCCACGGACATCCGGTTTCTCTGTTTGTTAGCAGCACCCGAAGGGGTTGCGCGTATGAAAGAGGCGCACCCAGACGTAAGGATTGTAACGGCCGCGCTGGACGACCGATTGAACGAAAAAGGCTATATTTTGCCGGGTCTTGGGGATGCCGGGGACCGGATGTTCGGGACCAAATAGGAGCCGCTTACGACCATTCGGGCGTCGCATGCGTGGTCTTCGGCAAAGACTACGCGTTGTGCGAACATGGTCTGGCTTTGTCCGACGATTGCATCGCCAACGGCCTTAGAGGCTGCTTCGAAATGAGTTGAGCGATATCAAGGGGTTGTGATTCACGTCTATTTGCAACGACTGACGGAGACACGATGCCCTGGAATGACATCGCCCGCGCGGAGTATGCGCCGCGCTCGGCACGCTATGCAAGCGACCTAGGGTCTGTGGACATTCAGGATTCTCATTTGCCTTGGTTTCTGATTCAAGCTTCCAAAAGGGGAGGTTTGACTGAACCCGAGCAGATTTATTCTCACGGATCGTCAGTGGATTGCAGTTGAACCGTTGTGCCCCGGCGGCATTGCAGCGCCGGGACGGACCGGGAACGATACAAGGCTCTTTCTTGAGGCGGTTCTATGGATCGTGCGAACGGGCGCGCCGTGGCGCGATCTGCCGTCGGAGTTCGGCAACTGGAACAGCGCCTACCGACGGTTTCGACGCTGGGCTCAAGCTGATGTATTCAAACGGATATTCGATGCCTTAAGCGATGAGCCTGACATGGAATACGCGATGATCGACGCTACTATCGTCAAGGTCCATCGCCACGGAATGGGCGCAAAAGGGGGGCTCAGAGCCAGGCCATAGGGAAGTCAAAAGGGTTCGCGGGAGTAAGAAACGATCCAGTGGATCGTTTCGCCCGAGAACGGACGACCAAAATCCTGGCTTTGGTGGATGCTCTTGGCAACCTGGTGCGCTTCGTCCTGATGCCCGCCAATCGTTACGATACGGTTGGCGTCGC
>CALICM010000009.1 GCA_938049225.1 uncultured Paracoccaceae bacterium
CCACCGGCGATGGCGCTGCGTCCAGTACTTTCCGCTTTCATAGCGCAGGCCGTGACGGAGCAAAAAGCTCAGAAGCTGTTGTTTGGTGGTCTTCACCGCATCCATCGCTTGCTTGCGGGCTCGGATCAGATCGCGCATGGCCTCTTGTTCTTCGTCTGGTGTCCAGATCGGAGTCAGTTCCCCAGCCCGACAGAGCCGCGCCAACATCTCGGCATCGCGCCTGTCTGTCTTTACCCGGTCGCCAGATTTGCGCGGGATCATCGATGGCGCGACAACCGCGCATTCGAACCCCAGCTTCGTCAGATGTCGGTGCAGACCATAGCCACAGGGCCCCGCTTCGTAGCAAAACGACGGCGCATGCCTGTTCTTGGTCAGCGTCTTTGTCAGCCGCAGCACAGCATCCGCTGAATTGACGATCGTTCCATGGAACCGCATCTCACCGTTGCGGCCATCTTCCGCGACAGCAACCGCGATCGTATCTTTGTGGACATCCAAGCCCACATAGAGCGTCTTGTTCATTCGTATCTCCTCTATCGAACAATTCAATGTTCGCCGAGAAGATCACGGGTAAGGCACCCGCCGCAAAAACGCTCATCTGGTCTAGCGCCGGAGCGGCCATTCGAGCGGCATGCAGAGAAGGTCGGTAGTGATGAAGGTTTTTCGACGCGGGCCATAGCGCGCGATATCGGCTGGGACTGACTTTGGCCCGCGTTGGCAAACCTCTCAGGGAGGAAGCCGCGGGGGCTTGGTGGGGCCTATGGGGAAAGAGCGTCTTCGGCTAGTTCTCTACCATTAAAGCGTTTCTAGAAAAGTTTGAATCGGAAGGATTCCCCTGAGGTTTGATTTGTGATTCACCCTTTATGGGAGGATCACAGTCATGCCATCACCTTTGTCAAAGGAACTCCGGGATCGTTTTGCGCGGTTGATCGAAGAAGGACTGTCAGGGAGGGAGGCGTCGCGCCGTCTTCAGGTTTCCGCCGCGACTGGAGCGCGCTGGAAACGCCAAATTCATACATGTGGTACGGCTCGCATTGCACCGCTGGGGCGTCCGCCGGGCAGCGGAAAGTTGGCGGCTCATGTTGGCTTCTTCCACGAGTTGGTGGCCCAAGACCCCGACATAACCCTGTTCGAGCTGCGCGATGCGCTTGCCGATGCAGAGGGTGTTACGGTTCATCATTCAGCCATTGCCAGCTTTCTAAAGCGCCTTGGCTTCACGCACAAAAAAAGTCGTTGGTTGCGCGACCACGGCTGCTGGTTCCTCTACCTGCCACCAAGCGCGTCTTCTCGGCCAAGGACTGCAAGCTTTCGCGGCTGATCGAGATCTGCCAGATCCTCGAGGTTGATCTGAATGACGTCTTCGAACGCGCCGCACGTGTCCAAGACACGATCACCCATCTGCCGCGCAAGACCGAGGCCGCCCTGGCCGCCGATCCTTCCCTCATGAATTTCTTTGTGCTCTTGCGCGACAACATTCCCCAGGATCAGATCGCCCGCCGCTTCAATCTGTCAGACGCGGACATGTTTCGGCTGGGTCGAAAACTGGAGGCCCTCGACCTGGCGGAAGTGATGGAGACCGGAAAGATCCGTCTGACGGCCGAGACACCGATGCGCTTTCGTCGCGACGGCCCCCTAATGTCCGTCGTCCAGCAGATCAACGAACGTTTCGTGGCGCAAATCCTGATGGCGCCGCAGGACGACCAAACCAAATTCGTGGCCCTCACCCGCCGCATGCTTCCTGACAGCGCCGCCAAAGTCACGGCCGAGCTTCAGGCGCTGCACACGCTCATAGCAGGGCTTGCGCGCCAGGACCAACTCCTGGCCCCCAGCGGGGATCTGGTCGCCTGCAAATTGACCGCCGCCTGGGGCACGGTCGACTACACCGAGATCCTGGAGGTGCGCGCCCCAAAAGGCCCCTAAACCTGCATCAGGGCGACGCTTGCCCAAATCGCGAAAGCCCCGCTCAGACCTCCGGCAGCGACACGCGCCCGCCGCAGACCGGAAGTCGCGCCCCTGTCGTGCTGGGCCCGCTTGTTGGCAAACCGCGCAGCACCCGGACCGCGAGATAGGCGAAGGCCTGCGCCTCAAGAAAGTCTCCGTCCAGGCCCACAGCCTCGACCGGGTCCACCGACAGATTGGTACGCGCCGCGATCATGCGCATCAGCGTCGCATTGTGCCGCCCCCCGCCGCAGATCAACCAACGGCTCGGCGGCTCGGGCATATGCCGCGCAGCGGCAGAGATGCTGGCGGAAGTGAAGCCGGTCAACGTCGCCGCCGCGTCGGCGTCCGCCATGCCATCCAGCGCGTCAAGCACCGGCGCAAAATGGTTGCGATCAAGGGATTTTGGTGGCGGACGCTCGAAATACGGATCTGCCATCCAACGCGCGATCAGCCCCTCGTCCACCACCCCGCCTGCGGCCAGTGCGCCCGCCCGGTCCATCGCGCCCAAGCCCCGGGCGGCACATAGGTCGTTGATCAGCGCATTGCCGGGACCGGTATCAAAGGCCAGCAACGCGCCCGGCACCTCGGGCCGGGGCTGCATGGGATCCACCCAGGTGACATTCGCAACCCCGCCGATATTCACGAAAGCCACCGGCGCCTCTAAACCCACCGTGAGCGCACAGGCATGGTGAAAGAACGGCACCAGCGGGGCCCCTTCGCCGCCGCTGGCCAGATCGGCGGTCCGAAAATCCCAGACAACTGTCTTGCCACAGGTCTGCGCCAACAACGCACCGTCCCCCGCCTGGTGGGTGCGCTGCGCACCGGGATCATGGGCGAGGGTCTGACCGTGATAACCCACGACCTGGACGGTCGGAAAATACGTCACCACAGCGCCATGTGCCTGATCGACCGCCGCCGCCGCCTCGGCCACACCCGCCGCGCCCGGCCAGGCCCCCTGGGCCTTTGCCACTGTACAGCGCACATCCTCACCCAAAGCCTCGAACCGCGTCGGCCCAAAGCCCTGGATCGCCACCCCATCGGTCAAAAGGGCGGCGCCATCAATTCCGTCCATCGAGGTGCCGCTCATCAGCCCTAGTGCCCAGATCGGCCCTGCCATCGCCCTTCCCTTCGTGCCGCGATCCGCTATAGAGACGCAGCAAACACCAGAAGCCCGGACAGATGCAATGACCACCACGCCGACCAGTGATTTCCTGCACGTGATGCGGACCCGCGGGTTCCTTGCCGATTGTACCGATCTGGCCGGACTTGATGACCGTTTAAAGGCCGGGGTGGTGCCGGGGTATATCGGCTTTGATGCCACCGCCAGCTCCCTGCATGTGGGCAGCCTGATCCAGATCATGATGCTGCGCTGGCTGCAAAAAACCGGGCACAAACCCATCGTGCTGATGGGCGGCGGGACAACCAAGATCGGCGACCCTTCGGGCAAGGATGAAGCGCGGCAGTTGATGACGCCTGCGCAGATCGACGAGAACATCACCGGCATCCGCCAGGTGTTCTCGAAATACCTGGACTTCGGTGACAGCCCGACGGGTGCGGTTCAGGCGAATAACGCCGATTGGCTGGACCAACTCAACTATGTCGAGTTTTTGCGCGACTACGGCCGCCACTTCACGATTAACCGCATGCTGACCTTTGACAGCGTGCGGTTGCGCTTGGACCGCGAGCAACCGCTGACCTTCCTTGAGTTTAACTACATGCTGCTGCAAGCCTATGATTTTCTTGAGCTTCACAAGCGCTTCGATTGTGGGCTGCAAATGGGCGGCTCGGATCAATGGGGCAACATTGTCAATGGGATCGACCTGACCCGCAGGGTGGCACAGGCGCAGGTCTTTGGCTTGACCACGCCGCTGTTGACCAAAGCGGATGGCAGTAAGATGGGCAAATCGGCCGCCGGGGCGGTTTGGCTGAACGCGGATCTGTTGAGCCCTTACGAATTTTGGCAGTTCTGGCGCAACACGCTGGATGCGGATGTGGGCAAATTCTTAAGGCTGTTTACAGAACTTCCACTTGACGAATGCGCCCGCTTGGCCGCCCTGGAGGGGGCCGAGATCAATGACGCCAAAATCGCCCTCGCCAATGCCGCCACGACCCTGTGTCACGGGGCCGAGGCTGCGGCGGCCGCCCAGGCCACCGCGCATGAGGTGTTCGACAAAGGCGGTATTGGCGACGATTTGCCCAAGGTGACCCTTAAGGCCGAAGATTTCAGCCCCCAGGGCATCTCTGTCGTTCAGCTCTTCACCCGCGCGGGCCTCGCCGCCTCGGGTAAAGAGGCCAAACGCCTCATCGCCGAGGGCGGCGCCCGGCTACAGGATACACAGGTTACCGATGCTGGACTTATGGTCACACAAGAACAGGTGGCCGGAACGTTAAAGCTGTCCGCAGGCAAAAAAAGGCACGCGCTGGTGACCTTGTAGAAAGGAACAAGCCAGATCGACCCGCAGGTAAGATCTGGAATTTGGGGCCATCCGACGGTAAACACAGCTATCAAAACGTTTCGACATCAACCTGATGCATCGCTGATCGACTCTTGCGCCCGAACCGAAGGCGAAAGACAACAAAAGCCACTCGTTTAGGTCTGAATGTATATCAGAACCAGATCCGCCCTAAGCTGCTCTTCGAAACACCGCAGGTGTCGTCCCCATGGTCTCCCGAAAACAACGAGTCAAATGTGCTTGACCGGCAAACCCGCAAGCATAGGCGATTTCGGCGATCGGCATTTCGGTCTGAGCCAGCATCACCTTTGCCCGCTCGACGCGGCGCAGCATAACATAGCGAAGCGGGGACTGACCGACCGACTGCTTGAACGAGCGCGCGAAATTGGACGCCGACATGCCTGCGACTTCCGCCAGTTCATGAAGCGTTAACGCATCGGCCAATCTGTCTTCAATATACTGTTGAACCCGACCCAGCCGAAACTTGTTCATACCACCCGTGCGTTTAGACTGTACATTGGCCATTCCGCAGTCACTGTATCGTTTCATCACCCGCCCCATGACCGACAGGCCAATCGCCTCCAGAGTCAGCATATCCACGGGCTCGCGCGTGACCTCGGCCTGGTTCAACAACTCGATACCAGCGCGCCCAAGGGCGGCCGCGACAGGGTCAAACACATACCCTAGAAAGTCGAACGGCCCCGTGATCGCCTTGAATTCCTGGTCCATCATTGCGTCCCAATACGCATGATCATATTCAATCATGAAACTGGGTAAAAAATTGACAGTTCTTATCCTGTATTCGCCGCCCGCTGGAAAAAGCGCAAAACTGTCCGCTGGCATGTCAAAGTGCTTTAACTTGTCCGAGTTCCAGGCATGAACGCCCGGGACGGGGTTCAGGTTCACATCAACAAGTGGATTAGCAGATCGCACATACGCTTCGGCCTCACCCGGGGGCAGCACGATGAACCGCATGTGACCGCTTCTTAACTCACTCGACATTGTTGGCATGTTCATTGTCGGCACGCCATCCAATGGGATATCGAGTGTTTTCTTACTCATGCTCGACAAAACGCCCCCCGTACGGTGACCTGGGATACGTTATTGTACTTTAAGCAAGGGGCTTTGCGCCCTCTGGGTACTCCATGGCAAGCCAATCGACCATTTCGCATCCCCGCACGTTTCGTCCGGCGACGAGCCTTTCTTCTGGTGTACCCACCCCAGAAAATGAGCCGGTCCGTTAGCACTCTATTGACGTTGCGGCAAGACTTTTTTCCTCCCGCTGCTTGTCTAAGTCCACATATATGTCCACCCAAAAGCCGCTGGCAGACCGAAACGCCACATTGGTTTCAGGTGCGGATCAACTCGCCCAACCCCCATACATACGGGTCATGGAAAACAGCAGGGCGGGCAATCTACCCGCCCTGCAAAAAAAGGCCAAAGCACCCATCGTCGTTAGGGTTCAAACGGCGTCAAAAGACTGCTAACCGTTTCCATACGCGTGTCTGGCCAATGGTCTCCTGAGGTTACATTGGGGTTCACTGAAATCCCTCAGCCGTCGGATTTCACGCTGACCTTGGCCATGTAGTCGGGGTTGGCCACGGTGCCGCTTTGTCCAACGCCGCGCGTGATCTGATCCACGACTTCCATGCCTGCGGTCACCTGCCCGACCACGGTATACTGGCCGTTCAAAAAGTATCCCTCGTTGAACATGATAAAGAACTGGGAATTCGCCGAGTCCACGGGCTGTGCCCGGGCCATTCCGACGATGCCACGGTCAAAGGGCACGTCTGAAAACTCGGCTGGCAGGTTCGGCAAATCCGAACCACCTGTTCCCGCCCGTCCCTGGCCAAAGGCCTCGCGGGTGGCGAACTGAACGTCACCGGTCTGGGCCATAAACCCCTCGATCACCCGGTGAAAGGCGACCCCGTCATAGGCGCCATCGCGGGCCAATGTCTTGATCCGTTCGACGTGCTGCGGCGCCAGGTCCGGGCGCAACTGGATTTCGACCGTCCCATTCGCTACCCCCTCCACTTCGATGACCAAGACGTCCTCGGCCCCTTGGGCGACCGCCAGACCGGTCCAAGCGCTGGCAACCACGGCCAGAAACACCCGCCGGATCATGCCGCGACATCCGCGGCAACGCGGACCGTGATCATCCGATCCGGGTTCGCTGGTGGCTCGCCCTTAGCGATTTTGTCCACATGCTCCATACCTGAAATGACCCTCCCATAGACGGTATATTGCCCGTTCAAAAAATGACCCTCGTCGAACATGATGAAGAACTGGGAATTCGCCGAGTTCGGGTTTTGCGAGCGCGCCGCGCCCAACACGCCGCGATCAAACGGTAATTTTGAGAATTCGGCTGGCAGATCGGGCAGTTTCGACGCGCCTGTCCCAGCCCGGCGCGGATTGTAATCCTGTTCCATGTTCGCGTTTTCGACATCGCCGGTTTGCGCCATGAACCCGTCGATTACCCGGTGAAAGGCAACATTGTCATACTGCCCCTCGCGCGTCAGAACCTTCATACGTTCGGTGTGTTGCGGGGCAACATCGGGCAGAAGCTGCAGCACAACTTCACCGTCTTTCAGGGTGATGATAATGGTGTTTTCGGGGTCGGTTATCTCGGCCACTGAGGTCTCCCGTGTTCAAAAAATGGGCCCAATTGCTTAGGCTAGTTTCGTCTGGATCGCCGCGGCCACGGGGGCGGCCACAAAAGGGGTGATGTCGCCGCCCAGGCGGGCAATTTCCTTGACCAGTTTCGAGGCAATCGCCTGATGTTGCGCGTCGGCCATCAAGAATACCGTTTCGATGCTATCATCCATCGCGCGGTTCATGCCAACCATTTGGTACTCATATTCAAAGTCGGCAACGGCGCGCAAGCCCCGCACAATGACCGAGGCGCCCACCTGGCGCGCACAATCGATCAACAGGTTTTCAAAGGGGTGCGCCACAATTGGGGTGCCGGTGGCTTTGGTCAAAGGGGCGGCCTGCGCCTCGATCATCGCGACGCGTTCCTCGAGCGAGAACATCGGCCCCTTGTCGCGGTTGACCGCCACGCCGATCACCAGCTTATCGACCAGCGCACAAGCCCGGTGAATGATATCGACATGGCCGTGGGTCACGGGGTCAAAGGTTCCGGGGTACAATCCTATCCGCATCTGAGGCCCCTCTCCTGCCCGTCAAATTACGCGGTGCAGAGCACCCGATTAGGCGGGCGGCGTCAACCCATTGATCAAAGGGCATAAGGTTTGGCATGGCATCGCGCCCCCCGGGACCGCGACGCACGGCGGAGAGGGCAAGACCGCCCCGCGACTTCTTAGGATTTGCAATAGCACCAACAAGGTCTGCTTTATTGGCCCGCCCGCCGGAAGCCGTGCGAACTTATCCAAAAAACGCAGTTCCGATTTTGGATCGGACTTTAGGCGATGTCATCTGTCACGAAAGTGATCTGATCGGCCGACGAGATGCCGTATACCCAGATCTCGTCCTCTTCTTCTACCGTCGGTGTCGCGATATCGATCAGGACAGCGCCCGAAAACTCGGTGAAGTAAAAATTGTCGCTGTCGCCCAGATCCAGCATGTCGATCCCGGGTTGATAATCCATGATCAGATCGACTTCCCTGACGCCGTTGTCCAATTCGCTGCCAAAGATGAAAACATCGGCCCCTTCGCCGCCATGCAGGCGGTCTTTCTCTCCCGCCCCCCCGATAATCAGGTCGTTCCCTTTGTCACCGAACAAGACGTCGCTGCCAGATCCGCCCACGAGCACATCCTTACCACCGCGACCAAAGAGCAGATCGTCGCCGGTCCCGCCGAACAAGCGATCCTTCCAGCCGCCGCCAAAAAGGGTGTCGTCGCCCTCACCGCCGACCAGCGTGTCGCTGCCTTGTCGACCCCGAAGCATATCATCGCCCGAGCCCCCGAACATCAGGTCATCGCCGTCCCGTCCTTGGATCAAATCGTCACCGCCAAAACCATGCGCAACCGCATTCGATGCCTCGGCCTCGGTGGGCAGGTGCAGCGTGTCAGGAGCGGACCCGGAGAGAAATTCCTCATCACCGACGACAAAAGTCTCGCCGCCCCGTTTCAGCAGGAAACTGTAGTCAATTCCGGTCACCTCAGTCGCGGCATCGATGAAATTCGCGGTGGCCTGCTCGGCATCTGTGGCCGATGGGCCATTACCAATAGTCTGCCACATCTGGCTGTAAGCTTCATTGCCGAAGTCTTCGTGGATCCGGCCATAAAGCGACGCCAGCAAATCGGCTGAACTAAAGCCGAACCGGTTTGTTGGAGCCACGCCAGTCAGGATTGTGTTGTCCCAGCTCAAACTGTCATCCTCAAAATACGCCCAACTCATGTCATCCATGATGCTGTTCTGAAAGTCCTTGAACGGGAGGGTGTCGTTGAACGGCGCGCCATCCACCCCAGCGGCCTCCATCGAGAAGAAGCGACTGGCAACCGCAAACCCGTTTGCCGCATCCGTCCCGGTTTGGGCCCCGAGCTGTGTACCGTAAAACCAAAAATTCCGACCAAGCTCGGAAAACGCGATGTGGTCGTACTCGTCATCCTGAAGGACCGAGTCGTGCATCCAGACATCGAAATACGGGTCCCCAATGATCTCGATCCCGGTAAACCCAAGAAAGCCGCATCCTGCGTCGCAAGTCGAGGGGACAACTGCGACGGCGCCCAGACCATCTATCGACTTCGAGGGTTGGATAGTGGGCAGCCGGCCCGTCAAATCGGCGTAATAGTCCCATCCCGCATCAACGGCGCTCACGATTTTCGTCATCGTGTCGGTGTCATACCGTGCTCGATCTGCGATCGGTGTGAGCAATGCGATGTTTCGGCCGCGCAGGACATCCATGTCTATCGGCGGCAAAGCCGCGTCGATGGGATCGTAGGTGATTGCCTCTCCAGGATTGTAAGCCATTGGTTTTCCCCTATAGCGCTTCGCCTTAAACCTGAATCACCTAACGCTGCCTGAAATCATAGATTTCAACGCGTTAGGTGATGAGAAATGTCTCAAGGTAAAGTCGAAACGCTTTAAAACGCAACTTAACAAGACATGGTGCGCAGGATAGGGGGGCGGACGGCGGTCCGTTTGATATTCATCAAAGCGGGGGATAGTCGCAGTGGGCTCGGCCATGGCTCCCTTTGGCCGAGCCCACAAGTGGTGATGTCAGCCGTGGCCGACAATCATATCGGTCAGGGCGGTATTTTCTGCCTCAACCTCGCTGATACGGTGTTTGACCACATCGCCGATGGAGATCACGCCGATCATATTGCCGCCCTCAATCACCGGCAGGTGGCGGAAGCGCCCATCTGTCATTTTCTCCAGCGCTTGAACCGCGATATCATCAGGGCTGGCGGTGATCACCTTGGCAGTCATCATATTCGACACGGGTTCGGACAGTACCGTCGCCCCGCGTTTACCCAGTTCCCGTACGATGTCCCGTTCGGACAGCATCCCATCCAACGAGGTCCCATCGGCCGAGACGATCAGCGCCCCGATCCGATGTTGCGACAAGATCCCCGCTGCATGGGCCACGGTCGCGTCCGGTTTTATCGTCAAAATCTCGTTCGACCCTTTTGTTTTAAGTATGTTACGAACAGTCATCCGGCCCCCTCCTAAATTGTTGTTCTAAAGAGGTAGCGTCCCCCTGCGCGCCCGGCCTGTCAAGGCACGTCCTTGGGATCGGCGCTCAGGCGTCAGTTCCCGCCGGGAAGCAGGTCGCGCAAAGCCTTAAGGTTTCCCGAAGTTATGGGGGTCGCGATCGCGCGTTGGCCTTGTGCCGTCTGGACTGTCGCGGACACCACCGCAACCACCGTTAAGCTGCCATCCGCACCCCGGACAAACACCGGGGCGCCCGATGTGCCCTGGGTCGCGAGGCAGTTCAAGAACAGCAAACCTTGGCGTTTTTGCGTCACCGCGCAGGGCTCTTGCACCGCCAAGGCAAATGCCCGGCCCTTTCCGTACGAGGCCAGCACGACCTGGTCACCCACATCCGTGCCCACCGGATAAGGTCGGATGCTGTGCCCTTCCAGCGGGTTTTCAAGCCGCAACAGCGCCAAATCACTGCGCCGGTCCTTGCGCCAGTCCCCCACAAAGGCATGGGCGACGCCGCCACTATCGGCCAGCCAGGTCGAGCGGATCTGCCCAGCGACGAAATGCATCCGATCCGGCTTCAACAACCGCCCCGACCGGGGATGGAACAAGCAATGCGCCGCCGTCAGCACCAGATCCGGCGCGATCAAAGCCCCCGTGCAAAACCCCCGCCCGGCAAGGTTCACCCGCCCCACGGCGGACCATTCGCCAAGCTCGGCGGGGTCCAGCAGGCGTTTCAGTTCGGTTTTGGCCCATGAGCCAGGCGGCCAGAGAGACAAACAGGCGATGAGAAGGCAGCCTAAGGGTCTTTTCACTCTTTTCCCCCTTTGCCGTCTTCGCTAGCGTGCATCAAAATCCCTGGGAGGGCTCAGAATGACCGAACTTACGCATTTCATCAACGGCGCGCATGTCAAAGGCACCTCGGGACGCTTTGCGGATGTGTTCAACCCCGCCACGGGCGAGGTGCAGTCGCGGGTGCCATTGGCCTCGGCCGCCGAAATGGACTTGGCCGTGCAAGGGGCCAAGGCGGCGCAGCCCGCTTGGGGGGCGGTGAACCCACAGCGCCGAGCGCGCGTTTTGATGAAATTCGTCGATCTGCTGCACCGCGACATGGACAAACTGGCCGAAGCACTAAGCCGCGAGCATGGCAAGACGATCCCCGATGCCAAGGGCGATGTGATCCGGGGGCTTGAGGTGGCGGAATATTGCATTTCCGCGCCGCAAATGCTGAAGGGCGAATTCACCGATGGCGCAGGGCCTGGCATCGATATGTATTCCATGCGCCAACCGGTGGGCGTGGCCGCGGGGATCACGCCGTTCAACTTTCCCGCGATGATCCCGATGTGGAAGTTTTGCCCAGCGGTCGCCTGCGGCAATGCGTTCATTCTCAAACCCTCGGAACGCGACCCTTCGGTGCCGCTGATGCTGGCCGAATTGATGCTTGAAGCCGGGTTGCCGGCCGGAGTTTTGCAGGTGGTGAATGGGGATAAGGAAGCGGTCGACGCCATTCTGGACCACGAGGATATCGCGGCGATTGGTTTCGTCGGCTCGACCCCAATCGCGGAATACATTTATGGGCGCGGCTGCTCGAACGGCAAACGGGTGCAGTGTTTTGGCGGGGCCAAGAACCACATGATCGTGATGCCCGACGCGGATATGGATCAGGCGGTCGATGCGCTGGTCGGCGCGGGCTATGGTGCGGCGGGCGAGCGGTGCATGGCCATTTCCGTCGCCGTCCCCGTGGGCGATGAAACCGCCGACCGGTTGATCGAAAAACTGGCCCCACGGGTCGAAGCGCTAA
Source organism: uncultured Paracoccaceae bacterium (assembly GCA_938049225.1). Lineage (GTDB taxonomy): Bacteria > Pseudomonadota > Alphaproteobacteria > Rhodobacterales > Rhodobacteraceae > Halovulum. The sequence goes on from CALICM010000009.1 coordinate 11,801, forward strand.
AGATCGGACCTTATACCGCCGGGGAAGAGGTGGATTTCGGGCCGCTGGTCACCGGCGACGCGCAGCGCAAAGTGCTGGGGCTGGTGGATCGGGGCGTCGAGGAAGGCGCCGCGCTGGTCGTCGATGGTCGCGATTTCCGGATGCAGGGCTATGAGGACGGCTTCTTTGTCGGCGCCTGCCTGTTCGACAATGTGACCAAGGATATGGATATTTATAAGACCGAGATCTTTGGTCCTGTTCTGTCGACGGTAAGGGCGGGCTCCTACGAGGAAGCTTTGGCCCTGGCGATGGATCACGAGTATGGCAACGGTACCGCGATCTTCACCCGTGATGGCGACACCGCGCGGGATTTTGCCAGCCGCATCAATATTGGTATGGTGGGGATCAATGTGCCGATCCCCGTGCCGCTGGCGTATCACACCTTTGGCGGCTGGAAGAAGTCGGCCTTTGGCGATTTGAACCAGCATGGGCCGGACGCGTTCCGGTTCTATACGCGGACCAAAACGGTCACGGCACGTTGGCCGTCGGGGACGAAAGAGGGGGCCGATTTCTCGATCCCCACGATGTAGGAGGCTTAAATGCGGATTTTGGCTGCCGTGCTGATCGCTCTGCCTGGTTTTGCCTGGGCAGAAGTGGAATTTGGTGCCTCGCAAGGCCGTTTCCCAGTTTTCGGGCCAAGTGCTGAGCGCGAGGCCTATTTCGCGGAACGGGCGCAGGCCGAGGCGGATCGCGTCGCCGCCTTGCGCGCGGCCGAAGAAGCCCGCCGTCTGCAAACCCTGGAAGCTCGCGCGGCCGAGGCCGGAGCAGCGGAAGCCGAGGCCGAGGCTAGGGCTGCGCGCCGGTCAGACGCCTGCCGCGCTGTCGTGCCCATCGACGAGGATGGTGCCGGGCAGTACGCCGAATACCTGGGGTCACAGGGCGAGGGGCGTTTGGCAAACCGGCGTGCGCGGCGGATTGTGTGTTTTGATGGCGAGAAATTCGTCACCCTGCCCTATCCGGCGGTGCGCCCGCGCAGCGAAACGGGTGTCTTTGTCGGCATCGACAGAGACGGCGTGAAAGGGCGCATTATCCACAAAAGGCCCGGGTTGGCCATCGGTATCGAGGTCAAATAACCGCTGACGCGAACGTGTGCGAACGCGATTATCAACCGCGCGGCTGGGATTCTATGATGCGGGTAAGTGCCCGCTCATAACCCCAAAGGACCCCTTCATGCGACACCTTATCGCCACGACGCTTATCCTCGCCCTTCCCCTTGGGGTCGCAGCGCAACCCTTTGCGTGGACCCCCGCAGACACTGAAGCCACAATTTATCTGGCGAAGAAGGATAAACACGATCACGACGACCGGGATGACAACCGCCGGGGCAAGCGGCTGCAGGAAAATCATAAGATCAATCCAGTCTATGGCAGTAAAAGGCAGGTTCGCAAAAAAACCCGCACCTCGAAAGGCCTGTTTTTCGGCGGCTCGTTCTTCAAGACCGGCCTGTTTTTCCAGTAAGCGCAATGTTTCAGTTCAGTGCCGTGGACGTGTAAAAACGCGACTTTCAATTCATGAACGTTGTTCGTATATCTAACTCAACAAACCGAACAACGTTCACACACGAAAGGAAACGCAATGAAAACCGTCCTCGCAGCCGCCGTCATCGCCGCCCTCCCCCTCGCCGCCTTGGCAGATGTTCAAACCACGCCGCTGGTGTCGAACGCGGCCTATACGTTCAGCACCGACCAAGCCGATGCCGCCACCGACTACGTGATCCTTGCCAAGGGCCACAAAGGGGGCCGGGGTGGCGGCCGTGGCGGGAACCGCAGCGGGCGCAGCATCGGGAAGAAATTGCAAAACAACCACAAGATCAACCCCAGCTATGGCAGCAAGAAATCCTATGGCACGGTGTTTGTGAAGCGCCCTGACTACAGCAAACCCCGCGTCACCCGTCGCAACACGAACACTGCCACCATTGCTCGTCCCTTCTTCCTAAGCGGTCTGTTCGGCAAGTAAGATGTCGCAGGTCCTTGTTGCCCCCGCGAATGTGTTTCGCTACCCCTGAAGCACAGCAACGGGGGGGTGATATGGACTTTGGCCTGAACGACGAGCAGCACGCTATTTACGATATGGCGCATGCCTTTGGGCAGGAGCAGATCGCGCCATATGCCTTAGCCTGGGACGAGGCGGGCGAAATGCCCCGCGAGGTGCTGCAAGCGGCGGCCGCCCTGGGCCTCGCGACCCTCTATGTTCCAGAAGAGCATGGTGGCGCGGGCCTCAGCCGCCTGGATGCCGTGCTGGTGTTCGAAGCCCTTTCAATGGCCTGCCCGACGATTGCCTCGTTCCTTTCGATCCACAATATGTGCGCAAATATGCTCGCGAAATACGGAACTGATGCGGCCCGGGCCCGCTGGCAAGACAAGCTGGGCAGCATGAAGGCCGTCGCCGCTTATTGCTTGACCGAACCGGGGTCAGGTTCGGACGCGGCGGCGCTGCGGACCCGGGCTGAGCGGACGAATGACGGCTATAAGCTGAACGGAACCAAGGCGTTTATCTCGGGCGGTGGCTATTCGGATCTGTATTTCGTGATGTGCCGCACGGGCGATACCGGCCCCAAAGGGATCTCAACGATTTTGGTGGCCGACGGCAGCCCGGGCCTGAGCTTTGGCGCGAACGAGCGCAAGATGGGTTGGCGTGCCCAGCCGACGGCGCAAGTGCAGTTCGACGATTGCGCCACCCCCGCGGACCATCTGTTGGGCGAGGAGGGCCAAGGGTTCACCTATGCGATGGAAGGCCTGGACGGTGGTCGTTTGAATATCGCCGCTTGTGCGTTGGGCGCGGCGCAAGCCGCCCTGACCGCCGCGATCAGCTATGCGGCCGAGCGCAAGGCCTTTGGCCGCGCGATCGATCAGTTCCAGTCCTTGCAGTTCAAGCTGGCGGACATGGAGATTGAGCTACAGGCCGCTCGGATCTTCCTACGCCAGGCCGCCTGGAAGCTGGACCAAGGCGCGCCTGACGCCACCAAACACTGCGCCATGGCCAAACGCTTTGTCACGGACGCCGCCTTCAAAGTCGCCAACGAAGCGCTGCAGATCCACGGCGGTTACGGCTATCTGGCGGACTATGGCATCGAAAAAATCGTCCGCGACCTGCGCGTCCACCAGATCCTGGAAGGCACCAACGAAATCATGCGCCTGATCACAGCCCGCCATCTGCTGGCCGAGCACGCCGCATGAGCGATATCCACATTCGGACCGAGGGCCGGATTGGGCGGATCACGCTGAACCGGCCGCAGGCGCTCAACGCGCTGACCTGGGACATGGGGCTGGCGATTGAGGCCGCTTTGGATGCCTGGACCGTCGAAGACGACGTGGCCTGTGTGCTGATCGATGCGGTTGGTGACCGGGCCTTTTGCGCAGGTGGCGATCTGCAACAGATGTACGATACCGCCAGCGCAGGTGATTTCGATTACGGACGGCGGTTCTGGCGGGACGAGTACCGACTGAACGCCAAGATTTTCGAGTTCCCCAAACCTTACATCGCCCTCATGCAGGGTTTTACGATGGGCGGCGGTGTCGGGATCAGTTGCCACGGCTCGCATCGGGTGGTGGACGAAAGCAGCCGGATCTCGATGCCTGAGTGCGGTGTCGGCCTGGTACCAGATGTCGGCGGCTCGTTGCTGTTGGCGCGCGCACCAGGGCGGTTGGGCGAATATCTGGGGATGACCGGCGCGCGGATGGATGCCTCGGACGCGCTGCTGGCGGGGTTTGCGGATTACTATGTCCCTCGGGCGCGCTGGCGCGACTTGACCGAGGCTTTGGTCGAAACCGGCGATTGGAGTGTTGTTGACGCGATGGCCGAAGACCCTCCCGATGGGGCGCTGATGCGCAACCGTGCCCGGATAGATACCAGCTTTGCGGGGGCAAGTGCCGCGGACATCCTGCGCGGTCTGGGGACCGATGATTGGGCGGTTGGCGTAGCAAGCGCTTTGCGAAAAAATTCCCCCCTTTCCGTGGTTTGCACAATGGAGCTTATCCAACGCGTACGCGGTTTCGACTGCATTCGACCCGCGCTCGAGATGGAGTTCCGGTTTACCAGCCGCAGTGCAAGCCAGGGGGATTTCATAGAGGGCATCCGCGCAGCGATCATCGACAAGGATCGCGCACCGAAGTGGCAGCACGCCACTATCGAGGATGTGTCGCATATGGATATGGTCAACATGCTTCTGCCCCTAGGGGCGGATAGGCTGGGTCTTTAGGGGGACGACATGCGGATTGGATTTATCGGCCTGGGCAATATGGGCACCCCAATGGCGCGCAATCTGGTGGCAGCGGGGCATCAGGTCGCGGGTTTTGACGTGGCAGGGGTGACGATCGAGGGGGTGGCGCCTGCCCAGTCGGCGACCGAGGCCGCGACGGGCCGCGACGTCGTGATCACCATGCTGCCCAATGGCGCGATTCTGCGCAACGTCGCGGATGAGGTTTTGCCCGTCATGGCACCAGGCACAACGCTGATCGATTGCTCGACCGTTGATGTCGAAAGCGCGCGGACGGTTGCAGAGCAAGCCCAAGCCGCCGGGATCACGGCAGTGGATGCACCCGTGTCCGGCGGCATCGGCGGGGCGACGGCGGGCACGTTGACCTTTATGGCTGGGGGGACAGACGAAGGGTTTGCCACCGCGCGGCCCCTCTTCGACATCATGGGCCAAAAAGCTGTGCATTGCGGGGCGGCTGGCGCTGGGCAGGCTGCGAAGATCTGCAACAATATGATCCTGGGCATCTCGATGATTGGGGTGTGCGAGGCCTTCGCCCTGGCCGAAAAATTGGAACTCGACGCACAAAAAATGTTCGACGTCGTCTCAACCTCGTCAGGATCCTGCTGGTCGGTTAACACTTATTGCCCTGTGCCCGGCGTCGGTCCGCAATCACCCGCTGACAACAACTATACTCCTGGCTTCGCGGCGGCGCTGATGCTGAAGGACCTGCGTCTTTCTCAGGATGCCGCCGGGGCGGTTGGCGCTGCGACGCCATTGGGCGCGCAGGCCACGGCGCTGTACGCTCAAATGGCCGAGGATCATGGGGATCAGGATTTTTCAGCCATGTTGCCTTGGCTGAAAACCCGTGGCGCAGATTAAGCCGCCCCCAAAAAAGAGCAGGGGCCGCGGTGCACCTTGAAGTCCCGCAGCCCCCATAACGCTTCCTGCTCACAAAGCGCTAAAGAATATCAAGAGAGGTAAGAAACGACCACATCGACCAACTGACCCGCCATCACTTCGTCTTTGTGAAGACCAAGGAAAACAGCTGCGAACGCAATCGCGACAAAACCGATTGCCGTCACCTTTTCGCCCGTGCTGGTTTTGTCAGAGACCCGAGATTTGCTTTTCATGAGTCTGGCTTCCCGCTGCTTGTTAAAACTTGCTATACGCAAATAGTTACCAAGGAGTTTAGACCGGACTAGGGCTGTTAGTGGTTAATTTCAGGATTACTCTGCCGCAATTCGCCCCGCCTTGAGCAAGGGCTTAAGATATTGGCCGGTATGACTTTCCGCAATTTCTGCGATATCCTCGGGCGTGCCTGTCGCCACAATTCTGCCGCCCCCATCGCCGCCTTCGGGGCCGATATCAATGATGTGGTCGGCGGTTTTGACCACATCCAGATTGTGCTCGATCACAATGACCGAATTGCCCTGATCAACCAGTTCGTGCAGCACTTCCAGCAGCTTCTTCACATCCTCGAAATGCAGGCCTGTCGTCGGCTCGTCCAGGATATACAGGGTCCGTCCGGTTGAGCGTTTGCTCAACTCTTTGCTCAGCTTCACCCGCTGCGCCTCGCCCCCTGACAGGGTCGTCGCCTGTTGGCCGACCTTTATATAACCCAGCCCGACACGCATCAGCGCGGTCATCTTCTCGCGGATCGAAGGGACGGCGCCAAAGAAGGCTTCGGCATCTTCCACAGTCATATCAAGGACATCCGCGATGGACTTGCCTTTGAACAGCACCTCCAAAGTCTCGCGGTTGTAGCGCTTGCCCTGACACGTCTCGCAGGTGACATAGACATCCGGCAGAAAGTGCATCTCGATCTTGATCACTCCGTCGCCCTGGCAAGCCTCGCACCGGCCACCTTTGACGTTGAAGCTGAACCGCCCTGGCTTGTAGCCGCGCGTCTTTGCCTCGGGCAGACCCGCGAACCAATCGCGAATCGGCGTAAACGCCCCAGTATAAGTCGCCGGGTTCGATCGCGGCGTGCGGCCGATGGGCCGCTGATCGATGTCGATCACTTTGTCCAAATGCTGCAGCCCTTTGATGGTTGTACAGGGCGCGGGGGTCTGGCGGGCGCCGTTCAGTCGTAGCGAGGCGGTTTTGAACAGCGTCTCTATCGTCAGGGTCGACTTGCCGCCACCCGAAACGCCGGTAACACAGGTGAACGTTCCCAAAGGGAAATCGGCGGTAACGTTCTGCAAGTTATTGCCGGTGGCGCCCTCGACCGTCACCGTCTTGCCGTTCCCCGTGCGTCGGTCCAGCGGGATCGCGATCTCGCGCTTGCCCGATAGATAATCACCGGTGATCGAGCCTTTCGCCTTAGCGATTTTCGCAGGCGTGCCCTGCGCAATGATTTGGCCCCCATGCACCCCTGCCCCAGGGCCGATGTCGAGCACGAAATCCGCCTCGCGGATCGCCTCTTCGTCATGCTCAACCACAATCACCGTATTGCCCTGGTCGCGCAGGTTTTTCAGCGTTTGCAACAGCCGGTCGTTATCGCGCTGGTGCAAGCCAATCGAGGGTTCGTCCAACACATAGAGCACCCCGGTCAGCCCCGAGCCGATCTGGCTGGCCAGCCGGATCCGCTGGCTTTCCCCGCCCGACAGCGTGCCGGACGACCGGGACAGCGTCAGATAATCCAGGCCGACATTGACCAGAAACCCCAGCCGCTCGCGGATCTCTTTCAGGATCGCCCGCGCGATTTCATTGCGCTGATCCGTCAACACCTTCGGCACGCCTTCGATCCAGGTCAGCGCCTCTTTGATCGACATTTCAACCGCATGGCCGACATGCTTGCCACCGATCTTGACCGCCAGGGCCTCGGGGCGCAGGCGATAACCGTCGCAGGTGCCGCAATGGCGATTGTTCTGAAAGCGCTCGAACTCTTCGCGCACCCAATTGCTGTCGGTCTCGCGGTAGCGCCGCTCCATATTGGGGATCACCCCCTCGAACGGACGGCTGACTTCATAAACGCGCCCGCCCTCGTCATAGCGGAATTTGATCTTCTCGCCCGAGGACCCGTGCAGCATGACCTGCTTGGCCTCCTCTGGCAGATCGCGCCAGCGAGCGTTTTGCTTGAACCCGTAATGCTTGGCGATGGCCTCGATGGTTTGACGGTAATAGGGCGATTTGGTCTTGGCCCAGGGGGCCAGGGCGCCGCCGATCAGGGTGATGTTCTCGTCCGGCACGATCAACCGCTCGTCAAAGAACAACTCGACACCCAGGCCGTCGCACTCAGGACACGCGCCAAAGGGCGCGTTGAACGAGAACAGGCGCGGCTCGATCTCGGGGATGGTAAACCCGCTGACCGGACAGGCGAAATTTTCTGAGAAGGTGATCCGCTCTGGCTCCCCCTCAGAGACCGCCGTCTCAAGAATGGCAATGCCATCGGCCAGGTCCAGCGCGGTCCGAAAACTGTCAGCCAGCCGCGTCTCGATCCCCTCTTTGATCACGATCCGGTCGACCACCACATCGATGTTATGGCGGAACTTCTTGTCCAGGGTTGGCGGACTGTCCAGTTCATGGAACTCACCATTGACCTTGACCCGCTGAAAGCCTTGCTTGGCAAGCTCTTGAAATTCTTTGCGATATTCGCCTTTGCGGTCGCGAATGATCGGCGCAAGCAGATAGGCGCGCGTCCCCGCCTCCATTGCCACCACCCGGTCGACCATATCCTGCACCTGCTGCGCCTCGATCGGCAGACCAGTCGCAGGGGAATAGGGCGTGCCGACACGGGCGAACAGAAGCCGCATATAGTCATAAATCTCGGTCACCGTGCCGACGGTCGAGCGCGGGTTCTTACTGGTGGTCTTCTGCTCGATGGAAATCGCCGGGCTCAGGCCCGAAATATGATCCAGATCCGGCTTTTGCATCATATCCAAAAACTGCCGGGCATAGGCCGACAGAGATTCGACATAGCGCCGCTGCCCCTCGGCATAGATCGTATCGAACGCCAGGCTGGACTTGCCCGAACCGGAAAGGCCCGTGATCACAACCAGTTGGTCGCGTGGAATATCCACATCGATGTTCTTAAGGTTGTGCTCGCGCGCGCCCCGGATCGAAATTGTTTTGAGTTCCGCCATGCCCGCCTCCTGCACCAGCGCCATACATAACGCTGCCGCCAAGGATTCCCACCCCGGAAAGATAAGAACAAAACGTGAAAATTTGCAAGGGCGTTAACGCGCCTGCTTGCTCATGATCGTGGTGACGTAGTTCTGCGTTTCACGGTACGGCGGCACGCCATTGTACCGCTCGACCGCGCCAGGGCCGGCGTTATACGCGGCGAGGGCCAGTCGCCAGCTGCGGAATTTGGCGTATTGCTGCGCCAAATAGCGGGCGCCGCCTTCCAGGTTCTGTTGTGGATCGCGGGGATCCACGCCCAATATTTTTGCCGTGCCAGGCATCAGTTGCGCCAGACCGATGGCGCCTTTGTGCGAGACGGCGTTTGGGTTCCAATTGCTCTCTTGCTTGACCAGGGCCATGAACAGATCCACTGGGACCCCATGACGCCGCGCCGCATTGCGGGCCGCATTCGCATGCGGGCTGTTGGGAAAGATGGTTTGCGCCCCAGGGCGATAGGCCTCAAGCGAAGTACCCAAAGCCTCGGCCGGATCGACGGCGACGGCACGCGGCACACGGGGCGCGTCTTTGAGACGTCCACGGACGGGTTTTCGGATCAAATCGCGGTCATGGATCGACAGAAGTGTGCCATCGCCCAACTGTCCCGCTGCGGTAACCGTCTGGGACCCAAGGGCGGTGGCCAAGGCCAACGTCAGCAAAAAACGTGATACTCTGAACATATGGCGCCCATTGTTTTATCGTGACGTCTGATAACGCATTTTCACGTCGGCGTCACGACCTGTGATCTCACCAGAGATTTCTTAACATTCCGGAACCCATGTCCCAGCAAGACTGTCGCTGCGAAAAGATGCCACGCGGTGGCATCCGCTACACAAAGCCGATAGGTTTTCGTCAAACAGAGAATCGCAGGGAGGCAGCGGACATGGCCGGTAGTATTAATAAGGTCATCCTGATCGGAAATCTGGGCGCGGACCCTGAGGTTCGGACGTTTCAGAACGGCGGCAAGGTCTGCAACCTGCGCGTCGCGACGTCCGAAACCTGGCGCGACAAGGCCAGCGGCGAGCGGCGCGAGCGCACTGAATGGCATACGGTCGCCATCTTTAACGAGCGACTCGCCGATCTGGCGCAGCAGTACCTTAAGAAGGGCTCGAAAGTGTATCTCGAGGGCCAGTTGGAAACCCGCAAATGGCAGGACCAAAGCGGCAATGACCGCTATAGTACCGAGGTGGTTTTGCGCCCGTTCCGGGGCGAGATGACCTTTCTTGATCGGCCCGAAGGTGGCAGCGGCGGTGGGTACAGCGGCGGTTCGGGCGGCGGCTACCAGGGTGGCGGCAGTGGCGGCGGGTATTCCGGCGGCGGCAACCAGGGGCCCAGCGGCCCACCGTCCGATTTGGACGACGACATCCCGTTTTGACCCCAAAGGGCCGCCGCTTTGGCGGCCTTTTCGACGCGGCGGCGGGCAAATGGCCCGGCCCCGCCTGCCCTTTCCCCTTCCCCCCGATATCGCCGTGGTCTATAGTCTGTTCAACCAAATATAGTGGCACCCCGAGCAGAAGGCCGCAGACGTGAACGACACCCCCGAAGATGATCCAAAGACCGATGAAGGCCCGGCTTATACCGGCCCAACCATCTCTATCGAAGAGGAAATGGAGACCTCCTTCCTCGACTATGCGATGTCGGTCATCATCTCGCGCGCGATCCCGGATCTGCGCGATGGGTTGAAACCGGTGCACCGCCGGATCCTGTTTGCGATGCATGAAACCGGCAATACCGCTGACAAGGCCTACCGCAAGTCTGCGCGGCCCGTCGGCGATGTAATGGGCCAATACCACCCGCATGGCGACAGCGCGATCTATGATGCGCTGGTGCGCATGGCGCAAGATTTTTCCATGTCGCTGCCGCTGTTGGATGGCCAGGGTAACTTCGGCTCGATGGACGGCGATGCGCCTGCGGCCATGCGCTATACCGAAGTGCGGATGGACAAGCCCGCCGATTTCCTGCTGGCCGATATCGACAAAGACACCGTCGATTTCCAAGACAACTACGATGGCAAACAACAGGAACCCACCGTCCTGCCCGCCCGCTTTCCCAACATGTTGGTCAACGGCGCGGGCGGCATCGCCGTGGGTATGGCAACCAACATCCCGCCCCACAACCTGGGCGAGGTGATCGACGCCACCCAGGCCCTGATCGAGAACCCGGATCTGACCTCGGAACAACTGATCGAGTATGTGCCCGGCCCGGATTTCCCAACGGGGGCTACGATGCTTGGCCGGGGCGGGGCGCGTAAAGCCTATCTTGAGGGGCGCGGCTCGGTCATCATCCGCGCGAAAACTACGGTCGAGGACATCCGCAAGGACCGCCCCGCCATCATCATTACCGAGATCCCGTATCAGGTGAACAAGGCGACGATGATCGAAAAGATCGCCGAACTGGCCCGCGACAAAAAGATCGAAGGCATCGCGCATGTCCAGGACGAGAGCGACCGTTTCGGCGTCCGGGTCGTGGTCGAACTGAAGCGCGATGCCACGGCCGAAGTTGTGTTGAACCAGCTTTATCGCTTCACCCCCCTGCAAACCTCGTTCGGCTGCAACATGCTGGCGCTGAACGGCGGTCGTCCCGAACAACTCACCCTGCGCGGCTTCCTCACCGCTTTTGTCGCCTTCCGCGAAGAGGTCGTTGCCCGCCGCACTGCTTTCGAGTTGAACAAAGCCCGCGAGCGGGCGCATGTTCTGTGCGGTCTGGCCGTCGCGGTTGAGAATGTTGACGAAGTGGTGGCCACCATCCGGGCCAGCGCCGATGCGGCCGAAGCCCGCGGCAAGCTGATGACCCGCCGGTGGCCCGCTGCAGCCATCGCGCCCTATATCCAGTTGGTCGACGACCCCAGCCACACGATGAACGAGGACGGCACCTATAACCTGTCCGAAACCCAGGCGCGCGCCATTCTGGACTTGCGCCTGCAACGGCTGACGCAAATCGGCGTCAAAGAGGTTACCGACGAGTTGCAGGAACTGGCAACCAAGATCACGGACTACCTGGATATCCTGCGGTCGCGAGAGCGGATCATGGCGATCATCTCGGCGGAACTGGCTGAAGTGCGCGAGAAGTTCGCCGTCCCCCGCCGTACCGAGATCGTCGAGTATGCCGGCGATTTCGAGGATGAGGATCTGATCGAGCCCGAGGACATGGTCGTGACCGTGACCCACTCGGGCTATATCAAACGCACCGCCCTCACCGAATACCGTGCGCAGAAGCGCGGCGGCAAAGGCACCCAGGGCATGGCGATGAAGGACGAGGATCTGGTCACGACGCTGTTTGTGGCCAACACTCACACCCCACTCTTGTTCTTCACCACCGACGGCATGGTCTACAAGCTGAAAACCTGGCGCCTGCCGTCCGGCGGCCGCAATGCGCGCGGCAAAGCAGTGGTCAACATCTTGCCGATCCCACAGGGCGTTTCGATTGCCGCCATCATGCCCGTCGATGTACCCGAAGAGGATTGGACGGGTTTGCAGATCTTTTTCGCAACCTCGCAAGGCGACGTGCGCCGCAACGCGCTGAGCGACTTCACCAACGTCATGCGTAACGGCAAAATCGCGATGAAATTGCCCGAGGGCACCAGCCTGGTGAACGCCAGGATCTGCCGCGAGGATGACGATGTGATGCTGGTTACGGAACGTGGCAAGGCGATCCGCTTCCGCACCACGGACGTGCGGATCTTTAAGGGGCGTGACAGCACCGGCGTGCGTGGCGTGCGTCTGGGCGCAGAGGACAAGGTCGTTTCGATGTCCGTGATCCGCCATTTCGACGCCAGTTCCGAGGAGCGCGCGGCCTATCTGAAGCAACGGCGCGCCGTGGCCGGGGCTGATGACGAAGGCGCCGATGCTGATGCGGACGAACCCGTGGCGGATATCGCCCTGCCCCAGGGCCGTTATGCCGAGATGTCGGCGGCCGAGGATCTGATCCTGACGATCACCGCCAGCGGTTCAGGCAAATTGTCGTCCAGCCATGATTACCCGGTCCGCGGGCGCGGTGGCCAAGGCGTCGCGGCGATGGACAAAGCGATGCGTGGCGGCCCGCTGGTCGCAAGTTTCCCGGTGGACATGGACAACCAAATCATGCTGGTCACCTCGACCGGCCAGTCAATCCGCTGCCCGGTCAGCGGCATCTCGTTCCGCTCTCGCGGGGCGGGCGGTGTTCGGGTGTTCAACACTGCCAAGGGCGAGCAGGTGGTTTCCGTCGCTTGGATCGCAGACAGCGGCGAGGATGAGGCCGAAGACGTCTAAAGGATCGCCCCATGCTGCCAGAGATAGATCTGAAAACCGCTCAGGGTCAAAACTGGGACGTGATCATTGCGGGATCCAGTTTCTCGGCGATGTTCTTTTTGGCAGGCCTGCCCAAGGGCCTGTCGGTGTTGGTCATCGAAAAGGGTCGCGTTGCCCCACATGACGAACAGGTCGCCAGCGAAATTCCGGGCCGCGAAACCTTTCGGCAGAACAACACAAGCGAACACGAGAAAGACTGGGTGGCCCATTCGATCTTTGGCGGAAACTCGAATTGCTGGTGGGCCTGCACGCCACGGTTTCATCCATCGGATTTTGAGATGAAGACGCGCTACGACGTCGCCCAAGACTGGCCCTTTGGCTATGATGCGCTTGCACCGTATTACGAAGAGGTCGAGACAGTGATGGAGATTTCCGGCGGCGGCTCGGACCATCTGTTGCCGCGCCGCACGCCCTTTCTCTATCCGCCACATCTGCCCAGCCGAACCGACAAATACCTGCGCAAACAATCGGCGGATTGGTTTGCTCAGCCCACGGCACGATCAAACGGCGGCCGCCGCGCGCCCTGTTGCGCGAACGGCGTGTGTACAATCTGCCCAATCGATGCGAAATTCACCGTGCTGAACAGCATTGAGGTGTTCGAACGTCCGAATGTACAGATCCTAATGGCGGCCGAGGTACGGTCCGTTCGGATCGAGGCGGGGCGTGCGACGGGTGTGAGCGTCACCTTGGGGGAACAATCCGCCGAGCTTTCAGCCAGCACTATCGCCTTGGGCGCAAATGGCATTTTCAATGCCGCCATCCTGCTGCGATCCGATATCGATCTGCCCGGCATTGGACTTGGATTGAACGAGCAGGTCTCGCTGCGCATGGCAATAGATGCGCCCGACATGGGCCCGTTTGGCGGCACGTCTATCACCGGACACGGCTATCCCCTGTATGAAGGGGCGCATCGCGCCGACCACAGTGGTGTCTTAATTGAGGTCTATAATGCGATACCAATGGTGCGGCCCGAATACGGCAAATGGTTGGAGCGTGGACATTTGAAGCTGATCGTCGAGGACATCCCCCAAGATGAGAACAGGGTGACCCTGGACCAGGACGAGCCGCTTCTTACCTGGGTCGGTCACCACAAATACGCGCTGGACGGGCTGAACTGGGGCGCCAAACAAGTCAGCGCGATGTTCGAGACCCCAGACCGCATATTGCAAACTCGGCTCTCGGCGACCGAAGCTCATATTATGGGTACGCATCGGATGGGGGATGACCCCGCACGCGATGTAGTCGATGAGTACCACCGGTGCCATGGTATCCCGAACCTCTTTGTGCTGGGCAGCGGCGCCTTTCCGTCATCCAGCATGGCCAATCCGACCCTAACGCTGTCAGCGACCGCCCTACGCGCCGCACGCGAGGCGCTATGAGGCTTGTTCGACGCAACTTTCTCGTTGGGGCAATCGTTTTGGGCACGGCTGCAACCACCTATTTTCTCCGGCCCACCCGCAGGTTAGTTTCGCAGTTTCGCATTATGTTTGGAGCCGAAACCGAGAAGTTGGCGGCTGCGCAACAGTTCCTGGCTGACTACCGACAGCGCGTCAACGATGGCAGCGCAGACCCAAGTGGCCACGCTGTGGCATTGGCCTTTCTCATGTCGACCAACTTTGTTGAACATCGCGAACAGGGTGCTGAGTTGACCTACGATGTTCTCTACGATCCCTATGACCAACCCTGCGCGAACGTCTTGTCGGCGAACTATGCGCCACCTGGGGAGCACGCCTGAAACCCACCGGGTTTCCATCCCCTGCAAAACCGCCTAAATCCCCCACATGAGCACACCCATTCACATCGTCGGCGGCGGCATGGCCGGATCCGAGGCCGCTTGGCAAATCGCCCAATCGGGGGTGCCGGTTGTCCTGCATGAAATGCGCCCACATGTAGGCACTTTCGCGCATCAAACCAGTGACCTCGCCGAGCTTGTTTGCTCAAATTCCTTCCGCTCGGACGACCACGAAAGCAACGCTGTCGGCCTGCTGCATTGGGAGATGCGGCAAGCCGGTGGGCTTATTATCGAGATGGGCGACACGCACCAGCTGCCCGCCGGGGGGGCTTTGGCGGTTGATCGGCATGCTTTTTCTGCGGCGGTCACTCGGCGACTTGAAGAACACCCGCTCATCACTGTGGATCGAGGCGAGGTGCCAGGATTGCCGCCCATCGCCTGGGGGAGCACGATCATCGCGACCGGGCCGCTGACATCAGGCAATTTGGCCAAGGCGATCCGCGCCGAGACGGGCCAAGATGCGCTGGCCTTCTTCGATGCCATCGCCCCTATCGTCTATGCCGACAGCGTCGATATGGAGCAAGCCTGGTTTCAGTCGCGCTATGACAAGGGTGAGACCGAGGCGGATCGAACAGCCTATCTGAACTGTCCGATGACAGAACCGCAATACAACGCGTTTATCGACGCGATCCTCGCGGCGGATAAGACAGCGTTCAAGGACGGTGAAACCGATACCCCCTATTTCGAAGGCTGCTTGCCGATCGAAGTTATGGCCGCCAGGGGTCGCGAGACACTGCGCTTTGGTCCGATGAAACCCGTTGGCCTGACGAACCCGCATCAACCGGATGTCAAAGCGCATGCCATCGTTCAACTGCGCCGTGATAACGCATTGGGCACATTGTATAATATTGTCGGCTTTCAAACCAAGATGAAATACGGCGCCCAGGCCGAGGTGCTGAGGATGATCCCAGGCTTGCAAGATGCCAGCTTTGCGCGCCTGGGGGGGATCCACCGCAATACCTTCCTCAACGCGCCAACCTTGTTGGACTCACAGTTGCGGCTGCGCAGCCGCCCAGATCTGCGCTTTGCCGGTCAAATCACTGGCGTCGAGGGCTATGTCGAAAGTGCCGCTATGGGGCTGTTAGCGGGTCGTTTGGCCGCTGCCGAGGCGCAAGGGCGCACACTGGACCCGCCCCCCGGCACCACCGCCATTGGCGCACTGGTCACCCATATCACCGGCGGGGCCGAGGCGAAAACCTTCCAGCCGATGAATGTCAATTTCGGCCTGTTCCCCCCTTTGTCGGATGTGCGTGGCGGTCGACGCGGCCGCAAAGAACGCTACCGCGCCTATACGGATCGGGCCAAGACCGACTTCACAGCTTGGCTGGCCACTGCCTGGACTTCCCCACCACAGCCGGTATCCTAGACCTGGGAAGTGGGAAGATGGCGGAAAACAAGAAATTTCTGGATACGGTCTATGGGTTGGATACGCCCGAGGGCACCAAGCAATTCTACCAAGACTGGTCGCGAACCTATGACGCCGAGGTTGCCGAGAACGGCTATGCCACCCCGGCGAGGGTGGCCGAGGCTTTGGCCGACGTCGTTCCAGATCGATCCACGCCGGTTTTAGATATCGGGTGCGGAACAGGTATTTCTGGGATGGCCCTGCGGGCGCAAGGGTTTGATATCCTCGATGGGTCCGACTTTTCCGAGGCGATGCTGGCTCAAGCCCGCAAAAAGGGCATTTATCGCACGCTTCTGCTGGCGGATCTGACCGATCCAATGCCTTTCAAAGATGGTGCCTATCAGGTCATCACCGCGATTGGCGTGCTGAATCCAGGTCATGGGCCCGCCGAGGTTTTGGATGCCATCCTGGCGAAGCTCCCCTCGGGGGGTATTTTTGCCTTCTCACTGAACGACCACGCCCTGGCCGATCCGTCATACGAAGGGCGGCTGATGGAACACCTGGACTGCGGCGCGGTGCGGCTGCTGTTTAAGGAGTACGGGCAGCATCTTCCGAAAATCGACTTGCAATCAAATGTCTACGTCTTGCAAAAAGCATAGATGCACGTCGAGCGATTTGCGCCTTCGCCTACCGGTCCCTTGCATCTGGGGCATGCATTTTCGGCCCTGACCGCTTGGAACCAAGCGCAGGACGCACAGGGGCTTTTCTTGTTGCGCATCGAAGATATCGACCAAACCCGCGCCCGCCCCGAGTGGGAAGCGCAGATCCAGGATGACCTGCGGTGGCTGGGTCTGCGCTGGCCGCAGCCTGTCCGCCGACAATCCGAGCATCTGGACACCTATCGCAAGGCCATCGCCGATCTATGGGCGCGCGGGCTGCTTTATAAGTGCACGTGTAACAGGTCCGACATCGCTGCCGCCGCGGCCCCGCAGGAGGGGGGCAGCCCGCTTCAGGGCCCAGATGGCATCGTTTATCCGCGCAGCTGTGCGACACGATATCCCAGATCTGGTCCCTTACCTGGCATTAAGGACGCCGTGCTGCGCCTGGATATGCAGCGGGCCGCGACAGCGCTAACCGGGCCCTTGATGTTTCACGAGACGGGCGCCGCGCCACAGGGGGAACATGGCCCCATTTCCTTTAAGATGGCAGACGTCCGCTCGCAGATCGGGGACATTGTGCTGGCGCGCCGGGGTCAGGGCACGTCGTATCACCTGTCCGTCGTGGTCGATGACGCCCTCCAAAACATCACCCACGTCACCCGTGGGCAAGACCTGTTCGAGGCAACCAAGATCCATGTTGTCCTGCAACACCTTCTGAACCTGCCCACACCGATATATCACCATCATCGCTTGATCCGCGATGACCATGGCAAACGCCTGGCAAAGCGTCACGATGCCAAGGCGATCAGCAAATATCGCGCCGAAGGGGCCACGCCTGCTGACCTTCGTGCGATGGTCGGCCTATAGCGGCTGGGTCGTGATGACCTCGACCCCATCGTCGACATCGGTGAAAAAGCAGCTGCGGCGGTTCGTGTGGCACGCGGGCCCCGTTTGATCCACCTGCAGCAGCAGACAATCCCGGTCGCAATCCACGCTCAGCCGGATCAACCGTTGCACATGCCCCGAGGTTTCCCCCTTGCGCCACAGGGCCTGCCGCGACCGCGACCAATAGGTGACCTGACCCGTTGCCAACGTCTCGACCAAGCTGTCGCGGTTCATCCAGGCCATCATCAGAACCTCGCCACTCTGGTGATCCTGCGCGATGGCCGGGACCCACCCGTTGGCATCCCACTTCAAGGTTTCGGGATTGAACTGTGTCATCCTGTACTGCCCACTTTTCGTCCTGCCGCGATTGCCCTACATATGGGGCGAACAGGGATTTGCAAAGCGGAGTTCGCGATGAGCGGCGATGCAGATATGATCAAGCTTTACTCGCAGCGCATTCTGGCGCTGTCGGCGGATATCCCGCATTTGGACAGGCTTGAAGCGCCGCAGGCGACCGCCAAGAAACGCTCGCCCCTATGCGGGTCGACGGTGACGGTCGACGTGACCCTGCGCGACGGGCGGATCGCCGAATACGGCCAAGACGTGAAGGCCTGCGCATTGGGCCAAGCCTCGGCCGCTGTGTCGGGCGCGGCTATTTTAGGGCGCAGCCGGGCCGAGGTCGAGACGGCCCGCGATCAGCTGAAAGCCATGCTAAAATCCGGCGGCCCGGTGCCGGATGCCCCCTTTGAGGGGTTCGAGGTTTTGATGCCTGCCCGGGATTACAAAAACCGCCACGCCTCGATCCTGTTGACACTGGACGCCACGCTGGATGCTTTTGACAAAGCGTTAGAAGTGGCTGCGTGATATCCAAAAAAAATCGCCGCAACCCCGTGGGGTGCGGCGACAGTCGTGCATCACATCCAATTGCGTGGCCCCAGGCAGACAAGGCCGTTCCCGTCAGGCAGACCGGGAAGAAACGCAGACGATCCGCAGGCAAAGGTTCAGAAAACACCAGGAAGGGTCAGGCCCACCATCAGCATCACGCAAATCGCGGCCAGGCCAAGGGCATCGCCCAAAACGGTCTTTGTCGGCACATTTGCGGGATCTATCTGGCGGGTCTGCATGTCGGTCTCCATCGCTTGTGTTAACCTTATGTTCCCCATTTTAACCCGACTCGTCAAGAACTTTTAGAGAACATTTGCGAACAAAGCGGGTTTACCCTCAATTTCAGTGCGTTACCCTACGGACAGCAGCCGGATCGCGCGGTCGGCCTCCATCAAGTAAAGCGCCGTGCGCACGGCCTCGCCCCGGGCGCTAGTCAGCTCAGGATCCTGGGCGAGGAAGGTCCGGGCGTCGGATTGCGCCAGGGCGATCAGGCCAGACTGCCGTTCAAGATCGGCGATGCGAAACTTTGGCACCCCGGATTGGGCGACGCCCAGCAGATCCCCGGCCCCGCGCAGTTTCAGATCTTCTTCGGCGATCCGAAACCCGTCTTCCGTCTCGCGCAGGATCGATAACCGCGCTTCCGCACTGGGGGTCAGGGGTGATTGGTACATTAACAGGCACGTGGATTTACCGCCGCCCCGACCCACCCGGCCCCGCAGTTGGTGCAGCTGTGCCAGGCCGAAACCTTCGGCGCCCTCGACGACCATGATCGTGGCTTCGGGGACGTTCACGCCAACCTCGATCACCGTTGTGGCCACCAGAACTTGCGTGTCGCCCGCGACAAAAGCGGCCATGGCCGCGTCCTTTTCCGCAGGCGGCATTTGCCCATGCACCAGGCCCACCGCGCCATCGCCTAAGGCCGCGCGCAGTGTTTTGAACCGGGCCTCGGCGGCGGTCGCGGCGATCACTTCCGATTCTTCAACCAAGGGGCACACCCAATAAGCCCGCCGCCCCTCGGCCACCGCCGCACGCAAACGGGTCACCACCGCCTCCAGCCGATCGGCCGAGACAAGCGCGGTTTCAATCGGTTGCCGCCCGGGTGGCTTTTCGTCCAACACAGACAGGTCCATATCGCCGTAATTCGACAGGGCCAGCGAGCGGGGAATTGGCGTCGCAGTCATCACCAACAGATCCACCGCCGCCCCTTTGGCCCCCAGATCCATGCGTTGACGCACCCCAAAACGGTGCTGTTCATCGATAATGCCCAGGCGCAGGTCGTGAAAGCTGACGTCCTTTTGGAACAGCGCATGGGTACCCAGCAGAATATCGATGCGGCCAGCCGCCAGATCCGCCAGCTTAGCTGCCCGGTCCGCGCCCTTGTCGCGCCCGGTCAAGATCTCGACCCGGACATCGGCCTGGGCGGCCAGCGGGGCAAGCCCCTCCATATGTTGGCGGGCCAAAATTTCGGTCGGGGCCATCAGCGCAGCCTGTCCGCCTGCCTCGACCACGGCCAGCATCGCCATCAGGGCGACCAGGGTTTTACCCGACCCGACATCCCCCTGCAGCAGACGGTTCATCCGGCGCGGCGCGGCCAGGTCGTCGACGATCTCGGCCACCGCCCGCTCTTGCGCGCCGGTGGGGGCGAATGGCAGGGCGGCGCGGACCTGGGATTGCTTGGTGCCGGTGCCAAGGGTTTGCACACCGGGGCGCTTGCGGTCCCGGGCCCGGGCCAGGGCCAGCGTCAATTGATGGGCAAAGACCTCGTCATACGCGAGCCGCGCGCGGGCCGGATGATCCGCTGCCAGATCGGGCTGCGATGCAGGACTATGGGCTTGACGAACCGCCGTGTGCCAATCGGGCCAGCCGTTGCGCTGAACCAAGGCTGGGTCGATCCATTCCGGCAAATCGGGGGCCAGGGCCACAGCGCCTTGCGCCGCCTTCGTCATGGTTTTCTGGGTCAAGCCCTGGGTCAGCGGATAGATTGGCTCGAAAGCGGGCAGATCACCGGTGTCCTCAGGGGCCAGGATGTAATCGGGGTGCGGCATTTGCACCCGACCATCAAAGATCTCGGCCTTGCCCGAGATTAGGCGCCGCTGGCCAGAGGGCAGTGTGCGCTGCAACCAGTCCACATGCGGGTGGAAGAAGATCAGTTCGAATTCGGTCTTGGCGTCTTGAACAAAGACGCGGTACGGGCGCCCACGGCTGCGCGGCGCTTGGTGAAGGCCGACCGTCACCTCGACCGTCACCACACCGGGCAAAGGGGCGCCCTGGACCGTGTCGCGCCGGGCCCGATCAACGCCGCCGCTGGGCAGGGTAAACAGCAGATCGCGCGGGCGCGTGACCTCTAACCGCTCCAACAGGCTGGCGGATTTGGGGCCAATACCTGGCAGGCCGATCAGTTCGGCAAACAGCGGAAACAGGATCTCGGGGCGGCGGCTGGTCATGCGCGCATCTGACGTCAAACCGCCCTGGGGATCAACTGATCAGCGCGCGCCAAGCCTCCTCGCTCATCACCGCGACCCCCAGCCCCTCGGCCTTGATCAGCTTCGAGCCGGCACCCGGGCCCGCCACCAAGATGTCGGTTTTGGCCGAGACCGAGCCCGAGACCTTGGCGCCCAAAGCCTCGGCGGTCGCTTTCGCCTCGGCCCGGGTCATCGTCTCGAGCGTGCCCGTGAAAACAACCGTTTTGCCCGCCACGGGCGAGGTACTAGTCGCAGGGGCCACGACCGGCTGCACCTCCAAATGCGCCAACAGGCGGTCGACGGCGGCGCGCGTGGTGTCTTGGTGAAAGTAGTCGACCAAGGCTGCGGCCATGACGCTGCCGACTCCGTCGATGGCATTGAGCGCCTCCCACTCGGGGCCCTCGTGGTCGCGGGCCGCCTCGACCGCCGTGCGAAAAGCCTCCCAAGTGCCATAGATCCGCGCCAGCAAACCCGCTGAGCTTTCGCCGACATGCCGGATACCAAGCGCGAAAATTAGGCGGTTCAAAGGGATGGCCTGCCGTTCGCGAATCGCATCGAACAGGTTTTGCGCCGATTTCTCGCCCCACCCTTCGCGCGCGTTCAGCGGCTGCAGGCTGACCGGACCGTGGCGGTCGACCAGGGTGAAAACATCCGCAGGCTCTTTGATCCACCCCTCCTCGAAAAAAGCCTCAACTTGTTTGGCACCCAAACCCTCGATATCAAAGGCGGCGCGCGACACAAAGTGTTTCAGCTTTTCAACGGCTTGAGCGGGGCAGATCAGGCCGCCGGTACAGCGGGCGACAGCCTCGCCCGGTTCGCGCAGCACGTCCGAGCCGCACTCTGGGCACGTCGTTGGAAAGTCATAGGCCTGCGTGCCCTTCGGACGGCGGCTCAGATCCACATCCTTGACCTTGGGAATCACATCGCCCGCGCGGTAAACGGTGACCCAATCGCCTTCGCGCAAATCCCGCCCCTCGCGGATCGGGGCGCCCTGCCCGTCCCGTCCCGCGATATAGTCAGCGTTGTGCAGAGTCGCGTTCGAGACGACAACCCCGCCGACCGTCACCGGTGTCAGGCGCGCGACGGGCGACAAGGCCCCGGTTCGGCCGACTTGGATCTCGATCTTTTCCAACCGCGTGACGCCAATCTCGGCAGGGAACTTATGCGCGATGGCCCAGCGTGGGGTGGTGCTGCGAAAGCCCAAACGCCGTTGCAGATCCAACGCATCGACCTTGTAGACTACCCCGTCGATGTCATAGCCCAGAGTGGCGCGTTGGCCTTCGATCAACCGATATTGCGCAAGCATCTCGGCCAGCGTTGAGCAAGTCGTGGTCAAGGGATTGACCGAAAAGCCAAAAGTGGCAAAGCGGCTCAGGACCGCCGATTGGGTTTCCCCCAGCGGTGCGCTGACCTCGCCCCAGGCATAGGCAAAAAAACGCAGTGGGCGGGCGGCGGTAATACTGGCATCCAATTGGCGCAGGGAGCCCGCGGCCGCGTTGCGCGGGTTGGCGAAGGTTTTTTGCCCGCTTTCGGTTTGACGAGCATTCAGCGCGGCGAAATCGGGATGGGACATATAGACCTCGCCCCGCACCTCAAGGACCTCGGGGGCATCGGCGATGGTCTGCGGAATGTCTTCGATGGTGCGCGCATTCGCGGTGACATTTTCACCAACGGTGCCATCGCCCCGCGTTGCGGCTTGAACCAATCGGCCGTTTTCGTATCGCAGGGACAGCGACAATCCATCAATCTTGGGCTCTGCGGTGAAAGCCAAGGCGGCCTCGGCTTCCAGCCCTAAATATCGGCGGATCTTTTGATCAAAATCAGCGACATCCGCGTCGGAAAACGCGTTGCCAAGTGACATCATACGCACGGCATGGGTTACTTTGCCAAAGCCTGCCGCCGGGGCCGCACCCACCTGTTCCGATGGGCTGTCGTCGCGTTTCAAATGGGGGAAACGGGCCTCAATCGCCGCGTTGCGGCGTTTGAGAGTGTCGTATTCAGCATCGCTTATGACCGGATCGTCGTCCTGGTGATAAGCCAGATTGGCCTGAGAAAGCTGCGCGTGAAGCTGTGCGAGTTCTGCCTTCGCATCAGTCTCGGACAACTGTTCTGTTGGTGTTTCTTGCGGCACAACCCCGCCCCCGTCTTACGCCTGCGAACAGATGTAAATCGGGGCGGGATTATTGGCCAGGGCGATTTATGCCCGTGGGGTCACGCCCCAAGCGCCATTTTAGACGGCCCTGAGTCCTCGTCATCCATCGAGACAGGGTCGCGCAGCACATAGCCACGGCCCCAGACGGTTTCGATGAAATTCTCACCGCCTGTCGCCTCGGAGATCTTTTTGCGAAGCTTACAGATGAAGACGTCGATGATCTTAAGCTCGGGCTCGTCCATGCCGCCATAAAGATGATTCAAGAACATCTCTTTGGTCAGTGTTGTGCCCTTGCGCAGAGACAAAAGCTCAAGCATTTGGTATTCCTTGCCGGTCAGATGCACCGGCATACCGGCCACATCAACCGTTTTGGCATCCAAATTGACCTGCACCGATCCGGTCGTGATGATCGACTGCGCATGCCCTTTCGAGCGGCGCACAATTGCGTGGATCCGCGCGATGAGTTCTTCACGATGAAAGGGCTTGGTCATGTAATCATCAGCCCCAAAACCGAAACCTTTGATCTTGTTCTCAGTATCATCCATACCTGACAGTATCAGGATCGGCGTTTCGATCTTTGACATCCTTAGTTGACGCAGCACTTCGTGCCCCGTCATGTCAGGTAGATTGAGGTCGAGAAGAATCAGATCGTAATCATACAGACGTGCAAGATCGATCCCCTCTTCCCCCAAATCGGTGGCATAAACGTTAAGATTGGCGCTATTGAGCATCATCTCAACGGATTTCGAGGTAGTTGGATCGTCTTCTACGAGGAGCACGCGCATCTCTGACCTCCGGTCCATATACAGCTTTATCAACACCTGGTTGTTTAAGCCTCAATGGTTAACCAGAAATTACCACTCGCCCCTGAAGACTGCAATACCTGTTAAAATTGTCTATATTTCTGGACAGCTGTGGCCCGTAAAGCACGCGCACCATGTGTCTCCATCGCGATCCGCCAGCTGTGCAGCTCCTCACTGGAAATGCCGTACATCTCCTGCGCTTCTTCTTCGCTGACCAAACCTGCGTTCACGGCCATCACCACGACAGCCTTGCGGCGCGCCACCCAACGCCGCGTATTTCGCGGTGGAAGGTCCGACCGTGTTAGTTTAGATCCATCGGCCATAGTCACGTAGACAGGCCCTTTTTCGCGCCTAATATACATAGTAAGTTCCAATCCTCACGTATCACCCGGAACTTCCTTTAAGCTGTGGCTCTTAACTGCGGGTGAAACTCTCATCTGAGAGTGTTGAAAGTTTGACTAGATTTTGTGCAGATTGCCGGAGATGTTGATGAGCCTTGCGACCCAAAACACGCCCCCCGCGGGATCCGCACCCGTAAACACGCTGGGAATTGCTAAACCTGTACAAGACACACGCGTCATCGTCGCCATGTCCGGCGGCGTTGACAGTTCCGTAGTCGCGGCCAGCTTGGCGCGCGAAGGGTACGACGTCGTTGGCATCACTCTTCAACTCTATGACCACGGCGCGGCTCTGGCCAAAAAAGGCGCTTGCTGTGCTGGGCGCGATATCCACGACGCCCGCCGTGTCGCTGAAGAGATGGCCTTTCCGCACTATGTATTAGACTACGAGAATCGATTTCGCGAAAGTGTGATCGACGAATTCGCCGATGCTTATTTGGCAGGTGCGACACCTGTGCCCTGCATCCGCTGTAACGAGCGGGTCAAGTTCCGCGATTTGCTGGAAACGGCGAAAGATCTGGATGCCGATTGCATGGCGACAGGGCATTACATCCAGCGCAAACTCGGCCCAAACGGGGCCGAGTTGCACCGCGCGGCGGATGCCGAGCGGGATCAAAGCTATTTTCTGTTTTCAACGACCCAAGAGCAGCTGGACTATTTACGGTTTCCGCTGGGCCATCTGAAGTCCAAAGCGGAAACGCGGGCGCTGGCCCATGAATTTGGATTGGTTGTGGCGGACAAGCCCGACAGCCAAGACATCTGCTTTGTTCCCAACGGGTCCTATGCCGCAGTGATCGAAAAGTTACGCCCCGGGGCGGCCGCACCGGGCGACATCGTTGATATGGACGGGCGCGTACTGGGACACCACAACGGGGTCATTCATTATACTATAGGCCAAAGGCGCGGCTTGGGGATCGGCGGCGGCGATCCGCTGTATGTGGTCCGGCTGGATGCCGACACGCATCGGGTCATCGTCGGTCCGCGCACGGCCCTGGCCACAGCGCATGTACCGGTGGCCGAGGTTAACTGGCTGGGCGATGGGGTGTTTCAGGACGCGCCCGCTGGGGGCTGG
Organism: uncultured Paracoccaceae bacterium; assembly: GCA_938049225.1. Classification (GTDB taxonomy): domain Bacteria; phylum Pseudomonadota; class Alphaproteobacteria; order Rhodobacterales; family Rhodobacteraceae; genus Halovulum. The sequence goes on from CALICM010000009.1 coordinate 36,896, forward strand.
GAAATCGGTGTCAAAGTCCGCTCGACCCGCCCGCCGAAAGAAGCGCGCGTTCGACCGACGGGACCGCATACCGCGGTGGTGGAATTATTGGCCCCCGAAGAGGGCGTCGCCCCAGGGCAAGCCTGCGTCTTTTACGGCGCCGACAGCACACGTGTGTTGGGCGGCGGGTGGATCACCCGATAAGCCTGAGTTTTCTCAGCCGCCGAAAATATCGAAACCGAAGTATTTTGCGTTGATCTTTTGGTATTCCCCGGTGCTGCGGATCACGCCAATCGCATGGCTAAAGGCGTTGCGCAGTTCTTTCTCGCCCTGACGCACCGCGACCGCCGCGCCAATACCGTGGTACTCAGGGTCTGAATACTCAGGGCCGAAGTAGTCATAGCCCTTGCCCGCAGGCGTATTCAAAAACGCGTCATAGATCGCGATACTGTCGGACATGATCGCGTCGATCTCGCCGGCGGCCAAGGCGTCAAAGGCACCGTCTTGGGTGTCGTACAGGTCCAGCGTGACGTTTGGAAATGTGTCCAGAACAAAGCGTTGATGCAGGCTTGCCCGTTGAACCCCGACGATCTTGCCTTTCAGATCGTCGATGGTCATTCCCTCGGTCCCCACAAAGCGCGCGGGCGTGTTGTAATACTTAGTCGAGAAATCAATCACTTTGCGCCGTTCATCCGTGATCGACATCGAGGCGACAATCGCGTCGCAGCGTCGCTCCAGCAGTGCCGGTATGATCCCCACCCAATCGACCTGCACCATATCGCAGGTCAGTTCCATCTGTGTGCACAAGGCATTGGCGATATCAACGTCAAAGCCCTCAACGGCGCCGCCGTCGGTGGTGTAGGAGAACGGCGGATAAGCCCCTTCGACACAGATATTCAGATCAGCGGCACTCGCCATCCCCGCCAGCAGGGTCACAGCGGCAGCGACAGGGGTGGATTTGAACATCGGGCACCTATGCGGATTTCAGAATATGGGCGAAACCTGGGGCCTTTGGGGGGCGCACGTCAAGGGGTAACGGTCAGAAATGGTTCGGCAAACTGCCCTCTCGCGCCGCCGTGGCCAGGAAAGTGTCAACATACTCGGTGACCGAGCGAAAGCAGATCAAACAGAAAGTATCCGCGTCGACCATCCACAAGGCGGCCGCCACTTGCCCAAGCCGCGTGCGGCGGATGTGCCTGGGTTGAAAGGCCATAGGCGACAAGTCGATGGGGGCGCCTTTCGCGAGAACCTCGCGGACGCCCGGGCCGCTCAGCCGAAACAGGCTGCGGGCGTCTGAAACTTCAGCGACCAAATGTGGAATATCGGTAAGGCTTTGGGACAGTTGCGCCACTGTGGCTTGCGCTTCGGCATGCGGGAGCAAGAGGAGGAGTTCGTCGGGGGCCATCCAGGCGACACTGCGTTCACCCTCGTGCAGGATCTCGCGCTGCTGTGGGAAGCCGGTGCCGGTCAGGGTCGTCACCGCTGTCTGCAAGGCCACGTTCGATAGATCGCCGCGCAGGGTAATCATGCCGGTCGCGGGCGCACGGGTGATGGTGACCTCAGACATCTTGACGCGCCCCTTCCTTGTCCAGGAACACCGGATCAACGACGCGAGCTTTGATCGTCACACCTTTGTCCACGGGAAACTCCAGGATCTGTCCCATCCGCCGCGCCCCGCCTTTGATCAGCCCCATGGCGATAGAGCGGTCCAGGGTTGGCGAATAGTAGGTCGAGGTGACATGGCCGATCATATTTTCCATCCCATTGACCTTTTTAGCGCCTTCCACCGCATGCGCCCCGTCGGGCAGCACGGTTTTGGACTCTAGCGTCGCCAGGCCCACCAATTGCTTACGGTCGGGCGCGTTCAAATAGCTGCGCTCCATCGCCCGTTTGCCGATAAAGTCGTCCTTTTTCTTACTCACGGCCCACGAAAGGTTAAGGTCATGTGGCGTGACGGTGCCGTCCGTCTCGTCACCGATCATGATAAAGCCCTTCTCGGCGCGCATCACGTGCAGTGCCTCCGTTCCGTAGGGTTGAATGCCCAAGTCGGCGCCCGCATCCAGGCACTTCTCCCAAAACTCCAGGCCACGTCCGGCAGGAACGGCGACCTCGTAACTCAACTCACCCGAGAAGGAGATGCGGAAAACGCGCGCCGGGATCTGCGACAAGCTGCCCTCAGCCCAGCCCATGAAAGGCAAGGCGTCGCGGCTGACGTCCAGGCCGCCCAGACGCTCAAGAACCTGGCGCGCCTTGGGGCCAACAACCGCGATTTGGGCGAATTGCTCGGTCAGGTTGGCCGTATAGACCTGTAAGTCCCACCACTCTGTTTGCAGCCATTCCTCCATCCAGCCGTGTACCCGGTCAGAGCCGCCCGAGGTGGTGTGGCACAGGAAGCTGTCCTCGCTCAGGCGCGCTACAACCCCATCGTCGAACAGAAACCCGTTCTCGGTGCACATCAGTCCATAGCGGCAGCGGCCCGGCTTCAAGCTGGACATCATATTGGTGTAGATTAGGTCGAGGAATTTCGCCGCATCCGGCCCTTTGACCAGGATCTTGCCCAGGGTCGAGGCATCCAGCAGACCGACATTGCCGCGCGTGTTGAGAATTTCGCGCCGAACGGCCGAGGCCACACTCTCCCCCTGCCGCCGGATCGCATAGGGGCGGCGCCAATCCGCGACCGGTTCCCAATGCGCGCCGTTCGCGTCCAGCCAGGTATCGATCGGGGTTTTGCGCGTGGGTTTGAACAGCGCCCCGCGCGCCTCGCCCGCGATGCCCCCCATCGAAATCGGGGTATAGGGCGGACGAAAGGTGGTGGTGCCGGTTTGCGGGATCGGTTGGCCCAGCGCATCGGAAAGGATCGCCAGGCCGTTGATATTGCTCAATTTGCCTTGGTCGGTGGCCATCCCCAGGGTGGTATAGCGTTTGGCATGTTCGACACTCTCGAACCCTTCTTGCGCGGCAAGCTGGACGTCCGAGACTTTGACATCGTTCTGAAAGTCGAGAAAGGCCTTCGCCCGCAGTTCAGTCCCCGCCCCCTGCGGCATCAGCCAGACCGGCTTGATGGGCGCCTCGGGTGGCGCATTGACGGCTGCGAGGGCGGGCTCGGGGCCGTCTTGGCCCAGGCTGGCAGCGACCGTTTGGCCCGCTTTGGCCGCGTCCTCCACCGCCTCGGTCGCGTGCAGCGCTCCCGATGCGGCACCTGCGGTGGAGACAAACGGCTTGCCATCGGCACCGGTGGGCGCACGCGCCGGATCCGGGCGGAACAGGGCTTGCGCGTCGTCCCAGGTCAGTTTGCCGCCGCAGTGCGACCACAGATGGACCGCCGGTGACCAGCCGCCGGACATGGCGATACACTCACAGGCGATGGTTTCCAGAACGGCGCCTTCGCCCGCCTGGGCACAGACAGCGGCATGGGTCACATGGGTTGTGCCCATCGCCTTAGCGAGGCCGCGCCCGGCCTCGACCCGCACGCCCCGTGCACGCAGTTCGTCGGGCAGCGCGCCCGTCACCTGAGGGCGGGCATCCAAAATGGCAGGCACCGTCAAGCCCGCGTCAAGCAGGGTCAGCGCTGTGCGATAGGCATCATCATTGTTCGTCACCAGCACCGTGCGGTCCCCAGGGCTGACACCATAAAGCCCCACATAATCGCGTACGGCTGAAGCCAGCATCACCCCGGGCAGATCGTTCCCGGCAAAGGCCAGCGGGCGCTCAATGGCGCCGGTGGCGGTAATGATGTGTTTCGCGCGGATCCGCCACAGGCGGTGGCGCGGCCCGGGCGCCCCCGGCGCGTGATCGGTCAGCCGTTCATAGGCCAGCACATAACCGTGGTCGTAGATCCCTGCCCCCATGGTGCGGGTCCTGACGCGCAGATTGGGCAGTTGATCCAGGCCCGCCCCGGTACGGGCCACCCAATCCGGCCCTTCCAGCCCATCGATCTGGGCCCCATCCACCAAAGCGCGGCCGCCCAGGGCGGCTGTTTGCTCAATCAGCAAAACTTGCGCCCCGCCACCGGCCGCGCCCCGCGCGGCGGTCAGTCCCGCCACGCCACCACCGATGACCAAGACATCCGTATAGGCGTAGAAATGTTCGTAGGTGTCTGGGTCCCGCGCCTCGGCCGCTGGGGCGGCGCCCAACCCCGCTGACTGACGGATCACAGGCTCGAACAGATGTTTCCAGGCGGCGCGTGGCTGCAGGAAGGTTTTGTAGTAGAACCCGGCGGGCAGAAAACGGGACAGCCGCGCGTTAATCGCGCCGACATCGAACCGCAGGCTGGGCCAATGGTTCTGGCTGCGGGCGGTCAGCCCCTCGAACACCTCCGTCGTTGTCGCCCGTTGGTTGGGTTCGAACGTATCCCCGAAGCCCAGGTTCATCAGCGCATTCGGCTCCTCCACCCCGGCCGCGACCAGACCCCGGGGACGGTGATATTTGAACGACCGGCCCACCATCCGATGCCCGTTGGCCAAAAGCGCCGAGGCCAGTGTATCACCCTGAAACGCACGATGTTTTTGGCCGTTAAATGTGAAGTGCACCGGCGCTGTCCGGTCGATCAGCACGCCGCCCGTGGCCAAGCGCGTGCTCATGTCAGGCTCCAATCCGGGCGGCGCGCCTGAATAGCGGCCTGGATCCGATCCGGCGGCGCCGAGGTTTGCGCGGTATACGTGCCAAACACCTCAAGCGTTTGGGTGCAGCGGGCCGCATGAAACCAGCGGCCGCAGCCATAAGCGTGACGCCACCGCTCGAAATGCACACCGCGCGGGTTTTTCCGTTGGAACAGATAATCGCGAAAAGCCTCGTCCGTGCTATCGGTCGCGGCGCGGGTCAAATGTGCCTCGCCACCCGGTTCAAACTCGGTCTCTTCTGCGGTCACGCCACAGTTTGGGCAGGTTAGCATCAGCATGGGGCAAACCGTGGGGTTGATTTTGAAGAACGGGTGAGAATAACGGGCGGGCAGATCGAATCACCCAACCAATAGCGACAGTTTTTAGGCAAGTTTGGTAAAAGCCTGCGACACAATATTCGGTCGTAACGCGTTAACCATTTGTTAACACCTTGAACAAACAACGATTTTGGTGGCTTAAGGGTAAACATATCGACGTGTCGCGATATGTCTCTAATTGCTTCATTCTCAATGGTTTTTTGCCGGAAACCCAGGATCATCCCAACTACAGAATACAACCGCATACCAAGTGAAGTAACCGCGCAATAACCTGTGTCATGAATAGCTGACGCGCATTGTGGATCGGCGCTTTTTCGCGTATGGTTACCGTAGTAACGATGTTTTTTCGTGGGGACGCTTTTATGAGTGCAACAGAGAAAATCCTGAGCGACCTCGGCAAGGCAACCGTCGATGCGCGGGACTTCGTCGGGGAGTTTGTCTACGCTCCGTTCGGCATAGAAACCTCTAACCTTATCAATGGCTTGACTCTTGTCGCGGCCCTCGCGGTCGTGGGAATGATCATCTATCAGATATTGCGGCCGGCGCCTCACGCGCGGGTGAAGAGGAATGGTAACGAGTACGATTTCGGTCGAAACGTGTAACTCTAGCGAACCGGTGGCCGGTGTGTCGTGGGACATGCCGGCCATACGCTTGGGCCGGACCAGGCCAAAACAGACCTCTCTAAGATTAGGTCCCGGAGGAAAGCCGTTTTTGACATAGCGCAACATTAGTGAGCCACCGCCGCGGCGACGCTTTCGTCGATCATCCGCCCTTCCACAAATCGATCCAACGAGAAAGGCGCCGCTAACGCCCGGGGCGCACCATCGGCGACCATCTCGGCCGTGGCCCAGCCCGACCCCGGGATCGCCTTGAACCCGCCGGTCCCCCAGCCGCAGTTGACAAACATGCCCGGCACCGGGGTCTTCCCGATGATCGGCGAGCGGTCGCCGGTCATATCGACAATCCCACCCCATTGCCGCAGCATTTTCAGGCGGCTGATCAAAGGGAAGGTTTCAATCAGCGCCCGCACCGTTTCCTCGATATGTTGGAAACTGCCGCGCTGGGTGTAGTTGTTATAGCCATCCGCGCCGCCGCCAATCACCAACTCGCCCTTGTCGGATTGGCTCATATAGCCATGCACGGTGTTCGCCATGACGACACAGTCCATAACCGGTTTGATTGGCTCAGACACCAGGGCCTGTAACGCGACGCTTTCCACCGGTAGACGGAACCCGGCCATCTCGGCCAAAACGCCCGAGGACCCCGCGACGACGATGCAAAGTTTGGCGCATTTGATCGCGCCTTTCGTGGTTTGCACACCCGTCACGCCCGAGGCATCGCGATCAACGCCCGTGACCTCGCACTGCTGTATGATATCCACCCCCAGATCCGAAGCCGCGCGCGCATAGCCCCAAGCGACGGCATCATGACGCGCGGTGCCACCGCGCGGTTGCCACAGCCCCCCAAGGACAGGGTAGCGGGGACCTTTGGTTTCGATGATCTTGACGATGTCTTTGATGCGCCGGGGGCTCACAAACTCAGACTTGATCCCCGCCAGACGGTTCGCGTGCGCGGTCCGCTTCCAGGCGCGCAGCTCATGCTCGGTCTGCGCCAGCATCAGCACGCCCCTGGGGCTGAACATAATGTTGTAGTTCAGCTTTTGGCTGAGCGTCTCGTACAAGCTCCGCGATTTTTCGAAGATCGCGGCACTCTCGTCCTGCAGATAGTTCGAGCGGATGATCGTGGTGTTCCGCCCGGTATTGCCACCGCCCATCCAACCTTTCTCAAGCACCGCGACATTGCGGATGCCGTGGTTCTTGGCCAGGTAATAGGCCGTTGCCAGCCCGTGCCCACCGGCCCCGACAACGATCACCTCGTAGCGGTCCTTTGGCGCGGGCGAGGCCCAAGCACGCTCCCACCCGGTGTGGTGCCGGGCGGCTTCGCGGGCGATTGCAAAGGCGGAATAGCGCTTCATCTGAGGGGCCTTTGGTTGGATCTGGGCGTCGCCCGTGCTACCCCCGTTTTGCCGCAAGCACAATCGGTGGCCCGGCCCGCGCGCGGCATATACCGCGCTGTTCCCGACATTTTTGGCTACACACAACGGTGTGGCGATTTCCGCATTGCGGGATCGGTCGTGGTCGGGATACTTGGCACATCTTCAATTCGAGGGTTTTGAGTGTTCTGGTTGGTCGCCACAGGTCTGGGTTTCGTCGTCACAGCACCTTTGCTGTGGGCCTTGCTGCGCCCGCATGCGGGCAAGGCCGACAATGCGGCAGTGCAGGTGTTCAAGGACCAATTGGCCGAAGTCGAAAGCGATCTGGCCCGGGGGGTTCTAACCCCGGACGAGGCCGGGGCGTTGCGCACCGAGGTGTCGCGCCGTCTTTTGGCTGCCGCAGACGCTGGTGCCCAGGTGGGGGCGCCGGCCCCAGCGGGGGCGACGGGGGCGCTGGCAGTGGGTCTGGGGATCGTCATTTTAGCCGGTGGCGGGGCGCTTTACATGAGCACCGGCGCACCCGGCCTGCCAGACCAGCCGCTGGCCAAACGGATCGCCGAGAATGCACAACGTTATGCAGCGCGCCCCAGCCAAGCCGAGGTCGAGGCGCTGTTGGACGAACGGGGCGAGGCCCCGGAAGCCGGCTTCGAAATCCCCGCCGATCAGCTGGCCCTGCTCGACCGCCTGCGTGCGGTTTTGGCCGAGCGCCCTGACGATTTGCGCGGTCATCGCTTGCTGGCCAGCAACCTGGCCTCGCTGGGCCAATGGCGCGATGCCGCAGTGGCCCAAGCGGATGTGGTGAGGATCGTGAGCGAGGATGCAACCGCGACGGATTACGAGGATCTGGCAGAGTATCGGATCCTGGCGGTCAACGGCTATGTCTCGCCCGAGGCTGAGGCAGCACTGATCGCAGCCCTCAATTTGAACACCCAAGCCCCGCGTGCGCGCTATTACTCGGGCCTTGGGGCCCTGCAAGCCGGGCGTGCGGATTTGACTTACGACCTCTGGATGCGGCTTCTGGCCGAGGGGCCCGCGACAGCCCCATGGGTCGGCGCGATCCGCGGCCAGATCGCCGAGGTTGCCTTGGCCGCCGGTCGCCCGGTCCCGCAGGACATACTGGCCGGGCCAAGCGCCGAGCAGGTCGAAGCGGCGGGCGAGATGAGCCCCGCCGAGCGCGAGGACATGATCCGTGGCATGGTCAACGGCCTGTCCGACCGCCTTGCGACCGAAGGCGGCCCTGCGCAAGACTGGGCCCGTTTGATCCGCGCTTTGGGCGTGCTGGGGGAACGGTCACAAGCCAGCGAGATTTGGGGCGAGGCGCAGGGGTTGTTCGCCGCCTCGCCGACAGATCTGTCGATCATTCGCCAAGCGGCCCAAGACGCCGAGGTCATTCAGTGATCACCTTGGACGCCAACACCTGGTTGACCGCCCTGCCCCCGGACGCACCGGTGCTGGGTCTGGATCTGGGAACCAAAACGCTAGGCGTCGCCATATCAGACCGACGGCTGATGATCGCCACCCCTCTCGAGACGATCCGACGACGCAAATTCGGCTTGGATGCCGCCGCTTTGCAAGCGATCATCGACGCGCGTGATATAGGCGGGTTGGTCCTGGGTCTGCCGTTGAACATGGATGGGTCCGAGGGACCGCGTGCGCAATCCACACGCGCTTTCGCCAGAAACTTCAGTGATCTGCGCCCCATTCCCCTCCTCCTATGGGACGAGCGGCTGTCTACCGTGGCCGCCGAGCGCGCGCTGCTGGAGGCGGACGCCTCCCGCGCCAGACGGGCTGAGGTCATCGACCATATCGCCGCAGGCGTGATCTTGCAGGGCGCCCTGGACCGCGTGCGACACCTGAGGGCCGAGGCATGAGCGATACACCCTGGCAAAGGAACGAGATCGAAAGCCCCTGCGTGCAAATCTGCATGATCCACCCGCGAACGAAACTGTGTATCGGCTGCAAACGCACTGGCGACGAGATCGCCCAATGGTCACGCCTGACCCCCGACGCCCGGCGTGTCGTGATGGCCGCCCTGCCCGACCGCCCCGACGCCCCCAGCCGCCAAGGCGGTCGCGCCGGGCGCCGCCGTTAAGCCGCGTCGCGGTCGACCTCAGCCATCGCCCGTTCCACCAATTCCGGCCCTGCGGTTATAAGGTGCTGACCGTCCGAAAGCATCCGCCGCCATGCGCGCGCGCCAGGGCGACCTGTGAACGCCCCCAACATATGCCGGGTGATATGGTGCAACGGGGTCCCCGTGACCCGCTCCGCCTCAATATAGGGGAGCATCGCACGGACCGCCGCCTCGCCAGTGACATCGGGAGTCGTTGCGCCAAAAATCCGCCGATCCGCAGCGCCCAGAATTTCGGTGGGCGTGTGATAAGCAGCCCGCCCGATCATCACCCCATCAAAGCCGCTGGCAAGATGATCCGCAGCCTGTTGCAGCGTGGTGATCCCGCCGTTCACGCTGATAAACAGTTCTGGAAACCATGTCTTCATCGCCAACGCCAGGGGATAGTCCAAGGGGGGAACCTCGCGGTTTTCCTTTGGGTTCAGACCTTGCAACCAAGCCTTGCGCGCGTGGATCGCCACCCGTCGGATGCCCACGTCCTCCATGGCCTGCAAGAAGTCGGGCAAGGCCGCCCGCGGATCCTGCTCATCCACGCCGATCCGACATTTCACGGTGATTTCCGTACCTTCCGCGGCGCGCTGCATGGCCGCAACGCAGCGCGCCACCAATTTCGGTTGCCTCATCAGCACAGCCCCGAAACACCCCGATTGCACCCGATCCGAGGGGCATCCAACATTCAGGTTGATCTCGTCATAACCAAAAGGAAGGGCGACACGTACCGCCGCCGCCAACTCAGCCGGATCAGATCCCCCCAACTGCAGCGCAACCGGATGCTCTGACGCGTTGTAGTCCAACAACCAATCCGCCCCCCCCCGCACAAGGGCCGAACTCGTCACCATCTCGGTATAAAGCAAAACATGCCTCGAGAACTGCCGATGAAACACACGACAGTGCCGATCCGTCCAATCCATCATAGGGGCACAGGATAATCTAGCGTGTTGATTTATTTGCATTTTTTGTGTATCTTCAAACTGTTGGCGGCGGATGCTGCTACGCCGGAATACGCCCCAATATCCCCGAATTTGCCCCTCTACGACGACTCATTGCACACACAGCGCACACGAAAATGGCCTCCATCACCAAACTCCCCTCCGGTGCCTACCGGGTTCAGATCAGACGAAAGGGCCGCTACGCGAGCGAGACGTTTCTCCGCCGCGACGATGCCCATCGCTGGGCCCGCCAGGCGGAGACCCGGGTGGATCAGGGGTTGGCGCCGAACAAGTCGTCCGTCTCCCGCCTCCAGACCTTTGGCGACCTCATTGGTCTTCATATAACCGATATGTGCGAGGTAGGGAAACCGCCGCGTCGCAGCAAGGCCGCCACGCTCACGACGCTCAAGCGCGATCTTGGCAAGGAGAAGGTCGGGCACCTCGACCGGCAGAAGCTGATCGACTACGGCAAGATGCGTGCAGATCAGGGCGCAGGTCCGGTGACACTCGGGATCGATATCGGCGTGATCAAGATGATCATCACCCATGCGGCAGCCGTGCACGGGCTCGACATCTCTCCGGAACCCGTCGATCTGGCGCGCGTCGCGCTCAAGCGTCTCGGGCTGATCGGCAAGGGCACAGAGCGGGATCGCTACTCGGAATCTTTGTTGGAAGATGTCGCTCCGTGGTCGCGGATGCTCTGCAGCAGTTTCAACATATCTCGCGGCTGCGAAACCTTGTGTTCAATTTTCTTCTGATACTTCTCAGCGTCCGGACCCCAATCGAAATAGATGCCATGATCCTTTTCGAACAGCTGTCTCGCTTCATCTGGAGTTATCGTCAAGGAAGTCTCGTTCAAAAGTGTTGTTCTACGATCCCCGACTAACTTCCCGAACACCTCAAGTCGGTATTCGCCCGCGTCGAAGCTAAATTCGCTGACGTCCGCTGGGGTAAGGAAGTGGTGATTGGTTGCAACGCCCTCTTGCCCAATGAATAGTCCGCTTCCGCGCGCCAAGTCTTTCTCGCCGTAGACCCAAATACTGAAATTCTGGCGAGTCTCGCCTCGTGAAATTCGGACGAACAAGTATTCGAGGACCACACCTCGTTTGGCGGTCGAATAAAGAAGCGATCTAAGGAAGATTTTCGATATGCCTTTGTCGCCGCCGTCCGGGCCGAAAAAGATCACAGCAGGACGTGTCATCATAAGCCGTCCGCGCCTTATATGCGAAAGCCAAAGCGTGATGCCTGAGATCGCCAGAGCCAATACTGAAATCGCAATTGGAAGATACTGAAGAATCAAGCCATTTCTCCGATTTGCCCACGAGATTTGTACGCAATTTCTCTCGACCACACAAGATATCGACGCCTAGAGAGCCTTTCGTTCCTTCCTGACGACGCTCCACTGGAGCGTCGTCTCTGCCTGCGGCAGACCGGTCGTCACCCCGTCACGGGAGAAAACCCATGAATACCGAGATTATCGATGCCGGGCGTGAAATCAGCGGCGGCTACAAGGTGGATGTGTCGCGCGGTGCGAACGTGGACCGCGTGTCGTCCGAGTGGTTCTCGGGGCCGGATGACGAGCGGTATCTCTCGCTCGATGATCTCTTCGCCTCGGTCAAGGGCCGGGCGGAGCGGAGCCGGACGCGCACGGTGGAAAGTGCTGCGATCAGGGTCGAGGCGCATCGCGACAACCCGGAGAAGTTGGGGCTGGTCCTGCCGGGCGCAGATGGACCCGTCGCGCCGACGCATTGGTCCTTCGGCCAGCTCTCGAGCCTGGTCGGCACGCCCGCGGCCTATCTGCGGCAACTTCCCGCGCCGCTGGCGGGGATCAACCTGCAATACGGGCTGTCCAATCACCGGGCCGAGCAGATCAAGACCCTGGAGGTCGCGAATGGCCGCACGGAGTTGCGTGCCGTGACAGGCCCCGACTACGGCCGCATCTACGACCATGAACTGGTCTCCGCCGTGCAGCGCATTGCGGGCAACGGCACTGGCGACACCCGCTGGAAGGTGCCGGGCGTGCTCGATTGGTCGACCGGCATCTACAATCCGCGCGTGGACGTGACGAAGGAGACGACGACGCTCTATGCCTCCGACCGCGACGTGTTCCTGTTCCTCGTCGATGACCTGAACCCGATCGAGGCGGGGCTGCTGCCCGATGGCTCGCCCGACCTCTACTTCCGGGGGTTTTATTGCTGGAATTCGGAGGTGGGTGCCAAGACGCTCGGCATCGCCAGCTTCTACCTGCGCGCGGTCTGCCAGAACCGCAACCTCTGGGGCGTCGAGGACTTCCAGGAGATCACGATCCGGCACTCGAAACACGCCGCCTCCCGCTTCGCTCACGAGGCCGCCCCGGCGCTGAGCCGCTTCGCCGAGTCCTCGCCCGCACCCTTCATCGACGGCATCCGCGCGGCGCGGGAGAAAATCGTCGCGCGAACGGACGAGGACCGTCAGGACTTCCTCCGCAAACGCGGGTTCTCGAAGGCGGAGACGGGGCGGATCGTCGAGACGGTCCTGGCCGAGGAAGGCCGCCCGCCCGAGAGCGTCTTCGACTTCGTGCAGGGGATCACGGCGGTGGCTCGGTCGAAGCCGCAGCAGGATGCGCGGCTGGTGATGGAGGGGAAGGCGAAGGCGTTGTTGGAAAAAGCGTGATTGCGTTGAATATGAATTCGGATCAACGACCTATCGAGATAAACTCAAGCACTGAATGAAGATTTCGAGGGGCGTTATAGCCCCTCGATCGTGAACTCGGGTGCACCTTGCCAGACCAGCTTCCAGCTCGCGCCAGGGCGGACATTCTGGATGATCCCCGGATCGAAGGCGACGAAGCACCGCCTGCCCGAATGACGGACGGAGGGGTAGATCAGCCCGCGATGCCCCTCTGATCTCAGATCCGCGGCAAGGCGCTGCCAGGCCGCGTAGCCCCGCTCGGGGACCGGATCGAGCGCCAGATGCGCCTCCCCGTGAAGATCGGGAAAATCGCCGATGAAATCCGCCAACAATTCCACGTATCGGGCCTCGTCTTCGTAACGGCCGATGAAGCCCAACTCGCGGGTCCGGTGGAACCCCACTTCCTGTACGCTCGTCTGCATATCCCATGCGCAATACCACGCACCGCGGTCGCCGGTGTTGAACCGGTTGCCAGAAGGTCGCGTGTAGGTGAAGGCCGCGTTGATATGGCTCTGACCGTAAAGGGACAGGTCATGCGACCGCCGAGCGAAAGCGAGTTCGCGACGGTCAAGCGCGGGACTGCCCTGCGCTTCGGCGATCAGGCGGGCGCTGGTCTCGCCTTCGATCTCGGCGAGAATCGCGGCCTCCTCGTCACTGTCGACCAGCCCCCGCAGCACTGGGGGCTTGTGATGGGTCTCGGAGATCAGCCGGACAAGGGCGCGATCGTTGACCGACGTGATCCTCAAACCCCGCCCCGCAGCGCATCGACATAGCCCCGCACGCGCAGGATCTTGGGCAACCCGCCCGCGATCATCGCGTCCACGGGCCGCGCGCCGTCGAACTCCGGACCCCGGTTCGGCAGCTTCGCCCAGTTCCGCGAGATCGGCTCGTTGAAATAGAGTTCGAGCGACTTGTAGAGGCCGATCAGCGCGCTCAATCGCAGCATCTGGTCCCGCGTCAAATCCCCCGCAAAATCGGGCTTCTTCGCCCGCTTCCAGGTCGACTCAGACATGTCCGCCAGCGCCGCCGCCTCCCGCAGGGTGAGCGACCAGGCGTCCGCGATCCGCGCAAAGGCCTTAAGAGCGACGCCCTGCCGATCCGGCGCAGGACGTTCCAGAACAACATTTTCCATGTGTTGGCGCTCCTTCCTAGCTTGACTGATGATATAAGGCCATATGGATTGAGTTTCAAGTTCATATGATCTGCACGGTGCCTCCAGAGTAAAAGGGGTGCCGTGTTTTTCGTGACGGGTTTGGAGGTCGGGAGAGAGGCTCCCGGCTGGCCTGTCGCGGAGATATCCCATGAGACCCACGCAACAGAAGATTACCCTCAGCGCCTCGCGCGACATTCCCTTCAACAAGCTGATGCTCAGCCAGTCGAACGTGCGCCACGTCAAGGCAGGCGTGTCGATCGAGGAACTGGCCGAAGACATCGCGCGGCGGACGCTGCTCAGCTCCATCACCGTGCGGCCCGTGCTGGACGAAAATGGCGCCGAGACCGGCATGTACACGATCCCCGCCGGCGGGCGGCGGTTCCGGGCGCTGGAACTGCTCGTTAAGCAAAAGCGCATGAACAAGACAGCACTTGTTCCCTGCATCGTGCGCACCGACGGGCTCGCCGAGGAGGACAGCCTCGCCGAGAACGTCCAGCGCGCGCCGCTGCATCCGCTCGACCAGTTCCGCGCCTTCCAGGCGATGCGCGAGAAGGGCCGCACCGAGGAGGAGAGAGCTATGCCCAAAAGTTGGTGACGGCGTGATCAGGCGGCGGTTTGAATTTGTTTGATCCCGTCGATGAATGCAATGCCTTGGATGATCTCGGGCATACGGTTGGCACCGTTCAGTTTCTGCCATTTCCCCTGGGCTGA
>CALICM010000010.1 GCA_938049225.1 uncultured Paracoccaceae bacterium
CCTCTTTGAGAGGAGGAGGACCCCTATGAAGAGATTGCCTGTGAGGAAGATTAGAGACGCCTTGAGAATGACGGCGGCAGGTATGTCGTCGCGCAAGATTGCTCCCGGCCTTGGGATCGGCCGTACGACGCTGCGTGTTTAGGCGTAGAGGCCCGCAGGAAGTTGCAGGTGTTGTTTAAACAGCTGCCAGAGCCGAAAGTGGCTCTGTACAGCTGCGAATTGATGGACCAAGACGAGTTCCGCCGCATCCCGCCGGAAAACGAAAAGTAGAGGACAGCCTTTCGGCGGAAAAGCTCAGCGCCGCTCCATAGCGGCGCGCTAGCCGACGGCTGGTTTGAGGTCTTCCATGACCTGACCAAAAGCGAGCGCCGGTTGTCGAGCAACCCGCCCACTAGACTGGAGAATGGGTGATTGTTGGAGAAGTGGGTGGCGTTACGCCGTCGAGGTCCTTGGCCTGCCGGTTCATACAGGGTCCGGGCACCGGATAAACTTGTCAAGTGTTCTGGGTTAAAGCCGAAACGCTTCAAATCCGCCGATCTGGGTGGATGCGCGTTCATTGCACCAAAAGCTCGGCGTGCAGGGCGCCGGCGGCTTTGATGGCCTTTAGGATGTCAATCATTTCGCGCGGACTGACGCCCAGGGCGTTGAGGCCCTCGATTACCTCGGGCAACGAGACCGATTCTTCGACCAAGGCCAGGCCGGTGGCAACGTCTTCCTCTAAACCGACTTCCGTGCGCGGCAAGATAATGGGCGCGCCATTCGGCGAAAAGGGGTTGGGTTGCACAGCCAAGGGGGTTTCCCGAACGCGCAGGGTCAGATTGCCTTGGCTGACCGCCACGCGGCTGATGCGCACGTCTTGACCCAAAACGATGGTGCCCGAGCGTTGGTCAACGACCACCCGCGCCTTTTGATCCGGGACCACCTCGATGTTCTCAATAATGCTGATCAGCCGTGGCAGGTTCGGGGTTTTGCCCACGCGCAAATCCAAGCGCACGGTACCACTGTCGATCATCTCGGCGATGCGGCCCGGCATGCGGCGGTTGATCGCGGCCTCGATCCGGGCGGCGGTCGTAAAGTCGGGGGCGCGCAGGGCCAGACGCATTTCGTTCAAGTCGGTGAGGGCAAAATCGATCTCGCGCTCGATCCGGGCCCCTGCTGGGATCTGGCCAGCGGTGGGCACGCCTTCCGTCACCACCGCCGCGTCGCCCTCGGCGGTGGCCCCACCCGCCAGGATTGACCCCTGTGCCACCGCATAAATCTGCCCGTCCGCCGCATTCAGGGGGGTCATAATCAAAGTGCCCCCCAGCAACGAACTGGCATCCCCAATTGTCGAGACAGTCACGTCGATTTTCGAGCCGGTGCGCCCAAAAGGCGGAAGCACGGCCGTAACCAGAACCGCTGCCACATTGCGGGTCCGGAATTGTTCGCCCGAGACGTTGATGCCAAGTCGCTCGAGCAGGTTGATCATTGCCTCTTCGGTGAACGGCGCGTTTCGCAGCCCGTCGCCGGTGCCGTTCAGCCCCACCACCAGACCATAGCCCACCAGATCGTTGCCGCGCACCCCGTCGAATTCGACCAGATCCTTGATCCGGGCCTCGCCCGCCATCGCCGAAAGACTGCTGAGCAGCAGGAGCGCGCTGGCGATCAGGGAGAGGGCGAAACGATGCATGAAACTTACCTAATGTAGTTTGTAAGGGTCAGGCCCGCCAAACGCCCAGTGACGACATACAGCGATTGAAGCTGTGTCTCGAGGGCGGACAGCCGTGCGGCCGCATCGAATTGATCGACACCGATCAGGTCGTTGCGTGTGATGCGCAGAGTGCTTTGCTCGGCCGCAAGGGCGTCTTGGGCTGTCGCGATTTGCTCTTCCGCGACCCCAAGTGCGGCGCGCAGATCGATCACGCTGTCGCCCGCGTCCCGCAGGCGCAAGGCCGCGTCGCCGACAAAGCTGTTGAATGCACCATCATCGCCCGCAAAAGCGGCGCTGTCCGCTGCCGCCAACAGGACCGCCCCTTTCAGGGCCTCGCGGATCGCGGGGTCATCCGCGCGGGGCAGATAGGTAATCCGGCTGCCCTCATCCAATTCGACACCCGCCGCATCGGCTGTTGACCCGGTATAGATCGTTGTTTCAAACCCACCACCGGGGGTGTCGAAATAGGCATCCACGGCCGCGAGGGCAGCGGCGGGCGATGCGGCAGCGCCTAACAAGGCTGAAACATCCACGATCAGCGTGTCCGCCGAGGCAAGGGCCGTTTGATCCTCGGCCGCGCCAGCGAACAGGCTGCGGCCGCCGAATTCGGTGTTCAGGGCGGACATCATGCCGCGCAGCAACTCGGGTGCTTCGTCCAAATGGCGGTCGCGAATGATCCCGTCACCGCGGGCGGCGGCAGCGGCCAGGTCGAGGCCTAGGGTGTTGCTGGTGTCTGACACCATGCCCAACGCAGTTTGCGCGACCTGCGCGCGGCCGGCGGCCAGGCCTAAGTCCTGTTGGGCAATATTGATGCGCTGAATGGCGCGATCGATGCCAAAAATAGGTGCCAGATCACCGCGTGTGGCGCTGCGCAGATCCGCGGTCAAGCCGGTCGTAACCTCGTCAGCGGCGATCTCAAGTTGGGCGCGGACGTTCTGCGACTGGCTTTGCAACCGTAGCGAGGACGTCAGGTCGGGCAGGGGTTGGCTGAGCATATCAGATCTCCAACAAACGGTTGATCATCTCGTCGACGGTGGACAGCACCAGCGCGTTTGCGGCATAGGCCTGCTCAACCCGCAACAGTTGTTGCAGTTCGCGGTCTGTATCCACGCCCGAGGTCGAAACCTCGGCATCGCGCAGCGATTGGTTGATGGCGGCGGCATAGGTCAGGTCGGCCTCGGCCTGTTCCGCTTGGGTCGAAACGACACTGGTCAGACCGGCGGCAAAATCGGCGACGCCGCCCGCGCCGGTAAAGCCCAAAGCGCTGTCGGGCACGCGCGCTGTGGTGGCCGCGTCGTTTAACGCGGAAAGGATTTGGTCGTTGCCGACGGTCCCCTGAGCGGTCGCCCCCAGGCCGTCACGCAGCCGCCAAACAGCGCCGCCTTGACTGGGATCGACCGCCGCGTTGAGGGCAAGCCGCCCTGCCAAGCCTTCGAGGTCCGCAGGGTTGTAAGCGTTGCCCGCATCGGTAAACAGACCGGGATCGCCAGCCATCAGGGTCGGATCAAGGTCGGGATCTTGGAAGCGGGTCACCAGGTCCTCGGCCAGCAGATCCAGCTGATTGGCGAACTTTGGTAGGGTGGTGTCGCGGGTCACAAACAACGCCCCCAGAGAACCGCCGTCCATCAGGCCGCTGGCGTCTGCTTCGCCCACACTCACAGGGCGGTCGTTGAGGGTAAGGCCGGACAGGGCGCCCGAGGCCAGGGTCATATCCTGGGTGATCGTGGCGGTTGGGGTGAAGCCCAACGTCGATGCTGTGCTGTCCAAAAGGGACGCGCCATTGGCCGTGAACAGCGCCACGCCGCCGTTCTCGCGTTGGGTCGTCCCGATTGGCTGGATGCTGGAAACCTCGTCAATCAGGGTTTTTCGGGCATCGACCAAAGCCGAAGCATCGCCACCCGAGATCGACAGGACCTGAATCTCGCGGTTCAACCGTTCGATGGATTGCAGGTTTTGGTTAACGGTGGCCACCTTAGTAGCGATCTCGGCGTCCGCGGCAACGCGCAGGCGCTGCGTTTCGGTCGATAAGCCGGACACGGTGTCCGCCAAGCGTCCAGCCCCATTGACCGCGGTCGCCAGACGGGGGTCCGAGGCGGGGTCATTGGCCGCCGCCAGCAGGGCCGTTTCGAAAGCAGTCGCTTGTTCGGCCAGGGCCGTTCCAGATCCTGGCAGGCCCATGCTGATGCTGAGTTGGTCCAGCGCCCCAAAGGTCGCGGTTTGTGCCCCCAACCCCGCATCCGCCCGGCGGCGATTGGCGATCGCCGCCGTATCCTCGATCAAGGTGACCCCGACCACCCGCACGCCATCGCCTTTGCCGCCAAGGGCCGCCGCGCCCAGTTCGGCCACCCGTCGGGTATAGCCGGGGGTTTGGGCGTTCGCGATGTTGTTCGCGATCAGATCGGCCTCGAGCGCCGAGGCGTTCAGGCCGCTGACGGCATTGGAAAGTGCGGATGAAAGTGACATGGGTCGGGTCCCTATCCTGGGTTAGGTTTCATCGTTTCAAGTTGGTGGTTTCCTGCAGCATCTCGTCGACCGTGCGGATCACCGAGGCGTTGGAAGAATACGCACGCTGCGTTTCGATCAACTGCGTCAACTCGTCGGCGATATCGGCGGTGCTTTCCTCGCGGGCGAAGCTGATCATCGCCCCGGTTGGTCCGTCGCCCGCGTCCCAAAGGAACAGGCTACCGCTGTCGGGCGAGACCGTGAAGGCCTGGTTGTCCTGTGCGGCCAACCCGTTCAAATTGGGCACATCGGCAACCGGCACCTGATAGATCACGCGGGTAAAGCCGCTGTCGTAGGTGGCGACCACATAGCCCTCGGTATCAACGGACACACCGGCCAGCGAGCCCACCGCCGCACCGTTCTTGGTCACACCGCTTGGGGCGAATTCAGCGGACAGCTGCGTCAGATTGCTGTTGCCAGCACCGGTGCCCAGGTTCAGGTCGATATTGCCGCGCAAAGCGGCAACCGTGGCCAGACCGGTCGTGTTGTCATAGGTACCGGTGGTCGCCGTTACATTCAGGATCTGACCACCGCTGCCCGAGGTATCGTCAAACTCGATGGCAAACTGACCGACCACGGCACCGCCCTGCGCTTCGTCTGTCACGACCAGCGTCCATTCATTGGATTGACCTGGGCCCGCGACATTGGGGGTAAAGGTCGAAACCAAGGTTTGCGACGCGCCCACATTGTCAAAATACTCGGTCGAGATGGTCAGGGGCGTTCCAGCGGCACCCGCCTGTGTTGCGGCAGCGGGCAGGTTGGCGCCCAGGGTGATCTCGGTGGTGGGCGAAGCGGCGAACTGGTTGCGGTTGACAACCACGGGTTCCAGACCGGCGGCACTGTCGCGCGGCTGCACGGGAATGTCGCCCGAAGGATCAGCGGGCCAGCCCATCAGGACCAAACCAGCCTCGTTCACCAGATACCCTTCGGAATTGGCGCGGAACGAGCCGGTGCTTGTCAATTGTAGCGGAAAATTCGCGTCTGGCGCATCCACATTGGCCAGCGTGGTCACCGGCAGCATGCCGCGCCCGCCGATGGCCAGATCGGTGGGGTTGTCGGTCGAGACCAACGAACCCTGCGAATCAACTTCGCGAAAGGTGTCGATGCGCACGCCGCCCGCCGAATAAGTCCCCTCGCGCTGCGAAATAACCAAAGAACTAAAGTCGACATCGGCGCGTTTATAGCCGTATGTTCCTGAATTTGCTATATTGTCCGAGATCGTAGCCAATTTACTGGCATTCGATGTCAGACCGCTTACACCTGCGTTCAGCGAGGAGGAGATACTCATTCTGGTTCCTTTCCTGCGGGCCGCGCCATGATGGCTGCGACCGATTTCCCCACCCTTCTGCCGGTTTGGCCTTAACGGCGGGCTAAAGCTAAAATCCAACCGGTTTTAGCCACCATTCGTCAGCAATATGACCTCGACCCGGCGGTTGCGGATGTCCAAAGGATCGGGGCGCGAAGGCGCGCGATCAGCCTCGCCCGTCACGCGCGCGAAGCGTTCAGGGGCCACCCCGGCCGTGGCCAGCATGCTGCGCGAGACGATGGCGCGCGCGCTGGTCAGTTGAAACCCGACCTCGGTGGGGCGTGTGATGGTCGAGGTGTTCATATGCGCATCGACCGCGACCCCATTGGTTACCGTACCCAAAACCTGCCCGACCATGCTCATCAGGTCTTGCATACGTCTGGTCGGCTCGGCGTGTGCACCGTTAAACAGCGGGATTCCCGGCAGTTCGGCCACCTCGATCACCAACCCCTCGTCCGTGCGGCGCATCCGCACGTGCTGGGCCAGCGCATCGCCGACATCGCTTTCCCCCATCCGCGCAACCAAAGCATCGGCCACACCTTGCAGCTCGGCGTCCTGGCCGTCGGTATCGTCGGTGCCGGTTTCGCCGCTGGCTAGGCGCGAATCGGTCGGGCGTTTGTCGCTGGCGCCTTTGCCTTCGGTGGGTGTGATCTGTTCACTGGTGACCGAGCTTCCGCCCAGGGGCCCATCCCCCCCGCCCGAGGTGCGGTGCACCGCAATTGATGGGCTAAAATAGTCTGCCAAACCCTTGCGCTGTTCTTCGGTCGTGGCATTGAGCAGCCACATCAAAAGAAAGAACGCCATCATGGCCGTCACGAAATCCGCATAGGCGACTTTCCAGGCACCACCATGGTGACCGCCGCCTTTGACGACCTTTCGCCGAATGATAATCGGCCGTACTTCTTGCTCGTCCGCCATGACGATCCCCTTCGTTCGAACCCAGGCGCATACCTAGGCGTAGGGGCATTTCAGCTTGGTTACCGCGGTGCTGGGAATCCCGGCCTTGGTTAACGGTTTTTCAAGCCGACGGGGTCAAAAGGGCGGGGCAAGAAGGAGTTTGGGTATGAGCACCGAAGGCGCGGTTCTAGAGCGCAAACTAAGCAGTCGGCGGGTCGGGCGGTCGCCGCTGCCCGATCTTGAGCTGATTGGCGAAAACTTCGGCCGGGTGCTGGAGGATAATTTGCGACCGATCCTAAAAGCGATGGTCGGTGCGCTGATCCTGGATTGCGAAGTGACCAAACTGGTGGATGTGCTGGACAAGATTCCGGTGCCCTCGATGCTGGGTCTGATCGAGAATGAAAGCACAGATCGCATGGCGCTGATCAACTTGGGCTCGGACCTGGTCTACCACGTGGTCGATATGCGGATGGGCGGTGACGCCTCGCAGGCGCCGCAACCGACCACCCGCAGCTTTTCGGCGATCGACGCGCAGCTGTGCATGGATGTGTTCGAGGCAATCTTGGTCAGTTTTTCCAAGGCGGTCGAGGAAAGCCTGGGCGTGCCCCTGGACACCCAATTCAAGATCGCCGGGCATAAGCAGGACATCAACACGGTGCGGATCGCACCCAAATCCGCAGACGTCATGCTGATCAGTTGCAGCCTGGATATCGGCGAAGCCGCCCGGTCGGGCGATTTCGATTTCATCATGCCATTGTCGATTTTGGACGTCTTGCGGGCGGCGATGTTGAACACCAATGTAACTGATCTGGTGTCGCCAAACGACCTGTGGTTGCTGCAGATGCGCCAATGCGCCGCCGAGGCTGAGGTGCCGCTGCACGGTGTGTTGCATCGCATGCCCTTGCCGCTTGAGGAGGTCGAGGGGCTTGAAGTGGGACAGGTTCTGACCCTGCCGCGCAGTGCGCTGACACAGGTCGAATTGACCCAGGCGATCGGGACCGATCTGGAAGTGCCGCTGGCGGTTGGGCGCCTGGGAAGTGCTGAGGGGGAAAAGGTAGTCAAGCTGACCGAGGCCCCTTCCGAGGATGTGCAAGGCAGTTTGAAGAAAGTGATTTATCCACCCTCGGAATAGCAGGGTTTCAGATCGCCCTCGCACGGTGTCGCCAGATAGATCGCCCGCGCTGTTGCCCTGGCCAGGGCAACAGCCGCTGCGTGACCCAAGACCAACGGATCGGTCCTGGGGTCGGTCAGCGGGCGCGCTTGTGTCGAGACACTGAAGACAAGATCACCGTCGTAAGGGGTGTGCGAGGGGGCCAGGCTGCGCGCCAAACCGTCGTGCGCGGCGACGGCCAGGCGGGTTGCTGCGGCCTTGTCCAGGGCGGCATCAGTGGCCACAATCGCAATGGTCGTGCTGGCCCCATCGCCTTGATGGGCGGCTATTTTGGTGTCTTTGGCGGTTAAGGGGCGTGGCGGGGCCCGTGGTGGCCCTAAACCCCCGTATTCGTCCCCCGCTTCCCAAGCCCAGGCCCAAAAGCTGCGGCTGCCGGGCATCACCGCGCAACCCACCGGGTTCGCGGCAACCAGGGCACCGACGGTATATCCGCCCTCGGTCAATACCGAGGCCGATCCCAGACCGCCCTTGAAGCGGGCCGTTGTCGCCCCGGTTCCGGCACCGGTCGAGCCCAGATCGAACGTCACCCCCGCCGTGTCGAAAGCGGCGGCACCCAGGGCGGTATAAGGGTTCGCCTCCCAATCCTTCTCGCCACCATTGAGCAAATCGAACAAGATCGCCGCTGGAACAATCGGCACCCTCGCGGTGCCGACAGGAAAACCCCGCCCCATCTTGCGCAGCTGATGCATCACCCCGCCCGCTGCCTCCAGCCCAAAGGCGGACCCGCCTGATAGAACGAGCGCATCGACGGCCTTGACAGTCTTGTCGGCGGCCAGCAACCCGATCTCGCGGGTCCCCGGCGCCCCGCCGCGGATGTCGATGCCGGTCACAAAGGGCGTGTCGGCCGTCAGAACCGTCACACCGGACTTCAGCGCCGCATCTGCCACATTGCCAACCCGCAGGCCGCCGACATCGGTGATCAGATTGCGCGGCCCGGGTTGCATCACAACCAAGGTTTCGCTGCGGCCGTGGCTGGATCGCCTGTGTTCGGGGTGCCTTTGGGCTCGATCAGCAGCACCTGCGCCTCGGTCACCGCGCGGGGTCGATGGGTGACGCCGGCGGGCACCACGAACATCTCACCCGGGCCCAGAGTGTGGGTCTGATCCTCGACATCCAGCAGGACCTCGCCCGCCAGAACCAGAAAGAAATCATCCGTATCAGGGTGATCGTGGAACGGGAACGTGCCTGCGAACTTCACCACCATCACATCGTTGCCATTGTACCGGGCCACCACATGTGGGTCCCAATGGGTGGTGATCTGTGCCAGTTTTTCGGCCAGGTTCACCTTGGTCGCGGGCCTAGATGCAGCGTCCACCGTCCACCTCCATCGCAACACCAGTGATCATCGAGGCTTCGTCCGAGCACAGAAAAGTCGCGGCATTCCCCAAATCCTCGGGTTGCGAGAACCGGCCCAAGGGGATTGTCGCCAGAAACTGCGCCCGACGCTCTGGCGTATCCTCGCCAAGAAAGCTTTTCAGCAGCGGCGTCTCGCCAGCCACGGGGTTCAACGCATTCACGCGAATGCCAAATGGCGCCAGCTCGACCGCCATCGCCTTGGTCGCCGTGATCATCCACCCCTTCGAGGCATTGTACCAGTTCAAATTGGGTCGCGGGCTGACCCCGGCGGTCGAGGCGATGTTCAGGATCGCCCCACTGCCTTGCGCCTTCATCAGGGGTACAAAGCTGCGCGCGGACAGATAGACGGACTTCGCGTTGACCGCCAACACACGGTCAAAATCGGCTTCGCTGACCTCCTCCATCGGGGCCGGCAGATGGGTGATCCCGGCATTGTTCACCAGAATGTCGACCCGCCCCCAAGCATCTTGTGCCGCTTGCGCCATGGCGGCGACGCTGGTCCCATCGGCCACATCCACGGTCTGCGCCCGCGCGCCGACCCGCGCCGCCATTTCGGTGGCGGCCGCGCCATTGATATCGGCGATCATCACCTGCGCCCCCTCGGCCAAGAACTTGAGAGCGATCCCCGCTCCGAACCCCGAGGCGCCCCCGGTTACAATGGCCGTTTTACCTTTTAGTCTCATCGCGATCCTCCCCGGCACACCCTGTGATGCGCATCAGAATTTGGCAATGACCTTTGGCGCGTCGCGCAGGACGCAGTCCTTCGGCGTCAGCCGCCGGATCGGTGGGCGCGCAGCGCACCCGACAGCCTGCCTCGACGCCCGACACAGGCATCAAACTCTGATCAGCCGTGCCGCACCGCCACTGTTTTCAAAGTAGAAAATCCGTACAAGGCTTCAAATCCCTTCTCGCGTCCATGTCCGGATTTGCCCACGCCGCCAAAGGGCAGCTCGACCCCACCGCCTGCGCCGTAATTGTTGACAAAGACCTGGCCCGCGTGCAGGTCCCGCGCCAGGCGAAACTGTCGGCCGCCGTCGCGGGTCCACACCCCCGCGACCAGACCATAGTCGGTGGCGTTGGCGATGCGAACGGCCTCGGCCTCATCCTCAAAGGGCAGCAGAACCTGGACGGGTCCAAATACCTCCTCCCGCGCAATCCGATCCGCGGGGCTGACACCTGAGATCAGCGCGGGCGCGCAATAGTGCCCACCCGTGGGAACCTCGCCAATCTGCCCGCGCGCCAGGATCTGATCCGCGCTGACCTCCGCCAAGAACCCCTCAACGATTTGCTTTTGGCGGGCCGAGACCAAGGGCCCCACGTCCAGATCCTCCAAGGCGGGACCGACCCGCAGTGCCTTGTAAGCGCGGGCCATCCGCGCCGCGACCTCGTCAAAGATCTCGCGTTGAATCAGGATCCGACTCGCGGCCGAGCAGGTCTGGCCTGCGTTCTGCACGCCCGCGCCCACCAAAAACGGCAAGGCTGCGTCCAGGTCCGCGTCTTCAAAAACCAACTGCGGGCTTTTGCCCCCCAATTCCAACGTTACGGGCACAATATTCCGCGCGGCCGCAGTTTGGATCAAAGCTCCAACACCCACCGAGCCGGTAAAGGACATATGATCGATCCCCGGATGGGCGGACAGCGCCGCCCCGGCCTCGTCCCCCAAGCCGGTCACAACATTCAGCGCGCCGTCCGGCAGCCCAGCCTTTTGCGCCAGATGCGCAAAAGAAAGGGCGGTCAAACAGGCCTCTTCGGCTGGTTTCAGTACGCAAGCGTTGCCCATCGCCAGCGCCGCCCCGACCGAGCGGCCGATGATCTGCATTGGGTAGTTCCAGGGTATGATGTGGCCCGTGACGCCATGCGGCTCGCGCAGGGTATAGACGGTATAGCCGTCTTGATAAGGGATGGTCTCGCCCATCACCTTATCCGCCGCGCCGCCGTAAAACTCCATATAGCGTGCCAGCGCCAGCGCGTCGGCCTGGGCCTGTTTCAAGGGTTTGCCGACGTCCAAAGCCTCAAGCCGTGCCAGTTCGGCTACGTTCTCTTGAACCAACACGCCCAGGCGGCTGAGCAGACGGCCCCGCTCGGCCGCCGGTGTGCGGCCCCAATCGCCCGCTCTCGCGGTCCGCGCGGCCGCGACCGCCGCGTCAATATCCTGTGCCGTGCCGCGGGCAATGCGCGCAATCTCGGCCCCTGTTGACGGATCCTCAAGCGCCAAGGTTTCCGCCGTGGGACGCCAGGTGCCCCCGATCAGGATCAGGCCGGGGTCAAAGGGCAGGGTTTGGGTGGCATCCTCTGGCATCGTATCCTCCGCAAGGTCACCTATCAGCCTTACTGGCCGGGTGGGGGCCGCGCAACTCGGGGCGTATTGCCAGTTGCGCGAAGAACCCGGATCGCGCAGGGTGATCGCTGCGGGACGCACCTGGGGAGGGAAGACATGCGCAAGTTCCTGGTTGTGCTGGACGAGACGCCCGAATGCCTGAACGCCATGCGCTTCGCGGCGATCCGGGCATCGAAAACCGGCGGCGGGGTCGAACTGTTGGGCATCATCGCCCCCGAGGAGTTCCAGCATTGGATCGGCGTGGGCGAGGTGATGCGCGCCGAGGCCCGGGCCAAGATCGAAGCGCATTTCGAGGTGTTCCGCGAGCGGATGGAAAAGGTCGAGGGGATCAGCCCCACCCTGGCCATCCGCGAGGGCGAGAAGGCCCGCGAGATCATCGACCACATTAAATCCGACCCCGAAATCGGCATCCTGGTCCTGGGTGCTGGCAGCAAAGGCGACGGGCCCGGTCCCCTGGTGATGGAGCTTGCCGGGCGCCAGGTCAGCGATATGCCGGTACCGGTCACCGTGGTGCCCGGCACGATGACCAAAGACGACATCGTCGCGGTCTCGTAGGTGGTGTTTCCTGGGTTTTCCGAAGCGTCCTTTGCCCATGGTCAGACGACTCTCCAGGCTTTGATTGGTGGCGCGGGGCCGCCCGTGTTGTTGCTGCACGGCTTTCCGCAAACGCGCGCGGCTTGGCATCTGGTGGCCCCAATCCTGGCGCGGCATTTCACGGTGATTGTCCCGGATCTGCCCGCTTATGGGCGCAGCCAAGGCCCGGTGCCCAGCGCGGATGGCGCGTCGCATTCCAAGCGCGCGATGGCGGGCGACATGATCGCGATGATGGACAGCCTTGGCCATACACGCTTTGCCGTGGCGGGCCATGATCGCGGCGGGCGCGTTGCCTATCGCCTGGCGCTGGATCATCCGGATCGGGTGTCCGCGCTCGCAGTGCTGGACATCATGACGACGCTGGACACGTGGGAGGCGATGGATTGGCGGGATGCCGTGGCAGCCTATCATTGGCCGTTCCTGGCTCAGGAAGCCCAGTTTGTTGAACGGATGATCGGCGCGGATTCTGAAGCCTATTTGGCGCATCTGGTGGGGCGCTGGATCGGGCAAGGCAATGTGTTGGATCCAGGCGCTTACGCCGATTACGCGCAGGCCATTGCGCGCCCTTCGGTCATCGCGGCGATGGCGGCGGACTATCGGGCAGGGGCCGCTATGGATGTTCAAATCGATCAAGCGGACCGCGCGGCAGGGCGCCGCTTGGCCTGTCCATTGACCGTGCTGCGCGGCGCGCAATATGCGCCGGGACCATTGGCCCCTGCTTGGATCGCATGGACCGCCGACGGCCACCCGCCGCCCGAGCATGTGTTCGATTGCGGGCATTTCCTGGCCGAGGAGGCGCCGCAGAACGTCGCGCGAGCCCTGCTCGATGCCTTTGGTGATCCCACAGTTTAGAAGCATTCCAATTACCTTGACTTTTTTGGTCAGGAGGGCCAGTTTGATCCCCAGCAAACAAGGATCAGCCCATGTTCATCCAGACAGAGTCCACCCCGAACCCCGCCACGCTGAAATTCCTTCCGGGCGAGGCCGTGATGCCCACGGGCACCGCCGATTTCCCCAGTGCCGAGGCCGCCGCGACCTCGCCGCTGGCGCAGCGCGTTTTTGGCGTTGAAGGGGTGACGGGCGTTTTCTTTGGCCCCGATTTTGTGACGGTGACCAAGGGCGAAGAGATTGATTGGGCACATATCAAGCCCGGCATTCTGGGCGCGATCATGGAGCATTACCAATCCGGCCAACCGGTGATGGAGGGCGACACCGGCGCGGTGGGCCACGCCGAGCATACCGGCCCAGACGCCCATATCGTGGGACAAATCAAAGAGTTGCTCGACACCCGAGTGCGCCCCGCCGTGGCGCAAGATGGCGGCGACATTACCTTCCACGGGTTCGAGCGCGGTGTCGTTTATCTGCATATGCAGGGGGCTTGCGCGGGCTGCCCGTCGTCCACCATGACGCTAAAAATGGGGATCGAGAACCTGCTGCGCCATTACATTCCCGAAGTGACCGAGGTGCGACCGGTTGCGGCCTGACGCCCCTGAAGGGAATCAAGGCCCGCCGGTCACCGGCCGTTGCTATTGCGGGGCGACATCGCTGACGGCCGATGAGTGGCCACGGGTGCTCACCTATTGCCATTGCTCAGATTGCCGACGTCTCACCGGCGCCCCGGTGGCCGCATTCGCCGCATTCTCGGACGATGCGCTGCATATCCAGCCAGCCCGGCCCGCGGTCACACCGGCCAGACCTGACGTCCGTCGGGCCTTTTGCTCGGACTGCGGCTCGCCGCTCGCGGCCTGGTTCGATTATCTGCCCGGCCAAGTTTACGTCCCCATCGGTCTGCTCGATCAGGCGCCCCAGCTTCCACCACGGATGCACAGCCATATCGATGCGCGATTGTCCTGGCTGGAGATAAACGATGATGCGGAGCGCGTTGCCGGGACCTCTCGCGTGGGGCTTGTCGCGGCTT
This sequence comes from uncultured Paracoccaceae bacterium, assembly GCA_938049225.1. Taxonomy (GTDB): domain Bacteria; phylum Pseudomonadota; class Alphaproteobacteria; order Rhodobacterales; family Rhodobacteraceae; genus Halovulum. Next base: position 13,773 of record CALICM010000010.1, read on the forward strand.
TCGAGAAAAGATGACGGCCTGGCTGTTCTTCGGCACAGGCGTCCGTGGGACGGATAGTTGGTGCGACCTTTGATCCTGGCGTTCGACACATCGACGGCGCATTGCGCGGCTGCTTTGCTTTCGGGCGACCGGGTGGTTGCCCAGCGGGTCGAGGCGATGGCGCGTGGGCAGGCAGAGCGACTAATGCCGTTGCTAGAGGAGGTCTTGGCCGAGGGCTGCGCGACATGGACCGACCTGACCGCCTTGGGGGTTGGCGTTGGTCCAGGCAACTTCACTGGCATTCGGATCGCGGTCTCGGCCGCGCGCGGGCTGGCCCTGGGGTTGGACATTCCGGCGGTGGGTGTGACGGGGTTTGAGGCCCTTAGTCTGGGGATTGCGAAGCCGGTGTTGGCCACCCTGTCCGGGCCTTCTGGTCAGGTGTATCTGTCCCAGGGGCCCAAGCTGGTGCCGCTTGACGCCCTGCCAGATATCTATGCGACACCGGGTTTGACCTGTGTCGGCGATCACGCCGACGAGGTGGCGGCGACGCTGGGTGCGGAAGCCCAATCCGCAATCTATCCCATGGCAGAGGCAATCGCCCGTCTGGCAGCGGATCGGTTTGACCAGACCACCGAACCGCCGCGCCCGCTCTACATCCGCCCGCCCACTGCGGCACCATCGTCCGATCCGCCGCCGGTCTTGTTGCATGACACCTGAGGCGCTGGCAGCCCTGCATCACAAGGCGTTTGAGGGGCCACCACGGCCCTGGACCGCCGCGGAATTTTCCACCCTCCTGACGACATCTGGGGTCCATCTGCACACACTGTCGCAAGCTTTCCTGGTGGCGCGTTACGCAGGCCCCGAGGCTGAGGTTTTGACACTGTGCACCGATCCCGCCCACCGCCGACAGGGGCATGCGCGGGCGGTTTTGCGGCTGTTTGAAGCCCAAGCACGTGCCGCGGATATCGAAGAGGTGTTTTTGGAGGTTGCCGAGACCAATCTGCCCGCCCGCGCCCTTTACGCCGCCCTTGGCTATCAGCCGCGCGGCTATCGCAAGGATTACTACCAGGGCCCGGGACAAACCCGTGTCCAGGCGCATGTCCTGGCCAAGCGACTGTCTTAATCCCACGGCTGACCCAAGAAACCCATTGACCCCCTACCATCGCTGCGCCTTACTACACGGCAGTTTCACCGCCCCCCGGGGCGGCTTTGCGTGGTGTGTTAGCCCCCAAAATAAGGGGGCATTGCCCGCAGGCCCTGGCGGGACGGACCAACAAGGAGGTACAGACATGAAACTTGTTTCCGCTCTTTTGGGCGCCACCGCACTTTTGGGTGTGGCCACCACCGCTTTGGCCGATGGTCATGCCGAGTTCAAACCCGCCGTGATCTTTGATCTGGGCGGCAAGTTTGACCGCTCGTTCAACCAAGCCTCGTTCGAGGGGGCCGAGCGGTTCAAAGAAGAATTCGGCACCGAGTATCGCGAGTTCGAGATCCAGTCGGATGCCCAACGCGAGCAGGCGCTGCGCCGCTTTGCTGAGCAGGGCAACAACCCCATCGTTGTGGCGGGCTTCGCCTATGGTTCGGCGATGGAAACTGTCGCGGCCGAGTTCCCCGACACCAACTTCGCGATCATCGACATGGTCGTCGACCTGCCCAACGTTCGCTCGGTCGTGTTTAACGAGCACGAGGGTAGCTATCTGGTCGGCATGCTGGCCGCGATGAAATCCGAAAGCGGTAAAGTTGGCTTTGTGGGCGGTATGGACATCCCGCTGATCCGCAAATTCGCGTGCGGCTATGTGCAGGGTGTCAAAGCCGCGAACCCAGATGCCGAGGTGCTCCAGAACATGACCGGCACCACGGGTGCGGCCTGGAACGACCCCGTGAAGGGTGGCGAGTTGGCCAAGGGCCAGATCGATCAGGGCGCTGACGTGGTTTATCACGCGGCGGGCGGAACCGGCCGTGGGGTGCTGCAAGCTGCGGCCGACAACGGGGCGCTGGGCATCGGTGTCGACAGCAACCAGAACTATCTGCACCCCGGCTCGGTCTTGACCTCAATGCTCAAGCGGGTCGATGTGGCCGTTTATGATGCCTTCAAGGACGCCAAGGATGGCGAGTTCACCTATGGTTTCGAGGTGCTGGGCCTGGCGCAAGATGGCGTTGGCTATGCGGTGGACGAGAACAACGAACCACTACTGACCCCGGACATGCTCGCCGCCGTGGAAGAGGCCAAGGCCAAGATCATCTCGGGCGAGATCGCGGTACATGACTACATGTCCGACAACACCTGCCCGGCCAACTAAGCTGGTATGGTGCTGAATGAAACAGAGGTTGCGGGGCGGCCAGCGGCTGCCCCCGACGCGCCTGCAATCGAACTGATCGGCATTTCCAAGGCCTTCGGGCCCGTGCAGGCGAACAAAGACATCTCGATGAAGGTGCAGCGTGGCACGATCCATGGGATCGTGGGCGAGAATGGCGCTGGGAAATCGACTTTGATGTCAATCCTTTACGGTTTCTACAAAGCGGACAAGGGCGAGATCAAGATCGGTGGGGTGCCGACGCTGATCCACAATTCCGATGATGCGATCAAGGCAGGGATCGGCATGGTCCATCAGCATTTCATGCTGGTGCAGCCCTTTACGGTTCTTGAGAATGTGGTTCTGGGGGCCGAGGATGGGGCGCTTCTGAAACCAAGCTTGGCCAAAGCGCGCACACTGCTAACCGAACTGGCCCATGAGTATGAACTCGATGTCGACCCCGATGCGGTGGTTGGCGATCTTGCAGTGGGCTTCCAGCAGCGGGTCGAGATCCTAAAGGCACTGTATCGCCACGCGGATATTCTGATCCTGGACGAGCCGACCGGCGTTCTGACCCCGGCCGAAGCGGACCATCTGTTCCGCATTCTCGAGGGGCTGAAGGCGCAGGGCAAGACGATCATCTTGATCACCCACAAGTTGCGCGAGATCATGGCGGTGACCGACACCGTCAGCGTGATGCGCCGGGGCGAGATGACGGCGACTGTCAAGACCTCGGAAACCAGCCCGACGCAACTGGCTGAGCTGATGGTTGGCCGCCGCGTGTTGCTGCGGGTCGAGAAAGAAGCGCCCAAAGTGGGCGAGACGATCCTGCAGGTGCGCGGGTTGCGTGTTGTGGATCATGACGGTGTCGAGCGGTTGAAGGGCATCGACCTGGACTTGAAGGCGGGCGAGATCCTTGGGGTGGCAGGCGTTGCGGGCAATGGCCAATCCGCCTTGCTGGAAGTGCTGGGCGGCATCACCGAAGCCGCGGGCGGCTCCGTCTCAATGAACGGTCAGACACTCGACCTGGTGGGCGGTGATGATGGGCGCGACCGTCGGCACCGGGGCATCGGCCATGTGCCAGAGGATCGCCACCGCCTAGGGCTTGTTATGCCCTTTGCTGAATGGGAAAACTCCTGTTTCGGCTATCATGACCGGCCAGAGTACCAGGCCAACTCGGGCCTGATGAACCGGTTGTTCATGCGTGATGACGCGCGTCAGAAGATCGAAAAATACGACATCCGCCCCCCCAGCTGTGACTTGAAGGCCGCCAATTTCTCGGGCGGGAACCAGCAAAAGATCGTCATTGCACGCGAGATCGAAAGCAACCCTGACGTGCTGCTGGTTGGCCAGCCGACCCGGGGTGTGGATATCGGCGCCATCGAATTCATCCACAACCAGATCGTCGCCCTGCGCGATCAGGGCAAGGCTGTCCTGCTGGTCTCGGTCGAGTTGGAAGAGATCTTGGCGCTGAGCGACCGCATCATCGTGATGTTCGACGGCAAGATCAGCGGCGAGCGGATGCCCAACGACACCGACGAAAACGAACTAGGCCTGCTGATGGCCGGGATCGATCCAAAGGAGAGCGTGGCGTGACCAGCAGCTTGCCGAAATGGGCTGATCTGTTCTTGATCCCCGCGATCAACGTGCTTCTGGCGTTTCTGGTCGCGGGTCTGGTGGTGATCTTCATTGGCGAGGATCCGATCCGCGCCATGCAGATTATGATTTCTGGCTCGCTCGGGTCGGATTACGGCATCGGCTATACGCTGTTTTACACAACCAGTTTCATTTTCACCGGACTGGCCGTGGCGGTCGCCTTTCACGCCTCGATCTTTAACATTGGGGGCGAGGGGCAGGCGGGTGTTGCGGGCGTCGGTGTGGCGATGGTGTGTTTAACGCTGGACCAAACCTATTGGCTGCTGACCCTGCCTTTGGCGGTGATCGCGGCGGCGATGTTCGGGGCCGCGTGGGCGGCGGTGCCCGCGTATTTGCAGGCGAAACGCGGCAGTCACATCGTGATCACCACAATCATGTTCAATTACATCGCGGCCGCTTTCCTGGTCTACATGCTGAACAATGTCTTCAAAGTACCAGGTGCCATGGCGCCCGAAAGTCGACGGTTCGAGGCCGGGGCACAGATCCCGCGGCTGGATCAGATGGCCGACTGGGTCGGGCTCGAGATGACGCGCACGCCGGCCAACATCAGTTTCTTCCTTGCGCTTCTTGCTTGTCTGGGGGTGTGGCTGCTGATCTGGCGCTCGCGCTTGGGCTACGAGATCCGGGCCTTTGGGTTCTCCGAGAAGGCGGCGGTTTATGCCGGGATCTCGCCCTTCAAGATCACCATGATCGCGATGCTGGTCTCGGGCGGGATGGCCGGATTGATGGCGATCAACACGGTGATGGGCGATTTGCAACGTCTGAATTTGGACAGTGTGCTGGGTGCCGGCTTCGTGGGGATCGCGGTGGCGCTGATGGGGCGGTCGCATCCGGTTGGGGTGATCCTGGCGGCATTGCTGTTCGGGGTATTGTACCAAGGCGGGGCGGAACTGGCGTTCGAGATCCCCTCGATCCCCAGCCAGATGATCCTTACCATCCAAGCGCTGGTGATCCTGTTCACCGGCTCGCTTGAGAATATGGTGCGCTTCCCGCTAGAGCGGCTGTTCCTTCGGTTCCAAAAGGGCACCACGTGATGATGGAGTACCTGCCTCAGCTTGTGCTGGCGTGGTCGATCCAACTGACCGGCGTGCTCAGCCCCGGACCCTCGGTCGCGTTGATCCTGGGGGTCGCGACGGCGCAGGGGCGGGCGCCTGCCCTGGTGACAGCGCTTGGGATCGGTTGCGCGTCGATCATCCTGTCGCTGGCGACGGTCATTGGGATTGCTGCGATTTTTGCGCAGATGGCGGATTTGATGACCATCGTGCGGTTGATCGGGGCGGCCTATTTGGCTTGGCTGGCCTGTGGTGCCTTTCGCAAGGCGATCAACCCACCGCCGCTGAGCGTGATGGCTGTTGCGCCACAAAGCCTTTGGCGGACGGCGGGCACTGGCTTTGCCCTGCAACTTTCGAACCCCAAGGCGATTTTCTTCTGGCTGGCGGTGGCCAGTGCGGGCGGTGTTGGCGACGCCCCGGTCGCGATCATTGCGCTGTTCGTGGTGGGGGCTTTTGTGAATTCGTTCGGCGGACATGGCCTGTGGGCGCTGGTGCTTTCGGCCCCGCCTGTGCGCCGCGCCTATACGTCGGCGCGGCGGCCGGTCGAGGCGGCGTTGGGCACCTTCTTTGCCTTTGCTGCGTTCCGCCTGGCCACGACAAGGAGTTGACCTGATGGACCTGGCCGAACTTTTCCAGTTGTTCGACAGCACCATGCGCAACGCAACACCGTTGCTGCTGGCTTGCCTGGCGGGGCTGTTTTCCGAGCGGGCGGGGATTTTCGACATCGGGCTCGAGGGAAAGATGCTGGCGGCCGCCTTTGCCGCGGCTGGCGTGGCGGCCTGGGCAGCGGCGCCCTATATCGAGGATCCGTTTCCCGGACAGATCTCGGGCCTTGGCTTGGGCTGGACTGCGGCGTGGCTGGGGGTGATGGCCGGTATCGCCGCCTCGATGGCGATGGCGGTGCTGCATGGGTTCGCGTCGATCACCCTTAGGGGGAACCAGTTGATCTCGGGCGTGGCGATCAACTTCCTAGCGGCGGGGGTGACGGTTCTGGTGGGCGAAGCGATCTTTTCGATGGGCGGCCAAACCCCACAGTTGACGGGCAGCGCACGCTTCGCCGCGATCGACCTGCCCCTGGCCGAGACGCTGCGGGGCATCCCCATCCTTGGGCCGTTCTATGCGGATGTGCTGTCGGGCCAGGTGATCTTGGTCTATGTCGCGCTGCTGACCGTGCCAATCACCGCCTGGATCCTGTTCGCCACCCGCTTTGGCTTGCGCCTGCGGGCAGTGGGCGAGAATCCGGGCGCTGTGGACACCGCCGGGATCTCGGTCACGCGGCAACGCTATGCCGCCGTGCTGATCTGCGGCGTGCTTTGCGGGTTGGCGGGGGCCTATTTGTCGATGGGCACCTCGGCCGCGGGGTTTGTGAAGGAAATGACCGCCGGGCGCGGCTTTATCGCGCTTGCCGCCTTGATCTTCGCCAAGTGGAAACCCTGGCCCGCGCTGTGGGCTTGCCTTCTGTTCGGCCTGCTCGAGGCTGTTGGATCGAAGTACCAAAATGTTGACGTCGGTGCCTTTGTCATCCCGGTGCAGTTCATGCAGGCGCTGCCCTATATCCTGACCGTGGTGATCCTGGCGGGCTTTATCGGTAAAGCCACCCCGCCCAAGGCTGGCGGCCAGCCCTATGTGAAGGAGCGCTAAGATGGACGCGCTGCTTAAAACCATCCAAGACCGCGCGGGCTCGGATCCGGTGCGCTTGGGGCTGATCCTGGGTTCGGGCCTTGGGCATCTGGCTGAAAGTGTCGAGGGGGTGGCGATCGACTACGGCGATCTGCCCGGTTTTCCACATGCGGGGGTTTCGGGCCACAATCCAAAACTGGTGATCGGTCAGCTTGAAGGGGTCCGCGTGGCCGTTTTTGGGGGCCGGGCACATTACTACGAAAAGGGCGATCCGACCGCGATGCGTCTGCCGTTAGAGGTGTTGAAAGCCCTGGGGGCCGAGCAGGTCTTGCTGACCAATGCCGCCGGCAGTCTAAAGGACGGCATGGGGCCGGGCGAGTTGATGCTGCTGTCGGACCACATCAATTTCTCGGGCCGCAATCCGCTGATCGGCGAGGCGACGGATGCGCGGTTCGTCAATATGACCGACGCTTATGATCGCCAGATCCGCGCGGCACTGGACGCGGCCGCCCGCGCGGCGGCGGTCACGCTGCACACAGGCGTCTATGCCTGGTACTCGGGCCCCAGCTTCGAGACCCCAGCCGAGATCCGCGCGCTGAAGGTTCTAGGCGCCGATGCGGTTGGCATGTCGACGGTGCCTGAGGTGATCCTGGCCCGCTTCCTGGGGCTGAAGGCCGCGGCCGTTTCCGTGGTCACCAATATGGCCGCGGGCATGTCCTCCGAGGTGATCAGCCACGCTCACACCAAAGCCATGGCACCGATCGGTGCAGCAAAGCTTGAGCAAGTTCTGAGGCAGTATTTGCAGGGGCTTTAGGCCGTGTTGACGGATTTGAGCAAGATGAAGGTCGCTGCAGGAGCGACGATGGATCTGAAGTTTCTTGCAGGCTTTTCACAGCGCAAGTAGGCGCGTTTGAAGCTTTTCAGCTTTCCTTTCATCTGCTCGACGCCGGCGCTGCCCCGGTAGAGGGCCTTTCCGCCACTGGTCTGAGCCTGCGCGATATCCGATCCCATTCGAAGGACGTCAATGGCCTCCAGATCTCGCCCGATCTGATCAGCCGGGTCAAGATCCGCGATGCCGACAGCCGCATGGTCAAGAACAAGGCCGCTTACCTCGCCCTCGGCGTTCTAACTTTCGTGCAGAAATCGTTTACATGACTCCCCTGCTCTCGGAGGCTGAAAGACGATGCTTTATGTCCGCCAACGGGCACAGGATGATCCAAACCCGCCGTCAGCAGGTTGATTCAATTTCCCGCTTTCAAGGCCTAAAAGAACGCTTGAAGTCCGGTCTGAGCGCGCCCCAAAATCAAAGCATGCACATCGTGGGTGCCTTCGTAAGTGTTCACGGTTTCAAGGTTCACCATGTGGCGCATCACCTGAAATTCTTCGGATATGCCATTTCCACCGTGCATATCCCTTGCGACCCGAGCGACCTCCAACGCCTTGCCACAGTTGTTTCGCTTGATGAGGCTTATCATCTCAGGTGCTGCGGCGCCGTCGTCCATCAGACGCCCAACACGCAGACACGCCTGCAAACCCAGCGTGATTTCGGTCTGCATGTTCGCGAGTTTAAGCTGGTGGAGCTGCATCTGCGCGAGTGGCTTGCCGAACTGTTTTCGATCCAGCCCATATTGTCGCGCTGCATGCCAGCAGAATTCGGCAGCGCCCATTACGCCCCAAGCTATGCCATAGCGCGCGCGGTTCAGGCATCCGAACGGTCCTTTGAGACCTTCGACATTTGGAAGCAGTGCGTCTTCGCTAACCTCAACGTCTTGAAGAACGATTTCACCCGTGACGGACGCCCGCAGCGACAATTTACCCGCGATTTTTGGAGCCGTTAGACCCTTGGTCCCCTTGTCCAAGACAAAACCACGGATTTTTTCGCCATGCGCAACGGACTTAGCCCAAACAACAAAAACATCGGCGATGGGGCTGTTCGAAATCCACGTCTTTGCACCGTTGAGCACGTAACCACCATCAACCTTTCGGGCTGTCGTTTTCATGCCCGCCGGGTCGGATCCGGCATCAGGTTCTGTCAGACCGAAACACCCGATCCATTCGCCGGAGGCCAGCTTTGGGAGGTATTTTTGTCGCTGGTCCTCTGATCCATAGGTGTAGATAGGATACATAACGAGAGAGGATTGCACCGACATCATGGAGCGATAGCCGCTGTCGACGCGTTCCACTTCGCGTGCAATCAGCCCGTACGAGACATAGCTGGCACCGACCCCACCATAGGCCTCGGGGATAGTGACCCCCAAAAGGCCCATCTCTCCCATCTCGCGAAAGATTTCAGGGTCGGTTATTTCGTCCCGATAGGCATCGATCACACGCGTTTGCAGCTTCTCCTGAGCGAACGCGAATGCCGCATCGCGCAACATCCTTTCTTCCTCATCAAGTTGTGTTTCCAGAAGAAATGGATCGGTCCAGTCGAACTTGCCAAGTTCAGGGGCATGTTGTGAGGCATGATCTTTGGCCATGAGAGTATCCTTAGGCAGCGTTTGCGGTGGCTGGAAGGGCGGCCTGCAAAGACGCCTCAAGTATCTCGAGCGCCTCGTCCACCTGTTCCATCGGTGTCGTGAGGGCAGGCAGGAGCCGTATGACATTGCCGCGCGTTCCACAGTTCAAAATGATCAGCCCACGCTTTTCAGCCTCGGCCACTATCTTGAGTGTTAGTTCGGGATCCGGGTCATTGGTTGTGCGGTTCCTAACGATCTCAAAGGCGACCATCGCGCCCAGTCCCCTTACGTCCCCGATGGATAAAAACATCGGCTGATGCGCCAAATCGTTTAGACGTTCCTTGATCACATCGCCGATTTCGGTCGCGCGGGCGCAAAGGTCTTCTTCTTTGATAACATCAAGCATTGCATTGGCTGCTGCCACGGCCAATGGATTGCCCGCATAGGTTCCGCCAATCCCGCCCGGATGAGGTGCATCCACGATGTCCGTCTTGCCGGTCACTGCCGAAAGGGGAAATCCGCCCGCTAACCCTTTGGCCATGGTGACCAGATCAGCGGCAACGCCAGCATGTTCCAATGCGAACATCTTGCCAGTACGTGCCATGCCTGCCTGCACTTCGTCTGCAATCAGAACGATCCCATGGGCATCACAGAGATCCCGCAAAGCTTTTAGAAACTCAGGCGGTGCTATGTTGAAACCGCCTTCGCCTTGTACCGGCTCTATGATGATGGCTGCGACCCTGTGTGGATCAATGGAGGCACGAAAGAGCATATCAAGCGCTTCAAGCGACTGGGCCACAGATATACCATGAAATACGTTTGGAAAGGGCGCGTGGAATATTTCAGGCGGCATCGCACCAAAGCGGGTTTTATAGCCCGCCGTCTTGCCCGTCAGCGCCATCCCCATCAGGGTCCGGCCATGAAACGCACCGGAAAAGGCGATCACGCCCGACCGCCTGGTATAGGCCCGCGCCATCTTGATCGCATTTTCGACCGCCTCCGCGCCGGTGGTGGCCAGCATGGTCTTCTTCTTGAAATCCCCAGGCGTCGCCGCGTTCAGCCGCTCAGCCAGCCGGATATAGCTTTCATAGGGCGCGACATGGAAACAGGTGTGCGTGAAGTCGTTCAGCTGCTCTTGCACGGCGGCGATCAGCGCTGGATGCCGGTGCCCGGCATTGGTCACCGCAATGCCCGCGGCGAAGTCGATGAAACGCCGTCCGTCCGCGTCCCAAAGCTCCGCGTTCTCGGCACGCTCGGCATAGATGTCGCGGGTTCCGACGCCACGCGCAACGGCATCGTTCCGACGCGTTTTGAGGGTTTCGTTCGACATTGAATTTTCCCTTCTCAGACCGGCGTGTCGGCCAGGGTGTAAAGGATGACGACACCGACCAGCACGAAGCCAATGCCCAAGTAAGTCAGCGGGTCGGGCCATTGGCCGAAGCCGACCGCGCCAATGGTGGTGATGGACGCGATGCCCGCACCTGCCCAGACCGCATAGGCCACCCCCATTGGTATAGTGCGCAGGGCAAGCCCAAGCAGGGCAAAGGACAGGGCCACGCAGCAGATCGCGGCAAAGACAAACGGCATCCGGGTCAGCCCATCCGATGCCTTCAACGCGGTCGTCGCGATGACTTCGGCGGTGATCGCAAAGGCGAGCCAGACCCAGTTCATGTTACCAGCCGCCCTCTGCCCGACGGTTGTATTTCACTTCCCCGCCCAGATCGAAAACCAGCAGCTTGCGCTCAGTGAAGGTTTCAAGGAACCACTGACTGAGTTCGCGACCCACGCCCGATTGACCGGTGCCACCGAAGGGAGCCAACTGGTCCCAGTAATTTGAGGTCTCGTTAATGTTCACCGAACCATGGGGCAGTGCCTCGCCGACACGCCATGCGGTGGCCAAATCTTGCGTCCAAAGCGATGCGATCAATCCAAGACCCGAGATATGGGCGATATCGATCGCTTCCTGCGCGTCCTTGATCTTGTAGATCGGGGCAACCGGGCCAAATGTCTCTTCGCGCATGATGTCCATGTCTGTTGTGACATCCGTCAGGATCGTCGCTGGATAATAGAGCCCTTCCTCTTTGCCCATTTGTTCTATTTTGGCCCCTTTGGCACGGGCGTCTTCCACATGTGCCTTGACGCGTTTCAACGTGTCGGCATTGCACAAAGGGCCCATCTCCATGTCTTCTTCGGCCGGGTTCCCGATCTTCAAAGCGCGCGCCTTGGTCGTAAGTTTTTCGACGAATTCGTCATAGACGGCTTCATGCACCAGCAGCCTTTCGGCAGAGGTGCAGACCTGGCCGGTGTAGTAGAAACATCCGTTCATCGCACCATCGACGGCCGCGTCGATGTCCGCATCCTTGAGGATTATGAACGGACCGTCGCCGCCAAGCTCCAGAAGATGCGGGCGCAAGGCACATTTCTCGGCGATCTTTCGGCCCGTCGCGGTAGAGCCCGTGAAGAACACGCCGTCGACATCAGTATGATCGACCAGGGCCGCGCCCGCTTCTCCCTTGCCCTGAACGACGTTGATGACCCCATCCGGCAGGCCTGCGTCCTTGAAGATGTCGGCCAGCATCGCACAGCTAACTGCGGCGTACTCGGACGGCTTCCAGATCACGCAGTTGCCCGCCGCCGCGATATGCGCCAATGCAATAGACGAAATATCGGTCGGAAAATTGTAGGGCGTGATACAGGCGACCACACCTAGCGGCCGGTGGTTCATAACCAGACGCTTGTTCGTGGTCCGCTCCTGTGTGGATGGAAAGGACAAGCCGCGATGGCGCAGAATTTCCTCTGCCGCTTTGCCCCAACTGGGCGCCGAATATTCAAAGACCTCTTCGCGGCTGTCCGTGATGGTCTTACCGATTTCCGCCGTGATCATCTGCGCGATCGGCTCGGCGCGCTCCAGGAAAAGCGTGTGGATGCGGCGCATAATCTGCGCGCGCTCAATCACCGAAAGCGCGGCCCACGCCGGTTGTGCGGCGCGCGCGGATGCAACGGCGGCGTCAACATCTGCAGCGTTGCATGCCCCGACCTGGTGAAGGATTGCGCCATCATGGGGATTGCGCACGTCGAACGCGTCGCCCCCGCCATTGACCCATACCCCTCCGATCAGGGCAGCTCGGGTAATTTCGGCATCCAGCTTTGCTTGCATGTTCACGTCTATTCTCCTCTCTCGGGGCGCGTTATCGGGCGCCTGGTTTATCTCGCATCAGGATGACCGACAGCACGATCAGCACTGCCGAAAAGGCAACGATTAGCGCGCCCACAGCATTGATTTCAGGGGTCAGCCCCCGCCGCATGGTCGACCAGATGTACATAGGCAACGTGTTGTCCCGGCCCGTCAGGAAAAAGGTCACTGGGATTTCATCAAAGCTGAGCGTAAAGGACAAAAGCCCAGCACCAATCACCGAACTGCGAATATTGGGCAACGTCACTAAAAAGAAAGTTTGTAGTCCGTTGGCGCCCAGATCGGCTGACGCTTCCTCGTAGCTGCGGGGCAAGCGTTGGAGCCGCGCGTAGACCTGGGTGACGACCACAGCCAAAAGAGCTGTGGCATGACCGATGATGACTGTCTCAAGTGACAGCGTGAAGCCGACCATCCGAAAAAGGATCAACATGGAAATGCCGGTGATGATCCCCGGAAGCGCGATCGGCAACAGCACCAGTTTGCGAAATGCGCTCTTTCCTGGAAACGACAGTCGGTCCAGCGCCAGCGCGGCGGGCACACCGATAAGAAGCGTCAGGATTGTCGAGCATGTAGCAACGTAGAACGAATTGCCCACTGCCTCGATCAGCTGTTCGTTACCGGCCAGCGTGCGATACCAGTCAAGGGTCAAACCTTCCATCGGCCAGCTGAGCGAGCGCGAGGTGTTGAAACTGAACAGGACCAGCACCGCGATCGGCACATACAAAAAAGCGAGGACTGTGCCGATGGCCAGCCCCCAGCCCAGGCTCGCCCCCCATCGACGGGGCTTGCGTGATGTGCTGCGGACGGCGGTGATCGCCGGGACGGATGTCTCGAGCGCTGTCATGACAACCGCGCCTGACCCAGCCGTTCAAACCGGTCTGACGCCGTGATGATCCCCAGTACGATGACCAGCATAACCAAAGCAAGTGCTGAGCCCAGCGGCCAGTTGAGCGCCGCACCAAACTGTGCAGCGATGACATTCGCAATCATCAAGCCGTCGGGGCCGCCCACCAGGATGGGCGAGATGAAGTCACCAAAAGACAGGCAGAAAGTCATGGTAAAACCTGCAACGATGCCTGGCATCGCCAGCGGCACGGTGATCCGGGCAAAGGTTGCAATCGCGCCTTCACCCAGATCACCCGAGGCTTCGATGAGATTCGGTGGAATTTTTTCAAGGGCCGCATAGATCGGCATCACCATGAACGGAATAAACACATAGGTCAGGGTGACGACCATTGCGGTCTGATTATAGAGGAAGACCGATGAAGGTTCGGACAGAATGCCGGTCGACATAAGGAACGAGTTTAAAAGCCCCTCCGTGCCTAGGATCGTTTTCCAGGTATAGGCACGCAGTAAGTAGCTTACCCAAAGCGGTGCAACGACAGCCATGTAGAGCGTCAAGCGCAGGCCGGGTTTGCGCACCTTAAAAGCCAGGAAATAGGCATATGGGAAAGCCAGCAGTAGCGCCAAAAGCGAAACCAGCCCGGCAATCTTGGCCGTGCGCAACAGCACGCGCGCGTACTGCGGGTCGGTGAAGATCTCAATGTAGTTGCCAAATTGAAAATCAGGCACGGCCAAAGGAAACTGCGCACGCCAGAACGAATAGACCACAAGGATCGTGTAGGGCGCGAACATGAAGAGTACAGTCCAAAGCAAAGGGGGTGACAGCACCAGAAACTGCCTCAGACGATTGCGTTTGGAGAGGGCGAGGGTCACGCCGCAGCCTCATCCGCAAGCACCATGATCCGGTCAGGTTGGATTGCTATCTGAACTTGATCGCCAATATCCGGCAGGCCCGACGCGTGTCGGGCATCAGAAATTGTCCGGTCAATCGACAACGGCGAGCCAGACACCTCGACTACAATGCGCGCCGAATTCCCATGATAAAGGATGTCGGTGACGGTTGCGGGCAATGTGCCGTTTCCTGCCACCGCCGCAGTCAAGATCTCAGCCTTTTCCGGGCGGAATCCGAATGTGAGCGTCCGGCCTTCGGGGGCTAGACCCTCCGGCACGACCAACTTCTGCCCCAGCGCATGCAGGGTGTCGCCGTGAACCTGACCTTGGAATAAATTCGTCGTACCGATGAAACCGGCAACATATGTGCTGGATGGGCGATCATACAGCGTATCTGGCGTGCCGTCCTGTACCACCCGACCGTCGCACATAACAACCACCCGATCCGATAGGGCCAACGCTTCGGTTTGGTCATGCGTGACCATGATGAAGGTCAGGCCGACCTTGCGCTGCAACCGCTTGAGTTCGACCTGCATCGCCTCGCGCAGGTTCGCATCTAAGGCGCTTAGCGGTTCGTCCAGCAGCAGCACCTTGGGCCGCCGCACAATCGCGCGGGCCAATGCGACGCGCTGCCGCTGACCGCCCGACAGTTGATGCGGCTTGGCGTCGAACCGGTCGCCAAGACCGACCAGTTCCAACGCTGCGCGTGCGCGGTCGGCAACTTCGGTGCGACGCACACCGCCAACGCGCAGCCCATAACCCACGTTCTTGCCGACCGACATGTGCGGAAACAGCGCGTAGTCCTGAAAGACGATGTTCACCGGGCGCTTGTTCGGCGGCAGATGGGTGACATCGTCACCGTTGATGACCACGCTGCCTTGCGTCGGTTCCTCGAAACCGCCGATCATCCGCAACAGCGTTGACTTTCCACAGCCCGACGGTCCGAGCAGCGTCACGAATTCCCCCGAGCGTACCGAAAGGCTCACGTTATCGACGCCGATCACAGGGCCGAAATGCTTCGAGATGTTGTTGAGTGTGACGATGTCTGTCATGGGGCTTTCCTGATGGGGGCGATATTGGCAGGGGCGCAAACATCCCCTGCCCATCGGCTTACTGGGCTTTCACCGCGTTCCAGGCATTGGTGTAATCCCCCAACCGCGGCCCGAGGTTTTCCCACAACAGCAGGCTGTCGAGATATTCGGGATCGTCCTGGTGCAGGGCCGCAAACTGTTCTTCGCTCATGCAGCGCCGCGCGGCCTCGGGATTGGCGACGGAATAACCGTTCACATTCGCCACGCCGCACTGCCCGGCCTCGGAAATCGCCATGTTCAGGAACTGGTACGCACAATCCTCGTTCGGTGTGCCGGACACGATCATGAAGCTGTCCATCCAGCCCTCGGCGTTCTCATCGGGGATGAACTCCACAACCTCGATGCCTTCCTCGGCCAGCAACGCGGACTGGTAGCCGGCCCATGTGTTGGAAATCCAGACCTCACCGGATTTGTACAGATCGACCAGCTCACCGGCAGACGACCAATATTTCCGCACAAGCGGGCGCTGCGCGATCAGCTTTTCCTGCGCCGCGGCAAGCTGTTCGTCCGTCAGGTTGTAGATATCCGCGTCACCATTTGCGCGCGCGGCCACATATAGGGCGGACTTGTCATCCCAAAGGCTGATTCGCCCCTCAAGCGCGGGATCCCACAGCGCGGCAAGCGAGGTCGGGGGCGTGTCGAACTTGTCGGGACGGTACATGAAGGAAATCGCGCCCCAGGCGTAAGGCACGCCGTAGACCTCGCCACTGGCATTGATCCCGTCCGAGGCGCGGAATTTCTCGTAGATGTTGTCCCACTCGTCGATCCGTGACGTGTCGATCGGCTGCACGAAACCCGCCGCGATCAGCGGCGCGGTCGAATCGATCGAAGGCGACACCAGGTCGAAGACGCCGCCCCCCGCCGCCAGTTTCGGTGCGAAATCGTCGTTGGAGCCGACATAGGTCGCCGACACCTTGCACCCCGTCGCGGCTTCGAATGGTTCGATGAAGGACGGGTCAGCATAGCCTTCCCAAGTGAGGACGTTCAGTTCGCCTTCCGCGAGCGCAGGTAGGGCTGTCAGCACGATCGCCGCGCAGGCCGCCGATCCGGTGAGTTTGTTCAGTCGTCTCATGTCTTTCTCCCATTGGTTTTGATGCGGTCTTCAGGCCGTCTTGCGAACGATGGTTCCGATATCGACACCAAGCGCCTTCGCGGCCTGGCGTTTCGATCCGTGGATGCGGATGGCCTTGTCGATCATGACCTTTTCGAATCGGCGTACCTCGGTCTTCAGATCGAGCGTCGCCGCATTGGGCAGATCGTCCTCACTTGGAGCCGGGTGCGGGCGGAGCAGATCCGCGATCAGTTCCTCCATGTCCTCGGCGTCCTCAATGAAGATGGTGGCCTTCTGGATAATGTTGACCAGTTCCCGGATATTGCCTGGAAAGGCATAGTCCATCAGCAGGTCGCGAAACCGCTGCGGCAGCACTGCCGGCGTTGCGCGGCGCATGTTGGCGGTCTGCAGGAAGCGGTCGGTCAGGTGGCCGATCAGCTCCGGCATGCGGCGCAGCGCGGGAACGGACAGCTCCACAACCGAAAGACGGTAATATAGGTCGGTGCGGAATTTTCCTTCGTGCACCAGTTGCAACAGGTTGGCACCGGTCGCCCCGATCACTCGGATGGGCGCGGGCGCCCCCGCCGCTTCGGTCGGCCAGGGCTGGCGGCCGTCCTCGAGGTATCCAAGCAGCTGCACCTGCACCGACTGCGGCAATTCCGCGATCTCGTCCAAGAAAAGCGTGCCGCCGGACGCTGCGGCGGCCAGCCCCGGCTTGCCATCCCGTCCGAACAGGGCCGCAGCCAGGTCCTCGCCCGATGACATGGCGCAGTTGCAGGTGACGAACGGATCGCGCCCGTCGGCCACGGTGCTGTGCAGGAACATCGCGATCTCGGACTTGCCGACGCCGGATTCGCCCGTGATCAGAACCCGCGCACCCTGCTGCACCGCCCGCTCGCCGCGCGACAGGACACGATGCAAGGCCGGTGACAGCCGCCGTTGCAACGCGAAATCGGGCCGCGTCCTGTTCGACGACAGATGCCCCGGCGCGACCGTCCGGGCCGAGCCCCTCGCCCGATCGCGCAGGTAGTCCAGCATGTCCAGATCACGGATATGGACGTGAACCAGCCCGTCCTCTCCCGGCCTTAGCGAGGCGATCAGGTCACGCCCATGTGGACGCGCCAGCGACAGGTCCGCACGGCGACCTTCGGCAAGGGCATCCGACAGTACCTCGCCAAATTTCGGGTGATCCCTCACCGACGCACCCACCGCGATGTCCAGCATCCGCTCCGCGGACTGGTTGGTGATTAGGACGGCGCCCGTGCGGTCCAGGACAAGCACACCATCCTCCAGGTGCGATACGGTGTTTCGCGCGGGCTCAGCCATCGAAGCCTCCCGGCCTCAGAACGAGAACCCCGGCAAGATCGCGGTCGGCCACCGGAACGCGGCGCTCGATATGCCAGTCAATGCCTGGATCGCCCGTGGCGATCCGCCCCGACGATCCCGCGATACCGTCCTGCAGCGCGTGCACCAGCGATTTCGCTGACGTGCCCCACGCTGCATTGATGACGTCACCCGCCACCTCGCCGATCAGCGCATCGGCGGGCCTGCCAAGCAGATGATCGCCCGCGGCACTGGAGATAAGAATGACCCCCCGGGCATCGAAGCCAAGGATCGCATCCGGCAGCAGGCTGATTAGCTGGTGTGCTGCGGACAGCTGGGCCGACAGATCCGCCTCGCGGCGGTAATGTTTGCTGACGTTGCGCACAATCCCGAACATGCGGATCAGTCGCCCTCCGTCGATATGCGCGCGCACATCATTTTCGACGTGAATTTCGACGCCGTCGTAGCGGCGATCAAGCGCGGGCGCCCCGTTCACCTCAAACCCATTCGATAACAAATTCTGCACGAACTGTTCGTTCTGAGCATTCCTTGGAAAAATCTCCGAAACCGGGCGTGCATTGAGGTCTTCATGCGGACCAAGCATGTAAAGCTGCGCCATGGCATCGTTGCAAAATCGCCAGCGTGGACCGTTCTCAAAAACCTGCCGAATGACCTCGCTGTCCGGCATTGTCAAATCAATCGGCTCATCAAATTCCATGCACCAGCAGGCGTCTGTGGAGGCCGCCAGAATCCCGGCGAGGATGTCACGCTCACTCATTGAAGAATGCGCTGTAGCGGCAAATGCATCGTTCATGCAGCAACGATGCAATTATGCAGCATTTAATGCAAGGTATTTTTATATAATATATACAATATGTTAATAAGTATACATTGTCTTTCTGCTTCCGTGCTGATGAAAAAACTATGCATCAGCGATCATCTGATTGGCTGATCCATCTAATCGACAACATGATCAGGAACAAGTTGGTGGGCCTCCGCTAAGTCCTGGGCAACGGAGGAAACAAAAGGTAAACGATCGACCGAAGACAAAACGGATCTTCACGAAGTCACGGCAAGTTAAGGTTCTGGCGGTGTAAGGAATGCCGCGCCTGGATGCCACTCTGCAAATTGGCGTGAATGAACAAACGCAAGACGGTTTCGAAGATTTGCAGCACTCGGTGCCATCGGGGTACCGGCGGAGCAATTCACCAGCGCGACTGACGCTCGATCCGTTCCTTCCAATCATCGACCAAATTCTCGAAGACGATAACGCCAGGATCAAGAATCAACGTCATACGGCCAAGCGCATCCATGCCGGGCTGCGTGCCGAGCACGGGTTCACGGGCGGTATTGCCGCCAGCCAGACAAATAGCCATGCCATCAAGCGAAGGCTTTAACCTGCTCCAACGTCCGTTGCATCGCGGGCCTTTGACGTAGGGATTTGAGGAAGTCGCCGAAATTACCCTCGGGTGGGGGCATTTTTGCGGTGATGGCCCAGCCGACGCAGTGGCTCAGCAGGATGTCAGCGATGGTGAAGCGGTCACCGGCGAGGTACGGCTTGTCGCCCTTCAGGCCTGCCAGAATACCCAGCGCGCGGATGTATTCCTTGATCGCGGTGGGCTTGACGTCGGGTACGCGCAGATCCTCGGGCAGGACGAAGCTGTGTTTGGCATAGACCCAAAGGGCTGCGTCGACCTCGGCGTTCACATAGTTGGTCAGCGCGTCTTGCTGGGCGCGTTCGATGGACCCGGCGGGATACGTCAGATCACCATGTTTGTCGGCCAGATAGGTCACAATCGCCAGCGAGTCGCTGATCATCCCCTCGGGGGTTTTGAGCACCGGGATCTTGCCAGTGCCGTTGATCGCGATCAAATCGGCGCTGCGCGGCGGCTGCGGGTCGATCTGATAGGGCTGGCCGAGTTCTTCCAGGGCCCAGATGACGCGCAGCGCACGGGATCTGGGGTGGCCGAGGACAGTGTACATAGCGATCTCCTTCAGCGGGGGCGGGTCATGGCGATGCGGATCATCAGACGTTCGACGATGGCGCGTTGCGGGGCAGCGCTGGCCGAGCGCAGGGTGAGGTCCGCGTCGACGATCAGGCCAAGAATGCTTTCCAATCGGGCACTGCCCCAGTCGCGCGCTTGGCGTGCCATACGATCGCGCCTTGGGCCGAAGACCGGCGGTCTTGCGCGGGCCAGCGCCTGGTCAGGGCCTTGCGGGTGCGCGGCGGCGGCGTGCAGCTGACGGAAATAGCGGTTCAGCGCGATACACACGCCGGTTGGTTGGGTGCCTTGGCCAGCCAGGCGCGGCAGCGCCTCGGCCAGATCGGCGACCGCGCCATCGGCGACACTAGCGATGACCTCGTCCAAGCCTGCGTCAGTGATGGCGGGGGCAATGGCCGCAACATCATCGGGTGTGACAGGGCTTGGGTCGCCAGATTTGTAGAGGGACAGCTTCTCAAGGGTCTGGCGCAGGTCACCGGGGTCGATGACTTGGGCGAGTGCCAGCAGGTCGCGCATGGCATCGGGACTGGTGTTCTGAATGCCTGCCCGGGCGAGCGCCGCTTCGACGTCGTCGCGGCCCGGCGGATCGGCATAGATCGCGGCGGCCAGCGCGTTCGGGGCGGTCTCGAACAGCTTACGCAGGGGGGAGCGCGGCGTAAGCTGACCAGCGGTCACCAGCAGGAAGGCATCGCCGGGCTGCCAGCCTTCAAGCGTCTCGGTCAGCGGCTTGGCCAACCCGTCGCCGGCATTTTCGATCACAACAATGCGTTGGCCGGGAAAAAAGCCGCTGGCGCGGCTGGCGTCGGCGATTTGGGCCGGATCTTTGCGAACCTCGGCGCCCGACAGGCGTGTGAGGCGCATCTCGGCCTCGCCTTCGGGGCCAGTGATGGTCTGGGCCAGGTCCTTGCGGATCAGCGAAATGCGCATGGCATCGGGCCCATAGATCAGCAGACCGGCTTTGGTCAGATCTGGTTTGGCAAAGAACGCGTGGGCGTCGCGGGGGGCAAGCTTCATTGTGCCCAGTCCTGTGCGGTGCTGGCGAGTTTGAGCACCATCTTCTCGGCAAGTGAGACGGCCAGCCGGCGGAAGGCATCGATCTCGGCCGCGCGGGTGGCAAAGGGCGATGCAACTGTGGAATAGCCGGTGATGGATTGCTCGACGTCTTGGAAGACGGGCGCGGTCCCGGCTAGGGGCAGCACGGCATAATTGGCGGTGGCAGTCAGGGTGAAGCGCGTAATCGTATTGTCCGACAGGATCGCGCGGCTTTCCTGCGTGATCTCGGTTTGGATGTCGAGGCTGTAGCGCGGTGTGTCCGGCGTGCCAAGTTGGTTGACCAAGCGCTCGCGCAGACCGAAGCCGAAGCGCCCCGGCAGGATCGGGACGCGGATCAACCCATCTAACGAGCGCGCCGCCGTGCCGTCGCCATAGAGCGGTTGGAAGCCACAGGCCCCCAAAGGCAAGCTGGCGGCGGCAAACAGGGCCTGGCGTCTAGACCACGACATTGACGATGCGCCCCGGCACCACGATCAGTTTGCGCGGTGTCTGACCGTCCAGATAGCCCAGGATCTTGGGATCGGCCATGACCATCGCTTCGATCGAGGCTTTGTCGGCGTCCGCTGCCACGGTGATCTCGGCCCGGCGTTTACCGTTGATCTGGATCGGCAGGGTCACGCTGTTCTCGACCAGGAAGGCGGGATCGGCAACGGGCCAAGGGGTTTGGCTGATCAGCCCTTCTTGGCCCAGCGCGGCCCAGATCTCCTCGGCCAGATGGGGGGTCATCGGGGTCATGAGGCGGGCGAGGATCAGCACAGCCTCGCGTTTCGCGGCAGCGGCTTTGGGGCCGGCCTTCTGGATTGCGTTCGTTAACTCATAGAGCTTGGCGACGGATTTGTTGAACGCAAATCCCTCGATCCCTTCGGTCACGTCGCGGATCGTACGGTGCATCTGTCGCCGCAGCGTGTCAGCTGGATCAGGGTCGATGTCCATCGCGCGCGGGTCCTGCGTAACCTCATGCGCCAAACGCCAGACCCGCTGCAGGTGTTTCCAGGCGGCATCGGCGCCAGCGGCGGTCCATTCGACGTCGCGCTCGGGCGGGCTGTCGGACATAACGAACCAACGGGCAGTGTCGGCGCCGTATTGTTCGATAATGTCCGCAGGATCGACGACGTTCTTTTTCGACTTCGACATTTTGATGGTTGGGCCGATGGTCACCGGGGTGCCGTTCCGCAAAGTGGCGCCCGTTTCTGACCGGATCACATCCTCGGTTGCTACCCATTGATCACGTCCTGTGTCATTTTTGACACTATAAGTTTCATGCGTGACCATGCCTTGTGTAAAAAGGGCGCCGAACGGCTCGATGGCCTTTGCGGGTAGATGGCCTGTTTTGTGCATCGCACGGGCAAAAAAACGCGAATAAAGCAGGTGCAGGATCGCGTGTTCCACACCGCCGATGTATTGATCGACATTCATCCAATAGGCGACATCATCCAGATCGGTCGGGGTCGCCGCATTGGGCGAGGCGAAGCGGGCGAAGTACCACGAGCTGTCGACGAACGTGTCCATCGTGTCGGTCTCGCGCTTGGCCGCCTTGCCGCAGTTGGGGCAGTCGGTTTCGCGCCAGGTGGGGTGCCAGTCCAGCGGGTTGCCGGGGCGGTCGAAGACAACGTCTTGGGGCAGCTCGATCGGCAGATTTTCCTTTTTCTCGGGCACCACACCGCAATCGTCGCAGTGGACCACGGGGATCGGGCAGCCCCAATAGCGCTGGCGGCTGACGCCCCAGTCGCGCAGGCGGAATTTCACCTGACCCTTGCCGAGCCCCTTTTCCTCAAACCAATCTATCGTGGTATCAATGCCTTGTTCGCTGGTCGCCTCGGTAATGCCGGTGAAGTGGTCGATATAGGACACCTTTTCCGTCTTGGCTGGAACAAGCGCTTCGGTGCCCACTTCGGTCTGGTCGCCCGGTATGTAGAATGCGTTTTTAACCGGCAAATTGTACTGGCGTGCGAAATCGAGGTCGCGCTGGTCGTGGGCTGGGCAGCCAAAGACGGCACCCGTACCGTAGTCCATCAGCACAAAGTTCCCGACCCAGACCGGCAGGTCGACCTCGGGATCGATGGGATGGCGCACCATGATCCCGGTTTCCACACCCTTTTTCTCGGCCTTTTCCATCGCGGCTTCGGTCGTGTCCATCTTGCGGGTTTCCGCGATGAAGGCCGCGAGGGTCGCGTCACTTTCGGCCAACTCGCGCGACACAGGATGCTCCGGCGAGATGGCGACAAAGGTGGCGCCACGCATCGTGTCGGGTCGGGTGGAATAGCAGACAATGGGATCACCGCCGTCGGTTCGCTGAAACGGTATCTCGATGCCGCGACTTTTGCCGATCCAGTTGGCCTGCATCAGTCGGACTTTCTCGGGCCAGTTGTGCAGCGTTTCAAGGGCGGTCAGCAGCTCTTCGGAATAGTCCGAGATCTTGAAGAACCACTGCGTCAGCTCGCGCCGCTCAACCACGGCGCCCGACCGCCAGCCCTTGCCATCCTCGACCTGTTCGTTGGCCAGAACGGTCATATCGACTGGGTCCCAATTGACCACGGCGTTCTTGCGGGTGACCAGGCCGGCCTCCAGCATGTCCAGGAACAGCGCCTGTTGTTGGCCGTAGTACTCTGGATCGCAGGTCGCGAACTCCCGACTCCAATCGATCGACAGACCGATGGCCCGGAACTGTTCGCGCATCGCCGCGATGTTTTGGTACGTCCAAGCGCCAGGATGGGTTTTGCGCTCCATCGCAGCATTCTCGGCTGGCAGGCCAAAGGCATCCCAGCCCATTGGATGCAGAACTGCATGGCCGGTGGCCGCTTTATACCGCGCCACGACGTCGCCCATGGTGTAGTTGCGCACATGCCCCATGTGCAGGTTGCCCGACGGATAGGGAAACATCTCGAGCACGTAGTATTTCGGTTTGGCGTCGTCGCGCGTCGCCTTGAACACCTGGGCATCGTCCCAGATTTTCTGCCACTTCGGCTCGACCGCCTGGGCGTTGTATCGTGTCATGCGGTTGTAGTTCCTATTGAGCTGGCTCAGCCGCGCTGTTCGGCGCCGCGCAAAAGTTGGCGCGCACGTGTCAGGATGGCGTCTTCGATCTGTCTTGCAGTCTCGTCATCAACTGGCACGGCGTTCCCGCCCGAGCGGCGGAAAACGGCGACCTTAAGCGAGTCCGCTTCAAGTACCGGGCTGTTGATCAAGACCGTCGCGCGATAGGCTTGGCGCGACCCGCTGGGTTGTCCCCAGCTGGTTGTGATCAGGCCCGAAAAAGGATCCGCCGACTCGATAGGGAAGATGGACAAGATATCTAACGAGGCCTCCCACAGATAGCGGTTCACGGCCATTTGCCGTGACTCGTCGGGGGTGTCGAACAGGTCCATGATCGACCCTGTGATGCCGCCGCGCCGTTCTTCTAATGTCCGTTGCTGACGCTCGGCGTTCGCCTCAAGTTGCGCGGGGTCGCGACCGGCACACCCGCTGAGGATCAGCAGAGCAGCCGAGGCGAGGCCCAGACGGGTGAGAATGTGCATGCTGCCCCCCTTTACAGGCATATCGGCGTCGTCACGGTCTAGCCGTTGCTGGTGGGGGGGACAAGGATTTTCCCGATTCGGGCGGTTCTATGGCGGAACCAAGATATGTGACATTGCTGCATCAATTTTTAGCACATCAAATAAGGCCAATCCGCCGTTGCTTGACCCAGGCGCCGCATGTGGTCAATTAGCCCACGTACTCTTCCGGGTGAACCCGAAAGGGGTGCACCTTGAAACTCGCAATAAAGAGGGAAAACGATGAAAAACGTTCTCTTCGCGACCACGGCGCTTGTTGCCGTAGGATTTGCTGGCTCGGCTTTCGCCGAAGTCACGCTCAGCGGTAACGCTGAAATCGGTATCACCTTCAACGACGTGCAGCTTGATGGCATTGAAGGTGTCGACATCGATGAAGACGAGACAGAGTTCGCTAACGATATCGACGTGACCTTCACGTTGACCGGCGCGACCGAAACTGGCCTGACTTTCGGCGCTTCGATCGACTTGGACGAATCTGATGGCGGCGCGGCGATTGAATCCGCTAACTCGGTGTTCATCTCGGGCGACTTCGGTCAGGTCTCGATGGGTGATGTTGATGGCGGCTACGACCAGGCCCTTGCCAACATTGCGGGTGCTGGTCTGGAAGACGAGGGCGATAGCGCTTCAGGTACATCTGGCTTGGACGGTGTCGCTGATGGCGAGATTCTCCGCTATGACTACTCGTTTGGCGCCTTTACGTTCTCGGGTTCGTTGGAGCTTGAGGAAGGTGTAGCCGACGAAGTGTATGGCTTTGGTCTTGCGTACCAGGGCGAATTGGGCGGTGCCTCGATCGGTCTGGGTGCTGGTTATCAGTTCACCGAAACCGATAGTCCTGGCGTGCTTGGTGACGGTGATCACAACGCATTTGGTGTGTCGGCGGTTGTTGGTATTGGCAACCTGGAAATCACCACCGTCTACGAATTCCTTGATCGACCAGGCGATTTTGGCGGCGGCTTCGACGCGGCCGAGGGCGATCCCCTTGGTTCTGCTTTCGATGGCAGCGTTATTGGGGTAGGCGCGGTCTATGACCTTGGCGCCATCGACCTCGCGCTAAGCTATCAGTTCTCTCAGGTTGCTTTCGGTGTTGACGGTGATGGGAATTCCATCGGAGGCGACATTGATCTGATCCAGGGTCACATGACCTATGACTTGACTGGTGGCGCTGAATTTATCGCGGCCTTTGGCTATGCCAACGTAGAAGGCGACAACGGCCTGGATGGTGACGTCGTGCTGGCCGGTGCCGGTATCGGTCTTGGTTTCTAAGTTAGCCTAACTAGGACTATCGAGAGAGCGGGCTTTGGCCCGCTCTTTTCGTTTATGGGGTAGGCCCTTGAATGTGGCGGGTTGGCCAAGTTTTCGCCGCCTCTATGCCTTGGAATAGGCTCTGATTGTCGCATCTTCACATATTAACACTGGCACGCTTTGACTGGTGTTAACGCGGCTGTTAGACGGGCGGCGACTCAAGCAAAATTGTAAGCGAGCCCTGTGTGATGACCTCTCAGAATAATTTGCCGATCCCTGAACTCTTTGTCTCTTATGACAGCGCTGAAAAGCTGAAGCGCGAAGCGGGCGACCTGCCGTCGTGGGACCTGACCCCCCGGCAGATCTGCGATCTGGAATTGCTGATGAACGGCGGTTTCAACCCGTTGAAAGGCTTCTTGACCGAGGCTGACTATAACGGTGTTGTCGAAAACATGCGTCTGACGGATGGCAAGCTGTGGCCAATGCCGATCAACCTGGATGTGTCCGAGGATTTCGCGGCCTCGGTCGAGCCGGGGCAAGACATTGCCCTGCGCGATCAGGAGGGGGTCATCTTGGCGATCCTCTCGATCTCGGACAAATGGGTGCCGAACAAAGCGCACGAGGCCGAGATGGTGTTTGGTGCCGATGATGTGGCACATCCGGCCGTGAACTATCTGCACAACAGCGCGGGGCCAGTGTATTTGGGTGGCCCGATCACCGGCATCCAGCAACCGGTGCATTACGACTACCGCGGGCGCCGCAACACGCCGAACGAGCTGCGCGCCTATTTCCGCAAGATGGGCTGGCGCCGCGTTGTGGCCTTCCAAACCCGCAACCCCTTGCACCGCGCACACCAAGAACTCACGTTCCGTGCCGCGAAAGACGCGCAGGCAAACTTGTTGATCCACCCGGTTGTGGGCCTGACCAAACCCGGCGATATCGACCACTTCACGCGGGTGCGTTGTTACGAGGCTGTGCTGGACAAATACCCCAGCTCGACCACCTCGCTTAGCTTGTTGAACCTGGCGATGCGTATGGCTGGCCCGCGCGAGGCGGTCTGGCACGGGATCATCCGCGCCAATCATGGCTGCACCCACTTCATCGTGGGACGTGACCATGCGGGCCCTGGCAAGAACAGCGCGGGCGAGGATTTTTACGGACCCTATGATGCGCAGGATTTGTACCGCGCGCACGAGGCCGAGATCGGCTGCGAAATGGTCGATTTCAAGCATATGGTCTTTGTGCAGGAAAAGGCACAATACGAGCCGGCGGACGAGGTTGAGGAGGGGATGACTGTCCTCAACATCTCAGGCACCGAGTTGCGGCGGCGTCTGGCCGAGGGGTTGGATATCCCTGATTGGTTCAGCTTCCCCGAAGTGGTCGAAGAGCTGCGGCGGACCCGCCCACCCAAAGCAAATCAGGGCTTTACAGTGTTTTTCACCGGGCTGTCTGGCTCGGGCAAATCGACAATTGCCAATGCTTTGATGGTTAAGCTGATGGAGTTGGGCGGTCGCCCCGTGACACTGCTGGACGGTGATGTGGTGCGGAAAAACCTGAGTTCCGAGCTGGGCTTTTCGAAAGAGCACCGCGACCTGAACATACGCCGGATCGGCTATGTTGCGTCCGAGATTACCAAGAACGGCGGTATCGCGATCTGTGCGCCGATCGCGCCCTATACGACGACCCGCCGGGCGGTGCGCGAGGACATCGAAAGCTACGGCACCTTTGTTGAGGTGCATGTGGCTACCTCGCTCGAAGAGTGCGAACGGCGTGACCGCAAGGGGCTATACGCCCTGGCGCGTGCTGGAAAGATCAAGGAATTCACGGGGATCTCGGACCCTTACGAGGAGCCGACCAACGCGGAATTGCGGATCGAAACCGAAAGCAGCGACGTGGACAACTGCGCGCATCAGGTACTGTTGAAGCTGGAAAGCATGGGTCTGATCGCGGCGTAAGGCGTGTTCCAAAACGACCGGCAGCGAAATCTCGCAGGCCGGTCGTATTTCGGTTTTAACCAGGTGACGAAGCCCCTAGACTAGCGTTCCAAAGCACTTGGCAAGGAACCAGGTGCGACCCCTTTGGGTTGGGCGGGCGTGGGTTTCTACCGATATCTCTTAGTGGCATGTCTTGTTGTCCTGGCCCCTGGCCCGGCGGAGGCGATTGATTTCAGAAGCATTTTCCCTTGGACACGAGACAAGGCCGAGGATGCGGGCGAGGTCATTTTGGACCCGCTGGACTATACAATTACATTCGATGTCGCGACGCCCGATGATGATCTGGCCAAGCAATTGCGCCGCTCCACCGGTGTGTGGATGGACAGGGAGACGCCGGCCTCGGGGGCGGCGGGGCTGATCTCGGTCGCGCAATCGGACTATCGCGCGCTGCTGGCGACCCTTTATCGCGAGGGGTACTATGCGGCGGCGATCAGCATTCTGATCAACGGAGCCGAGGCCGCAGACATCACCCTGACCGACGATCTGCCCAACCCGTCGGTGGTCAGTGTTCGGGTCGACCCTGGCCCGCGCTATGCTTTTGGCAAGACGGTGATCGAGAACGCGCCACGTTTCAATAAGGACGAGCGCGAGGACGACGGCACCCCGCTGGATCTGTTTCAACCCGGGCGCGTCGCGCGGTCCAGCACCGTGGCGGATGTGGGGGCGCAAGCGGTAACGGCTTGGCGCCGGGCGGGACACCCAAAAGCCAAGGTCGCCGAGCGCGAGGTGATTGCTGATCACGACACCAATGCGCTGGATGTCACCATCCGCCTGGATCCGGGACCCGCTGCAACTTTTGGCCGGGTGCGGGTCAAAGGGACACGGGCGGTGGATCGGGAGTTTACGCGCTATATCGCCGACATCCCCGAGGGCGAGCGCTTTGACCCGGAAGTGATCGACCAAGCCGTTGATCGATTGAACCGCCTTGGTGTCTTTCGCGCCACGCGGATTGAGGAAAGGGACACGCTGCGCGAAAATGGCCGCTTGCCCCTCGTCATCGATGTGGCCGCGCGCCCGCCACGGCGCATTGGCTTTGGTGTGACAGCCTCGTCCACCGAAGGCCTTGGGATTGAGGGGTTTTGGCTGCACCGCAATCTGTTTGGCAAGGCGGAACGCCTGCGCTTTGACGCAAGCGTTGATGGCATCCTGGACGAGACCATGCCCGAGAATTTTGACTACCAGTTTGGGGTCGCCTTTACCAAACCGGGTGTCTTTAATCCAAACACCGATCTAGAGACCAAAGCCGAGGTTCGTCAGTTTATCTCCGAAACCTTCGAGGAGCAGGCAGCCGAGGTCAGCTTGGGCCTATCGCGCCGCTTTACCAAACGGTTGACGGGAAGTGCTGCCGTGGGCCTTGAATATTCTGACATCACGGATGATCTGGGAAACCGCGAGTTTCTGACCGTCTCGCTGCCGGTGGGGCTGCAATATGACCGCCGCAACAATGAGCTGGACGCCACGCGCGGCTATTTCCTGCGGGGCGAGGTCAGCCCGTTTCAGGAGTTGGAGTTCGACACAACCGCGGTGAGGGCTGAGTTTGAGGCCCGAGGCTATGTCGAGCTGGCCGAGGAGGATACCGTCCTGGCGGCGCGTGCTTTTTGGGGCACGGTGGTCGGGGGCGATCTGCTGGACCTGCCAACGGGACAGCTGTTTTTTGCGGGCGGCGGGGGTTCGATCCGTGGGTTTGAGTTTCAGGCCGTTGGTCTGGATATCGATGGGAACGAGTTGGGTGGGCGGTCCAAGTTGGAACTGGCGTTGGAACTGCGCCAGCGGATTGGGCGGAACTTTGGGATCGTCGGCTTTGTCGACAGCGGGATTGTCAGCGATGACATCTTTCCCTCAAGCGGCAGCTACAGTGTTGGGGTGGGCGGTGGCATCCGCTATTATAGTGGTCTGGGGCCGTTGCGCTTTGACGTGGCCACCCCGCTGAACGGCGATAACGAGGATCCGGCGATCGCGGTCTATATCGGTATAGGGCAGGCGTTCTGATGCGGTGGATCTGTCGGGTTTTGGTTTTTTTGGCTCTCTGGTCCAGCGTGACCTGGGCGCAAGATGCCCCTGTTGAAGGCGCGGACGACAACGGCTTCATCATCAATCTGCTGCAAAAACAGCTGTCGACCGAGAGCCGCAAAATCCGCCTAAGCGGCGTTGAGGGTGTGTTGTCGAGTGCGGCGACGGTGGCGCGGATCACGATCTCGGACACCGAAGGGATCTGGCTGCAGATCGACAATGCCCAGATTGTGTGGACGCGCAGCGCCCTGTTAAGCGGCCGGGTAGAGGTCGAAACCCTGTCGGCCGAGCGGATCGAAGTCCGCCGCCGCCCCGTCCCCGAGCCCGGCTTGCCGGACCCGGCCGCAGGGTCCTTCAGCGTGCCCGAACTGCCGGTATCCGTCGAGTTGGGCACGCTTTCGGTTGAAACCATCGTGCTGGGCGAGGCGTTGCTGGGCACGGCGGCCGAGTTGCAGGCCGAAGGGCGCCTGAAGCTGGCCGATGGGGTTCTGGATGCGGCTTTGCAGTTGAACCGTCTGGACGGGCCAGGGGGCACGTTTGATCTGTCGGCGGTGTTTGACAACAGCGATCAATCGGTCAGCGTCGATTTGTCAGTCAGCGAACCGCAAGGCGGTGTTGCGGCAACCCTGATGGGGATCGAGGGGGCGCCGCCCCTTGAGACACGGGTCGAGGCGCGGGGCTCGTTGACCGATCTGAATGCGACATTGGATTTCAAGGTCGATGGCGTGGATTTGCTGGACGGGCGCGTAGCCGTCCGCACGGCCGAAGGGGGGCGTAACTTCGCGCTGGGCTTGACCGGTCGGCTGCAGCCCCTGTTGCCGCCGAACCTGCACGACTTTTTTGCCAGACAAAGCGATGTGTTGATCAACGGCAAACTGCGTGAGGACGGTGGCATCGACCTGTCGCGGTTGGATATCGACAGTGGTGGGTTGCAGGTCCAGGCCACCGTCAGCTTGGCCCCGGACCGCTTTCCCGATGCGATCGAGGCGACCATTCGCCTGGCCGCCCCGGATGGCGGCCCGCTGGTGCTGCCGGTTGGCGATGGCACGACGACGCTGCGCAACGGGCAGTTTCAGCTGTCCTTTGGCGGGACCGAGCGGTGGTTGGGGTTCCTGCAGGTCTCGGATCTGACCACGGGTAACGTCACACTGGGTGACATTCGGGCGCAATTGGGCGGGCAGCTTCAGAACCCCAGCGATCCGGCGGCCCGACGTGTGACGATCAATGTGGATGGCGCTGTCGCCGAGATGTCCTCGACCGACGCCGGTGTTGCCCGGGCGCTTGGGGACCAAATTACCATCGCGCTGGGCTTGGACTGGACCGCCAACGCCCCGCTGCGGATCGACACCGCCAGAGTCGAGGGTGAGGGGTTGCTGGTGGATCTGGTCGGCGCATTGGACGATGGCGAATTCTCGGGGCGCGCGGCACTCCAGATTGCGCAGCTCGCGACCTTTTCGGGGATTGCGGGGCGCGAGCTGAGCGGGCAGGTCGACACCAGCGTTTCGGGGCAGGTCGCGCCGCTGAGCGGGGCGTTTTCAGTCACGCTGGACGGTGCGGCCCAGGACCTGGCGGTGGGGGTGCCGCAGGTGGATGCGTTGCTGACAGGCGCGGTGGAATTGGCGGGCCTGATCGCGCGGGATGAAAACGGCATCCGCGCTGAAGGGTTCCGATTGGGCAGCGATGCCGCGCAGATCACGGCGGACGGGATCTATGCGACCCAAGGAACGGATTTCAGCCTTAACGCGACTTTGGATGACCTGGGTCGGATCACGCCCGAGGTAACCGGTGGTGCGCAGGTCTTAGTTCGCGCCACAGGCGGGGTTGAAAACCTGCAGTTAAACGTTTCTGCCGAGGTGCCTGAGGGGACGCTGCGGGGTCGTCCCCTGCGCGGGGCGCGGGTCGCGATTACCGCAAGCGGCGATAGCCTGTCGGATCTTGGCGGCACTTTGGATGGAGGCGCACAGATTGGCGAGATCCCAGTAGAATTGGGTGGTCAGTTTTCAATCGATGACGACGTACAGCGGTTGCGAGAGTTTTTGTTGAGTGTCGGTGACAGTCGCTTCGCGGGGACCTTGGCGCGCGGGGCGGATGGACTGATCGCGGGAACCGTGGATATCGCGGCGCCCGAGGTCGCGGAAGTGGCCGGGTTGTTGAAATCGGATGCCTCAGGCGCGGTGGATGTGCGCCTGGTGCTCTCGCGGTCGATTGCGCGGCAGCGGGCCCGGTTGGTTGGGCGCGTCCGGGATCTGGTGCTGCCACAGGGGTCACTTGGGGCAGCGGATGTGGATCTGATCCTAACGGATCTGTTTGCCGTGCCTCAGGTGGCAGGGTCTTTGGTGGCGCGCGATGCGGTGGCCAACGGGTTCGCGCTGGATCGCCTGGCGCTGACGGCCGAGGCGGTCGAGGCCCGGACGGTGTTCCAAGCCGAGGCTACGCTGGAAAACGGGACCGAGGCGTCGTTGGCTGGGGCAGTTTCGGATCTGGATCCGGGCCTGTTGGTGGCGCTTGACGCGCTGCGCCTGCAATCGCCGCGTCAAGCGATGGTCCTGCAAGCCCCGGCCGAGATGCGGCTCGTTGGGGGCGAGGCGACGCTGAGCCCGCTTGATCTGTCGGTCGGCGACGGGCGGTTGCGGGTCGAGGGGACTTATGGCGCGGCGATTGCCTTGGATCTGGTGATGGAGGCGCTACCGCTGGACCTGGTCAATGATGTGGTGCCCGATGTGGGCGCGGGCGGAAGCGTTTCCGGGACTGCGCGGATTTCAGGCACGGCTGCGGCGCCCGAGGCCGTTTTTTCACTGTCTGCCAAGGAAGTTACGGCAGCAGCGGCGCGCGACCTGGGCGTACCGCCATTGACGCTGACAGCCGAAGGGTCCACCACCGCGTCGCTTATGGACCTGCAGGCCGAGGTGACGGCGGGGACTGCTTTGCAAGCCAGCTTGGAGGGCCGCGTGCCGCTCGCGCCACAGGCGGGGGCGATGGATGTGCAGGTCGACCTGCGGCAGCTGTCGTTGTCGATGCTGGATCCGCTTATCGGTAACCAGGGGCTGGTGGGCACAGCCACGGCGCAGGCGCAGGTGCGCGGGGCCTTGGCTGCGCCTGAGGTGGATTTCAACGCCAGCGTCCAGGGGTTGTCTGCGCGGGTTCTGGCGTCAAATGGAGTTGGGGCGGCCAGCGTGCAAGCCCAGGGGCGCTTCGCGGACAACACGATTAACTTTCAACAGGTCACGCTGCGCGGCGGCGAGAACCTGCAGTTCATCGCCCAGGGACAGCTCCCCCTGTCTGGCCCAGGTTTGGACATCGAGGCATCGGGCCGTGTCCCGCTGTCGCTGGCCAATGTCGCCCTGGCGGGGTCCCAAGCCCAGGCAAGCGGCACGGTGGATGTCGCCGTCACAGCCCGCGGCGCGCTGACAGATCCCGATTTGCAGGGCACCGCCCGGTTGCGTGGGGGCAGTTTCACCAGCCAACCGCTAAACCTGCGCTTGGATGCAATTACCCTGGATGCGCGTCTGGCGGACGATCGTGTGACGATCGAAACCGGCTCAGCCGCGCTTTCCACTGGCGGGCGGATCACTTTGGGCGGAAGCGTGGGCATCACAGCCGGCAGCGGCTTTCCGGCGGATCTGCGGCTGGAACTGCGACAAGGTGTTTACTCAGATGGCGAGATCTTCACAACAAGGGCCAATGCGAACCTCACCCTGACCGGGCCGATCATGGATGGTGGACAAGTCACCGGCAATGTCAGTCTTTTGGAAACCGAGGTGACCATCCCAAGCAGCTTTGGCATCAACGCGGGCGTTCTGCTGGATGTTGATCATCGAAACCCCCCGCGCGATGTGGTTTTGACATTGGATCGCGCTGGGCTGAGGGGGGAGGCGGAAACCGACAGCGGTCCCGGCCTGGCGCTGGGGCTGGATATCCGTGTTCGTGTTCCAAACGAGCTGTTTATCCGCGGGCGGGGCCTGGACGCCGAGCTGGGCGGGCGGATCAGGCTGCGCGGGACGACCCAAGACATTGTGCCCACCGGCGCGATTGAGTTGATCCGTGGGCGCATCAATGTGTTGGGTCAGCGGATTAATTTCAACGAAGGCACGGTCACTCTGCTGGGCTCTTTTGATCCGGTGATCCGTCTTGTCGCGCAGACGGAATCGGGTGATGGCACGGCAATTTCGGTGATCGTCGAGGGACCGGCTTCTGATCCGCAGATCACGTTTTCCTCGTCGCCGGAACTGCCTCAAGACGAGGTTTTGGCGCTGCTTATCTTTGATCGCAACGTGTCGGATCTGTCGCCGTTTCAAATCGCACAACTTGCCGCAGCGGCGGCGACGTTGTCCGGGCGCGGTGGCAATGGGTTGGTCGAGGGGTTGCGCGGCGCCACAGGGCTGGCAAATTTGGACGTAACCTCGGGCGACGATGGCGCCGTGGGCGTGCGCGCGGGCGCCTATATCAGCGAGAACATCTATCTGGATGTCGAGGCGGACAGCGCTGGCGATAGCAAGGCAACGATTAACCTGGACATCACGGAAACAGTGCGGGGCCGGGTCAGCGTGGACAACGATGGGCAAAGTACGCTGGGGATCTTCTTCGAACGGGATTACTAACGCGTTTCGACTTTAACTCGAAGCGTCGCTGATCGGTTTTGTGTTCAAGCCGATTTCGATTTCGATTCCGATTTCGGTCGAGATGCTATAGGTCAGCGTCTTTTTTTTGCGTTTTGGGCTAAAAACATCCTGATTTGGCGTGCTAATCCGCACGCTCCGCTGCTTTTCTTGCAACTATGGGCCGTGAACCCAACATGCGCGGTCTTGCGAATGTGTCGAGATAAGGTAAAGTTTTGCTCGGGGTCGACGCTGGCAAAGGCCGAAGCACAGTGGCGAAGGGCGGGGACGATGGCACTGAAATACAACGCAAATCTGGAAGTTCAATATCCCGAGAAGACCATACTCGGGCGGATCAGCGACACATCACGCGCCGCTATGCGCGAGGTTTGGACGGAAAAGACCTTTGCGCCAGGTCAGTTGATCTTGGATGCCGAGGATGAGGGTGGCGAGGTTCTGATCCTGCTGCAAGGTGCGGCCCGGGCCGCGAATTTCTCGTCCAAAGGGCGCGAGGTGTCGTTCTCCGCGATCCAAGAAGGCGATTGTTTTGGCGAGTTCTCGATGATCGATGGCGCCGCGCGTTCGGCCAGTGTCTTGGCGATGGATCGCACCCGCGTGGCGTTGATCACGGATACGATGTTCCGCAAATTGCTGGCGGATCATCCAGATTTGTCGATGGCACTGATGCAGCATCTGGTCGACAAGCTGCGCGACCTAACCCGCCGCGTCAGTGAGTTCACCGCGTTGCGCGCCGACGATCGGATCCGGCTCGAGATCCTGCGCCAGTTCGAGGTGGCCCAAGGCTCGGACGGGTCGGCCTTGTTGGATAGCCCACCGACGCAAGCCGCACTGGCCGCGTTTGTGTTTACCAACCGCGAGGCGGTTGCGCGCGAGATCGGGCGGATGAAGCGCAAAAAGCTGATCGAGCGGCGGGGCCGGGCATTATTTGCCCCCTCGGTTGTGAAATTGGCCGAGTATCAGCAGGCGGAACACTTGGGCTGAGAACGCCCACTTAGGGGCGTCTTAACCAAGCTATAGCATAAACACCGCCGCTGCCCGTGCCGCGGATCACCTGCGGCTGGCGCAACAAATCACGAGACATTCAGCTTGACCTGCCGCTGGGCCTGGGCCGCCGCTATGCGGTCGATCCCTTTGTGCAGGCCGGACATGGGAAACATTGCTATGACAAATCCGTTCAGCCGCCGCGCCTCCTCGCTTTCTGGTCCGGGCATCGATTATGTGCCGGTCACGCCCGATGATGGTGCTGATCTGCCAGCAGTCGCGGCTTCGATCTATGTCGAAGGGGGCGGCGCGGTCAGCTTTGTCAGCATCAAGGGTGAAACGCGCACCGTCACGGTGCCGGACTTTGGCTGGGTGATCTGCGGCGCGCTGCGGGTACTGGCCACCGGCACGACGGCCAGCGGGATCCATGCCGTGGTGGTTTCATGAGGTTCACCCCATCGCTAACCCTGGCCGCCGCCCATCGATGGGCGCGCGGTGTCGCGGGTGCCGCTGTTGGCCGCGTGGTCCCCGACGGGTTGATCCCGCCCGAGGCAGCGACGTTCGATGCGCTGACCGGGTGGACGCTCAGCGACGCTTGGTCGGCCGAAACCGGTGCCGTGCGCAAATCCACCAGCAGCGGATCCGCTTTTGTGACGCGCGATGTGGACGTTCCGGCAGGCGACATTTGGGCCGCCTATACAGTTAAAGAGGCCACCGCGGGTTTCGTGGGTGTTCAGCTTCAGGGCCCTTTCGCCAATTATCCGTTGAATAACCGGGTCACGGCGCAGCATGTGGCGCGGTTCTCGGGGCCCGCGCATACGCGGATGCGGGTCTTGGGCAGCAACACCTTTGATGGCCTGGTCGAGGACGTCCAACTGGTCGATATGACCGCCTTGCTGGCGCAGCCGTCGGATATTTATATCATGGCCGGTCAGTCGCTTATGGCGGCCGAGCAGAAAAGCCTGCCGCCTGATCCGGACAAAGACTATTGGCTGCCGCGCTGCCTGTATTGGCCGGGCGTGGCGAACAACACCTATGGCACCCAGGTTGACGAGGTGGCCGCCTGCACAGCGCCGATGCAGATGCTGTCGGCCAGCCAAGGGGTCAGCCCCGCGATCAGCTTCGCGCAACAGATCGAGGGGGCGACGGCCGCTGGTCGCACGGTGCTGTTGCTGGCCTGTGCCGCTGGGGGATCGCGGTTGATCGGGGCGGATGCTGAATGGAACCCCGATGGCTCAGTGGGTGACGGCGGTGTGTTGTATGCGGGCATGCGGGACAGGGCGCTGGCGGCGCTTGCCTCGAAGCCTGGTAATGTGATCAGGGGTCTGGTCTGGGCCCAAGGCGAGAGCGATCGAACGCAGATCATGGACACCGAATATCCCCCGGCTTTCCAGGCCATGGTGTCCCGGCTACGCAGCGATCTGTCCCTGCCAAATCTGCCCCTTATGATCCTGGGGCCGATGCCGGATGATACTGCGCCTGTCCAGCCCCTGTTTATTCAAACGCAGGAAAGGCTGGATCAAGACAGCGGCCACCCGACGGCCATGGCCAATGTGCACTATGTCGCGCGCGAGGCGGGGTTTCTGTCCTCGGATGGCACGCACCCTGAACCAGAAGGCAATCGCCGGGTGGGCCGCGCAGCGGCACAGCGCTTTGTGGCGTTGGGCTACGTTTAAGGGGCGCGGGCGAGGGGAAGTTCCTATTTCGCGAAGGGCTGCCTTGCAGTACAACCCTTGAGCGAAAGGTTGACGGATGACCCTTGCCCCGCCCCCTCATCTGCCCGCCCAACGGGCCCCCGATGCGCGGCTGATCGGCTGGCTGGACGCGGCGTTTGCGCTCTATCTGATCGCTTGGATGGCCGAGGCCCTGGTTCGCCTTCCGCATCCCACCCTATTGACCATTTTGGCCTATACCTATTTCCTGCCGCGCTGCGTGTTCGCGGCACGATGGTTGGTGCCCACGGTGCTGCGGCATTGGCCGCTGCTGATTTATCCGGCGGTGTGCACCCTGTCGGCTCTGTGGTCGCTGAGCCCAATGGGCACATTGGTCGCCGCGGCGCAATTGTGGGTCACGGTCGTTATGGCCGTGTTTCTAGGGTGCCGCTTTGGGTTGGCGGGGCTTGCGGCGCTGGTGTTGTGGGCGCTTGGGCTGACGGTGGCAGCCTCGGCCGTTAATTTGGCGGGTGTTGGGCCGCCCAGCTTTGGGCCGGATGGGGGGTTTCAGGGGATTTACACGAATAAGAACGCCCTGGGCCAGCGGGGCGCGCTGCTGCTGCTGACGTTGATGCTGTTCCTGGTGGCCGGCGGGGCGCGTTGGCTTTGGGCGCTGTTGGCGCTGGGCGTCGTCGCGATGCTGGTTGTTTCGCAGTCCGTGACGGCAATTTTGGTGGGCTGTGCGGCGGCGGCTTTTTTCTTGGTGCTGGCCCTAAAGGCGGGTCGCGGGGTTCTTTGGGTCGTGGGGGTGACGGTGGTTGCTGTGATTGCCGTGACGATCTGGGTGCTCGAGATACAGCCGGTCACCGAAGCACTTGCGGTGCTGGGCAAGAACCACACGTTGACCGGGCGTACGCTGCTGTGGCGGTTGGCGTTGGACAAGGTCGAGGCGTTTCCGCTGCTGGGCATGGGCTATGCCGCTTATTGGCAAGCGCCGCAGTTCGCGGATGAGGTGCGCGTGATCACCGGGCTTTATGGTGGCAGTGTCGCATCGTTCCACAATTTTCTGCTTGAGATACTGACCATGCTGGGTCCCATTGGTTTGGCTGCGATACTTTCGTTTCTGGGTCACTGCGGGTGGGCGCTGCTGCGTCTGCCGCATGGACCGCTGGCGCTGTGGGCGCAGGTTAGTTTCGCGATGCTTGTGGGATTGTCGCTGCTTGGAAGCTCGCTGTACCGCCCGCACGAGGTGACGCTGCTGCTGGTGGTGGCGCTGGGCGTCGCGGCCTCGTCAGAGCGTGGCGGATCAGGCGGTTCATCGGCTTCTCGACCATTTGAAAGCTGACGGCCGCCAAAGCCACGGTGAGGGCGAAGATGATGATCGCGGCGCCCGGTGTGTCGGCCAGAATGCCTTCTAGCCCGCGCAAGAGCGGGCGGTGAAACAAATAAACCCCCAGCGACACCCGGCCCAGTGCCGCCAGCGGCCACCCGATCAGCCACCGTCCCGGTGACCGCACAGCCGAGGCCAGACACAAGGTAATCGCGG
Organism: uncultured Paracoccaceae bacterium; assembly: GCA_938049225.1. Lineage (GTDB taxonomy): Bacteria > Pseudomonadota > Alphaproteobacteria > Rhodobacterales > Rhodobacteraceae > Halovulum. The sequence goes on from CALICM010000010.1 coordinate 51,870, forward strand.
CTACCCTGAGTGGGTCAAGCCATAGCATGGGATAGAACCCGCCCCAGATCTCGGCGCCAACCGCCCCCCTGAGGCCAGGAAGGTTTAGGACCAGCACAACGAGGGCGAGCCAGGGCACCCAACGGGCGGAGAGCCAACCTGGACCCGCCCCCATGGCGGCCAGCACACCCCCTATTGCGAAGGGCAGCAGGAAGGCCGGCAGAAGCGCGGCTTCGGTCACATAAAGACGCCAGAGCGCTGCCAGGACAAGGGTGCCACCAAGCAGAACGGCGCAGTGGCTCAACCCTAAACGCAAGCGCGCTGAGAGCGGCCAGATCAATAGGAATAGCGCGTAGAACTGCCCTTCGACCGGGATGGACCACAGTTCTTGCGGGGCGATCAGCAATGTGGCGGCGGGGATCAAGGCATCAGGAGCGGCGACGTTGTAGTAGGGCGCATAACCGGCCCAGGCCGCCGCCGCGGACACGCCCATAACCAGCCAATAGATCGGCAAAATCCGTGCCGCGCGTGCTGCGCAAAACCGCCAGGCCGCCGGGGCACTAAAGGGCTCAGCGCCATACAACCGAAACATCAGATAGCCGCTCAGCACAAAGAATAGCTGCACGCCCAGCTGCCCGGCCCCCTGTCCCAGCCAGCCCGGCAAAAGCCCGTCGTTTGCGGCGTGGCTGGCAAAGACCAGCAACACGGCCAGGCCGCGTACCTCGTCGAGGGCAGGCAGATGTTTGGACTGAGGGGCGTTTTGTGACATCGCTCAACTATTCGAAATCACGGTTAATTAAATCTAAACCGGAACAAGACTAACACGGCTCTAATCGAGGTTTAAGGACCCGCGACATGGCCGCTCTACTTACCATATTTGTTTTGTCGACCGGCGCTTTGGTTTATCCTTTCTTAATCTATCCATTGGTGCTTCGACTTTTGCCGAAGTGCTCGCCCGAACCGCGGACCGGGCCTATCCCCCGCCGGGCGGCATTGTTGATCGCCGCGCGCAATGAACGCGCGGTCCTACCGGATCTTTTGCGTCGCGTGCAGGCGCTGCGGGGCAGTTGGCCGGGCCTGCAGGTTTTGATTTGGCAGGATGGCTCGACCGACGGCTCGCGCGCGATACTGCAAGGCTGGCCCGCCGGGATCACCGTGCTGCACAGCCCCAAACCAGTGGGTAAGGCGGCGGGGTTGCGGCAGCTTTTGAATGCGGTGGACCCAAGTGTCGATTTGCTGGTGTTCATGGACGCCAACACCGAGGCCGCGCCGCAGGCATTGGGCCATTTGCGGATGGTATTTGCAGATCCAAACATTGGGGCGGCTGCGGCGCGGTCGATCTCGACCGGACCAAAAACGGGGTTGGCGCGCCGCTATTGGGCGCTGGAGGAACATATCAAACGGCTTGAGAGCGCCACCGGCTCGACCATGGGCTGTGACGGCGCCTTTTGGGCCATCCGCCGTGACCTTTACAGCCCGGCGCAGGGGGCCGAGTGCGACGATTTCGTGCCCTCGATGCGGGTTTTGCAATTGGGGTATCGCGTCGTCTCGGCCGCGAATGCGGCGGTGTCTGAGCCTGCGATCAGCGACGCGCATGCACCGGCCCGCGCCGTTCGGATCGCGGCAGGCGCGTGGCATAGTCACCGGCGGTTGTGGCCCGGGTTACGCACCATGTCGCGGTTGGATCGGTTCAAATATCTCTCGCACAAACTGATGCGCTGGTTTGCAGGTCTTTGGCTGGCAATGGCGGCGACGAGCGCTGCCGCAATCTTGGTTTTGGCGGATCAGGCAGCACTGTTGCTGAGTGTCATGGCTCTTGGGGCACTCGCGGGCCTGCTGCGGTTGCCCATATGGCGCGGCGTGTTGCGCATCGGGTGGGGCTTTCTGGCGACCACTCTTGGCGTGATCCGCGCGCAGTTTGGCTATGGGGCGCGGCATTGGAACACGGTGCGGGATCCATGACGGGACGTGTTCTGATCCTGGCGTCCGACCTGCACGAGGCCAGCCAGCGCAAAACGATCCTGGGCCTGAAGGCGGCGGGTTGGACGGTCGAAAGCGCCTCGTTCAAGCGCGGCAACATGGCGCCCGCCGCAGTCGACTGGCCCGACCTTGATTTGGGCGCTGTCGGCAATGGGGTCACGCTGGCCCGCTGGCTGGGACTGTTGCGGGCCATGTGGCGCTTGACGCGGGCGCGGCAACGGGTGCGCGGCGTGGACCGGATCGTGGCCCGCAACCTGGATATGGCGCTGCTGGGCCTGTGGGCGCGGTTCTGTGCGGGGCGCCGCGTGCCGCTGATCTATCAGTGTTTGGACATACATGGGTCACTGATCGGAAGCGGGTTTCGGGCCCGGCTGGCGCGCTGGGTCGAGCGGCGCGTTTTGGCGCGCTGTGCCAGTTTGGTGATCAGCGCGCCGGGCTTTATCGACCATTACTTCCAGCCGGTTCAACGCTACGATGGACCGGTGCAGCTGCTTGAAAACCGTATTCTATGGGCCGCCACAGCCCCCCCGCGCAATCCAAATTATATCCGCCAGCAGAGACCGGTGACTCTGGGGTGGGTCGGCACCCTGCGCTGCCCGCAATCCTTTGCTCTCTTGGCCGAGGTGGCCCGCCAATGCGGACCCAACATGCGGGTCGAGATGCACGGGGCTGTGCATCACCACCAATTGCCCAATTTCGACCGAACCTTGGCGCGCATTCCCGCGCTGACTTGGCACGGGCCTTATGCTTACCCGGACGGTTTGGCGGCGATCTATGCCCGCCTCACCTGTGTCTGGGGGCAGGATTTGTGGCAAAGCGGGGCCAATTCCGATTGGTTGTTGCCCAATCGAGTGTATGAAGCGGGCTACTTCGGGTGCCCCCTGCTGGCGGTCGAAGGTACCGCGACAGCGCAGCGCGTCGCCCAATATGGCAGCGGGATTGTTCTTTCGCGGCCCAGTGCCCCAGAGGTGTTGCAAGCCTTGTCCAACCCCCGCGCGTTGGACGCCGCCCGGGCCGCGCTTTTGGCGATGCCGGGTTCTGCGTTCGCCCAAACACCCTGGACGATGGCGCGGGTGCTCTTGGGCCCAACGGACAAGGGTCGCCGCTATGACCCTGTGGTGGAATCCGTATTGGGGCCGGCCGAATGAGCCGGTTTCAGCATCGCCTCAACGTCTACGGTCGCAGGGCTTTGCGGGTGGCTTTGGGCAAGGGCCTGCGGCGTCGGTGCCTGTTCCTGCACATGCCCAAATGCGGCGGCACGGCCTTGGCCGAGGGGCTGTATGGCACGGTCGGGATCACAAATCGGATCGGTGTGATCGATGCGCCCGCGACGCGCCGTGCGGCGGCCGTTCTGGCGGCGGGCCGGGACGACCTGATGCTATGTCACGAGGATCTGCCGCAAGGCCACTTGACCTTTGCCCTGCGCGAGGGGATCGCGCTGAGCCATATCTTTTGGACCACACGGCTGATCCATGGTCATGTGCTGGCCACGGATCGACTGATCGGCGCGCTGGACCCAAGCTGGGCCTTGGTCACGATGATGCGGGACCCGGCCCAGCGGGCCCTGTCGAACTACCGCATGGCGGTGGCGGCGGGTGTGATCCCGGCGGATCTGGATGCCTGGCTTGACGGGCCGGTGGGGGTCAGCATGGCTCGGGTCTATCTGCGATATTTGTCAGGGCGGACCGTGATCCCAGACGGGCAATTGTCTGCGGCCCTGGCCGCGGCACACAAGCGGTTGGCGCGCTTTGACGTGATCGGCTTCTTGGACCAGCCCGCCACTTTTCGCGCCGATTGCGCCCGGGCGCTGGGCGTGCGCCCGCATTTGCCCCGAAGAAACCTGGCGAAAGGCCCACCCGTCAGGCTTTCGCCGGAGCAGATGGATCGATTGCAGGCGCTGTTGGCGCCGGATCTGGAGATTTATCGTGCCGCCCGCGCGCTGCATCTGTCCGCTGCAACAACAAAAACACTGATGAGTCGAGCCCGGTCAGCCGCCGACAGCGTGACCACAGCACCAGCGCCACCGCCATATGAACGCCCGCGGCGGCCGCTGCCGCACCCATAGGCCCCCAAAGCTGCGCGCTGACAAGAATGGTCGGCAGGCCCAGGATAATCCCCAAAATTGTGGTGCGGAACACCGTCGCGGTGTGTCCATGCAGCAGCAGCAATTGCTGCGTATTGCCCAAGGTCGCCCGGACAATTGGCACGCTGGTCAGAACCCACACCAGCGGCGCCAGCCCTTGGGTCCCCGCCAGCCACTGCACCCAATCCAGGCTTAAGGCAAGACCAGCCAGGCACAGGATCAGCCCCAACCAGCGCAGCGCCAAAGCCTCGCGCAGGGCATGGTGGGTTTGGGCCGCATCCTGTACTGCGACGCCCGCAGCGATCCGGGCGCTGCTGGCAACCTCCACCGCGACCAGGGCCAGGCCGGGCAGCGCCGCGAAGGTGAGTGCCAGGGACAGCACCCCCAAGCCCTCATGCGGCAATCGCCAGCTTGCGGAAAAGATCACCAAATCCCGAAAATACTCCAAAAACATCAGCCCGGGGATTATATGGCCGGCCTGGCGCAGGTCTTGGATTAGAAAGCCCCGTTGTGGCGCGGGTCGCCACAACGGTCGCATCAGGGGGGCAAGGCGGGCATATTGCAAGGCGATGCCAAGCACGCCGGCGCCGAACAGCATCAGCGGCATGCTCCACCAAATCGGCGCCCAGCCAGTGCCCCAGGCGAGGCAGGCAAGCAGCGCAAAACCCATTGGGCGCGACAACAGCCGTGGTAAAGCGCCCGTCAGTGGTGCGTCCAGCGCGGTTCCACAACGGGCGTTGAAGCGCAGCACGGCAAGTATTGGTGCCAGCGCCGCGATACCCAAAACCCAAGGTGGCGCCCATCCCGCAGCCACCACACTCCCAAGCATCAGCGCGATCGCCAGAGAAAACCCGGAAGTCACCGCAGCCGATTGCCGAAGAAACGCGGCCCTGTCCCCTGGGGACCCTTGGGTCAACCGCCGCAAGGCCAGCGCGTCCAGGTTGCCATTGACCAGGACACCCGCCAATGTCGCGGTCGCGATCACCAGTGTTGCTTGTCCAAAGGCCGCCGCGCCCATCGTCGCGATCAGCCCCAAAGTGGCGGCTGCACCCATTGCCGCGGCACAGCCCTGCGCGGCCAACAGAACAACCGCGCGCAGCAGCGTTGGCTTAAGCCGCATGAACGTCGTGACGCTTGAGCACACGGGGGGCCATCCGCGTCAGGACCAGACCCACCCGGGGTAGGCCCGGACCGCGAACCTGAGCCAGGCCCCGCAACAGCGCCCCGCGCTTGGTCGCATTCCAGCGAACCAGATACAGCACCAGATCCGCCCGGGTCGCGATGGTGCGCACGTCCGCGGTCCGCGTCGCCGCAGGGGTGTCGATCAGGATGTAGTCGTATTGCCCCCGCAAGGTGCAAAGCAGCGCATCGAACCGTGCGGTTGTGAAGATATCCGCAGCATTGGCCGAGGTATGCTCGCCCACCAAAATATCGACCGGCAGCCCGGCGGGACGTGTCACCGCCTGCTCGAAGGATATCAGCCCAGCAAGTACGGACAGAACACCGCGCCGCGCGCCCAGGTCCAGCATCTGCGCAATGGTCCCACCCCGCAAATCAGCCTCGATCACCAGCACCGTCTTGCCCCAGGTTGCCAGGCTTTGGGCCAGAAGCAGACACTGCGTTGTCCGCCCTTCCTCTGCCACCGAAGATGTGACCATGACCACCTTGGGGGGATGGTCCAAATTGCTGCTTAAAACCGTGGATCTCAGGTCGCGGACGGCCTCGCTCAGCGGTGCACTTGGGCGGCGGGTCAGGATTTGCAGAGGCGGCACGCGGCGCTCGGCCGCCTCTGGTAAAAGGGCAGTCACCGGCAAGCCGGTGAGGCGCCGCGCGTCCTGGGCCGTCTTGATCCGCGTGCCCCATTGATGTCGGGCCAGCACCCAGAGGGCGCCCAGCCCCGCGCCCAAGATCAACGCGACCAGGATGATCAAGGTCGGTTTCGGGGCCGCTGGGTGAAGTGGGGCCACCGCAGGTGACAGCAGCCGGGCATCAGGGCGCAAAACGCCCGTTTGGACAGTGGTTTCCTTCAGGCGGGTCAGAAAGCTTTCATAGAGCAGTCGCGTGGTGTCGGCCTCGCGTTCCAACTGATCCAACTGCACCAAGGCTTCGGTGGCCTCGGCCAGACTTTGTGATAAATCATCCGCCTGCGCCGCGAGGCCAGGGCGCAGAGGGCTGTCCACGGGAAGGGACATTAAGCGCAGACGCAACGCTTCTAGCTGGCGTTCCATCTGCGTAATTTGCTCAGGCGTGGGCAGACCCCGCATGGTGCGCGTCGCACGGGCGCGCTGCTCGGCCAGGTCAAGCTGCTGTTCCAAGGCGACAACCCGATCCGTCAGCCATTGGGTTGCCTGCTCGGTCGCGACCAGTTTGGCGGTCACCTGCTCTTGCACATAAAGGGCAGCCAGCCGGTTCACGATTTTGGCGCTTTTCTCGGCGGAATTGGTCCCGACCGAGACCTCGATCACCAGACTGTCGGGGACGATTGTGACGCGCAATGCCCGGATCACGGCGTTTGTGGTCCCATCGCGGGCCTGTTCTTCGGTCAGCGGTGTCGGCGGCGGCACCGGTATCCCGATGTACTCGGAAGCGACACGGTATAATCGCCGCAGGGACAGGCGCGATGGTGGTCTGAGGGCCGGGTTGAATTGCCGGTCCCGGGTCAGGTCCAGGTTATCGACTAGTTTTGTCACCAGCGCCCGTGATCTGAGGACCTGGGACTGCGTGTTCAGGATTTGCGCGTCATGGCCCATGCCCGGCAGGACCAGACCGATGTCGATCACCCGCGCCTCCTGCGGTTCCAGCATCAGGGTGGCATGGGTGCGGTAAACCGGGCGTGCGACGTAATAGCTGTAGACCGCGCCAAGCACGGTGAAAACCAAGGCACATGCCAGGATATGAAGCCGCCCATGCCAAAGAAGCTGCGGATCAAAACCGTTGTTGATCTGCGTTTGATGAGCGGCCAGCGGCAGCGGGATCGGGGACAGCTGTGTCATATTGGCCAAGGCATGAAGCAAGGTCTTTGGGTGCTAAGGCACATGACAAAATCCGAACGAAACTGTTCTTTCGATAGTGGGAATTTTGAATGAACAGAGTGTTAACTTTTGCGCGCATTTTTAGTGAAAAATAACTTAACTATAAGTGGGGTGATGTGCTTATGAATAGGTAATGAATCGAAATAATGAGCGAAACTTGATCCGATGATTTTGGCGAATAGAGAAAATACCGAAATATTTAACGTTTCAAATTTTATCGAAATCAGAACAAGAAGTGGTATTTATCGAAACTATTTTAAGGAAATGCTAGATGTAGCGTTTGTGCTGATATGCATGCCCATCTGGTTGCCGCTTATCCTGGTGTTACTGCCCATTTCCTGGGCAGGGACGGGTGCCTTCCCGATCTATGGTCACTGGCGTGTCGGGCGAAATGGTAAGCCATTTCGATGCTGGAAGCTGCGGACCATGGTACCCAAAAGCGATGATGTGCTGCGCGATTTGCTTGAGCGCGATTCGGCCGCGGCGGCTGAGTGGAAGCAAAGTCGAAAGCTTCGCCGGGATCCAAGGGTGACCATCATAGGCCGGTTCTTGCGTGTAACGAGTTTGGATGAGTTGCCGCAGCTGATTAATGTCTTGTCGGGGCAAATGGCGCTGGTGGGCCCGCGTCCCATTACCAGCGCCGAGGTTGCGCGTTATGGACCGGCCGCAGGGGACTATATGTCGGTCCTGCCGGGTATCACTGGGTTGTGGCAGATCCGTGGGCGCAACAAATTGGGTCTTGAGGAGCGCTTGCAATATGACGTGTCCTATTCCCGCTCGCTGAGTCTGATAGGCGATCTGCGGATCCTGTGGCGGACGATGCATGTCGTCCTGTCCGGCACCGGCGTTTGATGGGCCTAGCCAGTTGGGTTTTGATGCCCTTCCTTCCCCGGCTGGCTTAACCATAGGAACCCATGCCCTGTCGTTGTGTGGCCGGGTTGAGAGTGATGGTTTTCGGCTTCCCTGCTTTCGATCCGGCTCACATCTACAACCTCTGGTAAAAGAGTGGAAATTCGCCTACATATTGTGTCGAAAAACATTTTAGACACAGGAAGTATTAATGTCCCGTTGGGCCGATCAATTCAATAGCCTTGCTATTCATGCCACTATCAAAAACGCCTACGACGCGTTGGCTTTCGAAACAGAAGAACTAGATAATGGGGCGCATCAGAACACCGGCGTCTTAAAAAGGCATTTGATCTGCTCAAAGGTGTCGTAGATGGGATGGACCCTGAGTTTTCTCCCGATGCCCAACTCAATAGCTTGGCCAACCACCTTAACCAACACATGGTAGCGCAAATCTCCAACTACGTGTCCAATAGCAATATACAGCACCTGAAGAATGCAAATGATCAATTCAGCAGTCAGGTTCCAACAATCCTTTAAGTGGCAGCAATGTCGAAGCCTCAAGAAAGCCGGAAGGCGATTAAGGGCGTAGAGGCGGCATATGACAACTTTTGCAAGGCGGTAGAGAAGACAAGAACTGAATTTGCGGCCACTGCTGCGGAGAAGGCAACGGAAATCACTGACCTTGAAGCTCGAACTTCTCGGCTGTCCACTTCCCTTGATAATCTCCAGACAACGACTGACACTCAGATTTCTTCGTGGCAAACCAAATTTACCGAGGCACAAAGAACACGAGCGGAAGAGCATTCCAACGCCCAGATCGAACGCGGAAAAGAGTACAATAAAGCGCTTCGTGAATTCACGGCAACCACAGAAAAAGACCGAACTACGACGACCCAGAAGCATGACAAAGCCCTTAAAGCCGCGTTCGACAAATACGCCGAGAACGTGACTGCCAAGACCACCGATATCAACGACAAACACGCCTCAATTTTGGAAATACATGGATTGGTCACCAATGACGGTGTTGCTGGTGGATACAAGAAGGGTGCAAATAGTGAATGGTGGGCAGTATTGACTTGGAGTGTGATTTCAATGCTCTGCTACTTGCTCATACTTGGCTGGGTGCTTTTCAAAGGAAAACTTGGATTTGGGATCGCCAGTTCCGATGGAACAGATTGGCCTGTGGTGGTCACTACGGTGTCTGTAACCGCCGTTGCATTTGTGGCAGCAGAGGTGGTCGCGGAAATTCAGACCAGTGGTTAAGGTGGATCGCATGATGAAAGAAGTGATCCGAAATGAAGAAACGAAAGAACCACTCGCCTGAGTTCAAGGCCAAGGTTGCACTTGAAGCGATCCGCGAGGAGATGA
>CALICM010000011.1 GCA_938049225.1 uncultured Paracoccaceae bacterium
AGGCCCAACCAAGGCGCGAAAACATCCATGCGGCTGTAGTCGCAAACGAGAAACAGCGTGGTTTTTTCGCGCTTAAGGTCGGAGAAGCGGAAGTCACAATGCGCCATCGACGGGGCAAGTCGTCCGCTGGGGCCGAAGGCAACGAGCGCCTGCACAGCCCCTTCGCGGAAAGATTCGAAGTGCTTGGGATTATCACTCCAGACGCTGGCGATGTTGACCGCCAGGTTCGACAGTTCACCGCCAAGCGCATCGCTGACACGCGCCTCGAAGAGCAGACGTTCCAATTCGTCGTTATCGCCGAGAACAGCAAAGGCGCGCGGCAAATTAGCTTCCGTTTCGTCCCGCAGGGTACACAGCGCCACAACGACGAAAACAATTAGCTTGCGGGTGCCATTCGGCCAGAACGGATCACGGTCCCCGCCGGGCGGAGTGGATACCAATTGGAAGGCCAGCGACCAGGCATCGGCAATGGCATCTTCCGGCGCATTCGCCAGATCATCCAGAATGATTTGGAGCGGATTGTAAGCCGCATTGCCAAGCTCGAACTTGTGCGCTGGATTGAGGATGATGACGCGCTGGCCGTGGCGTTCTTCGATCAAGTGGGCGGTTTGCGCGGCCAACTCACCTTTCATATCAGGCACAATCCGACTTGTGCCGATATCATGGCAGAGCGCTGCCATCACAAACCCGGTCGTCTTGCCCTTACGCGCCGGTGAACACAACAGACCATGCACCGCATTGGGTATGAAGAGCGGCTGGCCTTCCATAATGCCAAGAAACAGCCCTTTGGTTTTTGCCAGACCGGCTTTGCGCGCTCGCCTCTTCGTCAACCAGTTGGCCGAAGCATCGCCACGCCTTGGCCGTAGCGCGCGGAAAATCCGCCCAAGCTTCACGGCGAGTGCGACCAGACCGGCTCCAACACCAGCAACGCTGAGTGTGAAGATCAGCGCCCCGCCGCCCCAGGCATAAAGCCACCATTCCGGGCCAGGAGCGCCGGGCTGAACAAAAGGCCAGGTATTGTGCAGGCCGTATCCGAGCGCGGCCATCACGAGCAGCTTCTGGAGCGGTCCCGCGCTTGGCTTTTGGGGCGCGTCATTCATCGCGTGCCCTCCGGGAACCGGCAGGCGGACTTGGCCTCTTCAAGCTGCGCGCGCGTCAGATCGGCATCATGCAGTTGGGCCTGACTAACACGAGACCAGCGAATGAGCTGGCCCGCAGAGCGCTTGCCGAGAGTGATCTTGCGCGGCAGGCCTTGAACGGTGCGGTCCAAGTAGCACCATGCCTCGGACCAGACTTCGGGCTGCAAAACAGACGCAAAGCGCACACCTGTCTGGATCGTGCCGACCGAAAGCTTCACGGTCTGGAACTGGCTGTAATTCTCAACGCGATTGTTCAGCGCCTCCAACTCCGCCTCACGCGCAGCGTGCTCCGCCGCTGTGCGAGCAAAGGCGTCTCGCTCCGCTTCGAGCCCTTGCCTTTCTTCATCGAGCGCAGCGAGTTGTTCGGCGATGCAAGGACTGTCTGCGTCCGGGACCCCGACGATACAGCGCAGCTCTTCACCAATCGTTTTGATGCCGGGCACTTGTTTGGAGGCTAGAGACAGAACCAGCACGATGATCCCGGTAGAAAAGGCCGCCACCATGACAAAACCGATAGCGGTGCCGACCATGCGTTTGATCGTGGTCATTGGATTTTCCCTTTGGAGATGGGAGCTTTCTGCGCGCGCGCTTTGATCGCAGCGGCCCAGAAAAGCAGCGTGGACAGCGGGGCAAAGAGATCGATGACCAGCGCAATGGCAAACTGCGGCAGGTGGAGCTTCCAGTGCTCCAACACCACGATCTGGGCGGGTTTCAGCGTAGCCCGGCCCGCACCGGGCATCGGTAGCGCTTCAATCTCATCGATCAAAACGGAAATTGCCGTGCCGGACGAGTGTTCCTCCTGGACAATGGCGGCAACGGCTCGCGATTGGGCTTGGCCGAGCGCGCTGCTGGCGTCTTTCAACTCGGCCACCGATCCGGCCATCGCGCTGGACGCCGCACGCAGACCTCTGGTGCGGTCAGCGTTCTGCAGCTCTTGCAGCAACGCATCCATCTGCCTCGCGAGGCCGAGGAATTCCAACTCGCGCGCGCCGATAGATTTGTCACGGTCATAGATGATCTGATCGAGTTGGGCCGACAGAGCCGAGATGTCACGGCTGCGCACAGCATTGGCCGCAATCGTCTCTTCCAGAGTGCGCGCAATTTCGGTTTTGCCCGCGCAAAAGCCGAGCAGATATCCAGTGACGATGCCCTTGCCGCGTGCGCCCGTGATCGCACCGGTTTGCAACTCTTGCTCATAGCGTGCGCAAGCGCTTTCGGCTTGCGGGCCGATCACCAGCAGCGCATCACTCATTGCCGCTGCGCGCGGTGCCAACAGATTGGCTTTGGCGGCATACTCATCGGCTTGGCGCTGAAGTTCCAGTCCCCGCGCCGAATCCTGCGAAATGCCGATGAAGCTGGTATAGGTGCTCGATAGCGCCAGCATGATCATTAGCACTGCGACGACGACAACGCCGATGCCGCGCGCCTGATAGGTGGCGTAGCGCGGGATCAGGCGCATTGCGTAGTGCCATAGCGCATATTGTGCGCCCATGGCTGAGGCCGTAACCAGCAGCGCGATCTGGCGCGTGGTCTCGCTAGCCCCGCTGATCCAATCCGCCATCGCCAGCACGCCCGCATTGCTAGTCCACCAAGAGCAGACCAGAAAGCCGAGCAGCAGGAGCGGCTGATAGTAGAATTGATAGATGGCGCTGAACCGCTGCGCCTCATCATCAGGCGAGCTCGACAATGGGATCGGTTGGTGTTTCATGATAGCAGGCAAGCCTTTCCTATGCGCCGGGAATGCAGGTTTCCGGCGGCGTGCTACGGTCTCGGTTTTCGGAGGCCGCAGGACGCGCGGCTCTAGGCGATTGATACGCCTTACAGTCTTAACTGCCAAATCGCAGCGCCGGGAATTCACAAGATAAAGGCCGCTTGAAATCGGCCAAAACATTGCATTTATTGAGAGATGTCTGTCGCAGTTCGAGGCCTTCGCCCGTAATGCCCAAACCGATCCTCAGCTCCCGCTCGCGCATCCCAGCGGCCAAGGCTGATAAACTCCTCAAGTGCTATGCCGAGCGGCTGGACCCCGCCAAGACGGCCAAACGCGCCAGACTATCCATCAACACCGTCTACGGCCAATACGCCCGTATCCGCTGGCGCTTGATCGAAGTCGGCTACTACCGCGATGCGGCATTTTCGAAAGATGAGGACGGGCTGTCAGAAGAAGCCAAAGCTATGCTCCGACAGCGGCGCGGCCTAGAAGACGGCGACATCTACGCCCACGCCGCCGAGATCATCGAATGGCTGGAAGAATGGCCACCAGGCACCGTCCTGCGCCAACTTCGCAAGATCTTCGAACTCACTGGGCCAATCGACAAGCCGCTCAGCCTCTCAAAGTCCCTAGCCGCCGTTGTCAGCGCCTACGTCCACTATGCCCGCGCAAAACTCATTCAAGAAAGGTTAAAACAGACCACTGACGACTACGACATTCACGAAATAGTAACGCAAGAAAGTGAGCTAGAAATTGAGCGATACTGGAAGTACTATCGTTCGCGAGCAATGCATCTAAAGCGTTCGAAGTAGTTTGCTTGTCTTTGCCAAAGAGTCTTGGCTCCGCAACCGTTATTGCTTTTCAAAGAAACCATCGCGCACAAACTCAATCAGCAGCAGTGCCATCGCAGCAAGCGTTGCCACAAATCCATACTGATCCCAAACGGTCATATGTGTGAAAGGATTGCTTAACTGTATGAGACTGTTTTGAAAGCAAATCTCACCGGAACAGCCTCTTGCTTCAAAGATCAGCAGAAGCAGTGCACTCAAGCCCACCATGACCGCTGGTCGAAGCGACGTAATTCCGTGAAGAGCCGCGAGTTTGAACTTTTTCGACTTTAAACTGTTCTCTCCAATTTGCCTTACAACGATTCCAAAAAGAATAAAAAGGCATGAGATCACGATTAGTACACCCAGTTCTAGTGGGGTCACGCTTTCCGCCTTTGCAGTCAAGTAAAACTGTCCGGATAGAAGAGTTAGCATCGCAAAAATGCAACCGATACCGTTCGCTTGTGCCAATGCAATGTTGAGGCGCAGGTTCGAGATATCGTCGTCCTCTCGCAGTCCCAGTGTAGGGACCGACAAAGCTTCGTCTTCGCGCACACCGATCGTGAAATAGTCCTTTAAGCACTCAAGAAGCATTGCTAAAAAAATGAGTATTGCGGGTGCGCTTATCAAAGCTGCTTTCAACGTAGCCGCCAAGTCATTCAAAGTAGCTTCATCGGGCAATGAAAATAGTCCTGCCGCAGCAACTAAGCATGCCGCCGCGCCAAAGCGCGGTAAGACCCATGTTTTTTGGTCACCGACCCTCTTCTGATTTTGCTTTACCATCGCTGCCAATAAAGGCGAGAATACAATGGCCAGCGACAGAATGCTCAGAACCACACCTGGGTTTTGGGGGATCATCGAAAATCCGATCCAGAAGGACCAATGATACGCTGAGAGTGCAACCGCAATCATAACGCTGTATGGCAGTAGTGCTGCGAACTCATTCCCGAAAGCGTGAGCAAGGATTGGCTTGCGTTCCCGTCCTTCCCCCGCGAAGTAAAACGCGTTGGCCAAAGCTGGCACAATCATGCTCAGAACGACTAACAATTCTGGGGGCGTTCTAGTAGCAAGCGTCATGTAAATTATGTACGCTACTACATTAAATATGATAATCAGTGCGCAAACAAAGAATGCGCTTGAATGACGCTGATCCACGATGAACCACTACAACTTATTTTCAATGAGACTTCGGTGGACCTACTTGGCGAAAGGGTGAAGAATAACCGACTTCCAGTAGGAAAGCGCATTTTGTACTTCGGGCTTGCCAACAGGACCCATGCCGAACGAAAGACTGAGCGGGTCAACCGGACCAGTTGCGCGCGACTTGTCAGAATTGGACGTGGCGGCGTCCTTGAAGTGGTCACTGGTGGGTTGTTCTGTCATAATGCTTTTCGCCCTGGGTTCTCTAAGTTGACATAATCCTTCTAGGGTACATAACAAGCTTATACAATACATAAACGGAGCCGTCGGGGCAAGCTTTGAACCAAGAAACGAACGAAAATGACCAAGAAACGCCGCTAGACGAACAGATATTACGTCTTTTGGTCGAGCAACCATGTCGCACTAAAGCCGACTTGCAGCGCGAACTCGGACACAGCAATCCAAAGCGCGTAACGGCCAGTCTCAAGCGCTTGATATTAAAGGGCTTTATTCTTCCTGAAGGCTTCTATCCGAAGCAGGTGCTTGGTGAGCACGTTCCGTCGAAGCTTCCTACTGGCTTTGTCGTTATTCAAGTTCCAGCTTCAGCGCAGCTGCGCCAAGAAACTGTCGGAGTGCTCAAACGGTATCTTTCCATCGGTAATTGGCGGTTGCTGTCTGGCGAGCAAAGCGAAGTCCAAGGCGACTTCGCGATGATACTCTCCGTACTTCCGGACAGTCCAGAACTAGCCCGGTTTTATACAGATCTTTTGGCTTTTGATAAAGTATCGATGCATACCTACTGGATGATTGGATGAGAGATATGACTAAGGCAGGGCCTTCAACAAAGCAAAACGATTCCCGATCGAATTTATTCGTGTAGTGCGGCTCCCCAGAGATAATTTTTGCAGATAAATTCACTGCTTAGAACATATGGAACATATGCAAGATGTGCGTTGTAGTACAACGCTATCTTGGCAGGGGAGACGCTGCGCTCTCCCCGTGCACCCCTCAAGCCGTGCCCTTCCTTCTGCATCGAGCATCATCAGGCCATAAGACCGTATCGCCGGTCAAGCACTCGCGGGGAGCCTTCGGCGCTCCCCTGCACCCCATCGAGCCAAGGGGCTATCGCGCCCACCTGACAACCAACTCGTTGGACTTGGAGACCTACCTCTCCACCAACACCGAACCATGCAAAACCTGACGCCAGATTTATCAGCGCCACTTCATGGAGACGACTTCATCGAGACCAACCCTGCGCGGATTGGATACGCTTTAAAAGAATCATTGGTTACTCTGCCGACGCCACGAGCGAACCGCGTTTGCGGTATCTGCGACCGGTTCCGCATCACGCCAACGATTCCAAAAATCGACCGTCGCACTGTTTGGCTTGAAGCGCGGCTCCGAGACGACAACACGCGTCGGGAGTAGACTTGCATCGCCAACCACCAGCGCTTCGCCGATGTCGAGGACCGGTAATAGATCACCAAAGCCGCCGAGACTGTCAGGCAACAATCGTTTGATAACCGACTGGTCGTCACCGTTTGTCAGCCTCATGGCGATAACGTTGTTGCATTGGCTGAGAACGGTGCGGTTGACCTCGGAAGGCCTCTGACTGATCACCACCAGCCCAACCCCATACTTCCGGCCTTCTTTGGCGATCCGCTCAAAAATTCCGACTGAAATCTCATCAGCTGATTCCGACGATGCACGCTCCGGGATATACAAATGCGCCTCGTCACAAAACAATGCGATGGGGTGACGGTTGTCCGGCGGCGTCCACTGGCTCACCGTGAATATCAGACGAGCGATCAAGCTGACCATAAGCGGCAGGATGTCGGACGGCACTTCCGAGAAATTGATGACTTTGATCCCGCCCTTGCCATCGTCCTGCGATCCGCGCCCGCTGATCAGGAAATGCGTGACCTCCGACAGCCAGGCCATACCCATGCAGGCCGCTGGCGGCTGAAATATGAACCCGAGACGCCGATCATTTCGTTTGGCTTCGAAGCGGGCGATCAAGCGGCTCAGCTTGTCGAAATACGGTCCTTGTTTTTCTTTATTGTTCGCGCCGGGGACCATCTGTTCATTCAGATTCGACAGCTCCTGATAAACGGCATCAATGTTGAATGGCACCGGGCTATCGATGGTGAAGTTTGCCAGAATATCGGCATGCTGTGCCGGATCGAGCATTGCGCGCTTTGCATCGGTGATGCAGCGCGTCATTAGCATGGCCTGGTTCGGGGCGTTCTGATCAGAACGGTCAACAAAGAGCGAAACCAATGCCTCATAACCCAAAAGCCAAAACGGAAGATGCAAAACACCATCGGCCAGTCCGCGATCCTGTCCAATGTCCCCAGGCCCAGCGATCCGAAGGTGCCGAAACTCATTGCTATCCAGAGTCTGGTACTCACCATGGATATCGAACAAAATGACGTTGGCTTGCGGAAGTTCCGCAATCTGGTCCAGAAGCCGTGCCGTTGTATATGATTTACCGCTGCCCGTGCTACCGACGACGATGGCGTGACGCTGGAACAGACGGTTGCCGTTTAAGAAGGCTCTTGCATCCTCATCCAGCGCATAGCGGCCAAGATCTAGCTGCGGGCCGTCGCCGGAAACCTGCGAGATGACCTGCATGAAATCTGTCAGGCGCTGACCTTCCAGAGAAAAGCAGTCAGCATCAATCTCTGGGACAGTCTCAAGGGTACGCTTGAAGACGTTCTCTTTCAGCCCTTCCTTGTCCACGAGCGTCCCAATAAGAGCGACCCGCACAAGGTTGTTCTCCGGCAACGCAGCTTCCGGATCTTCCTCAGCCCCGTCTATAGCAGCTTCGTCGCCTGCCTTGCGCGTAATGCGAGAGACAATCCCAATCAGGTGCTGCCCGGCCTTCGAGCTTTTTATCGCCGTCAGCCGATTGACCTGAATCCGTTTAAGGAGTTCAAGTTTATCGACGCGTATCGTCACTGTGGCAGTATCGACGGCAATAATCTTGCCAAGGCTTTCGTCATCGTTGAAATCGAGAATGCCCATCTTTTCCTCCTAATACCCAATCAACTCGTTCAATGCGGACAACTCCCAATACTTGCCACCAGCAACAACAACGCCATCTGGATTGTCGCAGTTGTAGACCATCGTACCATCGTCATGGTTTTCGAGCGCGAGATAATGACGCCCGGCATTGTTCTTCAAGAAGTCTTTCGCTTCGAACGTCAGTGTGCGTGCTGCTACCAGGATCGATGTGTCATGCACACGGCACCGTGTCATCAGCTTCGGATGGATATGGCTGTCGCGGAAACCGTAGCCAACGCAGATGAATGCCGTCGCAGCACTCAGCACCCTGTCAGCGCCCTGAATCGCGCTCCGAAAGGGTTCATCATGCGTCCGCTGATACTTGCTGACCCCCGGCGTAACGATGAGCGGCACCAAACCATCCGGCAACTCGCTTGTCATCGGCAGCGACATCACACCCCCGTGTGGGTCTAAAAACCAGTCGAGAGACCCGTGGACTTTCCAGACTGTCACCGTCCGCGCCACATTCGTCCCTTGCTTGAAGATCAGATTCTCCGCACCATCGGCACGGCGCAGATAGCCAGGAAGAAACCCCGTGTTGTGGATGTAGCCGCCAGAGTCAGCGGCATACTCGGCAACACGGTCATAGTTCGTGGTCACGACATGGATGTTTCGGTTTGTGCTGCGGAACAATCCCGTGAATAGGGAGCGCAGCGGAAAGACGGTTTCCGTCTTTATGGCCGACTTGAGCAGGCTGTAATCATCCTGAGCGATGAAGTCCCAGGTGCTGCGGACAATCTTTACGACCAGGGAGTCAGGCAAAGTTTTGTTTTCTAGTGCAGCCTCCAAGTGATCAGCATTGGCAAGGGCGGTTTTGACCAATAGCCATTGATCCAGTTCGTCGCCCTCGGCTGCTTCTACATTTTCACGGAGCCAAACCGCCAAGTCGCCCATACCGCGAATGCCGTGTGGAATCGATGCGCCGCTGCCCAGCACAATTACCGGATTTTTCTGTGCGCAGCTCTGACATTGCTTTGCGAGGTCTTCTAGTTCCATTCGCTCCAAAAATACTTTCACTATCAAGTTGTTCGCCAAACGCGATCAAGCGAAAGATGGCACAACCAAGCGTAGTTCACAAGAATCCTCGCACAACATATCGCACCTGAATGCGGAGATGCAGCCCACGGCAATAGGTAGCGGCGGGCTGCAAGGGCGGCTCTAGAAGCCTGGACCGCGTGATGCCAGCTCGCGCTGGATGTTTTCGATGGAAGCCAAAGTATTACGCCGCTCCGGGCTGTTCGGGACGGATCGCACCAAGGCGTTGAATGTCTCACGGAGCAGGCCGCGCAGTTGGGCTTGGCTTAAGCTCGCCAGTTCAAATCGTGTGATGGGTGTCATCGTGTCCTCCTGATTTTCAAAGGAGGCCCCGACCATCAGGGCCTTTCGGCCCGGACCCACACAATCATTGGCCATGAAGGTCTGATGTGTCGGCGGGTGACGATTGAATCTCTGGTAGATGCGAAGGCGGTCAGTGCCGCATTTGCAGATGGAGAGCGCTGGCAAGGCCGCAGGCTCGCGATGTTCTGACATGAAAGGCTTGGGGCTACCGCCCCTGGCGCGGATCAAGGGGTGGGTCCTCGCCATGCTCGCTTCCGCGATTTCATCTTGTGCAGCTGCGCGTGGCTCCGGTCCCGCTGCGCGCCCTTGCTCCTTGCACCCCCGCTCTTCGCCAGAGGGGCAGATCGGTTGCATGCGCAACCGATAAAAGGAGAAAACAAGATGACGACGTTCTTTGCCCAACCCTATGACATTGCTGCCAGCGGGTTCTATTTCGAGGATCAGGAAGGCTTTGAGAAGCAGATTGGCAGCGTTCGCAATGACTACGGCCAGCCGGTTGAAGAATTTGAAATCCAGTTCATTGACGGCGAGGCGATTGACTGCGCTCTGGCAAAAGCTTGGGGCATCAATCAGGCCAACATCATCCGGTGCCTGGAGGTGCTGGACGAATGGGAAGACCATGAAAAATACAGCTTTATCATTGCTGTGGGCGAGTGCGGCTACAGCTTCGACCCCGATACCGTCAGCGCCGACGACTACGATGTGGACATTTACAACGAGGATAGCTTGCGCGATTTGGCCGCGCGGTTTGTCGAGGATGGATTGTTCGGTGATATCCCCGAACCCTTGCGCTTCTACATCGACTACGATGCTATCGCGCGCGACCTCAGCACCGACTATGCGGAGGTTGAGATTGCGGGCCTGCGAATGGTCTACCGATGCGGCTGAGCAAGTTTTGGAGCCGCTTTCAGTCTGCTCCGACCTTTGCCAGGGCACGGCGCAGGGTTGTGCGATCCACACCCAAATGGCGAGCGGTTTCTGAGATCGACAGTCCTCTTTGGGCGATAGCCTGATGTGCAGCGAGAACGGTTTCGATATCCAACACTGGGGGTCGTCCCAACTTTGAGCCGCGCTTGCGTGCGGCTTCCAAGCCGAGAGATGTATTCTCGGCGATAATATCGCGCTGGAACTCTGCAAAGGCGCTGAAAAGGTGGTAAACCAGCTTTCCACCTGGGGTCGTGGTGTTGACGCCTTCGGAAAGGCTGCAAAAGTGGATGCCTTCGTGCTGAAACCGCACGAGCAGATCGGCCAGGTGCAGGACTGAGCGGCCTAACCGGTCCAGCTTGAATACCACCACCGTATCGCCGGACTTCAGCTCTGCGAGCATCGCATCGAGCCCAGCGCGGCTGGCCTTGGTGCCGGAGACACCGTGATCTTTGAAGATGTGATGACATCCAACGGCTTTCAAACCATCCAGCTGCATGCGCAGTTTCTGATCTTTCGTGGACACCCGCGCGTAGCCGATGTGGCGTCCGGGCGCGTCGATCATCGGCGTATAGGTCATGGCGGCCACCGCCTTTCCTGATCGCAAAGGAACCTTTCTGAACGGGGTGGAATTCCGGGGAGTACGAGGAATTTCACGGAGTGCAAACCACCGTTTCTCCCATTTTCATAGTACAGCATTCTCAAACCCTCTTCAATCTGCTAAGTGGTCAAAATCCTTGGATAATGATCGCAAGAAAGAGCCGCCTCGCCAAGATTGCACTGGTGGTGTCACTGAGTTTTCCACAGCCGATTTTGGCGCAAGGAACAATATCCGCTGAGGTGCTCGAATGGTCTGCTGAGAGCCAGGATTCCTTCTTCCAGACTTCGGTTATGATGATTGCTATCGTCGCTACACAGACGGGCGAGCACGGACACATCGCTGAGTGTATTGATGGCTGGTATGGTGGTGGTCCACGAAGTCAATCGCAACGCTCAGCGCGTATTCGCGAGGTTATGCAGACCTTACCCCATGTGCACCCGCAGGCCGTCATTTTGGCGGTGATTCAAAGTGAATGTGGAGATTTCTAAACCCTAGAGTGTGGGGACAACGAGGCCTACGCTTGCTTCATGCCCTATCTTATCGACTTCGGGAGCGATGAGTTTTCTTGGTGCGTCGGCCTCAAGCGCGGCTTCGAGTTCTGACGCAATGCGTTCCGCTTCCTCTTGCATGCGGCGCAACGCATCGGTGCTGGGTGGATCGTCTGGATCATCCAAACGCGCCTGCATTTTACCTAAAGTGACTTGTTGAGTGCGCGCTTGCGATTCCAACTCGTCCAGGCGCTCGGCGCGGTTTTGTTTATGAGCCCAGTCTTCGTAGCTAGGCTCATCGCCGCGCCAGAGAATGGTTGCCGCCAGTTCGGCATCAACCGCCTGTCCGTTCGCCAGGCGTGTCGTACCGTCTTGATCCTGGAACACCAGTGACCCATCAGGCAAGCGCGCGGCGCGGCTTTCCAGCGCTTCTATGGTCGCTTCCGTTTCGATCCGTAAAGAGTCGATCCGAGCAAACACCGTTTCAATCCGGCTCTGCGCATCATGGAGGATTTGCACGGTTTCATCGAAGAGCGCGCGGTAGGCCGCGTCCGCCATCATAATCTGAAGCTGGGTTTCGATTGAGCGCCGCTCTTTATCCCGCCGCTTGCCATCAGCAGATTTCGGTGAGCCTTCCGTTAGGAACCGCGCAATTCGCCCGACCTCGTGCCCAGCCATCTCATTCTGGAGATCATCGTAATCGCGTGCTGCGCGTTCAAATCTCTCTGTCAGGCGCTCCATTTGCCTAATGTCTTCAAAATCCATAGCAATATTATACACTTGCTATGCTTAAGGATTGATTAACCTTGGTGAATAGGCTTGTAGATGCGTAGCTATATATGCTACAATTGGGAAAAGGAGGCGATGATGGCCAGGAACCCAAGCATATCACTTACAGAACACCAGCAGGAATTTGTGCAATCTCTCGTTGCCAGCGGACGCTATCACGGCGTTTCCGAAGTTGTCCGGGCAGGTTTGCGCTTGCTGGAGGACGATGAAGAGCGACGTGTCGCCGAGCGCCGAAGGCTTAAAGCTGGTATTGATGCCGGTCTTTACGACATCACGGCTGGTCGTGTCTCGGACTTTGATCCCCAGCGTATCATTGCAAAAGGGGAGGCCAAAGCATCAGCAAACTCACACTCAGAATAACAAACAAAGCCGAGGACGATCTGGCAGTTATTTGGAGCTATATCGCCGAGGACTCACCAGAGCGTGCGACGGCTTTTATCAACCAGATTGCCAAGCGTTTCGAGCCGCTGCTTCGCCACCCGGAGATCGGACCCAGCCGTGAAGCGCTCGCACCCGGTTTACGGGTTCACTTCCACAAGAATTATGCCATCTACTACACCTTCACCGAGACAGAGCTGATCATAGTGCATGTCGTGCACGGCGCGCGCGATGCAGCGGCGATGTTTTCCGGCGATGCAGAATAAGCCACTCTAGAAATCAAAATCTGGTCCTTGCGGGCGATCCTGATCCCGTTCGCGCTGGCGTTTCCGGTCTCGTTCCTTGTTTTTCTCATAGACCTTGGTGACGTCCATCGGGGCTTTGTCGCCCATCAGCATGTAATGCGCAATATCACGGCCCAGGGTATTCAGCTCTTTCTGCTGCGAGGTCCGCAGCACTTTGATCTGCTTTTGAAGTGCGCGCCGTTCTGAGAGTTGTTTGGCGATCATCGCCTGCCGTTTCGCTCGGTCCCGTACGTCGGCCTTGGCGACTTCCAGCGCATTTTGCAGCCGGATTTTCTTCAATCCGCCCGTAATCCAGCTCCACAGGCCCTTGAACCCGCGCGGCAGGCGTGCGGCGCGGGTGCGCTCTTCCTCTTGCCAGCGGGATAATTGAGAGGATTTCAGGCCTTGCCGTGCACGGCGGTGCCGATCCACCATTTGCTTGCGTTGAAATTCCAGCGCCAGCCCCTTCTTGTGCTGGCGTTGTTCCAGCTCCCGAACATGGGCCTTGAGCTGATCCGTCATCCGCTCTGAGAGCCAGATTTTGCGCTCTTCGAGCGTTGGCAGGTCTTTCGGGTTGCCGAGGCGAGCTTTCAGCTCCTTGACCTTGGCACCCGATAGCCGCGAAAGCGAATAGACCTCGCCATGCACATCCAGGACGACGAAGCCGCGCCGGTCGCCTTGCGCCAGAAAAAACCCGTTCTCCCGCAAGGCTGCCTCAAACGCCGCTTTCGTATCGGAGCCCATCCAACATTCCTGAATCTGCTCTCTTAGTTGTTTGGGATCGCGCCCGGCCCGCTTGGCTTGTTGCCATTCGGCCAGGGTGAAGCTCAGCGGATCGCGCGAGCGGCCCTTTTTGAAGCCGTCCGGCATGTCCCAGCCATGTTCCAGGTAAAGCTCGCGGGCGATTTCATTCAGCTTGCGCTTGTAGTGCGAAAGGTGAACCGCCTTCATCTCCACAGGATCGATGCGGCTCCAAACAGCATGGGCATGTCTGCGACCTTCCTTTTCGTGGAAGACAATGGCGCGGGGCTGCCCGGAAAGGCCCAACCGCTCTTCAATCTGTTCAATCGCTGCTTCGAAGACCGCAACCGGCACGTCCTCTATTTCCGGCGGGCTCAGCGAGAGCGAGAATAGGAAGTTCTTGCAGCGCGTCCCGCGCGAGATCGCATCGGCTTCCTGAAACGCGCCATGCAGGTCATCGGCGATGAAGCCGCGTAGCTCATGCAGATCGACATGCTCATTGTCCCGCCCGTTCATCAGATGCTGGGCCAGATTGCTCGCATTGCCGCGTTCGGAGGCTTTCAAGATCATGGCGAGCCTATTGGAGGTTCCGTGCTTTCCAGGCCGAGGGCTTTGACCAGCATGTGGCGCATCGCAGCGATATCAGCGCAGGCTTTCTGCAATTCATTTTCCGTATCCGGCGTGACCGGCAGTGAGCCGGTGTGCACCGCCCTGGCCACTTGGTTCATGTTCGAAGACAGGCGCGACGAGCCTAGCGCGGCCAAAACCCTAGCCAGTTCGGCGTGATTAGCTAGAGGTTTGCTGCCACGCCGCCGGACCTTGGGAAGCGCCTGATCGAAGAGGACCGCGCGAATATAGGCTCCGAGCGGCACCCCGTTCGCGGCATCCTCCAGTTTGGCGCGTTCTTCGAAGGTCAGACGGAGCGAAAACGGCGGCGGCGTTTTTCCCTTGGATAACTTATTGAAATTACGGTGCGATATCGTCATCGTCGCACCTCAGATCATCTAGATCAAAGTGCGAAAGCTGGTCATTCCAGTCTTGGAGCGTTTCAAACAGACGGTTCGATTCTTCTACCGTCAGGTCCACCAAAGCAATTTCATCAAGGGCTGGGGTCTGGTTAGAGGTCTAAGTCGCTGTCATGGCTTGTTTTCAACTGAAGCTTCTACTGTGCGAACCCATTGGAACAGCCAGGTTTCGGTCAGCTTCCGGCCAAAGCCCGCCACATGAGCGCTGAGTTCGATCAGGGGCTCGGCACCGCCGTCGATGTCGATCACCAAGCGCCAAAGGCCGTTGGGGGCTGTGCTTTCGGCCTCGGAGACCTTGAAGAGGGTGGTTTCCACGACCTCCCCGGCCGAGGCGGTGACGACCGGGATCACCTCGGCCTCCTCGGGCGAGGCCCCTAGCAGCCCGCCTTCGAAGTCGATGACGAATTTTCGCAGATTTTCACTCTCGATGGGAACGCCCGCCGGGCCACCCAGTCCTGCCCGCGTGCCGCTAACCCATGCCAATGTCGCCTCGGGTTTGGGCGGCAGGGCGCCCCAGTGCATGCGATAGCGATAGCTGCGGGTCTCGCCCGCCTGCGGTGCCTGATCTGGGACCCAAAACAGGACGATATTGTCCTCAATCTCTAACGCCGCCGGGATTTCCACCAGACGCACGGCCCCTGGACCCCAGCCACCCAATGGCTCAACCAGTACCGAGGGGCGGTCGTGATACCGCGCGCCTGCGTCCTGGTAGTCGGTATACCTGCGGTCCCGCTGGACCAAGCCAAAGCTTTGCAGCCCCGGATCGGCAAAATAGGAACTGGCAACGCGGGGCGGGTTGTTCAGTGGGCGAAACAAGACGTCGCCGTCCTGGCGGATGATCTTAAGCGCATCGCTGTCGTGCACCTGCGGGCGGTAGTCATTGAAAGCCTTTTCCGAATGTTCGGCGAAGAAAAACATGGAGGTTAGCGGGGCCAGGCCCAGCTGTGGGATCGCGGTGCGAAAGGTCAGGTTGGCGTCAACCTCAACAACCGTGTTCGCACCTGGCGTGATCGTGAAACGGTAGGCCCCGGTCACTGAGGTGCCATCAAGGGCGGCATACAATGTCAGCTGTTGGGCGCCAGGAACCGGACGCTCCAGCCAGAATTCGCTGAAGCGGGGAAATTCTTCAGGGCCATCCAGCCAGGTATTCAGCGCCAGACCGCGGGCCGAAAGACCATAGCTGTTGTCGCGGCCCAAGGCGCGGAAATAGCTGGCGCCGACGAAGGTGATCAACTCGTCAAAGACATCCGCGCGGTTGAGGGGATGGTTGATCTTCAATCCGGCAATGCCGGGCAGAACCGCGTGTTCGGGGACTTTGGCCGCCAGATCGTTCAGATATTCGAAGTCGTTGGTCGAGAATGTCATCTCGGTTGCTTGGCCGTCCACGACCTCGTGAATGATGACTGGTTCGCGGTATAGCCAGCCAGGGTGGAAGGGATGCACCTGGAACGACAGAGGCGCGTCCGCCCAGCGTGCCTGATCCACATGGAAGCGTATTTTACGATAGCCGTCATAATCCAGATCTTCGAGGAAGCTTTCCAGCGCCGCAGGCGGTTCATGGGGGATGGCCGCCCGTTCCTGCATGCGGGTCTTTAGCCAGTCGTACGAGAACGGTTGCGGTTGCGGGGGCGCCAGTTGCGGCTCCACAGCCTCCTGCGCCAAAGCACCTGAGATTAAGGCCGGGGTCGCCACAGTGGCGAGCAGCGCGCAAACAATTTTGCGCCGGGACAGCCCGGTGCCTTGGGTCGATGTCATTTGCCTGCCCCCGCCAATTCCAGCCCTTCGATCCTCACGGCATCATCGTCAAAACCAAAGCTTGCGCAACCGATTACCCTCGGGCCTCACCGGCGTGTGAGGACACCGCCTGATTTGGTGGGCCGATCAGCGTTCCCCTTGAGGCTAAGCGGCAGGGTACGCGGGTGACGCCGACGGACCCGTTGTCGCCAGAGGTGGTCCTACTTTTTCCTGCTACCTTTGCTGAGGTCCTGCGCGTCCGATTCCACCTTTGTGAGGCGTGTCAATGTAACCTTCGTGTGGCGACGGTAAGTGGTCAACACACTCCCAGGAGCAGGCTTGCACGAGAAGGGGCAGTACATCCGTTCCCACTTTCAGCGATATCCAGAATTGTAGGGGTCTGTGATCTATGAATTTATCGAATGGTTCATCACAAACACTACAGGTCACTGGCTCAAAGCCCTGCACGTATGGCTGCAATCTGGGAAACGGTGGGCGGTACTTGTAGTTCCCATACAGAGCGCGCGTGCTAATGCGGCTATCTGCCAACTTCTTGCATCGCGTTATCTCGTAGGGGAGCCAATGCAACCTATACGAGGTGTACAAATCGAGCCTAGAAAGACGCGTCATTCCACCGATTTGCGGCGGTATTGACGAAAGGTTGCTCCCGTACAGCAAGAGTGTTCGAACGTTTTTTAAATTGCCAATAGATGCGGGAAGGGTGGTGATTTTTTTCCAATCTTCCCAGTCAAGTTCAGCACCCGGCTCAAACACTGTGCGCCCGTCTTGCGCTGCTTGATCGATAACATCCAACAACTTCAACCAGGCAGGATCATCCTTATCAGGATAATCATGATGGAACGAAAGCTCTTTCCACTTGCCCGGTTTTGCATGTTGAGGCGAAAGGCATGTGCAGACTGGGCGCTCCCCAGTTCTGGCTATGGCACGGCTGGTTTCTTCGTCAATCGAGTATATGCGAGAACGTCCAAAAAACCTGTTCATGAAACTCTTCATTGGCAAACTTTACCAGAAGGTATGAATGCTTCCAGATTAGATTTCCAAATGCCATATTCGTCCCGCTACCAACACCTTGGCCTTGGCCTTGGCCAATTGAAAACATCTGCGCTCAAGTTGCTCAAGCTGTGTTTCGACCTTACCCGACAGTCAGAACCGCACAATCGCTGCGCGCCTGGACTTTATGAGTCACACTGCCAAGCAGCAGACCGGTCGCATCGCCCAGTTCCCGACGTCCCATTACCACCAAGTCGACGGTGTCGCTTTTTATGATCTCCAGGATCTCGCGCGCCGGGTCGCCGCTGTGCACCACCACCTCGGGCAGGTCCGCGCCCTGCGCGGAGGCGATATCCTCAATGCGGTCCTGAATGTCCATCACCGCCTCCTCAACCATCTCGGGGCTGGCCGGAAACTGGATCGGCAAGGTCCCCGCCACCATCAGATCGCCCGGGATATGCGGCACATGGACCACCTTGATCGTGGCGCCGGTCATTTCCTTTATAACAAAGGCGGTTCGCAGGGCGGTTTCTGCCGATGCGGACCCATCAAAGGCCACGAGAATACGCTCAAACATCGCATGTCCCCCTTTTCGCAATCCAATAACGCGAATGGGCTGGCCCCGCCTTGACCCAGATCAGCCGCGGCGCAGGGCGGCCACTTCCGCGTGCCGCGGGCAGTCGACCAGGTGATCGTTCACCATACCGGTGGCCTGCATCCACGCATATACAATCGTTGGCCCACAGAAATTGAACCCCATCTTCTTGAGATCCTTCGAAACCTGTGTCGACAAGTCCGTCTTCGCCGGAACCTGGTCCATCCGTGACCAATGGTTCTGCAACGGTTGTCCATCAACATAGGACCACAGCAGGGGCGCGAACCCCTCGCGCGCCTCGATCTCAAGGTAAAGTTGGGCCGAACGGATGGCCGAGCGGATCTTGCCGCCATGCCGCACAATGCCCGGATCCGCAAGCAGACGCTCTTCATCTGCGGATCCATAGGCCGCGATCTTTTCGGGGCTAAAATCATCAAAGGCCGCGCGGAACGCATCGCGCTTTTTGAGAATCGTGATCCAGGACAGGCCCGCTTGGAACCCGTCGAGAATCAGTTTTTCCCACAGCGCGCGGCTGTCATACTCGGGCACACCCCACTCGGTATCATGATATTGAATATATATATCTTCGGTCCCACACCATGGGCAGCGATCTGACATTCACCCCTCCGCTAGATATTGATAGTGAGAACGTTCTTAGAACATTTCGAGTATATTTACGAACTCTTTACTGAAGGAACCCAGTCTTATTCGAAAGAACCAAAGATTGTCCCAGCCGCTCAAACCTTTTCAGGAGACCCCGATGCGCAAAGCCGGCTCACAGACACCTCCGTTGCCGCAAGCTTTGCGCCAAACCGACAAAACGGCCCAGGACACCTCGCACGCCATGGTGGCCAAGGCGCTGGCGGAAGGGCGGGTTTGCGTTGCTTATCAGCCAGTTGTGAGCACAAGGCCAGGTGCGTATATCGCGTTTCACGAGGCCTTGGTCAGATTGCGCACCCCAACGGGCGCTTTGCTGTCCCCCGGGCAGTTTCTGCCCAGCGTGGTGGGTACGACGCTTGCTGCCGATCTGGATTGCGCTGTCCTGCGTTGCGCCCTGCAGGAATTGCAACGCAGACCGCAGGCGCGGATATCGGTGAACATTGGGGCGGACACCATCGACAGCCCGGTATGGATGAACACACTGATGCGGTTCACCAACGACCAGCCCGACATCGCCTTTCGCCTGATCGTCGAAGTGACCGAAGATCCCGGCGTGTTAGGGCACCCCGACTGCCCGGTCTTTTTGCAAACCCTGCAAGGCATGGGGATCTGTCTGGCCCTGGATGATTTTGGCGCGGGCGCCACAGGCTTTTCCGAGTTTCGCAAGCATCGGTTTGACATCGTCAAAATCGACGGCAGCTTTGGCGACGGGCTGCACCGGAATCCCGATGCTCAGGTGCTTGTCTCAGCACTTTTGCGGATCTCGCAGCACTTCGAAATGATGACGGTGATCGAGTATATCGATAATCCCGCGGACGCGGCCGTGGCGACCAAATTGGGCCTCGACTGTATGCAGGGGTTTTTGTTCGGTCGGCCAGATCTTTGCCTGGCATCCCATGCAACACGCTCTGACCGCGACTTGCGCGGGGCGGGTTGATGGTCCGGGTCAGCTGTCTTTGACTAGTTTCGACAATTGATCCTGCATTGTCTTTAGCTGGTCTTTTAGGTCTTCCAACTCAACATCCTTGGGCGCCGGCTTGTCGGTTTGGGGGCTTGCAGGTTCCACCCGTTCACCCCGTTGGCCGAACGGGTGGAACATCCGCATAGCGTTCTCGTAGATCTCCATATTCGTACGGGTCAAAGCCTCGAAATTCGCCATCGCCGGATTGGCGCCAAAGGCCGTTTTCACACTCTCGCGCAGCTTCTCTTGATTGCGCAAAAAGGTCTCCATCGAGGCCTCTAGATACCCTGGCACAACACCCTGCAGCGTGTCCCCATAAAGGCGGATCAACTGCCGTAAGAAATTCGCGGGCAGCATCGTATGGCCTTTGGCTTCTTCCTCGAAAATAATCTGGGTCAGGACAGCACGGGTAATATCCTCGCCGGACTTGGCGTCGCGGACCACGAAGTCGGTCCCTTCGCGCACCATCTCGGCCAAGTTCTCAAGCGTGACGTAAGCCGATTTCTGTGTGTTATACAGCCTGCGATTGGCGTATTTTTTGATGACAATTACATCGTCCGTCTCAAGGCGCGTCCGGGCCATTCGCATCTCCTAGAACCACTTAGTCAGCCATAGCACCGGGCGTTTTGGCGCCGCAATGCATTTTTGCACGCGCGAAGGGCGCGACCGCGTGCTAAGCGGGGGCCATGACGACGCAGACGACGCCACCTTCACCATCGCCCGCCAAGGCCTATTTGGACCTTTGGGAGGCGCATCTTAGCCTGACAGCCACGCGTGGTCCGGCGCCTATACCGGCCTCGTGAGGGTTGCGCCGCATCGCCGGGGCCAGCCGACGCCGCTGATCTTCCACCTCAGCGCGGCGCTGGTCGGCTACACCCAGGGCATTTTGGCAGCACCCAACGCCGCTGACCCCAGCTTTCCCTGGCATCCCGATCTGCCGCCCTTTGCGGGTCCAGCCCCCACGCCCCTGGACGTCACGGTCGAGGCCGCGCGACGCCTGAACGCGATGATCGACGGCATCGCCCGGTGGCAGACCCACCCCTATCGCCGCGATCTGGCCGAGCCACCGGTGGTCTGGCAAATGGGTGCGGCCCGGGTGCTGGACTATGGTCAGGCGCCCGAAGCAACGGATCCGCAAGGCCCGGTGGTCCTTGTCGCGCCCTCGCTGATCAATCGCGCCTATGTGTTGGATTTGATGGCCGAGAACTCATTCCTCAGGGCCCTGGCCGCCGCCGGATTGCGCCCGCTGCTGCTGGATTGGGGGGCCCCAGGACCCATGGAAGCTAAGTTCGATCTGTCGGACTACACAGCACAAACCCTGATGGGCGCGCTGGCCGTGGCGCACGGACTGGGCGGCAAGCCCCCCGCACTGCTGGGCTATTGCATGGGCGGAACTTTGTGCGTGGGCCATGTGCTGACCCGCGGCGGGGCCCGCGCTTTGGTCACCATCGGCGCCCCTTGGGACTTTGGCGCCATCGGCGGCATGGCCCACCACATTCGCGACGGGGCGTATCGCTATGGGATCCCGCAAATCCGCCAAAGCTTGCGCGGCCTGGCAGCGGCTTTCGGCACCATCCCCATCAGCCTGTTCCAACATCTGTTCGCCCTGGTCGATCCGATCCAGGCTGCGCGAAAGTTCCGGCACTTCCACACACTGCCCGACGACGCCCCACAAACCCGCCTGTTTGTCGCGCTTGAGGATTGGCTGGCAGATGGGGTTCCCATGGCCGGCCCCGCGGCCGAGACCTTGCTGATCGACTGGCATCTGGAAAACACACCCGCCACAGGCGCCTGGCCCTCAGCCCCGCGCAATGCGCCCCCGATCCCCAGCCTGTTGATCTGCGGCGCGCGCGACAGCATCGCCCAGCCGCCCATGGCCACGGCCTTGAAACAAGCTTTGCCGCATGCGGATCTGCTGAGCCCACCGCTGGGGCATGTCGGTATGATCACGGGCAGTGCCGCCCCCGTTCACGTTTGGGAACCGGTGGTGGAATTTCTGCGCGCGCATGCCTAGTCTGCTGGTCATACCGTGCGACCGAATGCGCCCTATCCATTTTTGGCCTCAGGCGTATGTTGCGTCGCAACACGCTAGATCGTTTACCACTTAACCAAAATCCCTGGGGGACCTGCCATGACCAATGTTGTAATCGCCTCCGCTGCCCGAACGGCTGTCGGCAGCTTTAACGGCGCATTCGCCAATACCCCGGCCCACGACCTGGGCACGGCGGTGATCGGCGAGGTTTTGAAACGTGCGGGCGTCGAGGCAGGCGAAGTGTCCGAGACCATTCTCGGTCAGGTTTTGACCGGCGGTCAGGGCCAAAACCCAGCGCGCCAGGCGCATATCAATGCGGGCCTGCCCAAAGAGGCCTCTGCCTGGGGCATCAACCAAGTCTGCGGCTCGGGCCTGCGCGCCGTCGCGCTGGGCGCCCAACATGTGATGCTGGGCGATGCCGAGATCGTTGTCGCGGGCGGTCAAGAAAGCATGAGCCTGGCACCCCACGTCGCCCATCTGCGCGCGGGTCAAAAGATGGGCGACATGAAGTTCGTCGATTCGATGATCAAGGACGGGCTGTGGGATGCCTTCAACAACTACCACATGGGCACTACGGCCGAGAACGTGGCCGAGCAGTGGCAGATCAGCCGTGACGACCAGGACCAGTTCGCGGTGGCCAGCCAGAACAAGGCCGAGGCAGCGCAAAATGCAGGCAAATTCGATGACGAGGTGGTCGCGTTCACCGTCAAGACCCGCAAGGGCGAGACCGTCGTCGACAAAGACGAGTACATCCGCCACGGCGCGACAATCGAGGCCATGCAAAAGCTGCGCCCGGCGTTCTCCAAAGAGGGGACTGTGACCGCCGCCAACGCCTCGGGCCTGAATGACGGCGCGGCCGCCACCCTTCTGATGAGCGCCGAGAACGCCGAGAAGCGCGGGATCACACCGCTTGCCCGCATCGCCGCTTATGCCACTGCGGGCCTGGATCCGTCGATCATGGGCGTCGGTCCGATCTATGCCAGCCGGAAAGCGCTGGACAAGGCGGGTTGGAAAGTCAGTGACCTGGACTTGGTCGAAGCGAACGAGGCTTTCGCGGCCCAAGCCTGTGCGGTGAACAAAGATATGGGTTGGGATCCAGCGATTGTGAACGTGAACGGCGGCGCGATCGCTATCGGCCACCCCATCGGCGCCTCGGGGGCGCGGGTTTTGAACACGTTGCTGTTTGAAATGCAGCGCCGCGACGCAAAAAAGGGCCTGGCCACTTTGTGCATCGGCGGCGGCATGGGTGTCGCCCTTTGTGTCGAACGCGATTGATCCACCTCAAGGCGGCGGGCAAGACCCGCTGCCACACCACCAAAAACTGAAAGCCTAGGGAAGGAAGACCATGGGACGTGTTGCTGTTGTAACCGGGGGCTCGCGCGGGATCGGCGCGGCCATTGCCACCGCATTGAAAGAGGCCGGCTGCTCGGTCGCCGCCACATATGGCGGAAATGATGAAGCGGCGGCGAAATTTACCACCGAGACTGGGATTAAGACCTATAAGTGGTCGGTTGGTGACTACGAGGCCTGCAAAGCCGGGATCGCCCAAGTTGAAGCGGACCTTGGACCGGTCGAGATCCTGGTGAACAATGCCGGCATCACCCGCGACGCCCCTTTCCACAAAATGACGCCCGAGCAGTGGCACGAGGTGATCGACACCAACTTGACCGGCGTCTTCAACATGACCCATTGCGTCTGGCCCGGCATGCGTGCCGCCAAATTCGGACGGATCATCACGATCAGTTCAATCAACGGCCAGAAGGGCCAGTTTGCTCAGGCCAATTATGCCGCGTCGAAAGCGGGTGACATTGGTTTCACCAAGGCGCTGGCCCAGGAAGGCGCGCGCGCCGGGATTACCGTGAATGTGGTGGCACCAGGCTATATCAACACCGAGATGATGAGCACGATCCCCGAGAAAGTGATGAACGAGGTTATCCTGCCTCAGATCCCCGTGGGCCGGTTGGGCGAAGCCACGGAAATCGCGCGCTGTGTGGCCTTCCTGGCCTCGGACGATGCGGGCTTCATCACCGGCTCGACCATGTCGGCGAACGGCGGGCAGTACCTGGCCTAGCCCAAGGCAACACACAAAAAGGCCGGCGGTCACGCCGGCCTTTCGCGTTTCCGTGGGGCGGTGAAGCGCCGGGCGGGTCCCTAGGATCGGACCTGCGGCGTGCCTCCGGAAACCAGTCCTTGCAGCGCGCCCGTCAGCCAATAGCCAGCCGCGTGCATTGCCGCATGAAACGCGCGCGAGCGTTCCAGACGGCCACGGGCCATGGCTTGGGACAGGTCTAAACTGGTGGGGCTGGGGGCGTGATCTTGAATCATCGTTCATATCCTCTTAACAATTGGCGGCGTCCGTGCCTGCTCTTAACGCTTAATATGATTGCCTTAGGTGGTTTTCACAAACGAGTCTTTCCCTAGCTTCACATAAGATGTACTTATGTGAACATGCCCGACCGCCTGCCCCCTTTGACCGCCCTGCGCGCCTTCGAGGCCGCCGCCCGCCACCTTAGCTTTGCTCAAGCGGCGGACGAGTTGTCGGTGACCCCTGCCGCGCTAAGTTTCCAAATCAAGAACCTTGAGGAGCATTTGGGCGCGCCCTTGTTCCGACGCCTGAACCGCGCCGTCGCGCTAACCGACGCGGGCGCCACCCTGCTGCCCCATGCCGCGCAAGGCTTCGACGCGCTGCGCCGCGGCTGGCGGGCTGCCCAACGCACACAGGACGAGACCACGCTGAACATCACCGCAGGCCCCGCGTTCACCGCCAAATGGCTTGCGCCCAAACTCTTCGACTTCGCGCAAAAGAACCCCGACATCGACCTGCGGTTCACCGCCACCCTGCGGCTGCTCGACTTTGACCGCGACGGGATCGACATCGCGATCCGCTTTGGGACCGGCCCCGATCACGGTGTCTTTTCCGAGCCTTTGTATCGCGGTTTCATCACACCGATGATGCGCCCCGATATCGCGGCAACGATCAAAACCCCCACCGACCTGTTGTCCGAAACCCTGATCCACGACGAAAGCCTGGACTTTCTCAGCAACTCACCCGATTGGGCCCGCTGGTTTGCCGAGGCTGGCGTATCCCATGGCCCACTTAAGGGTCCGCATTTCACCCAGGCCGACCATGGTCTGGACATGGCGCTTGAGGGGGGCGGCGTGGTGATGGGGCGCAGTTCGATCGCGATGACGGCGCTGCGATCCGGCGCTTTGGTGGCCCCTTTTCGCCTGGCCCTCACCGTCCAAGCGCACTACCGCATGATCACCGCCCAAGGGACCGAGACACGACCGCATGTCGCGCGGTTCCGTGCCTGGATCCTGGGCGAAATCGAGCCCGACCGCGCCCTTGCCCAGGCGCATGATATCATCCATATCGACTGAAACAGCGAAAGGCAGCCCATGCGTATCGGCATCCTACAAACAGGCGAATTCCCCGACGCGGTTGTCGCCCGCCAGGGCAGCTATCCCGCCTTCTTCACCCGCCTGTTGGTCCGCGCGGACCCAGGTCTGAGCACCTTCACCGTCAATGTTGAGGGCGGCGCCCCATTGGGTACCCCACAGGATGCCGACGGGTGGCTTGTGACCGGCTCGCGCCATGGTTCTTATGAGGATCACGCTTGGATCCCACCGCTCGAGGCGTTCCTTAGAGACAGCATCGCGGTGCAAGTTCCCGTCGTGGGGGTGTGTTTCGGCCATCAGATCCTGGCCCAAGCCTTGGGCGGCCGGGTAGACAAGTCAGACAAGGGTTGGGGCCTGGGCGTACAGGATTACGACGTCGGGGATCTACCTGACTGGGCCGCGCCACTGGTTGATGCGCGCGCTGGCATTGCGATCCACCAGGACCAAGTGGTTGATCAACCGCCCAACAGTCATGTCCTGATGCGGTCGGATTTTTGCCCCTACGCGGCCCTTGCTTATGGTACGCCCGAGGCGCCGGTGGCGCTCAGCGTGCAGCCACATCCAGAATACACCGGGGATCTGTTGCAAGATATGATCGACGTGCGGCTGCAAGAGAAAGTACCAGGCCCGGTGCTGGCCCAAGCGGTCGAAAGCCTGAACCGGCCTGTGGACGCGGATCCGTGGGCGCGAACAATTGTAGAGTTTTATCGCCAAGCCTTGGCACGCAAGCGCTTGTCTGGGGCGGCCTAACCCGCCAAATCGCCGAAAAAAACGGCACGGGCTGACCTGCAACACCCCCCGCAGGCCAGACCCGATACTCGTCAGAGCTGGTGTGAAATCCGCTCAATCTCGTCCTTTAGATAGAGCTTCTGTCGCTTCATTTCGGTCAGATGCAATGCATCACCTGCCGGCGCGCGTTGCTCGTGTTCGATCTGTTGCGAGAGGTGCTCATGTTTCTTGCGAAGTTCGGACAAGTGTGAACTCAGGCTCATTCAGCGTCTCCTGTTTTGAGTATCTTTTAGTCTGAATATGAACAGTCCATCACGAATCGCCCCCACCTGTCACCTCTCAAATTGTCAACAAGTGTTAACATCCTCAAGAGCCGCCCCGTCCCGCAAAACAGCCTCTGCCGCGGGGCTGAAACCAGCGCCATGCGCGTCGCCTGCGTGGATCACAAATGGTGGCCGCAGCACCAGCGGGCCCCGCGCGCCCTTGCGCCCTTGCACAAGTACCCGCTTTGCATCGCGCCCCGCCCGCGCCGCCAAAGGCCGCACCCAAATGTCACCCAAACGCGGCTCAAGGGCTGTTAGGATCGCCCCCAACCGCGCGCTGCGGTGAATGATCGAAAATGTCCCCCCGGGGCACAGCCGTCGCAGGCCCTGATCAATGAATTGCTCCAAATCAGCGGCGCTGATCCGATGCGCCACATCCCGCCCAGGATCTTGGGGGGCGGTCGCCGCGTCCGCCTCGTAAAATGGCGGGTTTGTTAGCACATGATCGAAACTCTGCGCTCGCAGCGCGGGATCAGGGTGCGTCACATCGCCCTCGAAAATCTTGGCCTGTAGCCCGTTCAGCACGGCATTCTCGCGCGCGAGCGCGGCATAATCGGCCTGAATTTCCAGTCCATGCAGCGCCAGTTCCGCGACCCGCGTCCCCAAACAAAAGAGCGACGCCCCCGCGCCGCATCCCAAATCCAGCACGGCCTCCCCCGGCTGGGCCGGCACGCAAGCCGCTAAAAACACTGGATCTGTCGCGGCGCGGTAGCCAACCTGGGGCTGGCGCAGCCGCAACCGCCCACCCAAAAAGCCGTCCTCGCTGAACGGCCCCAGGCTCACCGCCGGACCGTCACATCCAGATCATTGTCGCTGAGAATCGCCCGCCCCCGAAACGCGTCCGAGCGATGCACCATCAACCGTCGGGGAAAGATCCCAATGGACC
The DNA here is from genome assembly GCA_938049225.1 of uncultured Paracoccaceae bacterium. Classification (GTDB taxonomy): domain Bacteria; phylum Pseudomonadota; class Alphaproteobacteria; order Rhodobacterales; family Rhodobacteraceae; genus Halovulum. The sequence goes on from CALICM010000011.1 coordinate 26,782, forward strand.
CCTCCATCACGCTCATATGGACGTCCATCACAAAGCATTCTATATCCTCGGCCCGCAACAGCGCTTGCGAAAAGGCGATAACCGTCGGGTCGGTGGTGCGTAGAATTTCTTCCATGCCCGTACCCTAGCGGGCGGTTTGAGGAGCGTCGAGAGTGGCTGAAACGGCACAGGCAGTGACCCCTACCCCAGGCCCGTTCGAGCGTCTTCAAACCTTGTTGGCCCCTGATATGGCGGCGGTAAACACGCTGATCCGCGCGCGTATGGTGTCGGAACATGCGCCCCGTATTCCACAGGTCACCGCCCATCTGGTCGAGGCTGGCGGCAAGCGCCTGCGCCCCCTGCTGACCCTGGCCGCGGCCCGGCTGTGCGCCTATGACGGCGATCATCACATTCGCCTGGCCGCGACGGTCGAATTTATCCATACCGCCACTTTGCTGCACGACGATGTGGTCGACGAAAGCGCGCAGCGGCGCGGGCGGCCCACCGCGAACCTGTTGTGGGACAATCAATCATCGGTCTTGGTGGGGGACTATCTGTTCGCCCGAGCGTTCCAATTGATGGTCGAAACCGGCAGCTTGCGCGTGCTGGACATTCTGTCAAACGCCGCCGCGGTGATTGCCGAGGGCGAGGTGCTGCAGCTGACCGCGGCCCGCAATCTTGAAACCTCGGAAGAGACCTATCTTAAGGTGATCCGCGGCAAGACCGCGGCTCTTTTTGCTGCCGCGACTGAGGTTGGCGGTGTGATCGCTGGCGCCCCCCAGGCGCATGTGACCGCGCTGCACAGATATGGCGACGCGTTAGGGATCGCCTTTCAAATCGTCGACGACTTGCTGGACTATGGCGGCGTTTCGGCCAGCCTGGGCAAGAATGTCGGCGATGATTTCCGCGAGCGCAAAATGTCGCTGCCCCTGATTTTGGCCGTGAGCCAGGTCGACGCCAACGAGCGCATCTTTTGGACCCGCACTATCGAAAAGGGCGACCAGCGGGATGGCGATGTTGAGCAGGCGATCGCTGTGATGACACGCCATGGCGCCTTGGAAGCGACCCGCGACCGGGCCTTGGCCCGCGCGGCCGAGGCGAAAGAGGCGCTCACCGCACTGCCGCCCTCGGACTTGCGTGAGATCCTCTCAGACCTCGCCGATTTCGTCGTCGCCCGCGTCGTCTGACACCGGTGCCGCAGCAACCCACCATGTGGGATGTGCCGCGCGCAAGGTATCGGCGGCAGCCAAAGCCGGACCTTTATCGCGGTAAAGGCCGAAACAGGTGGCCCCTGACCCGGACATCCGTGCCAAAGCACAGTCGTTGGTCGCGGTAAGTGCTGCCAAAACCGTCCCGACCTCGGGTCGCACCGATTGGGCGGGTGTTTCCAGATCGTTGCGTGTCCCAGCCAGATAGTCGAACAGCGCGTCCAGATCCGGGAACGCTGCGGGCAAGGGGGGCAGCCCAGGGTTCAACGGCTGCGAGAGCGCGCGGAACACCGCGGGTGTGGGGCAAGCCACCCCCGGATTCACCAAGACACACCAGAAAGGCGGCAGCGGCGGGATATCCCCGACCACATCGCCGATCCCCCGCATCCGCGCGCTCCGGCCGCGCAAACACACGGGCACGTCCGCGCCTAAGTTCAGGATCGCGGCCATCGGCGGCAGGGCCGCACCGTTCAAAGCCACCAAAACGCGCAGTGTAGCCGCCGCATCAGCCGACCCACCGCCGATGCCCGCCGCGACGGGCAGGTTCTTTTCCAGTCGTAAAGCCGCACCACCCGGCATCAGGGCTGCGGCGCGCAGGGCCAAATTATCGCCCTCGGTGCCTAACTCCTGACCAAAGGCACCGGCCAAACTCAATGACAGACTGGAAGCCGGTTCCGCCGTTACACGGTCTCCCAGCTTGGGGAAAACCACCAGACTGTCCAGCAGATGATAGCCGCCGGGCCGCCGTCCGGTGACGTGCAGGCACAGGTTAACCTTGGCCCGGGCAAGGACCGTGACGGTGTTAGTCACCCAAGGCGGTCTCGGCCGTCGAAGCCGCGCTTTCCTCTTCCGCGAGCACGGCGTCAAGACCCACAGCCAGCTTGCGCCGGATGCGTTCGGCATCAACTTCTAGCGGATCGAAAGACATCGCGCGCTTCCATTGGAACACGGCCTCTGTCTCGCGCCCGACTTTCCACAGCACATCGCCCAGATGGTCGTTCAGGATCGGATCCACAGGCAGCAATTCCACCGCCCGCTCCATATGCACCACCGCCTCTTCATAGCGACCCAAGCGGTACAGCACCCAGCCCAGACTGTCTGTGATATAGCCATCCTGCGGACGTTGCGCGACCGCACGTTCGATCATGTCCAGGGCTTCGTCCATATCCTGTCGCAACTCGACCAGAGAGTATCCCAGATAGTTCAGCACCAGCGGCTGATCCGGGTTCAACTCAAGTGCTTTGCGCATATCCGCCTCGGCCCGATCCCACAGGCCGTTGCGCTCAAGCGCGATCCCGCGGACATAGTACAACCGCCAATCCGACGGCGCGGGTGTATCGATCAACGCCACCGCTTGGTCATAGACCTCAACCGCCCGGTCGAATGCCTCTTCCTCGCGCAGGATATCGCCCAGCGCTGTGATCACCGGCATATTGTCCGGCTGCGCCCGGGCCAGATGCGACAGCACCTCAATGGCTTCGTCGACACGCTCGGCACCGACCAGCGCGTCAGCGCGCCCGATCTCGGCAGTGACATACCAGGCCGAAGTCGGGGCGACGTCCTCGAACGCGGCCGCCGCCAGATCATACTGACCCTGCTCGATCAGCGCATCGCCGATCAGCGTGGTCACTTCGTGATAGCTGGGCCGGATATGCGTTGCCAAACGGGCATAGACCAGGCCCAACCGCCGCGCCTGCTCGCGGGTCAAGTCGCCCGCCAAAATAGCATAGACCGACGCCGCCCCATCCGCAGCCGTGGTCAATTGGGTGAACTCCAGCGCTTCGCCCGCGTCCAAGGCGGCCGCCATCGCCTCCAATTCGGGATCCGAGCGGTTGCCGATCAATGCAGCAGCCGCCATCGCCCGCGCCTCGTCTATACGGTCTGCTTGCGACAATGCCACGATGTGAGTCAACATCGCCAGGCGATTTAAATGCAAAGGACCGTCGGCATCGCCGTCTAAGATTTTGGCAGAACTGGCAAAATCCCCTGCCAGGGCCAATGCCAAAGCATGGTGCAACTGGCCGTATACTTTTGCCCTTGGGTCGTATGTTTTTAGCGCTGGGTTGTCTTGAAAGCTCTCGAATACCTTTGTGGCCATCGCGAATTCACCCAGACCGACATGCGCCCAGCCTTGCGCCAGTAAGCTCATGAATGGGTTTAACCGATATTCGGTCGCCTCGGAGATTTTCAGGGCCAGGGCATAGTTTTCCGCCCTCAACGCCTCGGCCAGGCGGGTTAGCGCCATCATCTGGCTTTCCGGGGACAGAAGCTGCAAGCGCTCGGCCAGGGTTTGCGCCCGGCTCAGATTGCCGGCGATCACATTGACCACCACCGCGTTGTTCAGCAGGGAGGCGTTGCCCGGGCGCACTTGCAAGGCTTGGTCGTAATACTCAGCCGCTGCAGCATAGTCGTTGCGCAGATCCGCCTGATTGGCCGCCAAATAGGGGCCCGCAATCCCCTCCTGCGCTTGCGCCACGGGGGTCGAAAACCCCAGGCTCAAACCGATCAGTCCCGCGCACACTCCGTGCCACACTCGCGCCTGCATGCCTTACCTCATGTGTTTGTTTCGTTGGGACACACACTAGGGCGCGCCCCCGACCAAGGCAAATTGATGGCGCAAGATTGTGACCTTAGCGTGTCCACAAGGTCAGCGTGCCAGAGATCTTTAAATCAATGCGCGACGGCCTCAGAAACCGTCAACCCCTTCACATATTCGGATAATTTGGTCCATCGCCCCCTTGTGGGGTCACCCAAGTGATATTTTGGCTTGGGTCTTTTATGTCGCAGGTCTTACAATGAACGCAGTTCTGCGCGTTGATTTGGAATCGCGGTTCGGCCCCCTCTTCGCGGATCACCTCGTACACACCCGCGGGACAATACCGCTGCGCGGGTTCAGCAAACTCTGGCAGGTTCACCTGAATCGGGACCACCGGATCAGCCAATGTCAGATGGCTCGGTTGGTTTTCCTCGTGATTGGTGCCCGAGAAGCTGACGTTGGTCAGCCGATCGAAACTGAGCTTGCCATCTGGTTTGGGATATTCAATCGGCTTAAAGGCCGAGGCTTTGCCCGTCGCCGCCGCATCCGTCTTACCATGGCTTTGTGTGCCCCAGGGATTCCAGCCGGTCAGCGACCCAGCCCACATATCGATCCCGCCATAGACCAAACTGCGCAGCAGCCCTTTCTTCGACCAGATCGGTTTCACGTTCCGCACGGGCTTTAGATCCTTTGCCACCGGGCCTGATTTCAACGCGGCGTCGTATGTGACCAGTTCATCCCCGGCACGCCCCGCCGCAATCGCCGCCTGGGCGGCTTCGGCCGCGGCGATGCCCGACAGCATCGCATTGTGATTGCCCTTGATCCGCGGGACATTCACCAATCCAGCCGAGCATCCCAACAGGGCCCCACCGGGAAAGGCCACGCGCGGGATCGATTGCCAGCCGCCCTCGCTGATTGCGCGCGCGCCATAGGCGACCCGCTTGCCGCCCTCCAGCAGCTTGGCGACCTCGGGGTGATGCTTGAAGCGTTGGAATTCCTGATAAGGGAACAGATGGGGGTTTTCGTAGTTCAGATGCACCACGAACCCAATGAAAACCTGATTATTTTCAGCGTGGTAGACGAAAGAACCCCCGCCAGCATTGCTGCCAAGCGGCCAGCCCATCGTATGAACCACGGTGCCTTCACGGTGGTTCTCGGGCTTGACCTCCCAGATTTCTTTCATCCCCAGGCCGTATTTTTGCGGCTCGCTAAGAGCATCCAGTTTATACCGCTCAATCGCCTGCTTGCTCAGGCTGCCACGCACACCTTCGGACAGGAAAACATACTTGCCGCGCAGCTCCATCCCCGGCTCGTAACTGTCGCCTTTGGTGCCGTCTTTCTCGATCCCGAACGCGCCCGCGACCACACCAACGACGTTACCCTCGTCGCCATAAACCAATTCAGAGCATGCCATGCCTGGGAAAATCTCGACCCCTAGCGCCTCGGCCTGTTCGGCCATCCAGCGGCACACATTGCCCATGCTGACGATGTAGTTCCCGTGGTTCTTCATCAGCGGCGGCATGGGAAAATTCGGTATACGGATCTTGCCAGCCGGGCCCAGGAACAAGAACTGATCGTTGCGGACCGGCACGTTCAGCGGCGCGCCCTTTTCCTTCCAATCAGGCATCAGTGCGTCCAACCCCACCGGATCCAGCACCGCGCCCGACAGGATATGCGCGCCCACTTCCGAGCCTTTTTCCAGCACGACCACACTCAGATCCGCATCCAACTGCTTCAGCCGGATCGCCGCCGACAGACCCGCTGGCCCCGCACCCACGATGACCACATCGTAGTCCATGCTTTCGCGTTCAATGTCGGTCATGTTGATCCTACTCCTGTCCGTAAACCCGGTGTGATCCTTTGTGCTAACGTGTGGGTCAGCAATGGGTCAATGCGTAGCAGGCATCACAGTTACGCCAATTGACCATGCGTCAATCGGCGAACTTGTTCGATTGTTGGGATTAACCTAGGGGTCAACCTGCGGTATAATGACCGCAAATTTTGAGGAACCCCATGTCGGAACGCACCCCATCGCTGCCCCACGCTTTATTCTTTTGGCTGTCGCTGCTGTTCGTGCCGCTGATTGCAATTAGCGGCATCTATGGCGGCTGGACGTTGTTGTTGGTCCCGCTTTATGGTTGGTTTCTGACCCCCACGATGGATGCGATCCTGGGAACGGATCCATCGAACATGGACATTGCCCAAGACAATTCGCAGTTGCGCTGGTACCACTTGGTCACACTGGTTTGGCCAGCTTTTCAGGTCCTGACAATTCTGGGTGTGCTGATGGTTGTCAGTTGGGGCTCCCATCTTACCCTAAGCGACAAAATTCTTATGGGCGTGGTCTTGGGCATTATGACGGGCACCGGGATCAATTTCGCCCATGAGCTGATACACCAAACCAACCGGACCGAGCGTGCGCTGGGCGAATTGCTATTGGTGTCGGTGCTTTATGGTCATTTCAAGTCCGAACATATCCTGGTCCACCACCGATATGTTGGCACCCCGCGCGATCCGGTCACAGCGCGTTTTAACGAGAATTTCTATGCGTTTTTCGCACGCTGCGTGCCACAGCAGTTTTTTTCGGCCTGGCGGGCCGAGGCCGCTTTGCTGCAACGCCGGGGCCATAGCCCCTGGCACTACAAGCACCCTTTTTGGCGCTATGCTGCTGGGTCGGGCGCGTTTATCTTGGCCGCTTGGCTGATCGGCGGGTGGTTCGCGGTGAGCATATTCGTGCTTCAGGCCTTTATCGCGATTTTGCAGCTGGAGCTGGTGAACTACATCGAACACTACGGCCTGGTCCGCAAACATCTGGGCGATGGCAAGTACGAGCACGTGCATCCGCACCACAGTTGGAACGCCGCACATCTGTTCAGCAACTTTGTGCTGATCAACTTGCAGCGTCATTCGGATCACCATTTCAAACCCAGCCGCCGCTTCCCCTTGTTGCAAACCTATTCCGAGGACGAGGCGCCGACGCTACCCCTGGGCTATCCTCTGATGATCCTCATGGCTTTGGTCCCGCCCATGTGGTCGCGCTATATGAACCCCGCCGTGAACGACTGGCGCGCACGGTATTACCCCGAGGTGACAGACTGGACGCCCTACGACACTCGCAGCACCCCCCTGCCGCGTTGACGCGCCAAGCCGCTTGAACTCACCTGTCGCTGACCCTATCGTGATCAGAATATGAGCCGCCCAACCCCGGGCGGCTTTGGTAATTTCAGCATGACAAAGGGGGCACACCGACTGTGGAAAAGATCCCACTCACCAAACAAGGCTTCGCCAAACTGGATGCCGAACTCAAACATCTGAAGTCCGAAGCACGCCCAAACGTCATCCGCGCCATCGCTGAGGCACGCGAGCATGGCGACCTGTCGGAAAACGCCGAGTACCATGCGGCGCGCGAGCAACAAAGCCATATCGAGGGGCGCGTGGCCGAGTTGGAGGGGATCCTGGGCCGCGCGAATGTCATCGACACCAGCCGTCTGTCTGGGGCGATCAAATTCGGCGCCACGATTAAAATCGTCGACGAGGAGACAGACGAGGAAAAGGCGTACCAGATCGTGGGCGAGGCCGAGGCGGATATCGAAAACGGACGCCTGAACATCAAATCCCCTCTGGCGCGCGCGCTGATCGGCAAGGAAGTGGGCGACAGCGTCGAAGTGAAGACACCCGGCGGGGTGCGCGACTACGAAATCCTGGACATTCAATACGTCTGATCTCTGTGGCCGGGGGCGCCATGCAGCAAAAGACCATCGACCGCACACGCAAGACTGCCCGGATCGTCAGCCTGATTTGGGCCGGGCTGACGCTTGTCTATGCCGCGGGGTACATTGGTACTCTAAGCCCCACGGGCGGTGCGCTGATCCTGGCCATCATTGGCTTTCTCGCGATAGCGGCGATGCCCATCGCCTTGGTTTGGGCCTTGGTTACGCTCAGCGCGCATCCAGAACCGGGTCCCGACCCCGAGCTTACCGCCCAGATCAAACGTCTGGAGCAATCCCTGGCGACCCAGGACAAGCGCCTGCGCAAAGCCGAGGTAGAGCTGCAAAGGCGCGCTTTGCCGCCCCCTGAGGCTGCCCCGCCAGCTGCGCCCCGAGCGGAACCAACCCCAGATCCTGCCCCTGAGCCCGAAGCCGTCCCTGTCGATCCGCAGCCCTCACTCCCTTTAGAGGGTGGCTCGGACGGTGGGCCATTGTCGCTTGAGGATGTGATCCAGGCGCTCAACTTTCCTCAGGATGCCAATGACCGCGCGGGCTTCGCGGTGCTGGCCCGTGCGCTTGCCAGTCACGAGTTGGCACGCCTGCTGCAAGCGTCCGAGGATTGCCTGAACTTTCTCGCCCATCTGGGGCTTTATATGGACGACCTATTGCCCGCCCCCGCCAGCGCCGAGGATTGGCGCCAGTTTGCCCGTGGCGGGCGGGAACGCGCAGCCCTGCTGCCCCTAACCGGGATCAGCGACCCCGCGGCGCTCGAGACCGTGCGCGGCGCGATGCGCACCGACACGATCTTTCGAGACACTGCGCTGCATTTTCAGCGGCAGTTCGATCAAATGCTGGCCCGTGTGGCCCCCGAAGCACCCGATACCCCCCTACTAAGCTTGCTCGACACCCGCTCGGGCCGGGCGTTTGTGTTGCTAGTCCAGGTCAGCGGGATGGGTGACGCCGGGAACGGTGCCTAAGGCGTCCGAGGCGGAATATTCAGGCCCTTCTGCGAGGCTGGCCGCGCAATCGCCCGATCTAGCCAGGCCGTGACATTGGTCATTTTGTCCAAGCCGACCAGATCCCCAGCCTCGTAAAAATCCCGAACCCCCCGCACCCAAGGAAAGGTGGCGATATCGGCCAGGGTGTATTCGTCGCCCATCAGCCATTGCCGCCCGTCCAACCGGGTCTCAAGCACGTTCAACAGGCGCGCGGCCTCGTCCACATAGCGTTGTTTCGGGCGCGGATCCTGAATGTCCTTGCCCGCGAATTTATGAAAGAACCCAAGCTGCCCAAACATCGGCCCCACGCCACCCATTTGGAACATCAACCAACTGATCGTTTGATAGCGCAGCGTGGGATCCGACGGCAGCAATTTACTCGTTTTATCAGCCAGGTAAGTCAATATCGCGCCGCTCTCGAACAGCCCCAACGGCTTGCCGCCCGGCCCGTCGGGATCCACAATCGCCGGGATTTTGTTGTTTGGGTTCAGGGACAGGAATTCAGGGCTTTTGACGTCAGAATCCGACAGGGTGACGGTATGTGCCTCATAGGGCAGGCCGACCTCCTCAAGCGCGATCGAGGCTTTGACGCCGTTCGGCGTTGGGAAGGAATACAGCTGCAGCACATCGGGGTTCTTCGCCGGCCAGCGTTGAGTGATTGGAAAGGCAGAGAGATCGGCCATGAGACGTCCTTTTTGAAGTTCAGAATTGCGTAAGTGTGGTGTAATTGCTTGGCATCAACCGTTTGGCGCGGAAATCTATTGTCCTCAATCGCGTAAAACCTGAGACATCAAAATTTTGCTTGAGTATTAACATCTCGGTGACTATTCGTGTCACACCGTAAAATGCGGCAATCAGGGGGGCACATGCTTAACGAATTCAAGGACTTCATCGCACGTGGCAATGTCATGGACATGGCTGTGGGTATCATAATCGGTGCGGCGTTCACCGCCATCGTCACCTCGTTGGTCGGTGACCTGATCGAGCCGATCATCGGCCTGGTCATGGGGGGTGTCGACTTCTCGAACTACTTCATCACTTTGGATGGTGGCGAATACGCAACGCTGGCAGCGGCGGCGGATGCGGGGGCAGCGACGTTCAATTATGGCAACTTCATCACCGCGCTGATCAACTTCCTGATCATTGCCTTTGTGGTGTTCATGCTGGTGAAAGCCGTAAACAAGGTTAAAGAGGCAGCCGAGGGCGAGCCCGAGGCTGAGGAAGAAGCGCCCGCCGGCCCGACGCAAGAAGAGCTGTTGGCGCAGATCCGCGATCTGCTGGCCAAACAAGCCTGATCCACAACGAGTATCACGGGAGAGGCCGGGGCAAGCACTGCCCCGGCCTCTCTTGTGGATTACGCCCTTAGTGCCAATTTGGGCGACAGCACATCGATCCCAAGTGCGCGGCCGACCGGCGCACAGGTCAGTTGGCCCGCATGGGTGTTCAATCCCTCCAGCAAATGCGGATCGTCGATCAAAGCTTGGCGCCACCCTTTATTGGCCAAGGCCAGCATGAAGGGCATGGTGGCATTGCCCAAAGCGATGGTCGAGGTACGCGCGACCGCCCCGGGCATATTGGCCACGCAGTAGTGCATGATGCCATCCACATCATAAATCGGGTCGTCATGGGTGGTGGCGCGCGATGTCTCGAAACAGCCACCCTGGTCAATGGCGACATCCACTAGGGCCGCGCCCGGTTTCATGCCCGCCAGTTCAGCGCGGCTGACCAGCTTGGGCGCGGCCGCGCCCGGGATCAACACCGCGCCGATGACCATATCGGCCTGCGCAACCAATTCGGCGGTATTCGCGCCCGAGGCATAGCGGGTGCGAAATTGACCGCCGAACAGATCATCTAGCTGCCGCAACCGGGACAGTGACATGTCCAAGACCGTGACATCCGCGCCCATGCCGGCCGCGACACGCGCCGCATGCGTGCCCACGACCCCACCACCGATGACCACCGCCTGCGCGGGGCCGACCCCGGGCACGCCGCCCATCAGAACACCACGCCCACCATTGGCCTTTTGCAGCGTCCAAGCGCCAACCTGCGGCGCCAGCTTGCCCGCCACCTCGGACATCGGGGCCAACAGGGGTAGTCCGCCATTTCGATCGGTTACGGTTTCATACGCGATCGCCGTGACACCCGAGTTGAGCAGGTCATGGGTCTGATCGGGGTCCGGCGCAAGATGCAGATAGGTGAAAAGGATTTGCCCCTCGCGCAGCTGCGCACGCTCACCAGCCTGCGGTTCCTTGACCTTCACAATCATCTCGGCCCCGGCGAAAACCTCTGACGCGGCAGGCACGATCTGGGCCCCCGCTGCAACATAATCGTCATCTGGGAACCCGGCGCCGATACCGGCGCCCGTCTCAATTAATACACCGTGCCCCGCTGCGACGGCCTCGCGGGCGGCCATTGGCGTCAGGCCGACGCGGTATTCTTGGTTCTTGATTTCCTTAGGGCAGCCGATCAGCATCTGGGAGTCCTCCGACATTTTTGCGGTACTATGCCCCGGGGTCGCCGGCGAGTTCTTGCAAAATGGTTGTGAGAGGCGCGTGATTCTGCGAAGATCCGTGCGCTTTCGGGACAATCGGGCGGAGGTATTTGCGTGACGGATTTAGACGATATGGATGCCGCCATCCTGCGCGCACTGCAGCGACAGGGGCGTATGTCGAACGCGGATCTCGCACAAGTGGTGCATCTGTCCCCCTCGGCCTGCCACCGCCGGGTGGCCCGGCTCGAGGCTGAGGGCGTGATCAAAGACTATGTCGCCCTGCTCAACCCACAAGCGGTGGACCGGCGCACGACGGTCTTTGTAGAGATCTCGCTAACCGGCCAAGCGGACGAGGTCTTGGATGCTTTCGAGAAAGCCGTCGCGCGGGTGCCGGATGTGCTGGAGTGCCACCTGATGGCGGGCACTGCGGACTATGTTCTAAAGGTCGTTGCCCGGGATACCGAGGATTTCGCGCGGATCCATCGGCAATACCTGGCACGGCTGCCGGGTGTTGGACGCATGCAATCAAACTTTGCACTCAGAACAGTGTTTAAGACAACCGCTTTGCCGGTCTAGCATCGACGGCATCGACGGCATCGACGGCATCGCCTCAGAGCACCGCGAGCCCGCCACAAAAGGCGACAAGCACTGCAATCGCCGCCCAAAGTACGGATTGGGTGTTTGATCCCACGGTTTGATGGTGCGATCCTTTGGCATCGAGGCAGGGACTGGCATTTTGGGGAGGTGCCATAAGGGGACCGCGGACATCACGCTGGCTGAATTGAGGGAGCGGCTGATTGAAAACCTTAGCGAGGCACTTGCCCTCTCAACGATCCACGATTTCTTCCTCGGCCACAGGACAGTTACAAAGAAAGACGGCCCACGCCAGCGAGCACGAGCGGTAAGAGCTGTTGTTACGGTTGTGCTGCCGTCACTCAACCTGTGATAGGGAAGCCCGGCCGCCTTCAAAAGGAAAGGGGCCCAAACAGGCACTTGGGGCGGCATGGAAACCGGCAGGTCCATTTGCACCCGATTGGATGATTTTGCGCGCCGTATTGCGAGACAACCGACACTCCCGACAAATCTGCTTGATCGACTTCACATACCAATCAACAGCGCAAATTGGATGAAATCACAAAGTGTTCTTTGCGATAGGAGGTTTGCGGCGCGCAGGGGTTCGATGGTGCAGGCGTAGGACATAAGGGCGAAGCCCGGGATTGGCAGGAGACCGACGCGATACGCTCGGGTTTTTGAACCAATTCCGTCCGTTTTTGTATTTGTGGGCAGTCTGTACAGACTTTAGACTCGACTGTGAACCAAACCGGCGGCAATGCAATGCGGTACCCGGCGCTCAAGATCTTGGCCCAGGGCCTTACGGGCAACAAGAGGTGGACGCCCGTTTGGCGTGAGCCCGAGCCGAAGGCGGAGTATGACATCGTCATTGTTGGGGGCGCTGGGCACGGTTTGGCGACGGCTTATTATCTGGCCCGTGAGTTCGGCGTGACGAATGTCGCGGTGGTCGAAAAAGGCTGGCTCGGGTCGGGGAACATCGGGCGGAACACGACGATCATCCGCTCGAATTATCTCCTCGAAGGCAATCAGCCCTTCTACGAGTTTTCGCTCAGACTCTGGTAGGGGTTGGAGCAGGATTTCAATTACAACGCGATGGTCAGCCAGCGCGGCATCCTCAATCTGATCCATTCCGACCCGCAGCGCGATGCCTTCGTCCGGCGCGGCAACGCGATGCGGCTTTCGGGGGCCGACGTCACCATCGTCGAGCGGGGCGACCTCGCCCTGGTCTCAATCGCCACACCGCAGGGCAGTGAAAAGGCCCTCGCGACGGCGCTTCAGGCGGGATTCGGCCTTGCCCCACCCACCGCGACCGTATCGACCACGGGCGGCGAGACCCGCGCGGTCCGGACCGCTCCCGACCAAATGTTTTTGATCTTCCCGCACGGGACGCCGGATGCGAACGGGCAGATCCAAAACAAACTGGGCGGGACGGGCTACACCACGGATCAGACGGATGTCTGGATAGCGCTGGAAATCAGCGGCCCCAATACGCTGACCGCGCTGGAGCGGCTCTGCCCCCTCGATCTAGCGCGGATGCCCGCGAACGGCGCTGCCCGAACCGTGATGGAACACAAGGGCGCAATGATCATTCGCCTTGGCCAGGGCCGGTTCCTGCTGATGTCCGCCAGTTCGTCGGCAGGGTCCTTCCTAAACGCCGTCGAAACCTCCTACAGATATGTAGTTTCTTGATTGTGTGGTGCGATGACACCCAAAAAATACCCTTTGAAACAGGGGCCGCGAACAGATCGTCATTAGACTACAAATAGCCTACCGAAGTGCTTTTTTCTGCGCTTTCCCATTGTGTTGCCGGGCAAGCGATTTGCTGATGTTGGACATGATGGCCGCAAGATCCGGTTCGGCAACACCGTCTCTGACCATAACACCCACAACCGATTCACCGAAATCTGGATGTGGCACGCCGATAACCGCACTTTCCAAGACGCCGTCCTGTCCATCCAGCAGCAACTCAATCTCTTTGGGATAAATGTTGTAACCGCCCGAGATAATCAGATCCTTGTTTCGACCGACGATCTGCAGACAGCCATCCTCGTCCATCTGCCCCAGATCACCCGTGATGAAAAAGCCATCCGCGCGCAATTCCTCGGCTGTTTTTTCGGGCATCCGCCAATATCCCTTAAAGACATTCGGCCCTCGAACCTCGATCTGGCCGATCTCACCTTGTGGGAACATTTCGCCGGTGGCGCTGTTAGTGATGCTGACCTCAACGCCCGGCAGCGGAAACCCCACTGTCCCAGGACGACGTTCCCCTTGACGTGGAGGTGACCCAACCTTTTGGAAAAGTGACCGCTTCGCAGCACCTTAAAACAATGGAAAGGTGAAGACAGGTTGAGAAAGTGATCATTTACACTTGCTGAAAATCGCAGTCTCTATCTAATTGGACCTGCGAAGGCTTGCAAAACGAGAAGTATCAAAGGGAAGAGGGGGGACTCACCATGATACGTAGAATAGCTATTTCTGTTTTCGGATTAACACTTGTTGCATCGTGTGCAATCTTTTTGGGGACCGAAAAGGTTGAGTCGCAGGTGCGGCCCGGTACGGTACTTTTGTCTGGCATCGACGTGACCGCCGAGGAGCGCCAAGATGAACTTGCACGGATCGCACGTGAGCTTGGGCTGATTGGCGACAACGACCAGGAGCGACGCCAGTTGGACGCGGGCCCGTCGAGCATCGTGGTACGCGCCCTGCAAGAGGACAGTTTCGTTCAACCCTTCGACCTGGAGGCATTTCGGGGCCAAACCGGTGACCAACGTTGCGCAAAAGCGCGGGAAGAAAAGATCGCCTTTCACCTGGCCTCAACCGGCGAGGTTCCGGCCTCGTTCGGCAAGATCGTTCGGATGGATCTGAAAAACTATCAAGATGACTATTGGGCGGGCGAGATCGACCTGTGCACTTGGATCCGCGAGGGCAATTCCTATGATGAGTATTTCATCCAGATGAAGTTCCTGCCAGATCTGCCGGGTACCGTGCAGACACGCGAGAACCAGGGTGGCACAGACCCATTCCCGGACACGCTGGACCTGTCACAACTGGCGGACCCCAGCATGATCCTGGCCACAATGCAGAAATTTAAATTCAAGTTGCATGGCAGCGATGACGCGGTTGATGTGGTCGCCGCCTTCCGAAACGGACAACTGCTGCCCGCGACGGACGAGATCTATATCGAAGGCGACAACTGTTTCGACTTCTTTCTTGAGGACGAAATGACCCTACAAACCATCCAGGGTGGAACATTGCCACCGCAGGCTTCCTACTGCATGGGGCGCTGCAACGCACTGATCCTGAACACATACTGAAAGCTCTTTGGTACCGACTGCAGCGCTTCAACGCGCTGCGGTCATACTCTGACGAAGCGCCGCGAGCGGCGCCTTCACACAGATCATCTCGCCCATCTCTCCGCCGTCCTCCAATGCCGCAGCAAGTGTCTCTGCGTCGTCGAGACGGCTATTCAGGAAATAGGCCTCGACCAGTAGTAATCGGGCATAGGGCAGAAATTGCCGGGTTCCGGTGTCCGCATAAGCTGAGATACCCTCCTCGATTTCCAACACGCCTCTCTCGGTCTGTCCGAGCCGCGCCTTGGACCAGCCCCTCACAATTTGCGCCCAGGCCATCCAGTAATTCGAGTTTTTCTGATCTGCGATCCTAAAGGCACGCTCGGAAAAATCTAGCGCGGAACGGGCATCGCCGACTGTCTGACAGACGCACGAAACCACACAGTATCCATAGACGCGGCTCATTTCGTCGAGCTGTGTCGCGGCGGTTGCCACAACGCTCGGCAACAACATCTGTGCGGTCTCAACGTCCCCGCTAAGTGCATGGGCCCAGGCTTTAAAGACTTCACAAACCAGCCGAGCATCGGCGTGGTAGTACTTTTGGGTGCTGCCCTCAACGTCCCGCACAATCGCTTCAAGAGATGTTTCGAAATGTTGTGTCGCCTCGGCATACCGGGCTTGGTACAGGCGACAAATGCCCAACAATTTGTGACCCAAGACAGCGGTAGCGGGACCCATTGATGTCTCAAGATCTGCAAGCTCTTGAGCAATCGCTGCGCTCTTTTCCAGCTCTCCAATCAATAGGTGGGTGCCCGCGTTTCCATGCAGCACAGCGATGGATTCGGGCTGCTTGCCCATCTTTTCTCTTAGGTTATTGATTGTATTTAGGTTTCCCTTGATATCATCAGAGCCCCAGGCGGTTGCTTCCTGGCTCAGGTACAACAGCTCACGAACATCGATCTCAGCCCGAAACGCCTCAGTCTGCTCTTGCATGTGCTCGAGTGAGGCGAGCGCCATCTGACAAAAGGAAATCGCCTCGAAATGCGCCGAGCGGGACTGGGCCTCGCGGATGGCACGCAACCAAAATGGGTGGGCGCGTTCACCATCGCCAGCCTGCTGAAAATGCCTTGCGACGATATGAGGGGCGTTTGCTGCGGCCGGAACCATGATGCTGTCGACCGGCTTGCTCAGGGCTATGGCAATTCGGTTGTGGATTTCGCGGCGCGCGGATTTGAGAAGCGTTTGATAGGCGGCATCCTGAATAAGCGCGTGGTGAAACCGAAAACTCCGCCCGTCGGGCAGGCGGTGCAGGATACGGGCTTCGACAAGACCGCCAAGCGTATGGTCCAGCTGTGCCGCATCCTCGCCCAACACCTCGGCAAGCAGTGCCACCGGGAACTCTCGGCCGATGGCCGAGGCTGCGGCGACGATCGATCGGGTCCCCGGCCGACGGTCCAGCCGCGCCAACAGCGAGCCCGCCAGTGTTGTCGGCAGCTCCTGGGCGGATTCCTCGCTGGCATCAAGGTCGAGCACACCGTCGCGCTCGGTCATTCCTGGGTGTTCCAAGATTGCCCTGGTCAGCTCTTCAAGGAACAGCGGCACACCCTCGTTGCGCCGCAAAAGTTGCTTCAGCAGATCAGGCGAAAGCTGCCTGCCTTCAAGCAATTGCTCGACCAGATCGGTGCTGTCGCTCTCGGTCAGGGCGTTAAGTGTTAGATCAACCACGCCCGCCATGCCCTTGGGCAACCGATATTCATTTCGACAGGTGACGATTAACAAGACCCGCCAGCGGCTGATCCGTTCGACTATTTCACTTAAAAGAGCCTCGCTTGAGGGATCGATCCAATGCGCATCCTCAAGCACGATCACCGTCGGTTGGATCCGTTGCAGCCCGTCCAGCAGGTTCAAGACCAAGCGGAAACTGTCCTTACGAAGCTCTACAGCGTGATCGGGGTCGATTTTCTCGTCGCCATCCGCAGGCGACATTAAGAACCGCAGGACATCCCGCAGATTGCCGCTTTGGGACCCGCCGATCATCAGAAGCCGCTCAAGGCGTCGAACAAACACGTCCTCGCCCACTCCATCGACGATCGCCGCCAATAGCGACACCAGCGGGTGCAGGGGGCGCCCGCTGTTGGCGGCATCGCACTGCAAATGCACCTGACTGCGCTCAGGCACGTCGTTTCGGCGAAGGAACTCGTAAACGAAATGCGACTTGCCGATCCCTGGCTCGCCGCGCAAAACGACCGCCCGGCCGATGAAGTTTTGCGACTGCGCCCAATTGCGGGCAAGCATCCGCAACTCGCTCTCGCGGTTTATGTACGGCGTGAGGCCCGCCATGGCGCGGGCATTAAACCGGGTCGGCGCGATCAGCCGCTCGACCAGCAGCGATGGCCGTTCGGCCCGGCTAAATCCTTTGAGTTTAACTGCCTCAAGGCTTTGGCAGCTAAAGTGCCCCGCGATCAAACGGCGCGTCCGCTCGCAGATGACGGTGCCGTTTGGGGGCGCGAGCCCCTGTAATCTGGCGGCCAAGTTGGGCGCCTCACCAAAGCTTTGATTGCGTTCCAGCGGCAGAAGCGAGGCCTCGTCGTCAACGATAGTTGGCCCCGTCGCCACACCACATCGCGTCTGGGCAACAGCGCCGCCTGGCACCGCCAGGTCGCGCACGGCCGCCGGCATGCGAAGTGCGGCGTTTGCGGCATTAAGCGCATCGACTTCCTGCGTCCGAGGATAGCCGAAGTAACACAGCAAACCGTCGCCGATCGCGCGGGCAAGAAACCCGCCTTCTTCGCGCACCACAGCGCCAACGGCATGCTGATACTCAACCAAAAGCGCCCGATAATCCTCGAGGTCCATGACTTCCGAGAACGAGGTTGAGCCGACCAAGTCGATGAACAGGATCGTCAGAACCCGCCGGTTGGCCTGTATCGATGCGGGCTCGCCCGGCAACTGATACTCAGCGAGCCGCGTCAGGATCCGTTTGCGGTCTCCCAACGGAATGCCAAGCTCGCGCAGATCACTGTCGGTCAGGGTTCGCAAGATATCGACGCCAATCCGCTCGCGAATGAACACCTCGGCGTATGCCTCGGCACCGATCTGGCGCAAGCTTTCCAACAAATTGTCTTGGCTGTCTGTGTTCGTTGCCATCCCTGCCCGCCCCGCAGCCCCCTTCAATGCGTAACCGGCATGCCGCATAAGCAGCAACACCCCAATCACAGACCAGCATTCCATACCACAGACGTCAGGTCTTGGTGACGATTGGGGCACGAGCGGTTCGCAACCGTCAAGGGGCTTTCCACATCCACCCGGCACAGGAACCCTGGGCGCGCGCTGAAATCCTTGCCATTCTCGTAAACCTCCTCGTCGCGCACCAGCGAACCCCTTCGTCAAAGGTTCTTACCCAATCGTGGTTACTCTGAACCCCGGCCAGTTGGTCAGGGGTGGTCAGAAGACCAAGAAAAATGGTGTTCAACGCGTCGCGCGGCTCGTAGATGGCGGCATTGGAACGCTTCTTTTCTAAGCCACCTACGGGCACTCGGCCTGGTGTCTGGCGGGTGATGGCGGTCGTTTGCGCTCTGATCCCAACTTCTCAAAAAAGCGCCGCGGACCACCTATTGTTCACACAATTGGCGCCGTGCGGGCGGCCCGGCGATAGCATAGCGCGGGCGATCGATAATGCAGGAGAAGCTTGACGCGTTTCTTGAAAAGCGTGCGGCTACGTTTAACAGATAACAGAAAGTATTGACCAAAGCCGCAATCAACACGACGGTTGCGCAGAATTGAAGATGCATATCGTTCTGGGAGGATAAAAGATGGACAGACGACCCTTTATGACACTCGCCGCCGGTGCGCTTGCACTGGCCGCAACAACAGGAAGCGCACTGGCACAGGACGTCACGCTGCGGCTGCATCAGTTTCTACCACCGGTGGCAACGATCCCCTCCAAGATCCTAAAGCCCTGGGGGGAGAACCTGTCAGCGGCCTCCGGGGGCCGCATCGAAATTCAACATTTTGACGCAATGGCCCTGGGTGGCCGCCCGCCCGAGTTGATGGACCAAGCACGTGACGGCGTTGCCGATCTGACGATGACCGTTGTCGGCTATACGCCCGGGCGCTTTCCGCGCACCGAGGTGTTCGAACTGCCGTTCATGATGACAGATCCGGTCGCCACATCCTTGGCGTTCATGGAGATGGTCGAAACGGACTTCGCGGAAGAATACTCGGACGTCAAAGTGCTGGGCGCCTGGGTGCATGGCCCCGGTGTGATCCATACGGCGGATCCCGTGACCAAGCTGGAAGACATGGCCGGCAAGACCATGCGTGGGCCGACCCGTGTGATCAACGACATGTTGTCAGAACTGGGCGCAACTCCGGTTGGCATGCCCCTGCCAGCGATCCCCGAGGCGCTGTCCAAAGGTGTCGTGACCGGCACTGTGATCCCTTGGGAAGTCACCCCAGCCATCCGCCTGTCGGAGCTTGTGACAAACCACACCGAGTTCACGGGCGACGAGGCACTGTATACCGCGACCATCGTTTTGGTCATGAACAAAGCCAAATACGAAGCGATGCCCGAAGACCTGCGTGCAATTCTGGACGCCGAGTCCGGTGCGAAACTGACCGAGATGGCCGCCGAGATCATGCATGCGGCGGATACGCCGACGCGTGAGATTGCTGTCACCGCGGGAAACAACATCATCCAGTTGGACGAGGCGGAAGTCGCCCGCTGGAAAGATGCCGCGCAGCCCGTCATTTCGCGCTGGGTTGCCGAGATGGACGGAAAGGGCATCGACGGTCAGGCGCTGATCGACCAGACACGTGCCCTGATCGCGAAAAAAGCCGCACAGTAAACCAATCCGCAGGGCATCTTCGGGTGCCCTGCCGTTTGTACCAGGGTCCGCATGTACCAAATACTCTCTCGTGGCGCTGATTTGATCGCACGCGGCATGGCCTATCTTGGCGGGGTTATCCTGGTCGTCGTGGTCATCTTGACCTGCGTGTCGATCACCGGCCGGGCGTTACTGCCGCTGAACCTGGGGTTGGGGCCGATCAAGGGCATCTATGACATCACTGAAATTGGCATCGCCGCCGCCGTCTTTGCCTTTTTGCCCTGGTGCCAACTTTGTCGTGCCCATGCGGTAGTTGACCTGCTCAAGCCCGCTTATCCGGTCAAGATGAACCAGATCCTCGATGCGCTGTTCGACTTGGGGATGCTGATCGCGGCCACCATCATCGCGTGGCGGTTGACCCTGGGGATGCTCGACAAAATGCGCTATGGCGAGACGACCGTGATCATGCAAATCCCGGTTTGGCAGGGCTATGCGGCCAGCCTGGTTGGAGCCTGTGCCTTTGCGCTGGTCGCCGCGTTCTGCGTGCTCCGCTCGACCAGGATATTGGTGCGCGGCGCCCCGGCAGGCGATGCACATGTCTAATTTCGACCTGGCCTTGTGGTCCTTTCCGGTCCTTTTGTTTCTGATTTTTCTGCGCGCGCCGATCGCGCTTGCGATGATCGTCGTGGGGTTTGCTGGGACCTATCTGGTGATCGGCAGCACAGCTATGTCCCTGAACCAGCTCAAATCGCTGACCTATGGGACATTCTCGAACTACTCCTTTTCGATCATCCCGCTGTTCTTGCTTATGGGACAATTCGCGACGCTGTCAGGCATGTCCGCAGCCCTCTTCCGCGCTGCCGAGAGCTTTCTGGGGCATCGCCAAGGGGGTGTCGCCATGTCCGCTGTCGGGGCTTGTGCGGGCTTTGGGGCGATCTGTGGATCGTCATTGGCCACCGCAGCCACCATGGGTCAGGTCGCTTTGCCCGAATTGCGCCGGTACGGCTATCCCAACAGCCTCGCGACGGGCGCTTTGGCAGCGGGCGGCACGCTGGGTATCCTGATCCCACCTTCGGTGATCCTTGTGATCTATGCCATCCTGGCCGAGCAAAATATCGAGAAACTGTTCGTCGCTGCGCTGATCCCCGGCCTTTTGGCTGCGGCGGGCTATATGCTGGCGATCTCGATCTGGGTGCGGATCTCGCCCAACTCGGCCGCCGTGCGCCCGCGCGTGCCCTGGCCTCAACGTTTGCGCGCGCTTGGCGCGGTCTGGCCTGTCCTCGCGATCTTTCTGGCAGTTGTCGGCGGCATCTATCTGGGTATCTTTACACCGACCGAGGCTGCGGCGGTCGGGGCGGCGGGCACCGGGATTATCGCTCTGACCTCGGGACAGATGAGCGTGGCGAAGTTCAAAAAGGCGATACTGTCCACAGCCGCGTCCACCGCGATGATCTTTCTGATCATCCTGGGTGCTGGCATCTATAATAACTTCCTAGCCCTGACCCAACTGCCGCAAACCGCCTCGGTCTGGGTGGGGGAACAGGGGTTTTCGCCCTGGCTGGTGCTGTGGGCCGTGCTGATCATGTATCTGATTTTTGGCTGTATCATGGATTCGCTTTCGATGGTCCTGCTGACCGTACCGATCATCTATCCGATTGTTTCGGTCCTCGACTTTGGTATGTCAGTCAATGATTTCGGGCTGTGGTTCGGCATTCTGGTGTTGATCGTGGTCGAGGTGGGGCTGATCACACCACCGGTCGGCATGAACCTTTTCATCATTAACTCAATGGCCAAGGATATCCCCATCGGCCACACCTATCGTGGTGCTTTGCCTTTTGTGCTGACGGATATGGTCCGCGTGACAGTCCTAGCGACCTTTCCGGCCATCACGCTGTGGCTGGTCTGGTTCATCGACAGCTTCGGATAGCCTGTCTTTCGCTGCCGAATAATCATGGCGTTGCTGTCGCAAGCGCAAGCGATCCCTCGAAGGTTCGGCGCAAGCACATGATTGAATACGTCTTTCATCGGACACGCTGATGCGATTTCGGACGGCTCGACTTTAACTTGAAGCGTCTCTGATCGGCTTTTGTGTTCGAACTGAAGGCGAGAGGCAGCGAAAGCCAATTCTGATTCAAGTCGAAATGCGATAGGTTGAAAGCTGTGCGATAAGAAAGATCAAATCTATGACCTTGAAGACGCGGAACCGGGTCAGTGACATCACGATGGAATAGGAAACGCCGAATGACAGTTGTGATTGCTGGTGCCGGAATTGCGGGCCTGACACTGGGTTTGACGCTGCATCAAATCGGTGTCCCGTTTCGGATCTTCGAGGCGGTTCCGACCATCAAACCCTTGGGTGTCGGCATCAATATCCAGCCCAATGCGGTCCGCGAGTTGTTCGAGCTTGGGCTGGAAGAGGCGCTTGACCGCGCTGGCGTGCGCACCAAGGAGTACGGGTTTTTCACCAAGACCGGGCAAGAGATCTGGACCGAACCGCGTGGGCATCTGGCGGGGTACAAATGGCCACAATTTTCGATGCATCGGGGCAAGTTGCAAATGGAACTGCTCGCAGCCCTGCGGGCGCGCGTGCCGGAAGCGGTCATCACCGATCACCGGGCGATCCGGTTCG
This sequence comes from uncultured Paracoccaceae bacterium, assembly GCA_938049225.1. Taxonomy (GTDB): domain Bacteria; phylum Pseudomonadota; class Alphaproteobacteria; order Rhodobacterales; family Rhodobacteraceae; genus Halovulum. Next base: position 49,019 of record CALICM010000011.1, read on the forward strand.
AGAACCGTGCCGGGGCCGCTGTCCTCCACCTCAGGGGGCCGGATGGGGATGTGACAGTCGAGGGCGACGTGGTTCTTGCCGCGGACGGGATCAACTCTGCCCTGCGCGCGCAGATGTATCCAAACGAGGGGGAGCCTGTTTGGAACGGGTCGGTCATGTGGCGCGCGATCTCGCGGGGTCAGGCATTCCGTACGGGGGCGTCGATGATCCTGGCAGGCCACGACAGGATCCGCTTCGTGGCCTATCCCATTACCACGCCCGATCCTGAAACAGGGCAGGCCGACATCAACTGGATCGCCGAGGTTAAGCGCGATCCGGGCGAAGGCTGGCGCAAGGCCGATTACAATGCCGCGGTCGATTTTCGGACCTTCTTTCCCACCTTCGCCGATTGGAATTTCGGCTGGTTGGATTGCCCAAGTTTGATCAAAGCCGCCGACGAGATCTATGAATATCCGATGATCGATCGCGACCCCCTGCCCCGTTGGACGGACGGGCGCGTGACCTTGATGGGTGACGCTGCGCATCCGGCCTATCCCGTGGGGTCGAACGGCGCCAGCCAAGCCATTGTCGATGCGCGCATCATCGGCGCGCTTTTCCAGAAACACGGGGTCGGCCCGCAAGCCTTGCAGGCGTTCGAGGATCAGGTTCGCCCGCGAATGACCCAAGTCGTCCTTGCCAACCGCGGTGGCGGCGGGCCGGATGCCGTGATGCAGATGGTCGAGGACCGCAGTGGCGGGCGGTTCGACAATATTGAGGATGTCATCCCCCATGCCGAGCTTGCGGCGCACGCGGCCAAGTACAAAGCCATGGCCGGTTTCGCGGTCGAGGATTTGAACGAACGCCCGCCATTTATCACCTGACGGTCCAGCCCCCAGAACGGCTCAGGGAATGATCCTCATATGATTGCAACTGTCGGTCACGCGCAGCCCCTCGTTCGCGCTAACGATCGCATCCCAGCCGGTTCGGCGATCGTACGACTTTGAGGCCGCTTCACGGATCACCCCAGCAGCTGCTTTCGCCGCCTCGCTGTTGTTGTAGAAGTCCACCGCGACGACAAGCCGGTCTTGCTTGGGGTTCAACAGCTCCGAAATCTCGCGGCCCGAGACCGGCGAGCCACGCAAGAGTGCTGCGAATTCATCCACATCATCGCGAGCGAAAGCGCAGCTCCGAGTGCTGTTTTGATAGGAGGAGATCACTGCAAGATTCTGCCCGACCCGTGGCTCGACCCTGACCGAAAACTGGTTCGCATCGGCCCGGACATTTATCGCCCCCTGGGCCTGCAATCGCTTCACGGCCGTCATAATCACCTGGGTGCTTTGTTCCGAGTTTTCCGCCCGGGCCAAGCGCAGATCCAAGGCAGCGAAGCGCAGCAGCGGCGAGGCACCCGGGGGCCCCAGACAGCGATTATAGGCTGCGTTCCCATAGCCCGAGATGATCACTACGCTCTTCTCAATCGCCTCTTCGATCTTTCGCAGAACGGCCGCCAGTCTAACGGAATTGGGCCAAAACGCCTCACTGGGGCGCGCGTTCAGCCCAAAACATGGGCTTTCCGGCCTTTCGTGCGACAGTCAAAGTGCCAGCAACCGCGTGCCCGAGACACCCCCTACGTGGGTGTTGAGAAAGTCTTGATAGCTCTTTGCATAGCTCTCTGTGACACCTCGTTGGCCAAATTTCACCAAAAGCCGGCTGAGCGCCGTCAGCGTCTGCGCGTCTGCTGTCCCACTGGCGGGAAGGCCGTTTTCGAACTGAAAGGTGCGCAGCGCACTGGTGGTGCGGGGGCCTGCAAGCCCGTCGATGGAACCCACCGAATACCCTAACGAGGCCGGCAGTCGCTGGATCCGAACGACATCACCGGGGTTGAGAATAGGCGCCGGACCCTCGACCTGGGCGACCACCGGCTCAGAGTCTGACTCAAAATTCGGCTGCCATTTTTCTTGCAGCGTAGCATACCGACCTTCTGATAGACGCGACGAGTGTCCCTGCTTCTGACGATGCGATGGACGTCTCCCAGTTTTTTGCCATTCGGCGGTTTCGTCCGAGCCAAGCAAACGTCCGCTCGACCACCCAGCGGCGCGCTATGACGACAAAGCCAGTCCCCCCCGGCGGCCGCTTGACGATCTTGACCGTCGGCCCGTCGAATGCGTTCACCGCATCGCGCACTCCATCGCCGGAATAGCCACCGTCTGCGAAGATGTGGTTAAGTGTTGGGAAGCTGGCGCAGGCGTCGCGGATCACCTCCGGCCCGCCGTCGCGGTCCTGAATGTCGGCCGTGTGCGTCGTCAGGGAGAGCATGTTCCCATCGGTGTCGGTCACGATATGTCGTTTACGCCCTTTGACTTTTTTGCCGGCATCATAGCCACATGGCCCGCCGCTTTCAGTTGTCTTGACCGACTGGCTGTCGATGATGCCAGCGGTTGGACTTGGTTCGCGCCCATTCAAGATGCGCACCGCGCCGACCAGCGCTTCGTTGATCACATCGAGCAGCCCGCTGTCGCGCAGGCGGTAGAAATGATATTGCACGGTCGTGAAGGGCGGGAAGTCTTTGGGCAGCAACGCCCACTGACAGCCTGTTCGGGCGATGTACTGGATCGCATTCCAGATCGCACGCATATCCGTCCTGCGCGGGCGTCCAACCTTCGTCTTCGGCGCGAGGAACGGTTTCACCAGAGCCCATTCTTCATCTGTGCAATCGCTTGCATACCGCAAGCTGCGCCGGTCATAGTCAGAGCGAGTGGTTTCCGTCCAAGGCATGCTTCCCTCCAAGTGTCGCAACCAGAGTGAATCACAAAGAACTGAAACCACTCAAATTAATTTCCGTTTGGGCTCTCAGCAAGTATGGCCAGATCTTGTGTTGCGGGTGTTTCTTGCTCATGTTTGGTTCCTGATAGATCGGGACAACCGCATGAGGCGCATCAATCGGCGTACACGATGCCGCCCACAGTGATGATTGTTTCGCTGCATGTAACGGGCCATTTGGCGCGAGCCGTACCACGGCGTCTCTAGTGGATTGAACGCGACGAAGGAGTCCGAATTGGGGTTCCGTTCTGTCGTTGGCTGTGCGCGTCATGCTGATGCGTACAGGAATATCCTTCACGGTCTCAAGCGAGGATCGATCCCGGCTTGAGGCGGTCATTTCGCA
>CALICM010000012.1 GCA_938049225.1 uncultured Paracoccaceae bacterium
AGAAAATAACGCATTGAAATATATAAGTATTTCCTGCTGTACAACTGCGTGAAATCGCCAATTTGACAAATTCCAAGCTACTGATTTTACGGGATAAAAATCCTTAGCGTGCTTTTCTGCACTGAGCCGGAGTCGACCCCAGTCACGATAAAGCGTGTGTAAAGACACGAAAGAACGTGTGTAAAGACACGAAAGCTTTGTGCCTGTGTGTGAAATCACGAAAGGGCTTGACCGTGTGTGTGAAATCACGAAACATAGGCCATGGTGTGTGAAATCACGAAAGACGGCGACCGCTCTCCCTTGCTGCCTGATCGGCAGGAACAAGGCGACTTTTTTGTATGCGATATCTTTGATGCCGCACCCAAGGGTGACATGGCTTCGATGGCGCATCCGATTTTCTCGCTTTCTACAAAACCAGATCACAGAGTGCGGCGATATGAAGATGGGACCGGGCGAAACTATCTCGAAGTGAAACCTTCGTCCGATGGTCTGGCAACGATCCACGATCGCGATGTGCTTATCTACTGCATCAGTCAAATTATGGCAGCTATCAACAAGGGTCAGAAGGTTTCAAAAATCGTTCGCCTGAAGGCGTTCGACCTTCTGAAAGCAACGAACCGGCCATCAGATGGGCGTGGATATAGCGGCCTTCGAAGCGCCCTCGCCCGGTTGCAAGGGACACAGATTGAGACGAACATCGTGACCGGCGATGTCGAGCAATTGGATATTTTCAGCATCATCGACCGCGCTCGTATCGTACGTGAAACTCGCGATGGTCGAATGCAGGAGATCGAAGTGCAGCTCTCAGATTGGGTGTTCAACGCGATCCAAGCGCATGAAGTTTTGACCCTCCACCGGAACTATTTCCGGCTGCGTAAGCCATTAGAGCGGCGCATCTATGAGATCGCCCGCAAGCACTGTGGCTCGAAGAAAGAGTGGAAAATCAGTCTTTCTGCTTTGCAAGACAAGTGCGGATCGGCTTCTACCTCTCGCGAGTTTAAGCGGCTGGTCGGCAACATTGTCGCTCAAGATGAGGCATACAATCACATGCCGGACTATTCAGTCCGGTTAGACGAAAACATGGTCGTATTTGTAAACCGTCACGCGGAAAAGCCGCAAGCTCTGGCGGCTCCATCCGGGGCGATCCGTTTGAGCCCTGACGTGTATCAGGAAGCCCGTAAGGTTGCGCCGGGATGGGATATCTACACGCTAGAGCAAGAATGGCGCGAATGGATGGCCGACGGCGGTCTCGATGCACCGGCCAACCCGGACAGGGCATTCTTAGGGTTCTGCCGGAAAATCTTTGAGAAACGCGGCAACCCTTAGCCGCTTCTACCCTTCTGTTTTTCAAGCAACAGCTCCAAGCCCTGCCACAGGGTCAGATCGCGCGTTGAACAAAAAGCCCTGAAATCATCCACCACGCGCTTCGGGCCAGGTATCGAAACTTTATCCTGCGGCTCTTTGCGTTTGGGACCAGGTTTAAGGCGCGTCGTGGGCTCTCTGTTGACGAAGCCTAGGTCGGCACCGGCCTTGACGGCCTCGCTTAATGAGCTGCCATCGACCTTTGGCCGAGGCTTGGGTGCTGGTGTTGTCTTGGGCAAGTCGATCCCGCCTGAGAAGCCGTATTTCCCGCTCATGCCGCTTGCTCCTTGGTAAGGGTTGCAATGACGGTTTGCGCGTAGTCGCGGGCATTCTCGATGGCTCCGGCCACCTGCTTCATGGCCTTGTCGGATACAGACGCGGTTTTGCCCTGCATTTCTTGCGTCACGATGTCAGGCAGCTCTGATAAGAGCGCACCGTCCCGGAAGATGCGGGTGTAAGGCGCGCGCTTGGCGATCCGAACGGGCAGCGTCGGGATGTTGTTGAGCTCCATCTCTTGCCGCACGTCGCGCTCATCCGTGGTCTGGAACGCGGCGTTGGTGCGAGTGAACAAGAGGGCGTAGTTGATTTGCGCGCGGATCATGTTCGCTGTGGTTTGTACCAAGCGAACCGCTTGCGCGGCTTGCCGGGCTTCCATAGGCGAGCCATCGAGCGGGATGATGCACAAATCTGTCCGCGATAGCGCGAAAGTGACGATCTGATCCTTCGACCCTTCAAGGTCGATAATGAGATAGTCAGCCTCGTCGGATAGGCTGTCGATGAGCTCGACCGTCTCTTCGGCCTGCGGTCGCGCATGAACTGTGAAAGGAACGTCTCTCCCCGCGGCTTCGCGCGTCTGGGCCCATGCAAGGATGTTGGCGTTTGGGTCCAGATCGAGAATCGCAACGCGACCGCCAGAAATAGCGATCTGTTCAGCCAAGAGCATGGCGGACGTAGTTTTCCCCGAGCCGCCTTTCGGGTTTGCGAAGGTGATTACATACATGGCGATAGATTGCCTGTGTTTAACTCTAACGTCAACTATGTAGTTAAAAATAAATATAGAGTTAACTTTAACGACATAGTTCGAGTTAAATTCGAGGGTGCTTTGAGACGTTCGACCTCGTCACATCTAGGTCGTTCAACCCTACGGGTTTTCAGTAATGGAACCGCAGTTGCGCAATCTCTAGGCTTTGGCCATCGCCAGCTCCACTGACCCGGTAGACCATTCGATCTTCCTGAGAAATTCGCCGGGACCACCAGCCAGTCAAATCGCCCTTCAACGGTTCCGGCTTGCCGGTTCCCTTGAAGGGGGTCCGCTTGCACTGCTTGATCAGCTCGTTGATCCGGTCGCGTACCTTGTCGTTGGTGTTGACCCAGAATTGATAGTCTTCCCAGGCCTGATCGGAAAAAACCAGCTTCACTCGGTCAGCTCACGCTCTTCGCCAGTTCCAGCATCGAGTTGCGCGATCGACGCGCGCAAGCGGGATGCGTTTTTCGGTGTGGACAAGAGGTGCAACGTCTCGTTGACGGCGTTCCAAGTGTCCAAGGACACGACCACAACGGACTCGCCCTTCTTGCGCGTCACGACAACTTCCTGCTTGTCGTGGATCGCTCGATCCATGACGCCCTTCAGTTGAGCTCGTGCGTCTGAGTAGGTCATAACATCCATGTCGACTCTCCTTGTTGTTGCAACCTTATATGTACAACATTAAGTACAAGTAAAGAGGCCGCGCCAAACAAAGGGTCACACTGATGCGAAGCTCACGCTCCCATGCGAGCTTTTGGTTAAAAGCTCGCATGGGAGCGTAGCTGAAAACTCAACAAAACATGGAGAAAGTGCCCCATCTCGCAACATGCTACTTTCATCATGCAAGGTTTATGGGTATTTTATTCATATAACCTCGCAAGGATTTGCCCGTGAAAACTGCCGCCCAGACCACCTGGAACAAGGGCCGTGTTGTGGGCAAGAAACCCCCGCTGACGCCCGACCAGGTATCCCTGATCCGGATGATCCTGCGCCAAGAGAAAGCCTTGCGTGATCTGGCGCTGTTCAACATGGCCCTCGATACCAGTTTCCGGGGCTCCGATCTGGTGCGGGTGGCGGATGTGGCAACCCCGGCAGGCGTGCGCGAGATCGTGGAAATCCGGCAGAAGAAAACCGAGACGCGGAACGCGCACCCGGTGCAGGCGCGGCTTTCTTCAAACACGCGCGACAGTCTGCGTGCTTATCTCACCGCCTCTGAAAAGCCGCTGCACGGCTGGCTGTTCACAGGGCAGGGGGCACGGTGGTCCCAGACCCATCTCAGTGAAAGCCAGCTTTGGCGGCTGTTCCGCTCCTGGCTGGAAAAGGCCCGCCTTGATCCCAGCCTCTACGGCCTGCATTCGCTGCGCCGGACCTTCCCGACCCATATCTACCAGCAGACCGGCAACCTGCGCGCGGCCCAGCTGCTGCTCGGCCATGCCAGTATTGAAAGTACCAAGGAATACATCGGTACCGAACAGGCCGAAGCCCTCGAAATTGCGCGCAAGTATCACCTGTGACGGCCATGCAGACCTATCTTGAGAAACGCCAGCCTGCGCAGAAAATGGCCCGGTTCTACCGGATGGCGGTCATGCCGAACCTGTTCGGCGAATGGACGCTGTACCGCGAATGGGGCCGCATAGGGCAGGGCGGTCAGGTTCGGATGGATTGGTTCGAGGACGAGAACCAGGCCGTCGCGGCTCTGGTCACACTGGAAGCCTCCAAGCGTCAGCGGGGCTATTGGGGGTCTGTTACGGCTGGGGGCAAAGTGACACCCCAAGATCAGCCTGCGGCAGAAATTCTATATTGAAAGCAGGTGCGTAGCCGACTTTTGGCTTTTCGCATCTGGGGCACGAGACAGCCTGTCTCCAAAACGGCCGTTTTATGGCCTCACTTCACGTGATTGCTGTGATCCTGAATTGGCGTGGCAAATCTGTCTTTTTATCAGTCTCTATAATATTCGATGTCTTCAAACTTGCAACACCGTTTTGAGGACACCTTATGGCCCGTCGACTACTTTCTTCCCGCGCGCATGCAGACCTCTTCGGGATACCGGCGGATCCTGATGCTTTGATCCGCCATTATCTACTGAGCGGGGACGACATTGACCTGATCTGTACCCGACGTCGTGCCGAAAACCTCCTTGGTGTCGCGGTACATATCTGTCTGCTGCGACACCCTGGCTTGGGGTGGTGCGACGGCATCATGCCGCCAGCGGAACTGATCGCCTGGCTTGCTGAACAGCTTCGGGTGGAGGCCTGTACCCTCGACGACTATGCCATCAGGCGGAATACGCGGCATGAACACCATGCCCTCGCGATGCGCCACTTGGGGCTTTCCCCTTTCGGACCTGAACATGTACAGCAAGCGGAGGATATCGCCACGAGGGCGGCATTCGCGACGGATCATGGCGTGAAGATTGTTGAGACGCTGGTCGCGGAGCTGCGCAAGCAGCATCTGGTGTTGCCGAGCGTGGACACGCTTGAGCGTCTTGCCCTGAAAGGGCGGGCACGCGCCCGGCGTGAGGCTGCCGCAGCGCTGTTTGATGCTCTCTCACCGGATCAACGTGTCCAATTACAGGGGCTCTTGGTGAACGATCCGTCTGTCGGGCAAACGCGGCTCACATGGTTGCGGGGCTATGCGCAAGTTCGCCCCGGCCTTTCTTGATGCCTTCCAGTTCAATGCCACCGATGCGGGCGACGGCCTTCAGGCCGCGGTCGCCTTGCTGCGTGACCAAAACCGCACCGGCAAACGCAAACTGCCCGATGATCCGCCCATGCCGTTCGCGTCCAAACATTGGTCGTCGCTGATCTTTCAGGACGATCAGCCAAAGCGGCGCGTGTACGAAACAGCCGTTGTGTCCACCTTGCGAGATCGTCTGCGAGCCGGGGATGTTTGGGTAAACGGCAGTCGTGAGTATCGTCGGTTCGACAGCTACCTGATGCCCCGGGAGACAGCGGAAACCGTCATGCGGGACGCGGGCTTTAAGACAGATCCAGAAGCATGGTTGTCCGATCGACGGGCCAGGATGGCGAAACGCCTTGGCCAAGTGAACCGCGCCTTGAAGCGTGATGCGCTCCCCGGTGTCAGAATTGAGCGCGGGCGGTTGAAGATTACGCCGCATGACGCGGTCACACCACCCGCTGCGCTGCGTTTGGAGCGGGCGATCGACGCCGTGATGCCGCGCATCCGCATCACGGAATTGCTCTGGGAGGTGAATGCTCAGACCGGATTCCTTGATGCTTTCACCGACCTGCGGTCTGGCAAGCAACATGATGAACCCGCCGCCCTTCTGGCCACAATCCTGGCCGGGGCCACCAATCTTGGTCTGGAGCGGATGGCCCATGCTTCATCGCGTGTCAGCCATGCGCAGCTAACCTGGGCGCAGACATGGTACCTTCGCCCGGAGACATTCGCGGATGCCTTGGGCCGTATTGTCGATGCCCACCATGGGCTGCCCTTTGCGCAACACTGGGGCGCGGCGGAGCACAGTTCATCGGATGGCCAGTTCTTCTCTGCCAATCGTGGCAGCGGGCTCATCAACGCTAAATACGGACCTGATCCCGGCCTGAAGATCTACTCCTTCCTGTCGGGCCAGTACGGATCGTTCCATTCCAGCGTCATCGGGGCGACCGCAGGCGAAGCCCCCTTCGTGCTCGATGGCCTTTTGAGCAACCCAGCCAGCTTCGACCCGCTGGTGCATTACACAGATACCGGCGGCGTGTCCGACCACGTCTTCGCCCTGTTCCATCTCTTGGGGATGACGTTTGCGCCGCGCCTGCGCGACTTTCCGGATCGGCGGTTGGCATGCTTCGGAAGCGCGAAGGCGTGGCTCACTCTATCCCCCCTCATCGGGAAGCCCATCAACGAAGAGGTGATCCGGCAGCATTGGGGTGACATCATGCGGCTCGCGGCCAGCATACGCGACAAGTCTCTGAAACCGTCTGAAATACTGCGCAAGCTTGGAGCGTACCGCCAGCAAAATAGGCTCTACCTTGCCTTGGGTGAAATCGGCCGGATCGAACGCACGCTCTTCATGCTCAACTGGATCGAGAACGCTAACCTGCGCATGGAATGCCACGCGGGCCTGAACAAGGGTGAAGCGCGCCACTCGTTGGCCAGGGCCGTCTTTGCCCACTCACAAGGGCGCATTCATGATCGCTCTAACGCGGGCCAACAAAAACGGGCCATGGCGCTCAACCTCGTCATCGCCGCCATCACGTTCTGGAACACCGTCTACATGGATAAAGCTGCCAGCCACCTCGCGCGGACCAGCCCGCTCTACGACGCCAAGCTGCTTCCCCACACGTCGCCCCTCGGGTGGGACCATGTCATCCTCTCCGGTGATTTCGATTGGCATTCTGGAGCTGCTGAGCGCACAATTGCACGATCGTTGAACATCAGGCCAGCCAGAGATTGGGGAACCTGATGATGTTCGCTGAAAGTTCTTCCTTAGCGTGGTTCTACGAAGAAACCTTCCGATGGGGCCTACCTTGAACATCGAGCCTGATCGCCTCGCAGAGGTCTTCTGCCTGCGCGACAAACGCTATGTCACCAAGGATCTGACGCTAAAGTACGATCGCAAGCGCATCCGGTTGGAGGTGAACGACCTGACGCGCGGTCTCGTCGGCAAATACGTCGATACCTATGAGTTTGCAGATGGCCGCATCCAAGTTCGCGCCAAAGGCGTCGCCCTGCCCTGCGCCGTCTTCGATCCCCACCAACAGCGCGTCACGCACGCTGCAATCACCGAGAACAAACGCCTGGGCGCCGTGCTGGCCCACATCAAAGAGGAACAAGAGAAGACTGCACCGCCACCAAAGGTCAAACCTGTCAGCGCCAAGAACGGCTACAAGAAGACAGGACGCCGCCCCCCAGGTCGGCCTACAAAGATGGAAGCTTACTATGAGCGACGGCGAGCGGAACGAGCCGCCGAAGGCTGACAAATGTCAGTTTTCGCAATATAGCCAGCTGATGGAGAGATATTTTCAAGAAAGCAGCTCATGGCTGTATTGAGCGGTTCAGCCGCCGCCCTTCGGTTCTTTGGTGACACTTTAGACCCCGATGAACTCACCCGCCTACTCGGTTGTCAGCCAACCAAATCCGAGAGGAAGGGAGAAGAGATCGTCGGCAAGATCACCGGGCAAAAGCGATTAGCCCGAAGTGGCGGCTGGCAGTTAAGCGCAGAACGGCGTGAACCGGGCGACTTTGATGCTCAGATATCCGAGATTTTTGATCAGCTCACCGACGAGATGAGCATTTGGCAAGACCTCACCTCACGTTTCCAAGCAGACGTCTTTTGCGGCCTGTTCATGGAGGAAGGCAATGAAGGTATCAGTTTGTCGAACGAGACGTTGCAAAGGCTCGCCGAGCGCGGTCTGACAATCGACTTCGACATTTACGACAGTTCTGACGAATAGTCCCGAAAGGCTTTTCAGCCCTGCGATATTTGGGTCTCCGGGCTGCAAAGCCTTGCACTCGTCATGCCCTGTGGTGACATTCCTGCTTTGCAAAACAGGTGCATTTCTACTTGGTTGCAACAAAATGCACAATCCGCAAAGCTAAAATGTCACCCCTAAGCAATTCAGGAATGTCACTCTGCCCTCAAAATTCAATGAGGAAGAGCGGACATGGGATGGGTGGTTATGAGCGAGCGCGAGTTGAACCGTTTCGATGGGTCTGACCACCGTTGGTTCGATGATCGGGGCGATCCCTGCACCCAACTCATCTTCATCGACGATACGCTGATGAATGTGATGGAGCCCCTGCCCCAGCCAGCCCGTCGGTCCATCACCTTCGACCGAGGCTTCAAGCTCCGAGAGTGGCGATAGCTTAAATCTGGCATCGGCACTGACGGCCGGTTCTGCGAACCGCAGGCGCCTTGGCAGAAACGATCGATGGAGAACCTGAACAAGCGCGCACGCCGGTATCTGCCCCGCGACACCCGACTCGCGGTGCTCTCAAATCGCAATATGAAGACGATTTGCAACCGCCTTAGCAGCACCCCCAGAAAGTGCCTCGGTTGGCGCACGCCGACCGAGGCATTCAGAGAAGAGATGATGAAACTGAGATAGCGGAAACCGTCGCAACGACCCTTGAATCATCACGGAAAGAACCATGAGCCCGATGAGACACCAATCAGCCCCTGAGATCAGGGCAGCAGTTAGAAAACATTTGCTTACACAGCCGAATTGACCTGGCCCTGGAAACCGTCCAAGGATCCGCGCCATGACAGTTGAACGGCCAATCCTTTGCGCGGGTTCCGCCCTGTGGGACGTCATCGCACGCACCGAACGTGTGATGCGCCCAGGCCATGACGTGCCGGGGCGGATCTCGCGCCAGATGGGTGGGGTCGCATTAAACGTGGCCTTGGCGCTGGCGCGGCGTGGCCGCGCCGTTGAGCTGCTCAGCACCGTGGGCCGCGACGCCAGTGGCGACAGTCTGCTCTCAGTGGCAACCGAGGCAGGCGTCGGCTGTGCACATGTGACCCGCACCAGCGATCCCACCGACAGCTATATGGCGATCGAGGATGGGTCCAGCGACGTCTTTGCCGCCGTCGCCGACTGTATGGGGTTGGAGCGTTCGGGCCACCATGTCCTCGCCCCCCTGCGCGACGGCCCCTTGGGCACGACGGCACAACCCTGGACCGGGGCGCTGGTGATCGACGGCAATTTCCCGCAGCCGCTGCTTGACGGTCTGACCGATGACCCCGCCCTTGCCGCCAGCCACCTAGCACTCGTCCCTGCCAGTCCTGGCAAGGCGCGGCGCCTTATGCGCCTGATGACCCACCCGCGGGCGACGTTTTACCTCAACCGGATCGAAGCGCGGATCCTGTGCAATGCCTCCTTTGAAACAGCCGCCGAGGCGGCCCAGGCCCTGATCCGCGAGGGCGCGACCGAAGTGGTCGTCACCGACAGCCACCGCCCGGCCGCCGCCGCCAAGGGCGACCAACTGGTGACTGGCGCGCCCCCCACGGTGCGGGCCCGCACGACCACAGGGGCGGGCGATGCCTTCTTAGCCGCGCATCTGGACGCCACGGTCAGTGGTCATGACCCGCACGAGGCTTTGGCCCAGGCGCTTGAGGCTGCCACCAAGCACATCACCCAAGGACACGCCCAATGACTGCTCCCCTGCGCTTTTCGCCCGAGGTTGCCGCCGCCCAGGCCGCTGGCACACCAATGGTCGCCCTGGAAAGCACCATAATCACCCACGGTATGCCGTATCCGCAAAACCTGGACACCGCCCAAGCGGTCGAGGCGGAAGTCCGCGACGCAGGCGCCATCCCTGCCACGATCGCGGTGCGCGACGGGCAGATTTGCATCGGCCAAACCGATGCGGATTTGGCCACACTCGCCCAAACAAAGGACGCTTCAAAACTTTCCCGCGCGGACCTGGCCGTGGCCCTTGCCATTGGTCGCACCGGGGCCACGACCGTCTCGGCCACGATGATTGCCGCCCATCTTGCCGGTATTCATGTGTTCGCCACGGGCGGCATTGGCGGCGTGCATCGCGGCGCCGAGCTGAGCTTTGACATTTCCGCCGATCTCACCGAACTGGCACAAACCCCTGTCTGTGTCGTGGCCGCAGGCCCCAAGGCCATTCTGGACCTGCCCAAAACCCTTGAGGTTCTTGAGACACAGGGCGTGCCCGTGGTGGCCTTCGGCCAAGACAATCTGCCCGCCTTTTGGTCCCGTGACAGCGGTCTCAAAGCCCCGTTGCGCTTGGACAACCCCGCGTCCATCGCCCAGGCGATCACCCAGCGCCAATCCTTGGGCTTGCCGGGCGGTATGCTGGTCGCCAACCCCATTCCCGCCGCAGATGAAATACCGGCCAAGACCCTTGCCCCGATCATCATCCAAGCCCTGACAGAAGCGGCGGTCCAAAACATCGCCGCCAAAGCCGTGACCCCCTTTCTGCTGGACCGTATTTTCACCCTGACCCAGGGCCGCTCTCTGACAGCGAATATTGCCCTGGTTCTCAACAACGCGCGGCTGGCGGCCCAAATCGCGACAGAGCTCAACCGCCCGCCGGTTGCGTCAACGCCTGCGTCCCCCTAAGTAAGCGTCAGACATTCATTGGCAGGACCATGGCACGCAAGCCAAACCAAAAGCGCCCGCCCAAGGGCAAACGTCCGACGCTGTTCCAGCGCACGCGGTCCAATTTTCTGACCGGGTTGGTGATCGTCGCCCCCGTGTCGCTGACGATCTGGGTTATTTGGAGCGGGATCAGCTTCATCGACAGCCGCGTCGTCCCCCTGGTGCCGGACGTCTATAACCCGGCCACCTACCTGGGCAAAAACATTGCCGGCTTTGGCGTCATCATCTTCCTGCTGTTCACCGCACTGGTGGGCGCGTTGACCAAGGGCTTGGCCGGGCGGCAGTTCATCAAATTTGGCGAGGGGCTCTTTGACCGCACGCCGGTTGTGCGGTCGATCTATAACGCCGTGAAGCAGATCATCGAGACGATCTTGAACCAGTCTGGCACGTCCTTCCAAAACGCCTGTCTGATCGAATATCCCCGTCGGGGCCTGTGGGCGGTCGCCTTCATCTCGACCGAGGCGCAGGGCGAGCTTCCCGACAAGCTGGGGCGCGACGATGTGATAAGTGTCTTTCTGCCTACCACCCCAAACCCAACGTCGGGCTTTTTGCTGTATGTGCCCCGCAACGAGGTCGTGATACTGGATATGAGCGTCGAGGATGCGGCGAAGCTGGTTATTTCAGCGGGTCTTGTCGCCCCACCAACACAAGCCGAACTGGCCGCGGGCCGTCGCCCTGTTGCGGCACCAGACCGCCGCCCCCTACCCCGCAAAGCTGCTGCCGCTAAGTGATACCAGCCGGTTTAACGGGCTTTGCGACCGCCTTTTCCCTGATCCTTGCCATCGGCGCGCAGAACGCCTTTGTCTTGCGCCAGGGGCTTTTGCGCCAACATGTGCTCTGGATCTGCCTCATCTGTGCGCTGAGCGACGCCGCCCTGATCGTCGCGGGGGTCGCAGGCTTCGGGGCGGTTACCGCGCGCTACCCGGCCCTGCCCGCGGTGCTGACTTGGGGCGGGGCAGCGTTTCTACTCGTCTATGGTTGCCTACGGTTTCGCGCGGCCGTTGCCGGTTCCGGCAGCATGGGGGTCGCGCAGAGTACCGGGTCGCTGAAAGTGGCCTTGCTGACCTGCCTCGCGTTTACCTGGCTGAACCCACATGTCTACCTGGATACCCTGGGTCTGATCGGCGCGGTCTCGACAGGTTTTGAGGGAACCGCCAAACAAGCCTTCGCGATCGGCGCTGTCACCGCATCCTTCGTTTTCTTCTTCAGCCTGGGATATGGCGCGCGGCTGTTGTCGCCAATCATGACCTCCGCCCGGGCCTGGGTGGTGCTGGACGTTTCTATCGGTGTGCTGATGTGGCTGCTGGCTTTGGGGCTGGTGCTGGCGTTGCACTGACCAGCACCATGCGCGCCAATCGGCGGCGGGCCCCACCCCTGCGCAAGCAGGGGTGGGGGGGAATGACTTGGCCCCGCAAGGGGCCACCTTTGACTAGTTTCGGGGCTCGAACCACCACACATCCGGCAGAAACCCGATCCAATCGCCATAAACAGCCGTGTCTTCGGGGAACTTCAGCCGGGCGTCATGCGCCAAATAACTGACATCAGGGTACCAAAACGGGACCACATAGCGCCCCGACATCAGCACCCGGTCCAGCGCCTTGACCGCCGCGGTGAACGCCTCGGTGTCGTCGGCGGTCAACATCGCCTCGATCATGGCTTCCGCAGCTGGCACGTTCATCCCCATGTAATTTCGAGTTCCCGGCGTCTTCACGCCATCCGACCCCCAATAGAGCATCTGCTCGTTGCCCGGGCTCAGCGACAGCCCCCACAGGTTGACGATCATATCGTAATCATAGATGTTGCGCCGTTCGCGGTATTGCGCGCTGTCCAGCAGCTCGATGCTGGCCTGCACCCCAAGGCGCTTCAGGGCATCCACATAAAGCCCCGCGATCCCCTCATGTGCGGTCGAGGTCACAGTGATGGTAAAGGCAAATGCCGTGCCCGCCGCATCGCGCAAGACCCCATCCTGCACGGTCCAGCCCGCTTCTTCCAAAAGTGCGGCAGCTTTGCGCAAGTTGGTACGGTTGCGCTCACCGCCTTCAGCCACCGGCAGGTTATATCCCTCCAGCGCGCCCGGCAGCAGGCCGTCCGCGAAGGGCTCCAGCAGAGCCCGCACAGCGCCTTCGGCCGGGCCATGATCCATCGCCAGCACCGAGTTCGCGAAATAGCTGGTGCGGCGCGGATAGGCGCCGCCGTTTAGCGTTTGGTTCACGAACTCAAAGTTGAACGCATGGATCAACGCATCACGCACCCGCCAATCCTGGAACTGTGGACGACGGGTGTTGAACACAAACCCCTCCATCCCCGAGGGGCGCCCATGAGCAACCTCAGACTTCACGATCCGCCCATCTTGCACGGCTGGAAAATCATAATCCCGGGCCCACTTCGCGGGGTTCAATTCGCGAAAGACCGAGGTTTCGCCGGCCCGAAAGGCCTCGAAAATCACATCGCCATCGGCGAAGTAATCATAGCGGATCAGATCCACGTTGTCCCGCCCGCGGTTGAACGGCAGATCCTTTCCCCAATAGTCGGGATTCTTCTCAAACTCGATGAACCGTCCAGGCTCGAATTCGCCAACCACATAAGGCCCCGTCGCGGTGGGCAGATCCAAGGTGCTCTCGGCAAAATCGCGCCCCTCCCAATCGCGGGGGTTCAGGATCGGACCCAGGCCCAGGATCAGCGGCAACTCATTGTCTTTTTCGGCAAAAGTGAAACGCACACCGCGTTCGCCGATCTTCTCGGCACTGGCAACTTTATCCCAGACCGTTCGATACCGCGGCAGACCCTTCTCTGCCAAAGTCTCGAATGACCAGATCACATCCTCGACCGTTAAGGGCGTGCCGTCCGAGAAGGCCGCCTCGGGCCGCAGCTGAAATTCGACCCATTCGCGCTCAGGCCCCGTCTCAACCGATTCGGCCAACAGCCCGTAAAGGGTGAATGATTCGTCCCAGGACCTGCCCAAAAGAGTTTCAAAAACATGAACGCGCAGCCCATAGGGCGATCGTCCCTTCAGTATGAACGGATTGAACGCATCAAATCCACCACGCTCGCCAAAAACGATCTTGCCACCCTGCGGTGCATCCGGGTTCGCGTAGGGTAGAGACACAAAATCCGGTGGGAGCGCCGGTTCCCCATACATAGCTATACCATGCTGGGGCGCGGCCCAGGCCCCACTGGCTGCAATCACCCCGCCGATAACCCAGGCGAGGACCTGTGTCTTTATCCCCATACCGCTCTCACTTTGCTGCTGTGCCACTGCCATTTTCGGCCAAGCATACTGGCCTCACGCTTTCTTGCAATTTTTGTCTTGGAGGATCAGGCACTTTTCCGTATAACTATCTTACTGCTCGATAGGTTTCTTGCCTGTATGAAACCTGCCTCAATAACTTAACGCCCTCCTTGTGAGGGCGTTTTTTTTGGGCATGGCCCCTGCGCAATTGTTATTTCGCACCCGCAGCATTTGCTGATAGACCCTCAATACGACGCAAAACAAAGGGTTGGGATCATGTCGCTTTCAGGAAAAACCGCCGCTGTTACCGGATCAAATTCGGGAATCGGCCTAGGCGTGGCACAGGCGTTGGCCGAGTCTGGGGCGAATGTGGTGTTGAACTCATTCACCGACCGACCCGAGGATCACGCAATTGCGCAAGAAATCGCCGATCAGACCGGCGCACAGGTGAAATACATCCAAGGGGACATGTCCAAGGGCGGGGATTGCCGCGCGTGGATCGACAAAGCAGCCGAAGCCTTTGGCAGTGTCGATATCCTCGTCAACAACGCGGGCGTCCAACATGTGGCGCCGATCCCCGAGTTTCCCGCCGACCGCTGGGACCAGATTATCGCGATCAATATGTCCTCAGCCTTTCACACCACGGCCGCCGCCCTGCCGCTGATGCGCAAGGCCGGATGGGGACGCGTGATCAATATCGCCTCGGCCCATGGCCTCACCGCCTCGCCGTTCAAATCCGCTTACGTCACCGCGAAACACGGTGTGGTCGGATTGACCAAGGTCACCGCCCTGGAAACGGCCGAGGAACCAATCACCGCCAACGCGATCTGCCCAGGCTATGTGCTGACCCCTCTGGTCGAAGCGCAGATCCCCAACACTATGAAAGAGTACAACATGACGCGCGAGCAGGTGGTCCGCGACGTTTTGCTGGAACGCCAGCCCTCAAAATCCTTCGCGACGGTCGAGCAATTGGGAGGCACGGTCGTCTTCCTGTGCAGCGCGTCGGCCGAGCAAATCACCGGCACCACCCTGTCGGTCGATGGCGGCTGGACGGCCCTGTGAGCCCCAAACCCGTTCGGATAAACCTGGCCCTGCAGGGCGGCGGCGCGCATGGCGCCTTCACCTGGGGCGTGTTGGATCGCCTGCTTGAAGACGAAACAATCGAGATCGAGGGGATCAGCGCCACTTCGGCCGGCGCGATGAACGCAGCCGCCTTAAAGACGGGCTGGGTGATCGGCGGCAATCAGGGCGCGCGCGAGAAACTCGATGCCTTTTGGGAGGAAGTGTCGGCCCATACCGTCGCCCCTAACCCCGTGGTCCAAGCCTGGTTGACCGCCCTGTCGCCCAGCCCCAGCACCTTCTCGAAGATGATCGAGGCCCACCCGGGCTATCTGATGGCCGACGCGGCCTCGCGCCTGCTGTCACCCTATGTCGCGAACCCGTTTAACATTCATCCCTTGCGGCCCGCGGTGGACAATATCTTGGATTTCGACAAGGTCTGCGCCATTGGCGGGCCCAAATTGTTCATCACGGCCACCAATGTCCGCAGCGGCAAAATCAAGGTCTTCGCGGGCGACGAGGTTACCGCCGACAGCCTGCTCGCCTCGGCCTGCTTGCCAACACTCTATCAAGCGGTCGAGATCCCGGACCCCGAAACGGGCGAGGTCCACGCCTATTGGGATGGTGGCTATATGGGCAATCCCGCGCTGTTCCCGCTGTTTTACAACACCGACACCTCGGACGTTCTGGTCGTGCACATCAATCCGACCGAGCGGCCGGATGTCCCGACCTCGGCCAATGACATCCTGAACCGGG
This sequence comes from uncultured Paracoccaceae bacterium, assembly GCA_938049225.1. Classification (GTDB taxonomy): domain Bacteria; phylum Pseudomonadota; class Alphaproteobacteria; order Rhodobacterales; family Rhodobacteraceae; genus Halovulum. The sequence continues at coordinate 15,521 of CALICM010000012.1, forward strand.
TGAACGAGATCAGCTTTAACTCATCCTTGTTCCGGGAACTCAGGGCGATTAACTTCGTCCGCCGCCTACTTGAGGACGGCAAGATCAGCCCTGGCACGATGAAAGACGTCCGCATTCATTCGATCATGGACAACGAGTTGATGATCCAACTCAGTGCCGCGACAAAACTCACACCAAACCGCGCGCTGTTGCTGAAGCTGAAAGAGGCTGGCCGCAGGCAGATGGATGCTTTTCTTGAGGCTCATAGGGCCGACCTGGGCAAACGCTCGACGGTCGATCTGCGGGAAATGTTCGACTAAAGACGTGGAGTCGTATGGCCTGGGCAACCACGACAACCCAAAAGGAAGACCCGATGATCGACCTCTACACCTGGACAACACCCAACGGCCGCAAGGTCTCGATCCTGCTGGAAGAGCTTGGCGTTCCCTATACCGCGCATGCAATCGATATCACGAAAGACCAGCAGTTCGACCCGGCCTTTCTGAAAATCTCACCCAACAATCGCATTCCGGCGATTGTCGATCACGACACCGGGCTTCAGTTAATGGAAACCGGCGCGATCATGCTTTATCTGTCTGACAAGTATCAGAAATTCCAATGCGATGGGCCTGAGTATTGGCGCATGATCGAATGGCTGATGTGGCAAATGGGCGGGCTGGGCCCGATGCTGGGCCAGGTGCACCATTTCGTCAAATACAACAAAGGTAAATCCGATTATGCCGAGCAACGCTACGTGACCGAGGCCCGTCGCCTGTACGGCGTGTTGAACACCCGGCTTGAGGGGCGCGATTACATCGCGGGCGCGGGTCGGGGGATCTATACGATTGCCGACATGGCCTGTTGGCCCTGGATCTCGCGCTTTGAATGGCAAGAGGTGGATTTAGGCAGCTTCCCCAACGTCCGTGACTGGTATCTGCGCATCGCAGCCCGACCGGCGGTCCAACGTGGATATGATGTGCCCAAGGTAACCACCCCCCTGCCCCTGCCCTGAGGCCCGGCGATGCGTTCCCTATCGGGCCGCCCTGACCACCCCCCCGGAACCTTGGCGCCCTTGAACTCACGCTGAAGCGCAACTTCTGATATGCCCATCTTGACTCAAATCGACGCGCCAGTCCCCGACCTGACGTCCGAGGAGAGGCTTGTCAGCCATCACGAAGGCCGCTATGAGCCCCCGATCCGCGCTACCCCGTGCGCACTGCCCCGTCTCCTTTCAAACCGTGAAGGCCCGCGCCATGACAGAATATGACAAGATGCTTGCGGGCTTGCCCTATCGCCCGGGCGATCCGGGACTTGCCGCTGCGCGGGCCCGCGCGCAGCGCCTTATGCAACGCTATAACGCGACCACGCTGGACGACGCGGCCCTGCGGCGCGAGATCTTGGGCGATTTACTGGGCAGCTTGGGCGCCAAGGGGGCGATCCGCACACCGTTTTCGGTCGATTACGGCAGCAATATCCACCTGGGTGACGAGGTTTTTCTGAACTACGGCTGCGTTCTGTTGGATGTCTGCGCGATCCACATTGGCGACCAGACCCAAATCGGCCCGGCGGTGCAAATCTATGCCGCCGACCATCCCCGCGACCCCGCACAGCGCGACGCGGGCCTGGAACTGGGCAAACCTGTTACCATCGGTCGCAAAGTTTGGATCGGGGGTGGCGCGATCATTCTGCCCGGGGTCACTATTGGCGATAATGCCATTGTCGCAGCCGGCGCGGTTGTCACCCGCGATGTCGTGGCGGGCGTGACTGTCAAAGGTAATCCAGCCCGGCCTTGATGCATGCCGCAGGGTATCCTATCTTTTCACTAAGGATTACCGCCCCGAAAGGTCGCTCAAATGTTCTCCATCCCTGGCAAATCACCGGTCAGCATCACCCCTGCCGCCGCGCGTCAGATCTCGAAACTGATGGCCGAAGGCGGCACGCAGGGCCTCAGGATCGGCGTCAAGAAGGGCGGCTGCGCGGGTATGGAATACACAATGGATTATGTCGAAGACATAGATCCCAACGACGAGGTGGTCGAGGCTGAGGGCGCGCGCGTGATGATCGCCCCAATGGCGCAGATGTTTCTGTTTGGAACCGAGATCGACTATAAAACATCGCTTCTGGAAAGCGGCTTTCAGTTCAACAATCCAAATGTGACCGAGGCTTGCGGCTGCGGCGAATCGATCAAATTCGCGGGCATGTAGCCCCGGGCGCCCATCCCCCCTTGTAAGGCACCGCACCCCGATGCTAGCCACCTGGAAACATTCAGGGGGACCATCATGCGCCGTAAAATTGCCGCCGGAAATTGGAAGTTGAACGGCACACGCGCCTCGGCTGCTGTGCTTGAGGCGCTTGTGGAGCAGCACCCCAATCCTGGGGCCGAGGTCATCATCTGTCCGCCCGCACCGCTGATCCCGATTTTGGCGGGTTTGGGCACCCCGTTCGCAATCGGGGGCCAAGATTGCCACGCGGCCGCATCCGGTGCCCACACCGGTGACACGTCGGCCGAGGTGTTGGCCGATACCGGTGCGACCCATGTTATTTTAGGTCACTCTGAACGCCGCGCGGACCATGGCGAGACCGATGATATGGTCTGTGCCAAGGCAAAAGCCGCATATCGCGCCGGTTTGACCGCGATCATCTGTGTTGGCGAGACCGAGCCACAGCGCGACACGGGCACAACATTGGATGTGATCGCAACCCAGCTGGCGGGATCCGTTCCCGAGGGCGCCACGCCCGAAAACACCGTTGTCGCTTACGAGCCGGTCTGGGCCATCGGCACGGGCCGTACCCCCAGTTTGGAGGATATCGCCGAAGTCCACGCCGCGATCCGCGACCGTTTGGCCGAGCGTTTCGGGCCCAAGGCGGCCGATGCCATGCGCATTCTCTACGGCGGATCCGTCAAGCCCGGTAATGCTGCTGACATCTTTGCCGTCCCGAATGTCGACGGCGGGCTGGTCGGCGGCGCCTCGCTGAAAGCCGAGGATTTTGGCCCCATTATCGCCGCCGCCGACGCCACCCGTTAACCCACAGCGGCCCGCGGCCCTTCGACCCCGTAATGCGCGGCCAACCGTTGCAGCGCAATGCGCAACACCACCTTTCCCGATCGTGCCGACCAACCCAGCCGGCGCTCAGCGGTTTCGAGCCCCTCCAGGAAACAGCACACCCGGAACACCACATCGCTCAGGCCCGGGCCAAGAGCTGCCATCGCGGCCTGAACCCGCGCACGTGCCGCTTGCGGCCCCTCGGCGGGTCCACGCGCGGGCCCTTTTGCACCGTGATCCAAGGGGGTCAGAAAGCTCGCCCAGTTTTGCGTGACCCGGGGCCCCATTTGCGCCAGTTCGAAATCCTCGCGCAGGCGCTCGCCCGCATCGATGAGGTCCGCGGACAGATAAGGCGCCCCTGTCTTGTCCCTTTTGCGCCCCAGGACCGTGAGAGGACTCTCCGCCAGGTTGTATCGCATGCGACGTGGTCCCGAGCCATCATTTGCCGCCACCTCGCGCTCTCCCAGGACTTGGTGTTGCGCTTGAAAGGGAGTCTGGCTTTCCGCGAAAGCCCCCGGTTGGACGCGTGCCTGCCGCTCCTCTTCAAGCAATCGCTTCAGGGCAGCGCGACCGGCCTCGGTGATCTGGTACCGCGCGACACGTCCAGCCTGTGCGCTGCTGATCCAGTCCTGTAAGGCGAAGTGATGGGCAATGTCACGATCCACCACGGCCGTGCGCGTGTGCTTTCCCGGCACCGTCTCGCGTAGAACGACGGCTTTTTCCATATCTTTAGCAATCGCTAGAAATGCATTTTTTTCACATAACCTTCGTAAGATACGCCGTGCCTCTCGTGTGACTTCCTTATCAAAAACTTCGGTATTCGCCTTCGTCTTGCGGATCATATTTTCCCAGCCCTCCCGAGCGTTTGCGTCCTCAAAAATTGATGAAATCGAGGCAGAAGCAGCACATATAGCCGTATCGACCAATGGATCGTCACGTCGTGTCTCAACCCGTCTTACATGTCTCAAGATCGTCGAGGGGGGGATGTCCCATAGGCGCGCTATGGCCCTGATCGCCATCCCCCCCTCAGTATGTGCCAGATAGGCTCGCATCGGCTGCGGTAAGGCCGCGATGCGGGCCCCTGGCCCTGGCTCGGTACCGTTTAAAATCTCGCGATCTACAGGCAAAGCCCCCTGATGCATTTGATCGCTCGCACATAGTTACAAAGCCAGGTATCTACCTATGGTTGTTTGGTAAATGATCCCTTAAAATGGAGATCTTGTATAAAGTTTTATGTAGAAGCCCGATTTACCGAACGGTCAAAAGAGCGATTACGCAACACCCGGATCGCTACGCACATACTCAGGCATTGAACGAACAAATGCGGAGATTTGCCATGTCTGACCTTGGAAGCACACTTAGTACCCTTAAACGCCCTCGTATCCTTGTTGGGGCCGCGCGCAAAGGAGTGGGATTCTACCGGCGTGAGCGGGATCTGGGGCCGCTTCTGAAATCGCTGCGCAGCCCAGCGCACACAGACACCGAGCAGCTGCTTGCTGCCGAAGCGCACCTTGAGCAAACCCGGTCCACGGGCGGGTCGGGCTATTCGCTGAGCAGCCATATCGCGGTTCTGACGGCCCTAATCGCCGAGGCGACCTTGTCCCCTCGGCAAGCTTGACGGTCAGACAAAAGCGTCCGGCATTGCCGCTTTGCGTTGCGCCACGAATGCCTCAAGCCCCTCCTGGATACCGGGGTCAATGGGCGGCGCTTGATACGCGTCCAATAGGGTTTTCACCCGCGCGGCAGCCAGGGTATGGCTGTCGCGCCCACCCTCGTCCGCCCAGGTCTCGAACGGCTTATAGTCCAAAACCTCGGACCGCCAAAACGCCTCCTTGAAATTCGCTTGCGTGTGGGCACACCCCAGAAAATGCCCCCCCGGCCCCACTTCGCGCAGGGCATCCATCGCTTGCCCATTTTCTGTGATATCAACGCCTGCGGCCAAGGCATGCAGCGCGCCCAGCTGATCTGCGTCCAGCACGAATTTCTCGAAACTGCTGACCAGCCCGCCTTCCAACCAACCACAGGCATGCAACATGAAATTGACGCCCCCCAATAGGGCCGCGTTCAATGTGTTCGCCGTCTCGTACGCCGCCTGCGCATCGGGCAATTTAGAGCCGCACAGGCTGCCGCCCGAGCGAAACGGCAGGTTCAGCCGACGCGCCAATTGGCCAGCCCCATAGAGAATCTTCGACGCCTCGGGCGTCCCGAATGTTGGGGCGCCTGAGTTCATGTCGATCGAGGCGACAAACGCCCCGAAAACCACCGGCGCCCCTGGCCGTACAAGCTGCGCATAGGCGATCCCGGCCAGTGCTTCGGCCAGAACTTGTGTGAGCGTTCCGGTGACCGAGACCGGCGACATCGCCCCACCGACAATAAAGGGCGAGACGATGCAGGCTTGATTCGCGGCCGCATACACCTCGAGCGCACCCATCATCACACCGTCAAAGGTCAGGGGCGAGTTGATGTTGATCAACGAAGTCATGACGGTGTTCTGGTCGACGAAGTCGCTACCGAACAGCACTTTACACATATCAACACTGTCTTGTGCCCGGCTGGGCTCGGTCACCGATCCCATGAACGGCTTGTCGCTGAGCGTCATATGGGCCAGCAACATGTCAAGGTGGCGCTTGTTCACCGGGATATCCGTCGGCTCGCATACCGTGCCGCCAGAGTGGTGCAACCATTTGGACATATAACCCAGCTTCACGAACTTTTCGAAATCAGCCAGCGTGGCATAGCGCCGTCCGCCGTCGATATCGCGCACGAAGGGCGGGCCATAGACGGGCGCCAGCACCAGGGAATTGCCGCCAATCTCGACGCTGCGCGCGGGGTTCCGGGCGTGCTGGGTAATCGTGGTCGGGGCTTTTGTACAAAGCTTGCGGGCCAAACCACGGGGAATATGCACCCGTTCGCCTTGCACATCCGCGCCTGCCGTACGCCAGCGTGCAAGGGCTTCGGGATTGTCGGTAAAAGCGACGCCGATTTCTTCCAGCACGGTTTCGGCGTTGGCCTCGATGATCTCGAGGGCCTCTTCGGTCAGGATCTCGAAGTTTGGGATATTGCGCTGAATCGTGGGCGCGCATTCGATCCGTATCGCTGTGCGCTCGGCCCGCCGCGCCGCGCCGCCCCCACGGGCCCGCCGCCGCCCACCGCTGTCCGCTGCCTGATCCATCTTGTGACCCTCCAACCGCTTGCGCCGGTTATAGGCGCCCGCCAAGCTGCAGCTTGTCACAAATCCGAAGGTCGCCGCGCCAAAGGCGACATTCGCGCCCCTTGCGCGAATCCGACCAGGACCGTAACCGGGCCCTATGACAGAGATTTCCCATGATCGCCTGCTGATCATCGATTTTGGCAGCCAGGTAACCCAGTTAATCGCCCGTCGCCTGCGCGAGGCCAATATTTATTGCGAGATCCATCCCTATCAGGTCGTTACCGACAGTTTTCTGCAGACCTTTGGCCCCCGGGCCGTGATTCTATCCGGTGGTCCTGCCAGCGTTTTCGCCGAAAACGCGCCGCATCCGCCCAAGGCGGTCTTTTCCATGGGCGTGCCAGTGCTGGGCATCTGCTATGGCCAACAGATCATGATGCATATGCTCGGGGGGCAGGTGGATCGGGGCCAGGGGACCGCCGAATTTGGCCGCGCCTATGTGACCCAGGCGGACGGGGATCTGCCGCTGCTCGACGGCTGGTTTGACGATGGCCCCGAGCAAGTTTGGATGTCGCATGGCGACCACGTCAGCCGAATCGCCCCAGGTTTTCAAGTCTATGGCACCTCACCCAACGCACCCTTTGCGATCATAGCAGACCCCGCGCGCAACTTCTTTGCGACGCAATTTCACCCCGAGGTGCACCACACCCCGAACGGCGCGCGGCTTTATGAAAACTTTGTGCGTTTGGCAGGCTTTACCGGTGACTGGACCATGGGAGCCTATCGCGAGGAAGCAATCGAGAAGATCCGCGCCCAAGTTGGCGATGGCAAGGTGATTTGCGCCCTGTCCGGCGGGGTCGACAGTTCGGTGGCCGCTGTACTGATCCACGAAGCGATTGGCGATCAACTCACCTGCGTCTTTGTTGACCACGGGTTGATGCGAAAGGACGAGGCCGCGGAAGTCACCACCATGTTCCGCGAGCACTATAACCTGCCGCTGATCCATGCTGACGAATCAGAGCTGTTCCTGACCGCGCTCGAAAGCATCTCGGACCCCGAACAGAAGCGCAAAATCATCGGTCGCCTGTTCATCGAAGTGTTCGAGAAACACGCCGCCGCCATTGGTGGCGCCGATTTCCTGGCCCAAGGGACACTTTATCCGGATGTGATCGAAAGCGTCAGCTTCTCGGGTGGGCCGTCCGTTACCATCAAGTCGCACCACAATGTCGGCGGCCTGCCCGAGCGTATGAACATGGCCCTGGTCGAACCGCTGCGCGAGTTATTCAAGGACGAGGTTCGCGCGCTGGGTCGCGAGCTGGGTCTGCCCGCCCATTTCATCGGGCGCCACCCCTTCCCCGGCCCTGGCCTGGCCATTCGCTGCCCGTGCGAGATCACCCGGCCCAAGCTGGACATCCTGCGCGAAGCTGACGCTGTCTATATCGACCAGATCCGCAAACACGGGCTCTATGATCAGATCTGGCAGGCTTTCGTGGCGATTCTGCCTGTGCGTACGGTGGGCGTCATGGGCGACGGGCGAACCTATGACTACGCCTGCGCCCTGCGAGCCGTGACCTCGGTCGATGGGATGACGGCCGATTTCTACCCCTTCAGCCACGAATTTCTGGGCGAAACCGCGACCCGGATCATCAACGAAGTGCCTGGGATCAACCGCGTGACTTATGACATCACCTCCAAACCGCCCGGAACGATTGAGTGGGAGTAGCCCGCACCCAATGAAATCAAAGGGGGCTCAAGCGTCACCCCAATTCCAAAGTCGCGACCCCGTGGAATTCAGGCGGTGTCGCGGCGGGTGGTTTGGCCGAATACATTCGGGCGGTTTCAAAGACAGGCTCGAAACCCCTGTCTGAGAGGAATTTGATCAAAGCGGGCGAGGTGTCGGGGACATCGATGTACAGCGGGCCGCCCCCGAATTCCGTTGACACGCTGGCCAGCAGCGTTTCGGCTTGGGCAGCACTTTCCGCGTAAAGCGGCCCGATCTTGATCCCATCCGCGCAAAGCCGGAACGTCGCAAAGTTCGCCATTGAACCGGTTGATCGCAGGCCAAGCGTTCGCCGTGTTTTCGTGCCCGCGAACCAGGCCGCCGAAAAACGCTGCCGTCGGACGCCCGTGGTCCGCATGTCGGCTTGGATCACGTCTTCGGGGTTGATGGGGACCGCGGCCCCAGCGACCGGGCTGTCCGCCACCCTGCCCTCGTACCTGATCGTCCGCCCATGATGCGAAAAACCGGACCGGGCGTAATTCGACTGTTGCGCAGGCACGCCGTCCAGGCCGACGCATCTTGCACCCGCATGGGCCAGTCCGGCCTGCCAAACCTCGAACCCGAAGCCTTGCCCGCGAAATGTGAGATGGCAGATATATAGCCCAAGAAACGCAAAAGCCTCGTCGTGGTTGACTACCGAGACTGCGGCGGCCGGGCGTCCGCCGACCTCCTTTAGGAAGAACCCAAGGGGGTCAGCCGCGAAAAAGGCCGCGGCATCATCGATACCGGGGTTCCAGCCCTCAGCCCGCGCCCAATCGAGCACCAATTCCAGATCATCTTGGGTCATCCGGCGAACTGTCATGGGCGCAACGCATCCCTCAGTGACCGGGGCGGGTTCGGTCTGTCCCGCAGATCCAGCGCCGAGTGCAGATCCACCAGATGGCTTCGCATCAGTTCCTCGGCCCTTTGGCTGTTCCCCTCGGAAATCGCCCCAACCAGCGCGTGGTGGGCAAAGCTTTCACACAACGCACTTTCCCGGCGCCAATAGAGTGCGATGATCAACGAAGATCGGGCGATCAGCGCCTCGATGAACCCCGCGATCGTCGCTTGATCCGCGATGCGGGCAATTTCGATGTGAAAGAGGCCCGACAGGCGTAGCGCCCGCCCCTGATCCGCGGCGTCGAGGGCCGCATGCTCGTCCACGATATGGCGCTTAAGCAGGTCTATGTCGTCCGGTGTGGCCCGCATCGCCGCCGATTTTGCCGTGCGGGGCTCCAGAAGTTCGCGGGCCTCGAACACCTCGCGCGCTTCCCGAAGCGATGGCTGCGCGACAAAGGCACCGCGATTGCGACGGATATCGACCAGCTGATGATGGGCCAACGCCTGAAGCGCGGCACGCACCACCGTACGCGACACACCAAAAATCTCGGCAACCTCATCTTCGCCAAGCTTGGTTCCCGGGGCCAGGCGATGTTCGTGGATCGCAAGCGACAGGGCAGAGGCCACCGTCTCGCCCGAGGCGGTGTTTTTGAGCGCTTCTAATGACCGGTTAGCCTGTTCGTTCATTTCGATCCTTACCCTGTCTTCAGTGTCAGACAGGGCTAAGCCCCACAAGGCCGCGCGCAGATGTGTTCAATCGCAAATCGGGTTGTATACAAAACTGTGTCCAATAATTATGCTCCCACTGAAAGTCCTGCGCAACGATTAAGCAAATCCCGCGTTCCGCCCCTGGCGACACCGCCATTCGTTTGCAAGGCCCGGCGATCCTGCGATCAGATCGCGCACATCGGAAGGGAAAAATGGCCGAAGTGATCAAGGATCTCGAGTTGGTGAGTGTGACCAAGCGCTATGGCGCGACCGTGGCGGTCGACGCCATCAGCCATCACTTCAAACCTGGAAGCTATACCTGCCTTCTTGGCCCCTCAGGATGCGGCAAGTCATCGACCCTGCGCATGATCGCCGGGCATGAAAGCGTCTCGGAAGGGGCGATCCTGTTGGGCGCACGGGACATCGTCGATCTGCCCCCAGCCAAGCGTGGCACAGCGATGATGTTTCAAAACTACGCCCTTTTTCCGCATCTTTCGGTTTTGGACAACGTTGCTTTCAGCCTGAAAATGAAGGGTGTTGAGGCCAAAGCACGCCGGGCAACTGCCGCTGAGATGCTTGAACTGGTGGACCTTACCCAGCTCAGCGACCGCCTTCCCGACCAGCTTTCCGGCGGGCAGCAACAGCGGGTCGCGCTGGCCCGCGCCTTGATCACCCGGCCTCAGGTTTTGCTGCTGGACGAGCCGCTTTCGGCGCTGGACCCCTTCTTGCGGATCCGGATGCGCGCCGAACTTCGCAAACTGCAGCAAGAGTTGGGGATCAGCTTTTTGCATGTCACCCACGGACAGGACGAGGCGCTGGCACTGGCGGACGAGATTGTGGTGATGAACAACGCCGTGATCGAACAGGCCGGTCCCGCACGGGACGTCTTTAACGCGCCGAAAACGGAATTCGTCGCGCGCTTCATGGGCGGGCATAATGTCATAGCACTACCCAGCGGCCATTTCGCGATCCGCGCCGACGCGGTCGGTCTGACCACGGCCGACGCCGGTAAGCTGGAAGCCTGCATTACCGCCGTGGAATATCAAGGCACCCATGTGTCCATCACCGCGCGGACCGTTGGCGATCAGGACGTCACGGCCGTCATGGCCGATCAGATTTTCTTCGACCACCCCAAGAACCCAGGCGACCGCGTCGGTCTGATCTGGGAGCAAGAAAACCTCCACAAACTGACGACGTAACAAACACCCAACAAGGAGACACGACATGACAAAAGTGAACAGAAGAACCCTGCTGGCTGGTGGCGCGGCCGCTGCCGCCGGAACCACCCTGGGTGCGCCTATGATCTGGGCGCAGAACATCAAGGACGTGACACTGCGCCAGTTCGGCACGGGCGTGTCGAACCTGAATGAGGTCGCGCAGAAGGTCAAAGAGGATCTGGGTTTTACGCTCGAGATGACCGCGTTGGACTCAGACAGCGTCACGCAGCGTGCGGCGACCCAGCCCAACAGCTTTGACATCGCGGATATCGAGTACTGGATCTGCAAAAAGGTCTGGCCGACGGGCAACCTGCAGCCGATGGATACCTCCAAGATCAAGAACTACGACAAGATCGTTGGCATCTTCCGCAACGGGCTGCTGACCCCAGAAAGCACCATCGCGCAGGGCACAGCGCCCCATACCGTGGGCTTCACTTCGGGGCCCGAGGGGACCGATTTCGTGGCTGAGGAGTCCGGTTGGATGACCCTGATCCCCACCATCTATAACGCGGATACGTTGGGCATCCGCCCGGATTTGATCAATCGCCCAATTTCGAACTGGCACGAATTGCTGAACCCAGAGTTCAAGGGCAAAGCGTCGATCCTGGACATCTCGTCCATCGGGATCATGGATATGGCGATGGTCGTCGAGTCGATGGGCGAATACACCTATCCCGACAAGGGCAACATGACCAAAGAGGAGATCGACCTGACCATCGGCATCTTCACCGAAGCCAAGAAAAACGGCCAGTTCCGCGCCTTCTGGAAGTCCTTCGACGAAAGCGTGAACCTGATGGCAAGCGGCGAGGTTGTGATCCAGTCGATGTGGTCGCCCGCAATCACTGCCGTGAAGTCCAAGGGTATTCCCTGCGTCTATCAGCCCCTAGAAGAGGGGTATCGTTCATGGGGTGGTGGCATTGGTCTGTCGGCTTCTCTCACCGGGCTCGAGCGCGACGCGGCTTACGAGTACATCAACTGGTACCTCGACGGTTGGGTCGGCGGCTTCTTGATGCGGCAGGGGTATTACTCTGCCGTCCCCGAAACCTCGAAGAACTACATGTCCGAGAACGAGTGGGGCTATTGGTTCGAGGGCAAGGAAGCCACTGACACGATCACGTCACCCTTTGGTGATCCGCTGGCCAACGCGGGCGAGGTGCGCGACGGCGGATCGTTCTACGACCGCATGGGCTCGGTCGCATGCTGGAACGCGGTCATGGACGAAAACCAATATATGGTCCGCAAGTGGAACGAGTTCATCGCGGCCTGATGCAACTGGGGGCGCCACAAAGGCGCCCCTAACCTCACGCGGACCTCATGGAAAAACTCTTGCGAAACAAAGCGATAAGCGGCTGGCTGATGGCGGCCCCGCTGACCCTGGTGCTGGCGTTTTTCCTTGTACTCCCGATCGTCCTGATCGTCGTGGTCAGTTTTTGGCGCGCGACCGAGTTTTCGATCATCCCGGCCTTCGTTTGGGAGAACTACGAGTTTCTCTTCGGCTCGTCCGTCACATATCAGGTCTTTCTCAACACATTCAAATACGCCGCTATCACTTGGGCCCTGACATTGGTGATTGGCTTCACAGTGGCCTATTTTCTGGCGTTCCATGTGCGCACGCAGACCTGGCAGATCGCGCTGTTTCTGCTGTGCACCATCCCCTTCTGGACGTCGAACATCATTCGCATGATCAGCTGGATCCCGTTTCTGGGCCGCAACGGTATCGCCAATTCCACACTGATCTCGTGGGGTGTCATCGACGAACCCCTCGAATGGCTTTTATTCAGCGATTTCGCGGTGATCCTGGCTTTTGTTCACCTCTATACGCTGTTCATGGTCGTGCCGATTTTCAACACAATGATGCGGATCGACAAATCGCTGATCGAGGCGGCGCGCGACGCTGGCGCCTCGGGCGTGCAAATCCTGTGGAACGTGATCATTCCCCTGACCAAACCTGGCATCATGATCGGGACGATCTTTGTGGTCACTTTGGTGATGGGTGACTTCATCACCGTGCGCTTTATGTCTGGCAGCCAATCGGCCAACGTCGGCCGCTTGATCTCGAATGACATCGCCCTGCTCGCTTACCCCTCCGCGGCTGCCACGGCGGTGGTGCTGTTGCTTACGGTGCTCATCGTGATCGGTATCTTGCTGCGGTTCGTCGACATTCGGAGGGAACTCTAAATGGAGCCGCGTTCCAGATCCTTCTACCTCCTTGCTATCTTCTTCGCGCTCTTTTTGCTGTTTCTCTACGGCCCCACGATCACCATCGGGATCCTATCGTTCCAAGGTCCGGGCGGTGGGCTGACTTTTCCCATGCGCGGAACCTCGCTGCATTGGTTCCGCGACCTGTTCGAGCAGCAAGCGGTGGGCGACATCTGGGGCAGTTTCGGCCGCAGCTTCCTGTTGGGCCTGATGGTAATGGTGACGACCGTGGTCGTTTCGGTCATGGGCGGATTGGCGTTTCGCAAACGGTTCCCCGGCTCGACGGTACTTTTCTACCTCATCATCACATCATTGGTGATCCCTTCGATCCTAATCTCGCTGGGTGTTGGGCTGATGTTCTCGCAAACAGGGTTGGACGTGCATTGGTCCACTTCTGGCTTCGGATCGCAGCTGACCTGGACCCTGCCCTTCGGCTTGCTCATCATGTTTGCCGTTTTCAACCGTTTCGACAAAAGCTACGAGGAGGCCGCCCGCGACCTGGGTGCCTCCCCCTGGCAAACCTTGCGTCATGTGGTCCTGCCGATCATCGCGCCCTCGCTGATTGGGGTGGCGCTGTTCGGTTTTACACTCAGCTATGACGAATTTGCGCGCACGCTGCTGACCGCCGGCAGCTACAACACGCTGCCGCTTGAGATTTTCGGCATGACGACAAATGTGACCACACCGGTGCTTTATGCCCTGGGAACCCTGACGACGGCGTTTTCCCTGATCATGATCGGCTTTTTTCTGTGCATCGCGTGGTGGAGCGCGCGGCGGAAAGCACGGACGGGCTCAGACGCAGGGAAGGGCTTGGTATGATCGTTCTGATCAATCCCAACAGCACCCAGTCAATGACCGATGCGATGCTGCGCACGGCCACCCAAACGGCCCCCGCCGCACGGCTCGAGGGTTGGACATCGCATGACGGCCCCGCGGCCATCCAGGGGCGCGCGGACGGCGATGCAGCCACGCCGCCCTTGCTGAAACTCGTTGAAAAGGCGTCAGCCGCCGGGGCTAGTGCCATCATCATCGCCTGCTTCGATGATACCGGCCTGGCGCAGGCCCGGCGGATCGCCTTCTGTCCGGTCATCGGCATCGGGCAGGCTGCCTATCACATGGCGGCACTCGCCGGGGAGCGTTTTTCTGTGGTCACCACGCTCCCGGTGTCGATTCCGGTGCTGGAGGAGAACATCACAGCCTATGGCCTTGCCCACCAATTGGCCCGCGTGCGCGCCAGCAATGTCCCCGTCCTGGCCCTGGAAAATGACCCTAACGCCGCCACGGCCCGTGTCATCAACGAAGTTGTCACGGCGGAACGCGAGGACCAAGTGCAAAGCATCGTCTTGGGTTGCGGCGGCATGGTCGACATCGCGGACCACGCCGCAGGCAAAACGACGGCAAGGCTGATCGACGGCGTCAGGGCCGCCGCCCATATCGCGAACGGTTTGTAACCGACGGTAGGCGCGCGTTGTGTGGTAGGCTTGTGATCGGAGGTTTTACGCCCGTCGTCGTTGGGTGCCAAACTTGAGATTAATCAATGCCGCGCGACGCCGATACTGCCAAGAGTGCCCCACCAGGAGGCACGGGTGCCAGATATCATTTTCAAAACCGAAGGCGTCACCAAGGTCTATGATACCGGCGAGGTAAAAGTTTATGCCCTGGCCGGTGTCGATCTGCAGCTTTATGCGGGCGAGTTGACTGTCCTCTTGGGCCCCTCAGGCAGCGGCAAATCCACCCTTTTGAACATCCTTGGCGGGCTGGATCACGCCACCAACGGCCGTGTTTGGTTCGGCGAGACAGAACTGACGGACATGTCCGACCGTGGGCTGACGCGATATCGGCGGGATCACGTCGGTTTTGTCTTTCAGTTTTATAACCTGGTGCCCAGCCTCACCGCCCGCGAAAATGTGCAACTGGTCACGGATGTGGCCCCGAACCCGATGCCAGCGGCCGAGGCGCTGGAACTGGTGGGGCTGGGTCCTAGGATGGATCACTTTCCCTCCGAGATGTCGGGCGGGGAACAGCAGCGCGTTGCCATCGCACGGGCCATCGCGAAACGCCCGCAAATCCTGCTGTGTGACGAGCCGACCGGCGCGCTTGACAGCACAACCGGTGTCCAGGTGCTCGAGGCCCTGCGCGATATCAACGAACGCTTCGGCACGACGACCGTTGTCATCACCCACAACGCCGAAATTCAGCGCATGGCGCATCGGGTGATCTTTTTTCAGGATGGGCGGATCAGCGAAACACAGGTGAACGATCATCGCCTGGCTCCGTCCGAGATCGTGTGGTGAGCGGTCATGCAGGCAATTGACCGCAAATTGATCCGCGACTTCAAACGCCTGTGGGTACAGGCGTTGGCGATCGCCCTGGTACTTGCCTGCGGGGTGTCCATTCTTCTGACGTCGGTGGGCATGTACACCGCCCTTTCCGACACCCGAAAAGCCTATTACGAGCGCAACCGCTTTGCCGATGTCTTCGCCCAAGCGACCCGCGCACCCGTACAATTGTTGCGCGAAATCTCGAATATCGACGGGGTGCTTTCGGTCGAGGCGCGGGTGACGGGCCAAGCCATTCTTGACCTGCCCAACCGCAGCAAAAGTGCCGTTGGCCATATCCTGTCCTATCCCGACAACGCCGAGCCAGTGTTGAACGTGCCATTGCTGGTGCGTGGGCGGTTTCCCGATCCGATGTTGCCGGATGAAGTGGTCGTCAACGACCCTTTTGCGCTGGCCAATGGCTTTCAACTGGGTGACCAGTTCAGTGCCAATCTGGACGGACAAAAGCGATCCCTGGTGATCGTCGGAACCGCCTTGTCACCCGAGTTTATCTATACCATCGGCCCCGGCGCGCTGATGCCGGATGACACCAATTTCGGGATAATTTGGATGTCAGAGCAAGCGGCCGCGGCGGCTTTTGACATGACCGGGGCGTTTAACGACGTCTCGCTGGCGCTGTCTGCGGGCACCTTGTCAGACGCGGTAATCGACACGCTGGACGATCTATTGGAACCTTACGGCGGGCGTTCTGCCTTTGACCGCAGCTTGCATCAGTCCAATGCCTTTCTGGATGCCGAGATCAATCAGATGAAAGGCACCGCAGCCGTTCTGCCGCCGATCTTTTTCGGGATCGCGGCCTTTCTGGTCAGTATGGTCATGGGGCGCATCATTGCCTTGGAACGCAGCGAGATCGGCTTGCTCAAGGCGATCGGATATTCCAACACGGAAGTGTGCGTGCACTACTTGATGTTGGCGGGTCTGATCGCGCTGGTCGGCATCGGCGTAGGTTGGGTGGCGGGGTCTATATTGGCGCGGGCAACTGCTGCGCAATACGCGCATTTTTTTGATTTTCCCTTCGTGATTTTCCGGGTGTCTTACTGGATCTATGCGGTGGCTGGTCTGGCCGGTTTGCTGACGACGACACTGGGGGCCGCGCAAAGCGCGCTGCGCGCCGCCCGCTTGGCCCCCGCCATCGCCATGCAGCCCCCGGCCCCACCCCGGTTCAAGCGGTCGTTCTTGGACAAAATGATGACCGCCCTGCATCTGTCACAGTCCACGATCATGATCTTACGCAGCATCCTGCGGTGGCCACTTCGCAGTTTGCTGACATCGCTGGGGCTAGCTTTGGCCGTGGCCTCGGTCGTTGCATCGGTGTTCATCAACGACGCCTTGGACAACATCGTCGACATGACGTTTTATCAGACCAACCGCCAGGACGCGATATTGATATTCTCCGAGGACACCCCCGAGGTCGCGCTCGAGGATGCGCGGCATTTGCCCGGTGTGCTACAGGCCGAGGGTCAGCAGTTTCACACCGCGATCCTGCGAAACGGGCATCGCTCAAAACGGGTTGCGATAGACGCGCGTCGACCGGGAACCGACCTTAGCCGCGTTCTGAATGCACAGGGTCAAGCCCTGACCGCGCCACCGGGCGGCATCTTGCTGTCGTATCGTCTGGCCAATCATCTGGGCGTGCAAAGCGGGGACAGTCTGGAGGCCGAATTTCTAAGCGGGCGACGCGAAACGTTCGAGCTGACAGTCACGGGCCTTGCCGAGCAGCACATTGGACTGGGGGCGTACATGGATCTGGAGTTCATGAACCAGCTCTTTCGCCAGGACCCGCGCGTGTCGACGGTCAATATCACCTTGGATAGCAATCAGACCGAGGCACTGCACCTGGCACTCAAGGATTTGCCGCGCCTAAGTGGGCTGGTCGAGATGAACGAGAACCGTCGCTCGTTTCAGGATACGATTGAACAGAACGTGGTGGTGATGAACACGATTTACATCGTCATTGCCCTCCTCATCACGGTCGGTGTGGCCTATAACGCGGCGCGCATTCAGTTGTCCGAGCGGGCGCGCGAACTGGCCAGCCTACGGATTCTGGGCTTCAGTCGGGGCGAAGTGTCTTACATCCTAATCGGGGAATTGATGCTGATCGCGCTGCTGGCCCAGCCGTTCGGTTGGCTGATTGGCGCTTGGATCGCCCATGCCATGACCACGGCTTTCACCAGTGATCTCTATGCTATTCCGCTGGTCCTGAAACCCGCCACATTCGCGCTGGCCAGCCTCATTGTGCTGGTCGCCGCACTCGGGTCGGTCATGCTGGTGCGCCGCCGCCTGGACCGGCTCGACCTGGTTGCCGTTATGAAGACAAGGGAGTGATGCCAATGTCCTATTCCCCAAGAACTGCGGGTTTGATCGGCCTTGGGGCCGTCATCTTGGCGGGGCTGGCCTATGTCAGCTTCCGCACCGACCCGGTGCCTGTCGATCTGGCACAGGTGACGCGCGGCCCGCTCGAGATCACGATCAACGCGGATGGCGAGACCAAAGTACGCGACTTATACGAAGTCGCGTCGCCGATCGCGGGCCTAGCCTTGCGGTCCCCGGTGGAGGTCGGCGATCCCGTGGTCGCGGGTGAAACAGTCGTCGCCATCGTGCAACCGGCATCGTCCGGACTTCTGGACACGAGAACCCGTCTGCAAGCCGAAGCCACTTTGCAGGAAGCCCGCGCAGCACTTCATGTGGCGCAGGCCGATCTGCAGCGGGCAGAAAAGGCACGGGACTTTGCGCAGACCCATTTTGATCGGACACAAGCGCTGGTCAGCCGCGGGGTCTCGTCACTCACAGCGCTAGAGGACGCCAGTCAGCAACTGGCCGTCTCGCAAGCCAGTGTCGAGGCCCAGCAGGCCCGCATCGACATCGCTCAGGGCACGATCGAACGTGCCGAAGCCAGCCTTTTAGAGCCGGGTGAGGCCGCGGAGAACCCGGCAAGCTGTTGCGTTCAAATCACCGCCCCTGCAGATGGGGTCGTTCTGTCGATCGCTAAGATCAGCCAGCGACCGGTGGCGGCAGGTGCCCCCCTGGTCAGCATCGGTGATCCCACCGATCTGGAACTGGTGGCCGACATCCTGTCCAGCGACGGCGTGCGCCTGTCAACCGGCGCGCGCGCCTATGTGGATCGTTGGGGCGGCGCGGACCTGCTTGACGCGCGGCTTGACCGGATAGAACCGATGGCCAGCACAAAGGTGTCTGCCCTGGGGATCGAGGAACAGCGGGTAGACGCCTATTTCACCTTGACCAGCCCATCCGAAGACCGCCCCAGCCTGGGTGATGGGTTCGCGGTGTTTCTGCGCATCGTGGAATGGCGCGCCGAGGATGTCCTGCAGGTGCCGCTGAGCGCGATCTTTCGACAGGGCACAGACTGGGCTGTGTTCGTGGTGAACGACGGCGTCGCGGAACGACGGGTCATTGATGTCGGTCGCCGCAATGGTCAGGTGACCGAAGTGATCAGCGGGCTTGCCGAAGGCGAAGAGGTTATCACCCATCCCAGCGATGACATCACAGACGGAACCCGTATCGCCAAGCGAAGGGTTTTGTGAAAATGGGCCAAGAACCGAAGCACAATCTGGACATCCAATGGCATGCAGCCCTGGGTCAATTGACCAATGGCCTGTCACCGGCGGCACTGACAACGGCCTATCTGGATTGGGCGCTGCATCTTGCGGCCTCGCCCGACAAACAGGTCGACCTGTTCCGCCGCATGTTCAAACCGGTCGCCCAGGCGTCAGATGTTCCACCCGATCCCCGCTTCGCCGATCCGACCTGGGCTACATTCCCCTATCAGTTTCTAACCCAAGGATTTCTCGCCACCCAAGCCTGGTGGAACGAGGCCACCTGCGGCATCAAGGGCGTCGATCCCAAACATGCTCAGGTCGTCAATTTCACGGCACCGCAATGGATCGACATGATGTCGCCCGCCAATTTTGCGCTGACCAACCCGCAGGTGATGGCCCGAACCCTGGCCGAGGGTGGGCAAAACCTGATGCGCGGTGCCCGCTATTGGATCGAGGATTTCAACCGACTGATCACCCAATCCCCACGCCCATCTGGCGCCTTTAAACTGGGCGAGAACCTTGCCGTGACGCCAGGCGATGTCGTGATGCGCAATGATCTGATCGAATTGATCCGCTACCGCCCAACCACGACCAAAGTCCGTCCCGAACCGATCCTGATCGTACCGGCATGGATCATGAAATACTACATCCTTGATTTGACAAGCCAAAGGTCCCTGGTGGCGTATCTGCGCGATCAGGGGTTCGAGGTCTATATCATCTCGTGGAAAAACCCCGGCAAAGCGGAAGCCGAGCTGGGCCTGCAGGACTATATCGACCTGGGCCTGCGCGCGGCCGTTGCGCGTGTCCTGGGCGGCGGTGCCCGACAGTTGCACGCGGTGGGTTATTGCCTGGGCGGCACATTGCTGGCCACCGCCGCCGCCGCGATGGCGCGGGACGGGCAGGACATATTGGCGACGATCAGCCTGCTGGCCTCGCAGGTTGATTTTTCCGAGCCTGGAGAATTGGGCTTGTTCATAAACGAAAGCCAAGTGGCCTTTCTCGAGGATCTGATGGCGGCCAAAGGGTACCTCATGGCTGACCAAATGGCGGGCGCGTTTCGGATGCTGCGGTCCAATGATTTGATCTGGAGCCGGGTGATCCGACACTATCTGCTGGGCGAACGCACCCCGGACAATCCGCTGATGGCCTGGAATGCCGATGCGACCCGGATGCCCGCAACGATGCATTCGGAATATCTGCGCAGGCTTTTCCTGAAGAACGATCTGGCCAAGGGGCGTTACAAGGTGGATGGCGCGCCCGTCGCACTGACAGACATCCGCGACCCCATCTACTGTGTGGGCACCGAAACCGACCATGTCTCGCCCTGGCGGTCGGTTTATCGGCTGCTGCTTTTGACGGATACGGATGTCACCTTTGCCCTGACCAATGGTGGGCATAACGGCGGCATCTTGTCAGAACCGGGCCATGCGGGGCGCCACTATCGGATCCGTCACAAAACGGAAGGAGACAATTACTCAGCCGCGCAGGACTGGTTCGAAAACGCCAATGTGCAGGACGGCTCATGGTGGTCACATTGGACGGATTGGTTAGAAAAGCGCAGCGAGGCGCCGATCACGCCCCGCCCCTGCGTTGCCAGCACTTTGGGATCTGCCCCCGGAAAATATGTCTTCGGCTAGGATGCGATCCGAAAGTGGGAACCCGCATTAGGGGTAAACCTCGCTTCGTTTCAGGATGTTAGAGCGCGTTCATACCCCGGAAAATCTTGAAAGGTACTCTAGGTGATGTCGTCAGGTTTGTCCGGCGCGAAGGCGTGGGCCCCCATTTCGACCAGCTTGCCAGTTTCGGCGCGATATTGCTCAATCGCTTTTTGGACAAACTGAGATTGAATCTGCTGCAACTCGCTGACGTTCTTGCAATGCAGGATTTCATGCTGTGTCTTGACGTCTTCCCTGATGCGGTCGGCGACGAAGCTCATGGCCTCGGCCCCCATATCGCTTAGGGCCTCCATCCATGCTGTGCTCATGCCAAAGAGATTGCCCAGGCCTGCTTGCTGCAGCTCGGTGATCGCATCAAATGGGGCCTGGGGCTTGGCTGTGTCTTGCGGTGGCGCTTTATCGGCCATGTTGAATCCTCCTTGCGATGACGGTGTTGCAGATCATCGCATGGCCAAGCCATACCCCGATTGACCTTGATCAAGGGACGCACCGCTGGCGCCATGATATCGAACGGCCATCCGCCGTACCGGAGTATCACATTGTCCAATCCCCCCCGCTACGCTGGCCTCAGCGATGAACAGGTGACCGCGGCCCGTCGCCTTTCTGGGTGGAATGAATTGCCCAGCCCGGCTCGCACAGGCCCGTTTTTGGTCTTTATGCGGCAGTTCTCAAGCTTTCTGGTGCTGATCCTAATCCTGGCCGCGTTGATCGCGCTCGCCTTGGGCGAATGGATCGATGCGATCACCATTGGTGTCGTCGTTTTCTTGAATGCGGTTCTGGGCTTTGTCCAAGAATGGCGGGCCGAAACCGCCCTGGCCAGCCTGCGCGAACTTATGTCGCCCAAGGCCTTGGTCGTGCGGAACGGGCAAGAGCAGGTCATCCCGGCCCGTGACCTGGTCCCTGGCGACCTGGTGGTGTTGGAGGCGGGCAGCAAGGTGCCTGCCGATGCGGACCTCACCCATGTGATCAACCTGCGTGTCGACGAGAGCGTACTCACCGGCGAGTCCCTTCCCATTCAAAAAGACGTTGCGTCAGACCAAGCACGGGTTTTCGCGGGCACTGTGGTCGTGGCTGGACGGGCCGAGGCACGGATCACGGCGATCGGCGCTAATACTGAGTTTGGCAAGATTGCCGGTCTCACCGGATCACTCGGTCCGAAAAGGACCAACCTGCAGGCCAAGCTGGGCGGGCTTGCCAAGCAACTGGGCTTGGCCGCGTTGTTGGTGGCGGCCAGTGTGATGTCGCTGGGCATCGTATTGGGACGGGATCCGCTGGAAATGGTGATGACCGGGCTGTCCCTATCCGTCGCCATGGTGCCCGAGGGGCTGCCCGCCGTGGTGACGATCACCTTGGCTTTGGGGGCCAGGGCAATGGTTCGCCAAAAAGCGCTCGCACGGCGGCTGCAAGCGGTCGAGACGCTGGGTGCTGCGTCAGTCATCTGCACCGATAAGACCGGCACCCTGACCGAAAACAAGATGACAGCGACCCGTATCTGGACGCCCGCGCGGCGCTATGATGTCACCGGCACCGGCTATGATCCGGCGGGCCATATCGAGGCAGGTGGCCTTCGCCTGCGCGCCGAAGACGACCCCGCCTTGGCCGCGATCCTGCAAACCGCCTTGACCTGCACCCATGCCCGGATCGACCGCCAGGGGGATGGTTGGATCATGGTGGGCGAGCCGACCGAAGGCGCGCTGGTCACATTGGCTTACAAGGGCTGGGCACCCCTGCCCGACACCCGCAACCTGCTGGCCGAAATTCCCTTCAGCAGTGATCGCAAACGCATGAGCGTTCTCTATCGCGACGGCGAGACCGCGCAGGTTTTCACCAAGGGTGCGCCCGAGCAGGTGTTGGAAATCTGCACCCACATCATGCAGGGTGAGCAGCGGCACACATTGGCGGCGCAGGATCGCACCACCATTCAGGCCGCGTATGAAACCATGGCCGCACAGGGACTGCGGGTGATCGCCCTGGCCAGGCGGCGCGTGCCAGATCATGAGTTGGTCGAGGCCGAGATGACCTTCCTTGGACTGGTGGGCATGATTGATCCACCCCGGGCCGAGGTCAAGGGCGCGGTCGCCGCCGCCCGCGCGGCCGGCATCCGGGTGATCATGATCACTGGCGATAGCCCAATCACAGCTGCGGCCATCGCCGATCAGTTGTCGCTGCCCGTCACGCAGGCTTTGACCGGCGATGATCTTGGCGCTTTGGATGACACAGCATTGGCCGAATTGCTGACGCGGGCCCCGCTGTTCGCGCGCACCCGGCCCGAGCATAAGATGCGCATCGTTGCAGCGCTTCAAGCGCAGGGACAAATCGTGGCGATGACCGGCGACGGCGTGAACGATGCACCTGCGTTAAAGCAGGCGGACATCGGGGTCTCGATGGGCGTGCGGGGTACCGATGTGGCGCGCGAAGCCTCGGACCTGGTTCTGCTGGACGACAATTTCGCCACCATCGTGCGCGCCATAGCCGAGGGTCGCCGGCAGTTCGACAACGTCCGCAAATTCGTGCGCTACCTGCTGTCCTCGAACGCGGGCGAGGTGATTGCCCTGGTAGTCAACATCATAATCGGCGGTCCGTTGGTGTTTCTGGCCACACAGATCCTTTGGATGAACTTGGTTACCGATGGTGTCACCGCTGTGGCCCTGGGGCTCGAGAAATCGGAGCCTGACCAGATGCAGCACCCGCCGCGCCCCAAGAACCACCCGATTTTGGGATGGGGCGGCATTCTGATCATCTGCCTGCTGGGCCTCTACACCGGCCTGTCCAGCTTGTGGATCTTCTTTCACTTGCTCGACCAGGGCGTAGAGTTGGCCCGCACCACCGCCTTTACCGCCATGGTGGTCTTCGAAAAAGTCAGCGTCTTTGCCTTCCGCTCGCTGCATCTCCCGGGATGGCGGATTGGATGGTTCAGCAATCCAGTGTTATTGGCAGCCCTTGCGCTGACCATCGGCGCCCAGTTGTTGGCGGTCTATTGGGCGCCACTGCAGATCCTGTTGCGGACCGCGCCAATGGGCGGTGGCGAATGGCTGTGGATTGCCATCTTTGCCGCGCCAATCGTGATCGTCCCCGAGGTACTCAAATCCTTGCCCCGCAGGAACTAGCGCGCGAAATAGTAAGCCACCAAACTGCCCACAAAGGTGAGCAGCACCAGTATAGAATCCAGCCCGAATGTCCCGATCTTGGGTTTGCGGCGCACGATCAAGCCGATCAAATAGATGGTTGTCACCGCGATCCCGAAGGACAGGGATAGGCTGACCGTCGGCGAGGTGTCACGCAGAATTGGCCCGGCCCGAAACAGAATGTCCGCCGGGAAAACCAAAACCAGCATGATTAAATTACTGCCAAAAATGTTGGAAATGGCCATCGTATAGGCCCCAATGCGCACTGCGGTGATACTGGTGGTCAACTCAGGCAGCGAGGTCGCGGCGGCCAGCAGGGTGACGCCGATGAAACTGGCCCCTAGGCCGGATTGCACAGCGATACGCTCGGCGAAGACCACAAGCAATAGACCGAAAACCAGGATCAGACCGCAGGCCGCGACCGCCTGCCAAAGCAGCTGCGCATTGCTACGGGCGCGCAGCCCCGAAGGGGCCGGAAACGGCAGCGGCTCGGGGTCGGGGAGGTCAACCGGCACCCAATCGCTGGCGTCGTCATAGCGACGCAACAACCAGATCGCGCCACCATAGACAAAGGCGATGAACACGCTGCCGAAACCGACGTTGAACAGCACAAAGACCTCGCCCAGTTGGATGATGATCAAGCCCGTTGCCAGCAGCAGCACCAGCAATGTCGCCTCGAGGGCGTGATTGGCCTTGCGCGGGTAATTCGTGATGGGCCCGCGGGCCCAGAAATCCGACATGGCGAGGATCGCGGTCTGAAGGGCGATGCCGCCAAACAGGTTGTTCAGCACCAGGTCGCGGGTCTGCTGTATCGCCGCACTTAGCGTGGTCGCCACCTCGGGCAGCGAGGTCGCCAGCGACAACATCAAAAGGCCAACCAGCGATTTTGCAAGCTTGAACCGATCCGACAGCGTATCCGCCAGATAGGCCAAACGGGCGCCCGAAAACCAAACGACACCGGTACAAAGGACAAAGATGGCAAGGCTTTGGGCCAGGTTTGTTGCGGGCACCGACATGGCCGAGATCTACGACAACCGCACTGCCGCCGATTGATATCGCTCAAGGCCGCGCGCCGGGCCAAAGGCGATTGTCCGATTATGACCCAAGACCATGGCCATAGCCCCGCCGAGGTAACCAAACGGCTGTCCGATGACCCGCCGGGACTGTATCTGCGCGATGTGGTCTATGGCGGCATCGACGGCGCAGTCACAACTTTCGCCATTGTCGCCGGGGTCGAGGGCGCGGGCCTGTCGCACAACATCATCATCGCCCTTGGGCTTGCCAATGTTTTGGCGGATGGGTTCTCAATGGCTGCGGGCAACTACTCGGGAACCAAGGCCCAACTGGACGATCGTCGGCGCATAATTCGTACTGAAGAGCGGCACATCCAGGTTCATCGTGAGGGCGAGCTGGAAGAATTGCGCCAGATCTTGCAGCGGCGCGGTCTGACCGGCGACGTGCTGGACCAGGCGGTCGCTGCCATCGCACAAGACCATGACAAATGGATCGGCTTCATGTTGACGGATGAATATGGCCTGACACAGGGCGCGCCGCACCCATTGCGCGCGGCACTCGCGACATTCGCGGCCTTCCTCTGTGCTGGATCGGTGCCGTTGGCCCCCTTTGTGCTGGGGCTGGGCGCGCCCTTCGAGGTCTCAATGGTCGCGACGGCGCTAACATTCTTCCTGATCGGCACCGGCAAAAGCCGTTGGTCACTGGCCAAATGGTGGTGGTCAGGCACCGAGACATTGGTCATCGGGTCGCTGGCGGCATTGACCGCCTTTGCCGTGGGCAGCCTGTTCCACATCTAGGTCCGCGACAATTGAGGATGATCAATCGCCCCTGCCGCGACCTGCGCTAGCAAGGAATAATCAGATTGGAGGGGGTGTATGTTCTCCAACGCCGTCAAACTTCTAACGCTGAACCGGTTCGACATAAAAGTGGACCCAAGTTGGCTGATCATCGCGGCCCTCATCACCTGGAGCCTGTCAAAACAGTATTTCCCCGCAACCTATCCCGGCCAGGGCGGGTGGATCTATCTGGCGATGGGCTTGGCCGCGATGCTGGGCTTTTTCATGTCCCTCTTGTTGCATGAACTGTCCCACTCGATAGTTGCCCGCCGGTTCGGTCTGCCGATCAAAGGGATCACGTTGTTTCTGTTCGGCGGCGTGGCCGAAATGGAACAGGAACCGCAAACCGCCAGTGTCGAATTATGGGTGGCCCTTGCGGGTCCCGCGATGAGCCTGATGCTAGCCTTTGGCTTTTGGGTTCTGGCGGGCGTGCTGTCGATCATTCCGATGTCGGGCGAAGTCGTTCAGGTGATGTCCTACCTCGCCGCGGTCAATCTGGTCTTGGCGATCTTTAATCTGGTGCCGGCCTTTCCCCTGGATGGCGGGCGCGTGTTGCGCGCCTATCTGTGGCAGCGCAGCGGCGACATCCTGAAGGCCACCGAAATCGCCTCGAAATGGGGCGCCGCTTTTGCCTATGTGTTGATGGGCCAGGGCATATTCTCTCTGTTTCAAGGGGCGCAGGTGGCGGGGCTGTGGCAACTTTTGATCGGGGCATTTCTGTTGTTCGCGGCCCGCGGTAGTTATCAAAATCAATTGGCCCGCACCGTGTTCGCAGACAAGACAGTAAGGGCGTTGATGGTCCCTAATCCGGTCACCGTCTCGCCCGAGCGCACGCTGTCGGAACTGGTCAACCTGATCATGCTACGCCATCGGGTCAGCTTTGTTCCCGTGGTCGAAAACGACGTGCTTCTGGGCCATATCGACACTGCGGTTCTGGGCGGTCTCGACCGCGAAAACTGGGCGAACACGCGGGTCGGAGATGTCTTCGTAGGCCTGACTGATGATGTCACGGTTGACCCTGATATGGCCGTTCAGGATCTGATGTCGCGTATTGCCAAACACAGACAGCGCAAGTTCCTGGTGGTCGAAGACCAACGACTGCTTGGGGTCATTACTCTGGTGGACTTGTTGGAATATCTTAATCTATCGCAGCAGTTAGAACGAAATTCGATGAACCTGAATCAAAATCCACCGCCTCTCAATCAGCAAGATGCTGATTTCGAACGCAGATTTTGATAAGCGATGGTGCAGATTAAATCGATTTCGCTCCAGACAGCCCAACCAAACGCGCGGCGGGATCCTAGACCGGATCCCGCTTCACACCAAACCACGTCGCTTGCGTTCAGATCACTGACAAACAGGCGCATTTCGCCAAATGGCTGACCCGCTGGGTCGTGCTGCCCAGCACCAGGCTGGATATGCGGCTGAGGCCACGGCGCCCGGTGACGATCAGATCGGCCCCGACCTCCTCCGCGGATGCCAAAATCTCGGTTGCGGCGTCACCGTGGGGCATCAGTGTGTTGACATCTGTGCAGCCTGCCTTTTCCGCCACGGCCAGCCCCGCATCGAGGATCTGCTGACCTGCCGCCTCGACCTGTTCAAACGACGGAATCGTTGTCAGCGCGTGGTAACCGGCGGCGGCCCCCACGGCATAGGCAGCGGCTTCGGCATGCGGAACATGGATCAGCGTCAATCCGGCGTCGTACTTGCGGGACAGATCGCAAGCGATACGGATCGCTTGATGAGACGAGGGCGAGCCGTCAATCCCTACAATAATTTCCTTGAACATCTCTATAGTCCCCTTGCTTTAGGCCGATCCATGTCACGCCGGATTGCAGTCGACGCAGGATCTGGTCGACCTTTCTTGTAGATCATTGTGGCATCCTGGCAGCAGGTACCGTTGACTCACATCAATTGGCCCTTGCGCGGCAGGCGGCGGCCTTGACACTGTCTGCAACAAGGAGTGGAACGCCGATGACGACCCCTGCCCAAGACAGTGCGCTGCTTCAGGCCATCATGCAAGCAGCGGTCGACGCGATTATAGTGTCGGACGCCAAAGGAAAAATCACGCGGGCAAACCGCGCCGCAGAGCGGCTCTTTGGCTATGACCGCGCTGAAATCGACGGCAACAACATCAATATGCTGATGCCCAAGGCGCTGGCCGATCTGCACGACGGCTTCATGTCCCACTACATAGAAACGGGCGAGAAAAGGATCATCGGGATCGGGCGCGAGGTTGAAGGGCTGCGCAAAGACCAAAGCGTTTTTCCGCTGCATCTGTCGGTGGGTCAGGCATCGGTCGAGGGCGAGCCGATGTTTATCGCCATCCTGCACGATCTGACGCAACGCAACGCTACACGCGACGCGCTTGCACGATCGCAGCGCCTGGATGCCATCGGCCAAATGACAGGCGGCATCGCACATGACTTCAACAATCTGCTGACCGTTGTGATCGGCAATCTGGAACTGCTGGAACTGCGCGGCTTCGATCCGGCTCAACTGGCCCTGCTCCGTGACGCGTTGGAGGCGGCCGAACTGGGGGCCGATTTGACGTCACGCCTGATGGTATTCGCCCGGCAAAGCAACCTCAAACCAGCCGAGGTGGATCTGCGCGAGGTGTGTCAGTCGGCGCTTGCCATTCTCAAACGCACCATGGGGGCGGCCTATCGGATCAGCACCGATTTCGCACCCGATGTCAGCACGGTATTGGTCGATCCGGTCCAACTGCAATCGGCATTGGTGAACCTTGCCTTGAATGCCCGCGATGCAATGCCGGACGGGGGGGATATGTTGATCTCCATCGCCGATGTGACGATCGATGACACTTACATGGCCCAAGAAACCGACATCGAACCCGGCGCATATGTGCGTCTGTCCGTCAGCGACAATGGAGACGGTATGAGCGCCGAGGCGCAAAAGCGTGCGTTCGAGCCGTTCTTCACCACCAAAGCCGAGACCGGCGGAAACGGGCTTGGCCTGGCCACCGTTTATGGTTTCGTGCGCCAGTCCGGCGGGCATGTCACGCTTTATAGCGAGCTGGGCCATGGCACCAGCTTTGGCCTTTACTTTCCGACCATACCCGCTGAAGGCGTCGCGACGGCCCCCAAGCAAACCGATGCATTGAAGCGCGAATTACCGATCGGCAACAATGAGTTGGTCCTGGTGGTTGAGGACAACCCCAAGGTCCGCCGCCTGTCCGTGGAGCGGATCCGCAATCTGGGCTTCCAAACGGCCGAGGCCGACACCGGCGATGCGGCTTATGCATTTCTTGAAACCGGCGCGCAGGTGGATGTGGTGTTTTCCGATTTGGTCATGCCGGGGTCGATGAACGGCTATGAACTGGCCGCCAAGATCGCGTCGGGTTTTCCGGATGTCAAAGTGTTGCTGACCTCGGGCTATGCCAGCGATGTGGTGTCAGGGTCGATGGAACGCTCACAATCCTATGAAATCCTTCACAAACCTTACCGACAAGCCGATCTTGCGATCAGGCTTCAAGCGCTGTTGGATACGGGCGTGACCTGAGACACCTTGACGTCACATGCTAAGCTATAGCCGATCCCGCGTATGGTTTTGATCACCTTGGGATTAGATGGGTCCCGCTCAATCTTCTTTCGCAGACGGGCAACCTGGTTATCGATCGTGCGGTCCAATGGACTCCAGTCCACACCACCAGTGAGATCCATAAGCTGATCACGCGAAAGGACCCGCTTTGGCCGCTTTAGAAAAACATTTAGCAGTTTGAAATCACCGCTGGTTAATCCACATTCAGCACCCTGGCGGTCCAAAAGCTGAAAGCGCTCGGGAAAGGCAGTCAGCCCGTCAAACACGTATTTTTCGCTCGATTCCATGGGGGCCTTGACCTTTGCCAGGTTGGTTGGCTTTGGCGTTGTCGCTTGCCCTTCAGACCGGCGCAGGACGCTGCGCACCCTGGCAACCACTTCGCGCACATGAAACGGTTTGGTGATATAATCATCCGCCCCAACCTCCAATCCGACAACCCGGTCGATCACATCGTTCCTGCCCGACACAATGATGATCGGCACCCGCGAGGTGTTGCGGATCTCTCGTGCCACCTCTATCCCGTTATCAGCGCCCAATCGAACATCAAGCATCACCAGGTTAATCGATGTGGTTTCCACCTGATGCAGCGCGGCGGCGGACGTCTCGGCCTCGGAAACGCAGTACCCCTCCCCCTCCATTACGTTGCGCAAAAGAGAGCGGATCTTGGGGTCGTCATCGACAATGAGAATATTGGTTTTGATCATTTCAGCCCCCCCAAGCCAGAACATGTCAAACGTGTGAGACGTCTTAAAGGCCGCGCCGCTAACCAACCCGGATGGCGCGGATACAAAATGATACAATTTCAGATATCGAAACCATAAGCCCGGTTACACCCGCTGTTCAAGTTAATGTGGAAATCAACACGGGGGCCGGCAAGATGTATGTTACAATTCCTTCGGAATTTGATGTTGAGGCACGGGACAGCGCATTGCCGCTGTGCCCCTGCAATCTGACGGAAACACGGCTTCGAGGGGGGGCATATTTGTATTACGAGGGTGATGAAGTGGATCGCCTTTATCAAGTGAAGTCGGGTGTCTTGCGCCTGACAAGATTGCTTGAGGATGGCCGTCGCCAGGTCATCGCCTTTGGATATCCCGGTGACATTGTCGGCTTTCCCAGCAATGGACGACATCACACCGATTGCGAGGCGCTGACGAACGCCCGGCTGCAGCCCTATCGGCGGACAACGTTAGAGAATGGCGGCAGTCATCCACAATTACACCACGACCTGTTGCAGGCGGCCTTGCGCGAAATCAGCGCCATGCAAGATCATTTCATGATGCTTGGGCGAAAATCGGCTGTCGAAAAGGTCTCGTCATTTCTATGCGTGCTCAAAGACCGGGTCGGCAAACCTCAGGGGCAGTACGCCCAAGTGAAGCTACCCATGAGCCGGGCCGACATCGCCGACTTCTTGGGCCTGACGACCGAGACAGTCAGCCGGACCTTCACCCAGCTACGTAAGAGCAAGGTCATCGCTCTGGAGAACATTCATACCGTCATCATCCTGCGGCCAGACGCTTTGCTTGCATTGGCCCAGGGCGATAATGCCGCGCAGCGCGCCCAAGCGGCTTAGGGGGGGCAATACACCGGGTTCAAGCGAGCGTCGGTAGGGCTGGTTAAAGCTGAAGTTGAAACGCTCTAATAGAGCCCGTCCTGCAGAACGTGGCTGAAGCCCAGTTCCTCAAGTCCGCTGGCCAGTTGATCCGCCACACGCGGGTGCGACAGCAGATAGCGCGAAGTTGGGCCGTCATGGCGTTCTTCGGCCAACGCTAAGGCCTCGGCCCATTCATCGGCACTGAAATCCCCGCGACCCAACCACACCAGTGCCACCAGCTCGTGTTTGTGGTCAGCGTTCAGCGCGTCGATTTCCGCCCGCAATTCAGTCAGTTGCAGGTCGCCGGGGGTCTCTTGCCAGGTGGCGGGGCCCTCGTCGTCGCTTTCGTTACCACCGATGTCCGGCATCACCTCCTCCTCGCGGCCCATCACAGCGCGCAGTTTTTCGATCAGGTCGCGCATGAAATCGGCGGAGATGGTTAGTTCGGTCATGATGGCTCCTATATCACCAGAATGCGTTTGCGCGGCCTATGGCGCGGGCCAAAGCACGCGGATGTCTTGCGGCAGGTTTGCGCGCACGTCCTCAACCTCGCCCCGGCTCAACCGGGCGTTCAGCAGATCGAAAACGCAGCCCACATCAGCGCCACCACGATATTCCTCGGTGTCGCCCATTAGAGCATCGATTGCATCGACAAAGGCCTCGGCGCGCCGTTCTTTGATCGGCGTGCGCGTCGGCACCCAACCTTCGAAGAACATCCCGCGGATCAAAAGCGGTAGCTGTGCCGAAAGCTGTGCCAGTTCGTTGACCAAAAGATGATCGCGCAAATGGTGCAGCGTCGCCCGCATCAGGCGCAGCGCACTGCGTCGTGACGACCACCCCAGACGTTCCGTCAACTCGTTGATCCATTCGTGTGTCAAATGCACCGTGTGATCGATAACTTCCAAGCCTTGCGCGGACATGATCCACCTCCTTTCCGATTTCAAGTTTCGAGAGGCATTGCATCGTCATCGGGGGAGCCAATAAGCTTTGGGATCAACACGCTCGTTATCGCGCCAATGCCCAACAGAACCAGCGTGTAATTGGCGACCCAACCGACAAAGGGTATAAAATTCAGTACCGCGACCACAGCAATCGCCGCGGCCAAAATCACAAGACGGGACAGCTTGCTGGGATCGTCTGCCCCACCGAACGCCGCCCAAAGGCGCATCGCGATGGCATAAACCCCAAGCGCATACCCCAATATCCAAGCCACAACGATTGCCAGCAGGACGATCGGCACAAAGGGCAGCCCAATAACCGTCATACCTGTGATTGGCACCAGTCCAAACAGGATCGACAGACCGACGACGCCCAAAAGAACGCTCCGCCCAGGCGCGTCAGAAATCTCGGCGCGTAGGGCTTCCACGCGGTTCGGCGCCAAACCCAACATCAGCGCACCAAGGGCCACGAAGAACAAAACCGAAACAACGAACCCGCCAACCAAGGATGCCGCCGTGGGCAGCACCGGCCAGTCCCGCACGTCCCAATTTTCCGCCATCTCCTCCCAGGTCGCGCCCGCCTCGAGCCGTTCAAAGCGCACCCGCGCTGCGGGGGCCACCCGCTCGGGGACGCTAATTTCCTGTTCTGTTGAGTAGGTCAGGACACCTTCGATGACAGCGTCCGGCCCAAAGGTGATAGTGTGGGCGGTGATGCGCGCATCACCCGCAATGGGGGCATTCAAGATCACCTCGCGACCGAACACCGAAAGCGCCCCTTGCACCGGCCCCTCGATTGTAACGGTATTGCCCAGAAGACGGGCATTACCCAAGGTGTCCGAGGTTGCCTCGGTCCGCACCGCGAAACCCGCGACTGTCAGGTCCTCGGCCGTTTTGGCCTTGATCGCGACCATCGCCCCAAACGCATACAGATCTGCCCGTGTGTCGGTGCTAACAGAGACGTCGAACCCAGTCACATGCAAGTCACCCCCCACGACCCCATGCGCGATTGTATTGCGTGCCGCCACAAAGGCATCCCCTGGCGCGTTCAGCGTCTGGACGACGGCGTCACCCGCCACAAAGCTGTCGCCACCATGTGTGGTCGTCACGGTCTCGGCATGGGCCGGGACCGACAGACCCAGCAAAACCAGTACGGTGGTGAGTTTGGAAAGGCGCATGGGGCGGCTCCTGATCGTATAAGGGTTTTTCACTTTCCTATGCCGATATGCGCCCGACTGATTGATTATGATCAATTTTCAACCGGCATGGTTTGTTACCAGATGGCCGACGCAGCTTTGTGTCGCATCATATTTGAAAGGAGCAACAGTATGTCACGTCAATCCCTTCCCACGCGGTTGTCGGACGCCACATTCCCGTTCTTCCACAGCCTTCAAACCGAGATGAACCAAATGTTCGACCGGTTCCGCGGGGCGCAATCCGACGAACCGGTCGATATGTTCAGCCCGCTCACACGTCCGCTGTTTCCGGCGGTCGACATCGCCGAAACCGACGAGGCGGTCGAGATCACGGCCGAAGTACCGGGCGTCGAGAAAGACGATCTGGATGTGTCCATTAGCGGCGGCGTTTTGACGCTGAAGGGCGAGAAAGGCAGCGATCACGAAGAGAAGGAAAAGGACTACCATCTGGTCGAACGTCGCTATGGCGCTTTTCGCCGCCAGATCCCCTTAGGCTTCTCGCCCGAGGATGGCGCGGTCGACGCTAAATTCCATGATGGTCTGCTGAAACTGCGGATCGCGAAACCACCCGCGGCAAAAGCCGCCGTGCAAAAGATCAGCATCTCAAACTCATGACCGCTGGCGGGGCCGCTTGTCAGGCCCCGCCCCGATTTCGCATTTGGAGGGCGCAAGATGGGCCTCAAAACACTTCTGGTCTGCTTGACCACGAAAGAACACGCCGACACGCTGCTGAACCTAGCGGTGCCCCTGGCCCGTAAACACGGCGCGCATCTGGTCGGTCTGCACACGGTCGAGGCTTTGATTGTGTACCCCGGCATCGCGATGCACATCCCCGAACCGGCCTTTGGTGCGTTTAACGAAAGCCAGCGCGAGGAAACCGCCGCCATTGAGGCGATTTTCCGCGAACGCACCCAGAGCGAGGATTTCGTGAGTGAATGGCGCGTCGTGCGGGCCGAGGCGGCCTCGGCCACCATGCGGATGGTGGAAAGCGCGCGCGCGGCCGACCTGGTGATCATGGCGCAAGAGGACCGAGATGCGGATCGTTCCGACCAACGGCACGCGCCGGAGCAAGTCATCCGTCACAGCGGCCGACCCGTGATCGTAGTCCCCCTGGGGTATGATGGCCCCTTGCCAGGCAAGCGCATCCTGCTGGGGTGGAGCGACACCCGTGAAGCCGCCCGCGCCGCCCATGATCTGGTGAGTGTCGCCGCAGCGGATGCAATCGTGGACGTGCTGCGCGTTGGCGGATCGGGTCAGGACGAACTGACCGATTTCGAGGCGATCGACCTGGCCGGCATGTATGCACGTCACGGCTTGAAAGCGGTCGTGCACCACCGCGAGAGAGATGGCAAAGAAGTGGCCGAGGTTCTGACCCAGGTCGCCTTTGAACAGGGGGCCGATCTGATGGTGACGGGCGCTTTTGGTCACTCGCGAACCTATGATTTCGTGGTCGGCGCCGCCACCTATGACCTGCTGACGACCGCGAAACTGCCCGTGATGCTGAGCAAATAACTTAAGCCGCTGCTTGGGCGATATCTGCCCAGACCGGCAGATGGTCCGAGGCGCGGCGCGCCAAAGGCCCCTGTTCGACACCGGCATCGCGCAACCGCAGATCGCAGCTCAGCGCGATGCGGTCCAACGCTGCCACCGGACGGCGCGCATGAAACGATCGGCCCGGCGCATGAATCGTAAACGGCCCCTCCAGCGGGGCCAGACCGCGTGTGGGCGACCACTCGTTGAAATCCCCTGCGATCACGGTATGCGCGTTTTCGTCCGCGGCGTCGCGCAAGGCCTCAAGCTGCACCTGGCGCGACCGGCGCATCAGGCCCAGATGAGTGGCGATCACCGACAATGCCACGCCTGCATCGACACCTATCGTGACATCCACCCGGACCGCCCCCCGCGGCTCAAGCCCCGGCAAATCGATAGGCCGCACATCCGCCACATGCACCGCATCGCGGACCAGCACGGCATTGCCATGCCAGCCCAAACTCACCGCATTTGAGGCTACATCGACGACACGAAAATCGGTTTCCGCCTCGACCAGTTGACGGGGCAACGCGGCCACCCGCTCACCCAGACGCATATCCGCCTCTTGCAACACGACGATGTCAGCGCCAAGGCCGTTGATCACTTCGGCGATACGTTCTGGGGCACGCCGCTGGTCCAGCCCACGCGCCTTGCGGATGTTGTAGCTGGCAACGCGCAGGGTGTTTTGTGTCATGCGCAAGATATAGGGGGCTTCAGTCCCATTTTGAATACCATCCTGTCCCCGCGCTGCGCCGGTTTCACTTTTGGCCCGGAACATAGCGTTCTTGCCAGATCACCTTTCGCCCTCACGCGACCTTGAATTGACGTGCCCGTGATCCCACCGCTCTCTGGCCCCAGATGACGCCCTTTCCGAGGTTCCTATGCGCCCCACGACCCTGCTCGCTTGTCTCGCCGTTCTCCTCATCCCTCTCGTCAGCACCGCTCAAACAACCTTCTGCGGTCGCGAGGGCGCCCCTTGCGAGATCCGGGAGGGTACGTATCGCATTGCCCTGCCCGCAGGGCCAACGCCGGTCGGGGGCTGGCCCGCGATGATGTTTTTCCATGGCGCAGGCGGATCGGGCGCGCGGACCCTTGCGAATACCGGAATGGTGGATAGCTTCCTCGACCGCGGTTATGCCGTTATCGCCCCCGACGGGCTGCCCCGCCCCAACAGCCGCTTTGGCCCCGGCTGGTCGTTCCACCCAGAGCGCCCGCAGCGCCGGGACGAGGTGGCCTTCACTCGCGGATTGATCTCGGATGCCGCGGCCCGCTTTCAAATCAACCCCAATCAGATCATGCTCAGCGGTTTTTCCATCGGCGGCTCGCTGGTCTGGTATATGGCCTGCGCCGCACCCGACCTGGCCCGCGCCTATGCACCTGTCGGCGGCGCCTTTTGGCGCCCCCATCCTGTTGCCAGCGACTGCGCGGGGCCCGTGCGTTTGCTGCACACCCACGGTTGGCGCGACCAAACCGTCCCGCTTGAGGGGCGCCCGCTGCGCAGCACCTCCGAGATTTTGCAAGGCGATGTTTTTCATGGCCTCGATCTGTTGCGCCAGGTCAACGGTTGCACCAACATGCGCGCCGACCGTTTCCAAACCGATGCCGATTATTGGCGTCGCGTCTGGACCACCTGCGCCCCGGGCACCGCACTTGAGTTTATGCTCCACCCTGGGGGGCATAGCGTCCCCAAGGGCTGGGCCAGGCGTGCCATCGACTGGTTCGAGGCCCTGCCCTAACGCACATCCACATGCTCAAAACATCCAAGCCATAGGCAAGCCCCATTACAAAAAAAGGCCCGGTGTTTCCACCAGGCCCCTTAAAACTACGAACGGAGAACGCTCAATCCTCGTCGAGCGCCTCAATCGCCGCCTGCAGTTCATCTTTGGTCACGGCTTTCTCGGTCACTTTGGCCAGCTCGATGATATAGTCGACGACTTTGTCCTCAAAGATCGGCGCTCGCACTTGCTGCTGCGCGCCTTCGTTCTTTTGCAGAAACTCAAAGAACTGCCGCTCTTGCCCAGGATAATTCCGCGCCTGGGCCATCATCGCCTGCTGCATCTCGGCGTCACTCACCGTGATCTCGGCCTTGTTGCCCACTTCGGCCAGCAACAGCCCCAGACGCACCCGGCGTTCGGCCAATGTCTTATGCTCGTCGGTAGTTTCGATCTCGGGGTGATCATGGCCCTGCACGTCCGGATTGTCCTCGTGCCACAGCTGATGCGCGATCTGGCCTGCCTCGGTCTCGACCAAGCTGGGTGGCAGGTCGAATTTGACGACTTCGTCCAAGGCATCCATCAGCTTGCGTTTCAACACCTGGCGTGCAGCGCCGGAATACTCGTCCGCCAGTCGCTCGCGCACTTGGGTTTTCAGCGCGTCCAGATCGTCCATGCCAAACTTCTTGGCCAGTTCATCATCGATCGGGGCTGGCTTGGGTTCTTTAACCTCTTTGACCGTCACCTCGAACACCGCCGGTTTCCCAGCCAGTTCCGCGCCCGGATATTCGTCTGGGAACTTGACCTCGACAGACTTCTCTTCACCCGCCTTCACACCGACCAGCTGTTCTTCAAAGCCTGGGATAAACTGCCC
Organism: uncultured Paracoccaceae bacterium; assembly: GCA_938049225.1. Taxonomy (GTDB): domain Bacteria; phylum Pseudomonadota; class Alphaproteobacteria; order Rhodobacterales; family Rhodobacteraceae; genus Halovulum. The sequence continues at coordinate 52,364 of CALICM010000012.1, forward strand.
CGAGCCCAGCACCAGCGGATAATCTTCAGCTGTGCCCCCCTCAAAGGCGACATCATCTACCTTGCCCAAGAAATCGACCACCACCTGATCGCCATCCTTGGCCTTCGATCCCTTACGGCGGGGCTCAAAATGATTGGCCGAGTTCGCCAAATTATCCAGCGCCTCGGTCACGGCATTTTCTTCGATCTCGGCCACCAGTTTTTCCAGCTTGATCTTGCTGAAATCGGTCTCGGGCACCTCGGGCAGCGCTTCATATGTCATTGCGACCTCGACATCGTCGCCCTCTTTCCAAGCCTCGTTGGTCATCTGCACATCGGGCTGCAGCGCCGGGCGGTCGCCGGTCTCTTCGAAATGGCTGCGCATTGCGTCGTCGATACTCTCTTGCATCGCTTCGCCCAGCACGGACTTTCCGAACATCTTCTTCATCAGAGCTGCAGGCGCTTTGCCCTTGCGAAAGCCCTTCATCTGGAAATCTTTGCGGGCCTCTTCCAGCTTGGCATTCACCTTGGCGTCCAGCTCGTCTGCTGTCACTTTGATGGCGTAGCCGCGCTTCAAACCTTCGTTCAGGGTCTCGGTGACCTGCATGTTCCCAGTGTCCTTACGTCTATTGCGTTGGTACGGATGAAGGGACTCGAACCCCCACGCCTCGCGGCACCAGAACCTAAATCTGGCGTGTCTACCAATTCCACCACATCCGCATGAGCCGCTAACGCGCGACCGCATTCGGCGCCTCATCTAGCAGAGGCAAATGCCAGGTGCGAGAAAAAAAACACCCTTTTCTGAAAGGTTCCACAAGGCCGGGGCCCCGGAACTTGCACGCATTGGTCAATTTGGTCTTGGGCAAGCCGAACGCGGCAAAAAGGGTACAAACGCGCCGATTATTAACCTCGTTGATCGTAACGGTTTTTTTTAACACATCATTAAGTCATACTAAATTTGGCGGTGTATTGCCGCCTGGGTGACTTTGGGTCTGGGAAATGTCCGGGGCGACACGCCGCCAACTTGCGGTTCAGACCCAGTAGGCAGGACAATCGAGGGGACTACGATGCCAACAATATTCTATATACCAGATGCCGATATCACCGTGACACCAACCACCCCTTTGGGTGTGGGTGCCGCAGATGGCGGCAACACAGGCGCGCAGTTGGACGGCGCGACGATCGCCATCAGCCCGACAGCAACGCTGACCAGTTTCGAGGCGTCTGACAACGACGACTTTTTCAACGATAACGATGGCAACCAGCGGATTGATGACCCGCTCGCCTCAGGCCTGCCCGCAGGCGACGTGTTCCAGGCCGAGTACACGCTAACCCTTGATGGCGATGGTGGTCCCTTCACGGCCATCGGACTGGTTAGCGGTCCTGGCCTTAAGAATGTTGTCGGTCTGTCTTTCATCGGTGAAACGCCCCCACCAGGCGCGGTGCTAACGGTGACCGAAACCGCGGACGGCCCCGCTGTTGGCGACGAGTCGATCGCATTCTCGTCGCTCGCGACCGTGATCTGCTTCACGCCCGGCACGATGATCCTGACCGAGGCGGGCATGCGCGCCATCGAAACCCTGGGCACCGGTGACCGCATCGTCACCCGGGATAACGGCGTCCAAACCCTGCGTTGGGCTGGCACTTCGCATCTAACCGCCGGACAGCTGCAAGCCGCCCCTCACTTGGCCCCTGTGCTGATTAAAGCGGGCGCCTTCGGCCCCGGCCTGCCCGCGCGCGACATGCATGTCTCGCCAAACCACAGGTTCTTGGTGGATGGCTGGCGGGCACAAACCCTGTTTGGTCATGCCGAACTTCTGGTCCGTGCGCAGGCCATGCGCAATGACAGCACAATTGTCACGGATCGCAGCGTTGCGTCGGTCGACTACATCCACCTGATGTTCGACCGGCACGAAGTGATCACTGCCGACGGTGTCGCGACCGAAAGCTTCCAGCCCTCAGCAGGCGTGACACAAGGGCTGGACGCCCGCGTGCGCGACGAGATTATGACGCTCTTCCCACAGCTGAAGACCGGCGACCTGGGCGATCTGGCGCGCCCCGCCCGGACGACATTAAGCGACACGGACGCCCAGGCTTTCTTGGCCGGCTGATCTAGGCTCCAAGCCGCTGGGCCCCAACAGGGCCTGGCGGTTTTTTTTGTCCGCGCAACACCAAATTGGCGGCATCGAAAAAGTTAACCAAATATAAAGATGCCTGAATTTGGGCCAAATCTCGGCCAAATTTTCAACGACACTCCAAAAAACCAAAGTTGGTTTCGGAGTGTGATATGCCGACGATAACCTATTTCCGAACGGAAGACATAACGGTCTCGGGGCGGGACAATCCGCCAGCTAACGCGTTGAATTCGGGTGGGGCGGCGAATGGTCTAGATGGCACAACGCTGACCATCGCCGCCGACGCCATGTTGAAGTCTTTCGACCTGAACGACACCACGAATACAAACTTCGACGATGATAAAGACGCCCAACAAACCCTGGCCGACCCCACCCAATTGGGCTTTGCCGCAGGGGCGACTGTCCCCGTTGACAATGAATGGACGTTGATCCTAAGCGCGGGCGAAGACCTCTATACGGCCTACGGCGTCGCCGTCGGCCCGGGCGAGAGCATCGTCGGCCTCACATTCGTCGGCGAGACACCGCCGCGTGGGGTCGAACTGACCGTCATCGATACGCGCGAAGGGGCGGGGGCGCGCGACCAACCCGACGTAGGCTATGATGAGCTTACCTCTGACGAGATAGGCGGCGTGATCTGCTTCACGCCCGGGTCGATGATCATGACCGCCTGCGGCCCGCGGCCCATCCAGGATCTGCGCCGTGGGGATATGATCGTCACCCGCGACAATGGCCTTCAGCCGCTACGCTGGTCTGGACGTTCGCGTCTGAGCGACGCCCAGCTTGCCGCCATGCCCCAACTGGCCCCCGTGCGGATCAAAGCGGGCGCCTTTGGCCCCGGCCTGCCCGCGCGCGACATGCATGTCTCGCCCAACCACCGGTTCCTGGTGCAAGGCTGGCGCGCCAGCATACTGTTCGGCACGCCCGAAGTTCTGGTCCGCGCCCAAGCCTTGCGCAACGACAGCACAATTGTCACGGATTATCGTGCCAAAGACGTCACCTATATCCATCTGATGTTCGACCAGCACCAGGTGATCACGGCCGATGGACTTGAGACTGAAAGCTTCCAACCCGCCGCGGGTGTCACCGATGGGCTGGACGCGCAGGTCCGGGCCGAGTTGCTGACCCTGTTTCCGCAGTTCAAGACGAACGATCTGGGCGCCCTGGCCAAACCTGTCCGAATGGCGGTCAGCGACGCGGATGCGCAGACCCTGATCCCCTGGTAGTCGCGCTACAGCCCCAGGTCCTGAAACACCGCTGGGAGCTGCTCGGGCAAATCCTCGGCGATCAAGCCGGGCCCAAATTTACGCGCGCACTCCACATGCAGCCAGGCCGCTGTCTCGGCCGCTGCCATCGGCGTGAAACCCCGCGTCAGCAACCCGGTTATGAACCCCGCCAATACATCCCCTGAGCCCGCCGTCGCCAGCCAGGGTGCCGCGCGCTCGTAATGCGCTGAATTGATCGCACAGCGCCCGTCCGGCCCCGCGATCACTGTATCAGCGCCCTTAAAGAGCACCACACAGCCCGCGCGTGCCGCCGCCGCGCGCGCAGCGTCCACCTTGGAGTAGGCCGGACCTTTGGTGGCCGGAGCCGCCAATTTAGCGGCAATATCCGGGAACAGGCGCGCGAACTCTCCCCCATGCGGTGTGAGCACACAGCGGTCGTGGAGTGCCTCGAACAGAACCTCCGGCGCGTCCGCGAATACCGTTAAGGCATCCGCGTCCAACACCAAGGTCCGCTTGGCCTGCAAAGCCGCCAAAACCATTTCGCGGGTGTGGTCCGAGACACCCATCCCCGGCCCCAGACACAGCGCGTTGATCCGGGGATCTGCCAAAACCTCCGTCAGCGCTTCGGCGTCGCGCACCGCCCGCAGCATGATCGCATTCAATTGCGCCGCATTCTCGATCAATGCCGCCGGAGGAGCCCCCACCGTCACCAATCCCGCGCCAATCCGCAAAGCGCCGCGCGCGGCCAACCGCGCCGCGCCACCCTGTCCAACGCCACCCGACAATATCAACGCATGCCCGTGTGCATACTTGTGAGAATGCCACTTAGATAAGGAAGCGGCATTGACGCCCGTCAATCGAATTGCATTTGGCGAACCGCTTGCCTTTAGACCAATGTCTGCGATCGCCAACTCGCCACAGTTTTGCGTCGCATCTGCTAGAAGATGGCCAATCTTCATCGCATGAAAGGTAACCGTAAGATGGGCTTTGATATACTCTCGCCGCTCATCATCTTTGCCACTTTCCAAGTAACGGCCTGAGTCCGAACAGATTCCGCTGGGGACATCTATCGCTACAACTTTGCAGGATGGGTAATACTCTCCAAGATTTGGAAGGTCGGTTTCCCAGCCGCTCATTTGAGTGGTCCAACCAAATTCGTCAAAACGTTCGACAGATCGGCTCAGTCCAGTACCAAACAATGCATCAAAGAGCAGATCATCCTTGCCCCAACCGTTAGGTTCCAGATGGAAATCGTTGTCGACATAAGGTCGCACGCTTCCCATCTCTCGCCACCGCCGACAATTCTCCGCCGCGTCCGGCGGCAGCTTGGCCTCGTCACCATAGAAAAAAACCTCAACCGTCCACCCGCGCTGCTTCAGCAGCCGCGCCACGACAAACCCATCGCCACCATTGTTGCCCGGTCCGCACAGCACAACTGCCCGGTGCGGCGCCATCGCCAGCTCGGGTCGCCACTCCATCATCGCCTCGACCACGCCGCGACCGGCCCGTTCCATCAGATCCAGTCCGGTCACCGCCCCGCTTTTAATCGCGGCCTGCTCAACGGCACGCATCTGCGCCGCTGTTAACAGCTCGGTCATTGTCACACCTTCTCACCGCGCCCAGAGATTGGGCAGTTTGCACAAATTTTAAGCAGTCTTAATGGAATCCGAAGACGCCCCCCAAGCCCCCCGACCCTGGCGATTTGAAATCACGGGGGCAAGGTGCTTTGTGCCCGAAACAACAGCGCGCTGGCGCCCGTGGGGGAAATTGGAACAGCCTATGAAAAAGATAGAAGCGGTCATCAAGCCCTTTAAGCTGGACGAAGTCAAAGAGGCGCTGCAAGAGATCGGTGTCCAGGGCCTGAGTGTGATTGAGGCCAAGGGCTTCGGCCGTCAAAAGGGCCATACCGAGCTTTATCGCGGTGCGGAATATGTTGTCGACTTCCTGCCCAAAGTGAAAATCGAGGTCGTGATCGCCGACGACCTGCTGGACCAGGCCATCGAGGCAATCATCGCCGCGGCCAAAACCGGCAAGATCGGTGACGGCAAGATCTTTGTGTCGGACATCAGCCAAGCGATCCGCATCCGCACCGGCGAAGACGGCGCCGACGCACTTTAAAACCCAAAATCAACGAACCAGGGAACCGAATTATGAGTGACACCTCCTCTGTGCTGTCCACGATCAAAGACGAAGACGTCGACTATGTGGACATCCGTTTCACCGACCCGCGCGGCAAGCTGCAGCACGTCACGGTCGTGGCCGATCTGGTCGACGAAGATTTCATGGCCGAGGGCTTTATGTTCGACGGCTCGTCCATCGCCGGCTGGAAGTCGATCGACAAATCCGACATGAAACTGATGCCCGATGCGGCCTCGGCCTATATGGATCCGTTCTATGCCGAGAAGACGCTGTGTATGCATTGCGACGTGCTGGAGCCCGACACGAACGAGGCCTATGATCGCGACCCGCGCATGACCGCCAAAAAGGCCGAAGCCTACCTTAAATCCTCGGGCATCGGCGACACCTCGTATTGGGGTCCCGAGGCTGAGTTCTTCATCTTCGATGATGTCCGTTACTCGGTCGAGATGAACAAGGTCAGCTATCATGTCGACGCTCATGATGCGTCGTGGAACACCGATACCGAATACGAGATGGGCAACCTGGGGCATCGCCCCGGGATCAAGGGTGGCTACTTCCCCGTGCCCCCCGTGGATCACGCTCACGATCTGCGCTCGGAAATGCTGAGCACGATGAAACGCATTGGGATGAGCGTCGACAAGCACCACCACGAAGTGGCGTCCTGCCAGCACGAGCTGGGCCTTATCTTTGGCACGCTGACCAAACAGGCGGACGAGCTGCAGAAGTACAAGTATATCATCCACCAGGTTGCCAATGCTTACGGCAAGTCGGCCACCTTTATGCCCAAGCCCGTCGCGGGCGACAACGGCACCGGCATGCACGTCAACCAATCCATCTGGAAAGATGGCAAGCCCTTGTTCGCGGGCGACAAATACGCCGATCTGTCGGACGAAGCGCTGTGGTACATCGGTGGCGTGCTGAAGCATGCGAAGGCGCTGAACGCATTCACGAACCCCGCGACCAACAGCTACAAACGCTTGATCCCAGGCTTCGAGGCGCCGGTGCTGCTGGCTTACTCGGCCCGTAACCGCTCCGCCTCGTGCCGGATCCCCTGGACCGAAAGCCCCAAGGCCAAGCGCGTTGAAACCCGCTTCCCCGACCCCTCGGCCAACCCTTACCTGTGCTTCTCGGCGCTGCTGATGGCCGGCCTTGACGGGATCAAGAACAAAATCCATCCGGGCGACGCGGCCGACAAAGACCTCTATGATCTGCCTCCCGAAGAACTGGCTGAGATCCCGACGGTTTGTGGCTCTTTGCGTGAAGCCTTGCAAGCGCTGGAGGCCGATAACGACTTCCTAACCGCTGGCGACGTCTTCACCGCCAGCCAGATCGAGGGCTATGCCGAACTGAAGTGGGAAGAGGTCTATGCCTACGAGCATACCCCGCATCCCGTTGAATTTAAGATGTATTACAGCTGCTAACCCGGCACCCAGCATCTCCCCTTTGATGCCGTTAACCCCCGCCCCATGAAGGCGGGGGATTTTCGTTTCACGGTCATCTCTCGCGATGTCTCACGGGTATATAAGCTGGAAACATCCGGTGCCCTCGCACGCAAGACAGACCCGGGCGGCAGTGCCCGTCGTCAGGCGCGGGTTAGCGCACCCACCGCCGTTCGCGCCAATCCATGAAATGTTCTGGCAACTCGGGTGGTGGCTCATCCTCACCACGTTCGGCTATTGTCTGTGCGACCCAGTCCCTAAGGGCGATCAGATCCGCCGGCGGTTCCTGCCCCTCTTCTTCCATCTGTGCCAGGGTCCGTTGAAGTTGCTCCAGCAGTATTTGCGCGTCCTCAGGCATCCGCGTGATCTCGGCGATCAGCAAGTCAATGGCAGCGCGATAGTGATCAAACACCATCGGATCTGCACGCCCACGACCTGACGCATTCCCCTTGCCCAAGGCCTGCCCCACACAGGGTTGATTTTGATCCGGATCGCGGTCTGGGCTGTGACATCCCGACCTCCCATTGGTCGCAAAGGCTGCGAACGCTTTCGTGACGCCGTCCGGGACCCCCGCACCCGGACGGCGTCGCTTCGGCCATTCGAAGCTACACCCTCAAACTATCGACCCAAAGTCACACTGCCTTGATCTCAATCAAACCTGCGTCACCGTGGTCGCGCCCGCGTCAGCAGGGCTGAGTGGTCCGAGCCATAACGCCCTAGCTGCTCGACCCGCGCCAACAGATCCTCGGACACCAGGATATGATCCAAGGGCAATCCCGGCCAGAACGCTGGATCGTGGAAGGTCAACCGCAGCCCCCTCAACACCCGGGTTCCGGTCAGTTCAGCCAATTTCTTGGTCGCAAAAGTCCAACTGGGTCCGTTCAAATCGCCCGCAATCAAAAGGGGCTCGTCCAGTCCCGCCAGGATCTCAGCAACCCGTGCCATTTGCGCTTGCTGCGCACCATAGGGCCAGGGCCAGGGCAAGTGCACCGTGGCCACGGTCACCTCTCCCTCGGGCGTGCGCAACCGAGCCCAGGCGACCCCCTGCCCCCGAGCACAGCCGGGACGGCCTACGGTGGCATAGCTGGACAACACTGCGACCCCGCCGACGGCGGCGAAGTCGCACAGCACCTCGGTCCGGAACCGCCCGCGCAGCGCGTCGGGCACGGCCCGCGTTGTTTCTGAAACCTCCTGCAACAGCACGACATTGGCGGCCACATCTTCGACCGCTTGCAAAACCGCTTCGGGTGTTGGGTTATCGAACCGCAGGTTCTGGCTGTAGATCCGCATCCCATCGGTCGCCACCAACTCTTGCGGGACCAGCGAGGGGGCCACGCCCCCCGCCACGATCGCCAGGCCGGCCAGCGCCAGAAAACGCGCGGTCAGGGCCGCGAAAGCCATCGCAAAGACGAAAATGCCTGCAAAGGCGATCCCGGCTTGAAGGCGAAACGCCGCCAGCGTGTCAAATGCTGGGTGCACATGCCCGAAAAAACCCGCCAGGGTCAGAACAATCCCCGCTGCGGTGATCAGTGCCACAAACCCACGAATACCGTCCAACAAAACACAATGCCCCCCGGCGCCATATATGCAAGGATCGCAAAGCGTCTGTCACGCTGAAAGCGTCAAAAACGACGCCACCGATGGCGATTTTGCACAATACAGATGCGAAGCCGCACCGCAGGCTGTTCCAAATAGGAGGCCGCGCATGAACCATTACGTCCGCGACACGCGAAAGATCGACCCCAGCAAAACGCGCCCCGACGGCTCGCCTGACCACAATGATCGGGTCGAGATCGGCCCGACACCCTTGGCCTTTGCCGAATGGGCTGCGGCCGGGATCACTCCGCCCAATCTGGCCGCGATGCGCGCCTATCGCCTGAACCGTTTGGTCAGTCACATCCAAGCGCGCGACTACGGCGGCCTTTTGGTTTGTGACCCGCTCAACATTCGCTATGCGACCGACAGCACCAACATGCAGCTGTGGAACACCCACAATCCGTTTCGCGCCTGTTTGATTTGCGCTGATGGCCATATGGTGCTGTGGGACTACAAGAACGCACCATTCCTGTCCGAGTTCAATCCGCTGGTGTCCGAGGTTCGGTCGGGCGCCTCGATGTTCTATTTCATCTCCGGGGACCACACAGAGGAGGTCGCCGGGACCTTCGCCGCCCAGGTGGGCGAGCTGCTGCGTGCGCATGCGGGCACCAACACCCGGCTGGCCGTCGATAAGATCCAAATCGCCGGCCTGCGCGCGTTAGAGGCACAGGGGCTGGAGATCCACGAAGGCGAAGAACTGACCGAAAAGGCCCGCAGCATCAAAGGCCCGGACGAGATTGCGGCGATGCGCTGCGCGATGCTGGCCTGCGAGAAGTCCATCGCGATCATGGAGGCCGAAACCAAGCCCGGGATGACCGAAGATGACATCTGGGCGGTGATGCATGCCGAGAACATCAAGCGCGGCGGCGAATGGATCGAAACCCGCCTGTTGGCTTCGGGCCCTCGCACCAACCCCTGGTTCCAGGAGTGCGGCCCCCGGATCGTTCAAAACAACGAGATCATCGCCTATGACACCGATCTGATCGGCGCTTACGGCATCTGCTCGGACATCTCGCGAACCTATTGGCTGGGCGACGCCGATCCCCGGCCCGATATGATCGAAGACATGCGGTTGGGGGTTGAGCATATCGCCCACAACATGAGCCTGCTGAAGCCCGGCGTGCATATCGAAGAACTGATCGCCCAAAGCCATCGCCTGCCAGCGGTTTATCAAAAACAGAAGTACTCGTGCATCATGCACGGCGTCGGCCTGTGCGACGAGTGGCCCCACGTGGGTTATCCTGATAACTGTCACCCGGGACGCTTCGACTATGTTCTGGAACCCGGCATGTGCTTGTGCGTCGAGGCGCTGATCAGCCGCGAGGGGGGCGATTTCTCAATAAAACTTGAAGATCAGGTGGTGATTACCGAGACGGGCTATGAAAATTTGACCCGCGCGCCCTTCGATCCCCGACTGATGGGGAGGGGGCTGTAGCCGCCCATCCGTCACGCCGCCTCGCCGTTCCTCACGATAGCGCTAGAACATATGTCAGGCGGTTTTTTTCTGATCCTGCTTGCGCCATTTCTGGTCAAAGTAACGCTAGCGGAAAGCCCCCTCTCATGAAGACAGAAAAACTGACCTTCACCGGCCATTCAGATGAACCCCTGGCCGCACGATTGGACAAACCCGCGATTGGTCATCTGGCCACGGCAATTTTCGCGCATTGTTTCACCTGCGGTAAGGACATCGCCGCGGCCCGCCGCATCTCGGCCCGGCTGTCAGCGATGGGGATCGCGGTGCTGCGATTCGATTTCACCGGGCTGGGGCATAGTGGGGGGGAGTTTGCGAACACGCATTTCACCTCGAACGTCGAAGATCTGGTTCTGGCCGCCGAGCATCTGGCCAATATCGGGCATCCCGTTGACATGTTGATCGGTCATTCCCTGGGCGGCGCCGCGGTTTTGAAAGCCGCCGGTGCCCTGGACAGTGTTAAGGCCGTCGTCACCATCGGCGCCCCATCGGACCCAGGTCACGTTGCCGCCCAATTCGGTCCTAAGATCGACGAAATCCGCGCCCAAGGCACTGCCGAGGTGAGCCTGGCGGGGCGGCCTTTCACGATCAAACAAAGCTTCCTGGATGACATTGGCACGGCAAAGCTGACACCCGCGATCGCGAACCTGCGCAAGGCGCTGCTGGTGCTGCACTCACCGGTGGATACCACGGTCAGCATCGACAACGCCTCAGAGATCTTCTTGGCGGCCAAACATCCCAAAAGCTTTGTGACCTTGGACAAAGCCGACCATCTGCTAAGCCGTCCGAAGGATGCCGAATACGCGGCCGAGGTCATCGCCGCCTGGTCCAAACGCTACCTGGACATCGCCAAACCCGCCGCCCCCATCGGCGCCCCCGAGGGCATTGTGCGGGTGTCCGAGGCGGACCCGCAAGGTTTCTTGCAGGACGTAATCGCGGGCCCCCGCCACTACACCCGTGCGGACGAGCCCAAGGCCTTTGGCGGCACCGATGCGGGCATGACACCCTATCAGTTTGTCTCGGCCGGGTTGGGGGCCTGCACGTCGATGACGATCCGCATGTACGCAAGACGCAAAAAATGGCCGCTGGAGTTTGTCTCGGTCGATGTGACTCACGACAAGATCCACGCCAGCGATTGCGACCATTGCCTGACGGTCGACGGAAAAATCGACCGCCTGACACGCACCATCACCCTGCGCGGCCCTCTGGACGACGATCAACGGTCGCGGCTGCTCGAGATCGCCGATAAATGCCCGGTGCACCGCACCTTGGAAAGCGAAGTGGATGTGGTCACGGTGCTGGAGGGACAGGCCGTGCGCGAAGCCGTTGGTGTCACCAACTAAAGTGAGCGCCTGACGGCGCAAGTCCATGAGCCCTGACGGGCAGTGGGCGCCCTTTGGGGGCGTTTCCCCTCATCTTTTGGTCTTGGCGCGGCTGAAGACCATTTTTTGGCCCGCCAGGGATGCCTCGGGGCCGACCCAGGCATAGGCCAGAAGTGCTGGCTCGCGGTCGGACACGGTGATCCGATGCGTCTGGTCTGGCGGGTTGAAAATCAGTGAGCCGGGCGCGTAGACGCCCTGGTGGTTTTCTGAAACCGAGCCGGACAGGCAAACATAGCTTTCGGTGATCCCCTTATGCGCGTGGCTGGGGTAGATGCAGCCCGGCGCGAATAGCACAACCCCCAAGATCACATGGTGGGTCACGACCGGCCCGGACGGACCCGCAAACTCGGCATAGGCATAGCGGTTTTCCAGCCCCTTTGGCACTTTCTCGTAGCCCAGTTGAAAACTCAGCTGATGTTGCACGCTTTCGATGGCACGCACCGTCCCTTCGAGGCGGTCCAGACGCCCACGATCCAGCGCGCGCTTCAAGTGTCCGATCACGGGGAGTTGCGAGGGCGGGGCCAGCCGCAGGGTTGGCCTCTCTTTCTCGCACCGGCTGATGCCCTCGCGCACCGCGCGCAGATGGGCGCGGATCTTTTCGCTGCCACCCGTTGGCATACGCCGGTAGAGCTCATAGAACTCGCGCAACAGATAGCGCCAGTCCGGCGCGTCATTCAGGGTGTCGGGCATCGGCGTCTCCTACTAAGATTATTGGCGGCTTAGCATGCGGGAATCGCGGAAAACCATTCCATTTCCGAACCAAAGGTCGCATTCGATCCGACTAAGATAAACCCATCGCTGCCGACTCCATTCTTGCGCCGGTGCCCACCAGATGGTCTAATGCGTGCAACCCGAGCCACAATATCGAGCATAAACAATGGCCGCTGACGACCTCTTCAATGATCCCCCCGAGGATGACGATTACAATGCCCGCTCAATCGAGGTGCTCGAGGGGCTCGAGCCCGTGCGCAAACGCCCAGGCATGTATATTGGCGGCACGGACGAGCGCGCCTTGCACCATCTGGTGGCCGAGGTTTTGGACAATTCGATGGACGAGGCGGTCGCGGGCCATGCCAACCGGATCGAGATCGAGATGCACCCCGATTACTCGGTAACGATCCGCGACAACGGCCGCGGCATCCCCATCGACCCTCACCCCAAGTTCCCCGATCGCTCGGCCCTTGAAGTGATCCTGTGCACGCTGCACGCGGGCGGTAAGTTTTCGGGCAAATCCTACGAGACCTCGGGCGGTCTGCACGGCGTGGGTATCTCGGTCGTGAACGCCCTCTCGGACCATGTCCGGGTTGAGGTCGCGCGGAACAAAACGCTTTATGCCCAGGAATTTGCGCGGGGCATTCCCCAAGGCCCGGTCGAAAACCTCGGCCCCACTCAGAACCGCCGGGGCACAACCGTCACCTTTCACCCCGATGCCGAGATTTTCGGCGCTTCGGCGCGACTGAAGCCCGCCCGGCTGATCACCCTGGCCCGCTCCAAAGCCTATCTGTTTTCGGGGGTCGAGATCCGCTGGAAATGCGCCCCTGAGGTTGCGGGCGAAACCGACACGCAAGCCGTGTTCCACTTCCCGGGCGGGCTTGCCGATTACTTGAACGAACGCCTGCAAGGTGCTGCTACCTATGCCGAAAAGCCCTTTGCAGGGAAGGTCGGATTTGCCGAGAAATTCGGCGCCGATACCCCTGGTTCGGTCGAATGGGCAATTAACTGGACGCCCATGCGCGACGCTTTTGTGTCCAGCTACTGCAACACTGTCCCAACACCCGAAGGTGGGACGCATGAGACCGGTTTTTGGGCGGCGATCCTTAAGGGCATCCGCGCCTATGGCGAGTTGGCGGGCAACCGCAAAGCGGCGCAGATCACCCGCGACGATGTTCAAGGTGGCGGATCCGCGATGATCTCGGTTTTCATTCGCGAGCCAGACTTTGTGGGGCAAACCAAGGATCGCCTGTCCACTCAAGCCGCCCTGCGCCTGGTGGAAAATTCCGTCCGCGACCACTTCGACAATTGGTTGGCGGCCGATACCAAATCCGCCGGTGCGATCCTGGACTACCTGGTTCTAAAGGCCGAGGAACGCTTGCGCCGCAAGGCCGAGAAGGAAACCTCGCGCAAGTCCTTCACCAAAAAGCTGCGCCTACCGGGCAAACTGGTCGACTGTTCGCGGGGCAGCCGCGACGGCACGGAGTTGTTCTTGGTCGAGGGCGACAGCGCCGGCGGTTCGGCCAAAATGGCCCGGCGGCGCGAGATGCAGGCCCTGCTGCCTCTGCGCGGCAAGATCCTGAACGTTCTGGGTGCCGCCAGCTCAAAAATGTCTCAAAACCAGGAACTTAACGACCTTTGTCAAGCCTTGGGCACCGGCCTGGGCACCAAGTTCAACGTTGAGGATCTGCGCTACGACAAGGTCATCATCATGACCGACGCCGACGTGGACGGCGCCCATATCGCCGCCCTGTTGATGACCTTTTTCTTCACCCAAATGCGCCCGATGATCGACCACGGCCATCTGTACCTTGCCCGCCCGCCACTTTTTAAGCTGACCCAGGGCGCGCGGCGGATCTATGCGATGGACGACGCCGAAAAGGACCGATGGTTGGACGCGGGCCTGGGCGGGCGTGGTAAGATCGAAGTCAGCCGCTTCAAGGGCCTGGGCGAGATGGACGCCAAGGACCTTAAAGAAACAACGATGAACCCCGACACGCGCCAATTGATCCAGATACGCATCGACGAGGATGCCCCGGGAGAGACAGGCGATCTGGTCGAGCGCCTGATGGGCAAGAAACCCGAGATGCGCTTCGCCTATATTCAAGAGAACGCGAAGTTCGTCGAGGAGATCGATGTCTAACAACAACAACGCTGTCTTTACCTAAAATACCACCGACATCGCCCGCCCCCCGATTTACCGGTGCGAAAGCTTTTCTTGCCAGAAGCACGGCAACTGACAGGCAGTCGTACCGGGGTTCCCATGAAGATTCGCAACAAACTGATCGTCGTCACCTTGGGGACGGCTCTTGTCGCCAGCCTATTGGTCTTTGGCGTGGAACAGCGCAAAAACTGGTTGCTGGTCGAAGAAGCCAAGCAAAACAACATCACCGCCGCCCAGCGTCAAGTCCTGGCCGCAGTTGAAGAAGCGACCAACAGTGGTCTGCGCCGCGCGGCTCTGGTGGCTGGTCTGCCAATGGTTCAGCAGGCGCTGGCGGATCAGAACCGCGAGGCGCTTGCCGCAGAGTTTGTTCCCGGTTTTGCCGACCTCAAGGCGAAATATGGGGTCAAAACCTTTGTCTTTCACACCCTGCCCGCCACCGCGTTCTTGAGGGTCCACAATCCTGATAAACATGGCGACGACCTGTCCAGCTTTCGTCAAATGGTTGTGGATGCGAACCGGGACCAAGTCACGATCGCGGGCCTGGAGCGCGGTCGCGCGGGCCTGAGCGCGCGAGGCATCACGCCTATCTTTCACAACGGTGAACACGTGGGCTCGGTCGAGATAGGCGGCGCTTTTGACGGGGGGTTCTTCCAGAGCTTGGCGGATGAAACCGGCTATCACTTCGAGTTTTATACCTTGCCAGAGGATGAAGCGGCGGCCTTTGACGACATGTCGGAGTCCACGGTGCGTCAGGCCTCGACATTCGAGACCGAGCCCTTGCTGACAAACCGCGATGTATTGTCCATCGCCAACATGGGCGCGCGGCAGAATGATTTGAAGCTGAACGACACACCTTATGTCGCTTATGCCTTTCCCATCACCGATTTTAACGGCCAGGCCACGGCTGTAATCAACGTGATGATGGATACCAGCGAATACGTCGCGATCTTCGAGAATGGCCTGCGCGAGGCGGCCGTGGCCTTGCTGCTCGCCTTCGCGCTGGCCCTGGGTCTGGCGATCTATTTTGGCGGTGCCCTGGGCCGCCGAGTCGAGGCCTTTACCGACCGCATGCGCAAGCTCGCGGCGGGGGATACATCGATTGACATCCCCGCCTCGGGCGGCTGGCACGAGTTGGGCGACATCGCCTCGGCTTTGGGCACGTTCCGCCACACCGCGGTTCGCATCTCGGAACTGGCGTTGGAGAAGGAACAGGCCGAGCAGCAAGCCGAGGAGGCGCGCCTTGCCGCTATCGCCGCGCTGCGCGAAACCATTGGTGAAGCGGTTAACGCCGCGATCGCGGGCGATTTCTCGCGGCGCGTGCAATATGGCTTCGAGGAGGATGGTTTCCGCGGCCTGTCCGAGGATGTGAACCGTCTTTTGGACATGTTGGAGGTTAGCGTCAGCCAAACCGCCGCCGCGATGATGCGCGTTGCCGATGGTGATTTGACGTTGGAAATGGACGGTGATTTCCTGGGCGCGTTCGGCGATCTGCAAACCAGCGTGAACGGTACCATTCACCGCCTGTCAGACCTCGCATACAATATCAAAACCGGCTGTGCGACCATGACCCTTGGTTGCGAGGCTATTGCGGAAAAAGCCCAAGACCTGTCTGGCCGTGTCGACAGCCAGGCGGCCTCGGTCGAGGAAACCGCGGCCACACTTGAAGAAATGACCGCAACTGTCAAATCCAACCTGTCCAACACGTCCAAGGCGCGCGATCTGGCGAAAAACGCAACCAGTTGCGCCGAACGGGGCAGCAATGTTGTCGAGAACGCGGTCGAAGCCATGGGGCGGATCGAAGAAAGTGCTACGAAAATCTCCGACATCATCTCGGTGATCGAGGGCATTGCGTTTCAGACCAACCTGCTTGCCCTGAATGCTGCGGTCGAGGCGGCGCGGGCCGGGGAGGCTGGTAAAGGCTTCGCCGTCGTCGCCTCTGAAGTGCGCACGCTAGCGCAACGCTCTAGCGAGGCCGCCAAGGACATCAAGGATCTGATCGCCGACAGTTCCAGCCATGTCAGCGGCGGTGTGGATTTGGTGCAGAAGACCGGTGTCGCCTTGCAAGAGATGACCGATGCCATTTCGGAGGTGACCACGACGATCACCGACATCACGGACGCGGTGCGTGAGCAATCCACCGGCATCGACGAGATCGCCTTGGCTGTGAACCAGATGGACAAGACCACGCAGCAAAACGCCACGATGGCCGAGGAAAGCGCCTCGCGCGCCGCCACCATCTCGGCCGAAGCCCGTGCGCTGGTCTCGCTGGTGGAGTTCTTTCGCTCAGCGCCGACGGAACGCTTGAGCGATGTCGCTTAGTGAGCTGGTATATATATAGTTTCTCGGCGCGTATTGCCTGCGCGCGCCGAGAAACCGATCACGCCGAAATCCAATATCTGTCCGTTGTAACCCAAGCCGCCATCCCTGCGTTAGGGATGTCAGGGTGATATCGCGCGCCCTTCGGGACCCCGCCGCCGTTTCGTTTGAAAGCCTCCGTCAGTTGACGCTCTTCGGTCGCCCGTCGCGCACCCGCACAAGGGTAGAACCCGCAAGGTGTCAGTGACCGGATAGGCAAGCCCTGCCCCTGGCGACGTATGAGCATCATCGCGCCCCAGCCGTCAGCCCCCGTAAACGGTAATGCCATGCGCCCGCCGTCCGACATTTGCGACAACCATTCCTCTGGCACATGCGTTACCCCCGCGAATACGACCCCGATATCGAAGCGCGGCGTAGCCGTCGCTGTCGCGTCCCCGGAGATAACCTCCACTTGGGCATATCCCGCCAGATTGGCTGCGGCCCGGGTTGCAAGATCCGCGTCAATTTCAAAGGCGATCACCTGACCCCTTGGCCCCACCAGTTCCGCCAAAATAGCGCTGAAATAGCCCACCCCAGCCCCAACCTGCAAAACCGTCTGCCCTGGCTGTATATCCAGTTGATCGAACACCATTGCCCATAGCGAGGGCAATCCACTGTTCAGCCCACGTGCGGCGTCTATCGTGACCAGCACATCGTGATAGATCTCGTGCGGCTCGGCCGTGGCGCTAGGATGCGTTGCTCCGACCTTCAAGCGCGAGTGGATCTCCCAGGGACCGTTTCTCAGAAAGGCTTCGCGCGGAACAGTGGCAAAGGCCTGGATGACGGCATCGGACTTCAAAACCGGCGCGGACACGCGCAGATCCTCCGCGAACCATTGCCGCGCGGCTGCGGTGCCAGGCGTGCCCCCGTCGTGCGTTCCCATCCAGCCCAACCTAAACTCTAAAAATCAAACAGCTCGTCCAAGAACCCGCCACGCTTTTTCTTCTTGTGATAGCCGTCCTGACGATACCCTGCTGCAGGCTGGACGGGCGGGGGCGCCGCGACGACCGAGCGCTCGATAATCTTGTCCAACTCACCACGATCCAACCAAACCCCACGGCACTGCGGGCAATAATCGATCTCAACACCATTGCGGTCGGTCATCACTAAAGCAGCGCCATCGATTGGGCATTTCATAGTTTTCTCCTGGGTTTATTGCATCACGGTACCCCGTTAGATGGGTTGCTTTCCCAGAAATAACAGCCCTTCGGCGGGTCCCCGCTTGCGGTGTTTCAGCCAGAAACACCCTGATAACAAGCATTCATCCGCCGGTCCCGCAACTCGCGTGCGACCACCAGCCGGGACTGCATCGAGGCGAGTTTGCGTTCCTCCTCGGCCAGGTCAATCGGCACGGGCGTGGTCACAGTCTTTAGCCGGGCACTTTGACAGGCCAACAGACCGCCCCCAAACCCATGCGTCCCGATCCGCGTGCCCGAACAAAAAGTGAAACCGCTGCTGGGCACATAGTCCCGGCTGACAGCAAACCCCCGCTGCAGGTTCGCCTCGGAAATGGCAATCGCCGCCATCAACCCCTCGTAGTCCCGTTGCGCCGCGTCCACACACTCTTCAACCGGCGAGGTACAGGCCGACAAGCCAACCAACAAAAGAACCAACCGTCTCATAGCAATTCAGTCTACCCGGATCCCGCCTGTTGGACCACCCATCGGGCGGTCAAAAACCCGTCAGCACACCCTTGCCTGCCCCCACCCAACCGCTAAGGTCGCGGGTTGAACCGCGAAGGACGACACTTTATGAAAATCATGCCACTTGGCCGCACAGGTCTGACCGTTCCACAACTCTGTCTGGGTACCATGACCATGGGCACGCAAGTGTCCCAGATCGACGCGTTCGCGCAAATGGATATGTCGGTCGAGCGGGGGGTCAATTTCTTTGATACCGCCGAGCTTTATTCGACAGTGCCCATGTCACAAAAGGTCCAAGGCGAGAGTGAGCGGATCATTGGCCGCTGGCTGGCGACCCGCAAGCAGCGGGACGATGTGATCATCGCGACCAAGGTGGCAGGGCGGGGCGCACAATACGTTCGCGACGGCGGGGAAATCACACCGCACAGCATCAAACAAGCGGTCGAGACGTCGCTGGAACGGCTTCAGACCGACTACATCGACCTGTATCAATTGCATTGGCCGAACCGGGGACATTACCATTTCCGGCAGCAGTGGACGTATGACGCGACCGGTCAAGATACCACGGCGGTCGAGAGCCATATTGACGAGGTTTTACGCGTTTTGGGCGACCTGATCACCGCCGGGAAGATCCGTGCCATCGGGTTGTCGAACGAGACTGTTTGGGGCACGATGAAGTTTCTGCAGGCGACCGATGCGCAGGGACTGCCACGGGTGGCCACCGTGCAAAACGAATATTCGCTGCTGTACCGCGCCCACGATACCGATTTCGCCGAGCTTTCGCATCACGAGGATGTCGGGCTGCTGTCCTATTCCCCGCTTGCTGGTGGGATGTTGAGCGGGAAATACAGTGGTGGCGTAATGCCCAAGGGCAGCCGTGGGGCCATCAACAAGGGTATTGGCGGACGGCAGACCGAGTCGGCCCTGGCCGCGGCCGACGCCTATGCCGCGCTGGCCCGCGCGCACGGTTTGGATCCCTCGGGCATGGCCCTGGCTTGGTGCCTGACGCGGCCCTTCATGACCTCGGCTATATTCGGGGCGACGACGCCGGCGCAGCTGGAAGTGGCGCTGGATGCGGCGGATCTGGTTCTCTCGGACGAGGTGATGGCGGGGATTGCCGCGCTGCATCGGCAATATCCCATCCCCTACTGATGCAGTATTTCGCCTATGGCTCGAACCTGTTGACCCAGCGGCTGGTGGCGCGGTGTCCGAGCGCGCGGGCCATCGGCCCGGCGGTTCTTGATGGTCACAGCTTGCGCTTTGCCAAATATAGTTGGATGGATGGGTCGGGTAAAGCCACGATCGCAGCCGGTGACGACCAGGTTCAGGGCATGCTCTTTGAAATGGCCATGGTCGACCACGCGGCCCTCGATGCCATCGAAGGGGTCGGCAAAGGATATGATCGCTGGGAGGGTGTCGAGGTCCTCGCTGATAACCGACCAACCACGGCTGTGACTTACATCGCCAGCGATCCGCGCGATGCATTGCGGCCGTTCGACTGGTACCTGGCGCTGATTTTGGCGGGTGCCCAGCAGCATGGTTTGGCTCAGGTAGCCCAGGCTGTGGCGGACGTGTCGCATCAGGCAGATCCGCAAGCGGACCGGCCGGGGCGGGTTGCGGCCATCGCGGCACTCGAGGCCGCCGGGCACGGCAATTGGCGGCGTTTGCTAACGCGCTAAGACGGTGGCGCGTCCTTTAGGAACTCGTCCAATTGGGCCGCGAACCAACCGTGCGGGATAAAGTGACCCCCGCTGTGCACATCCAGGGCAACCGAGCCACCGCTGGTGCAATCCGCCCAAGTGGTCCGCTGGAAGGTCAGAAAATCACGAGCGTTCCAGGCTGTGGGCCCTTCGGCGGCGGTGCAATTCTTGTGGTCGCGCCAAAGCTTCACCGGATAGGTGGTGTCGCCGCCGGGGCCGAAGGGGAAGTCCATGACGGTATCGATCGTGCCGTGGACATGGCGAATGTCACGCGGGGCGGTTTCACAATCCTCGTCTTGGTTCAAAGTGCCCGAGACGGCAAACAGGGCGCGGACGTCGGCACCATCCTCGCACACAAAGCGCCAGGCCATGGCCGAACCAAAGGAATAGCCCGACACAAACAGGTTGTCGCGGTCAATGGGGTAGCGTTTGGCAACGTCCTCTAGAACCGCGCGCGCGAAGGTGACATCGTCGCTACCCGCATTCCAAAAGTCCCAACTGCGTCGACGGCCGTTCGGGGCCAGCAACAGAACGCTGCGCGTCCGGGTCGCCCCGGCGATGCGGCCATGCTGAACGATCAGCGTGCCCTGACGCGCCCAACCGTGGAAGTGCAGCATAACCGGCATTGGCGTAATGCCGTCCCAATCATCGGGCAAACGCACATGGTACGAGCGGTCCCCAAGGGCACAGGGCGTTTGACCCAAGCATTCGGCCTGGGCGCGCGCGCCGAGCGGGCCGAGGAGAAGGGCAAGGGCGAAAAGCAAAGCAAGGCGCATGTCACGGGTCCGTATTTGGGCGGTTTATCGGGAACCTAGCGCGCCACGTTTAGGCGCGGCATCACAAGCGCGTCAGCTTCCGTCGCGGAGGGTTTCCAGGGCTAACCACTCATCCTCGGCGGCCTCAAGGGCTGCCTGACGCTCGGCCAACGCTTTGGTCGCCTGGGCGAACTTGGCAGGGGCGGTGGTATAAAGGTCGGGATCGGCGAGGAAGTCTTGCAGTTTGGCGATCTCGCGCTCAAGCTTGGCGATCTCGTCTGGCAAAAAGGTCAGACGGCGTTCATCGGCATAGCTCAGTTTGGTCGGTTTGGGGGCGGGTTTCTCAGTGGGTTTCGTGGCAGGCTTGCGACGCGGCTGACTGGGTTTGGGGGGCGCATAGCCCTGTGCCAGCATGTCCGAATAGCCCCCGGCATAGACGGTCGCCACCCCCTGCCCCGTCATCGCAATCGACAAGGTCGCGACGCGGTCCAGGAAGTCGCGATCATGGCTGACCAGAAGGACCGTACCGTCAAAGTCGGCGATGAGTTCCTGCAACAGATCCAGGGTCTCGACATCCAGATCGTTCGTCGGCTCGTCCAGCACCAGCAGGTTGCTTTCGCGCGCCATCAGCCGGGCCAGCAGCAGCCGGGCCTTCTCGCCCCCCGAAAGGGCCGACACCGGGCTGCGCGCCTGAGCATCGGTGAACAGGAAGTCTTTCAGATAACCAACGACATGGCGCGGCTGGCCACGAACCATAAGCTGGTCGTTGCGCCCCGAGACACCCAGGTCGGGATCGAAGACCAGGCTGTCCCACAGCGACGTCTCCGGGTCCAGTTGCGCCCGGGTTTGATCGAACACGGCAAGCGACAGATTGGTCCCCAGACGGACCCGGCCGGTGTCCGGGGCCAATTGGCCGGTGAGCATGTTCAGCAGTGTTGTTTTGCCCACCCCGTTTGGGCCAACCAGGGCCACACGATCCCCGCGCTCAATACGCAGGCTAAAGTCCTTTACGATCGGTGTGCCGTCGAAGGATTTCGAGATTGCTTCTGCCTCGATCACCCGTTTGCCCGACTTAGGCGCGCTGGCCAGGGCCATATTGGCGGTGCCACCGCGACGCAGTTCGGCGGCGCGGGTTTGGCGCAACTCACCCAGACGGCGAACCCGCCCCATGTTGCGCTTGCGGCGGCCCGAGATCCCCTCGACCGCCCAACGGGCTTCGGCCTTGATCAGGCGGTCGCGTTTGTGGCGGGCCAGATCCTCTTCCTCGTAGAGTTTGTCACGCCAGTCCTCGAAGGCATCAAACCCCCGATCCAGACGGCGGACGGTGCCGCGGTCGACCCACAGCATGGCGCGGGTCAAGCGGCGCAGGACGGCGCGATCATGGCTGATCAGGACAAAGGCCGCGCGGGTCTCGGCCAGGGTTTGTTCCAGCCAGGCGATCATTTGGATGTCCAGGTGGTTCGTCGGCTCGTCCAACAGCATCAGATCGGCGTCTTGGGACAGCAACCGGGCCAGGGCTGCTCGCCGCCGCTCCCCCCCCGAAGCTTGGGCCGAGGCGCGCGTGCCATCCAATTTCACCCCTTCAAGGGCAATATCGGCGCGGTAATCCTCGGACGGATCCAAACCGTGGCGGACGAAGTCGCCCAGCGTGTCAAAGGGCGCAAAATCCGGGTCCTGCTCCATATAGGCGATGGTTTTGCCCGGGGGCACGAAGCGTGTCCCAGTATCCGGAATGACCTCGCCCGCCATGATCTTGAGCAGCGTGGATTTGCCCGAGCCGTTGCGACCCACCAGCCCGATGCGCTCGCCCGGGGTGATGGACAGGGTCGCGCCGTCCAGCAGGGGCGTGCCGCCGAAGGTCAGCGTGATGTCCGAAAGGGTAAGAAGCGGTGCGGGGGCCATGGCGCCTCTTCCCACGGGCGGCGGGGAAAGATCAAGCGCTTGCAACGCGGGACGGTGCGGGTCAGGAAAGGGGGCAAAGGAGTGCCCCCCATGCCGATCACCGCCCGCCAGTTGTCCAGTGCTTTCCCCCCACCAGTGATGGAGGCGCGGGCCTGGGCAGCGGCCGCGGATCTGCCCGCCGATATGCCGCTGCTGAACCTGAGCCAGGCGGCCCCGGTCGACCCGCCCCCCGATGCCTTGCGTCAGGCGATGGCCCAGATCGTTTTGAATGATCCCGATGCGCATTTATACGGGCCGGTTCTGGGCCTGCCTGCCCTGCGGGACGAAGTGGCACAGCAGTGGACCCAAGCCTATGGCGGCGCTGTAACGGCTGAGAGTGTGGCCATCACCTCGGGGTGCAATCAGGCCTTTTGCGCCGCAATCGCGGCCGTCGCCGATGCCGGGGACGCGGTGATCCTGCCGACACCTTGGTACTTCAATCACAAGATGTGGCTGGATATGGCGGGGGTCGAGGCGCGTCTGCTGCCTTGCGGTCCCGGGATGGCGCCCCAGGTTGCACGCGCGGCGGCGTTGATCGATGATCGGGTCAAGGCGATTGTCCTGGTCAGTCCGAACAATCCAACCGGGGCCGAGTATCCGGCGGAGGTCGTCGCGGGTTTTGCGGCCCTCGCGCGCGCCCGCGGGATCGCTTTGATTATCGACGAGACCTATCGCGATTTTCACAGCCAAGACGGCGCGCCGCATGATCTGTTTGCCGGGGACTGGCAGGATACGGTGATCCAGCTTTATTCGTTCTCAAAAGTGTATCGGCTTACCGGGCATCGCGTCGGGGCCCTTGTGGCCAGCCCCGCGCGATTGACGCAAATCGAGAAATTCCTGGATACGGTCACGATCTGCCCCAACCAACTGGGCCAGCGCGCCGCCCTTTGGGGGTTGCAAAACCTGACCGACTGGGTCGCCAGCGAGAGGGCCGAGATCTTGGCCCGCAAAACGGCCATTCAAGCCCTTTTCAAAGGAATGCCCGAATGGGCTGTGCTGGGGTGTGGTGCCTATTTTGCCTATGTCGGACATCCGTTCGATATGACATCAGATACGCTCGCTCAACGTTTGGTGGCCGAGGTCGGGCTGCTGGTTCTGCCTGGCACGATGTTCGCCCCACGTGCGGCGCAGGGTGGCGATGGGTCGGCGGAACGGCAGCTGCGCATCGCCTTTGCCAACGCGGATACGCAGGGGATCGCAACGTTGGGTGCCCGGCTTTCAGCGTTTACGCCCTGAGGCCCCTTGCGGGCCTGAAACGCAACGCCTAAAACCCCTGAAAACGCGTGATCCACGCGGGTGAGACAGGGGTCTGCAATGCTCAATGCCTTCCGTTCTAGTGGCCGCTCTAAAGGCACCTCGATCCTGGTTTGGATTATCTTGGGCCTGCTGGTCGTCGGACTAACGGGGTTTGGTCTGGGCGGTGCCGTATCCGGTCTGGCCAGCCAAAATGTGGCCCGTGTGAACGGCGAAAAGATCGAGACCGCGACCTTTGTGCGCCTGGTTGATCAGCAGCGCCAACGGCTGTCGCAGGAGTTTCAGCGCCCCATCACAATGGCGCAGGCGCAGTTGTTTGGCATCGACCAACAGGTGCTGGGGCAGCTGGTGACCCAGGCTGCCTTGGATGATCAGATGGCGGACCTCAAGATCTCGGCCGGGGATGCGGTGGTGCGGGATCAGCTTATGGCCACGCAAGCCTTTCAGGGCGTGTCGGGTGGGTTCGACCAAACGGCCTATGACTTTTTCCTGCGCCAATCGGGCCTGAGCGCACGGGAATACGAGGATCAGTTGCGCAAAGACGCCGCGCGCACCCTGCTGGACGTGGCTGTGGCCAGTGGCCTGCAGATGCCCGATGTGTTCGGTGAGGCGGTTCTGAAATATGCGAACGAGGAACGACGCTTCAGTGTG
This sequence comes from uncultured Paracoccaceae bacterium, assembly GCA_938049225.1. Classification (GTDB taxonomy): domain Bacteria; phylum Pseudomonadota; class Alphaproteobacteria; order Rhodobacterales; family Rhodobacteraceae; genus Halovulum. The sequence goes on from CALICM010000012.1 coordinate 76,901, forward strand.
GTGCGCTTGACCGAAGCAGATCTAGAAACACCGATTGAGGCGCCTACCGATGCGGATTTGCAGGCGCATTACACGGCCAATCCCGATGAGTACACCGCGCCCGAGACGCGGATTGTCAGCTATGCGGCCCTCACCCCAGCGCAATTGGGGAACGAGATCGAGATCACGGATGAGCAGATCGCCGCCCTTTATGACAGCCGGTCCGAAACTTACGCCAGGCCGGAACTGCGGGTCTTCGATCTGATCGGCTTCGGGACCGAAGCCGAAGCTGCCGAGGCTAAGGCGGCGATCGAGGCGGGGGAGCTGACCTTTGACGGGTTAGCGGAATCGCGTGGGCTGACAGCGGCGGATCTGTCGGCAGGCACGGTCGCCGCCGAGGATCTGGGGGCCACCGCGCGCGAGGTGGTTTTCGGCGCCGAGGGGCCAGGCGTGCTGGGGCCGGTGCAGACCGATCTGGGGCCGTCGTTGTATCGGTTGAACGCCATCCTGGCCGCCCAAACCCAGACACTTGAAGACGTGCGCGAGGATTTGCGAACGGAACTGGCCCAGGATGCCGCCCTGGACGAATTGGTCGATCTGATCGAGCCGGTCGAGGATCTGTTGGCCGCTGGCGCCACTTTGGAGGAGATCGCGCAAGAAACACCGCTGGCCTTTGGCGAGTTGGCTTTGACCTCGGACGTGGGCGAGGGGTTGGCAGGGGATCTGGCGTTCCGCCGCGAGGCCTTTGAGGCCGAGGTCGGCGAAGAACGGGACCTGGTCGAGTTGGGCGAAGGCGGTATCGCCGCGCTTCGGGTCGAGCGGGTCGATCCCCCTGCCCTGCGCCCTTACGACGAGGTCGCCGATCAAGTCGCGGCGGACTGGCGCGGCGCGCAGATCTCGGCCGCTTTGGCGACGCAAGCCGCGGCGTTGAAAGCGGCGTTGGACGAGGGGCGGCAGTTGGCGCCCCTGGCCGAGGAATTGGACCTGCGCGAGATGGGCCCCGTCACACGGCGCGGCCAAGTGGATACGGATCTGCCACCGGATGTCTTAGAACAGGTGTTCGCGCTGGAACCGCGCGCCTCGACGGTCATTCAAGATTTGGACGGCGCGCTATTGGTTCAGATCACCGAGGTAGTGCCGGTAGATGCGACAGATCCCGCGAACAGCGAGCAATTGGAGCGTTTGAACGGCGAGTTGAGCGGCGCTTTGGCGAACAGTCTGTTCCAGGCCTATGCGCAGATGCTGGTCGATGGGGCCGAGGTGTCGGTGAACCAACAGCTGATCGAAGACACGCTGGCGCTGTATCCCTGATGGAATTGTTTCCCGCCTTCGAGGCCTTCGCATCCAAACATGCGGCGGGCGAGAACCAAGTGGTCTGGGCCCGACTGATCGCGGATCTGGACACGCCTGTCTCGCTGATGCTGAAGCTGGCCCAGGCGCGCAGCGACAGTTTTATGCTAGAGTCCGTAACAGGGGGCGAGGTTCGGGGGCGCTATTCAGTGATCGGTATGCGGCCCGATGTGATCTGGCGCTGCCGGGGCACGCGGGCCGAAGTGAACCGGGCCGCACGGTTTGATGCCGAGGCGTTCGAGCCGGTCGCGGAGGATCCGCTGGCGTCGCTGCGTGGGTTGATCGCCGAAAGCCGGATCGACCTGCCCCAGGGCATGCCGCCGATCGCGGCGGGACTGTTTGGCTATCTGGGCTATGACATGATCCGGCTGGTCGAACGTCTGCCGAATGTGAACCCCGATCCGCTGGGCTTGCCGGATGCAATGTTCTTACGTCCCACAATCATGGTGGTGGTCGACGGGGTAAAGGGCGAGGTGACGGTGGTCAGTCCGGCCTGGGCGGGCGATGGGCAGTCGGCGCGCGCGGCCTTTGCCCAAGCGGCAGAGCGGGTGATGGACGCGGTGCGCGACCTGGACCGGCCAGCGGTCGGCGAAAGCGTCGCCCCGGGCGGCGAGGCTGGCACGGCCGAGGCGGTCTCGAACACCACCGAAGCGGCATATCACCAGATCGTCGAGCGGGCGCGCGAATATATCAAAGCAGGCGACATCTTCCAAGTCGTCCCCTCGCAACGCTGGGCGGTGCCCCTTGAAGCCTCGCCCTTCGCGCTCTACCGCGCGCTGCGGCGGACCAACCCTTCGCCCTATATGTTCTTCTTCAATCTGGGCGGATTCCAAATCGTGGGCGCCAGCCCCGAGATCTTGGTGCGGGTCCAAGGGGACAAAGTGACGATCCGGCCCATCGCGGGCACCCGGCCCCGGGGCAAGACACCGGACGAGGATCAGGCCTTGGAAGCGGACCTTTTGGCCGATCCCAAGGAAATGGCCGAGCATCTGATGCTGCTTGACCTGGGCCGCAACGATGTGGGCCGCGTGGCCAAGATCGGCACCGTTGATCCAAACGAACAGTTCATCATCGAGCGATACAGCCATGTGATGCATATCGTATCGAACGTCGAAGGGGTGCTGTCGGATGAACATGACGCGCTGTCCGCGCTGCTGGCGGGCCTGCCAGCGGGCACGGTGTCTGGGGCGCCCAAGGTACGTGCGATGGAGATCATCGACGAGTTAGAGACCGAGAAGCGCGGCATCTACGGCGGCGGGGTCGGCTATTTCTCGTCCAATGGGGATATGGACATCTGCATCGCGCTGCGCACCGGCGTGGTCAAAGATGGCACACTTTACGTTCAGGCAGGCGGCGGCGTGGTGTATGACAGCGACCCGGCGGCGGAGTACCAAGAAACCGTCAATAAAGCCCGCGCCCTGCGCCAAGCCGCCGCCGAAGCGCGATTGTTTGAGAGTCAGCGGCGGGGGAACTAGCGCCCGCGCTCATGGATCATTGGGAGCGGAAGCCCGCTTTCGACATATTACCCAAGGCTGACTAACCGACGGCTGGGTCGGTATTGAGGGACAAGGACGAAGCCGCTACCGCGGCAGGGGCGCTTCTGGCTGTCGTATTGCAATGATCTGAGCGCCGGTATTTTGGGAATGGGCGTGTCTGTCTGACGATTGAGGTCTCTCAATCAACAGACAGGAGGGTCCCATGGT
>CALICM010000013.1 GCA_938049225.1 uncultured Paracoccaceae bacterium
GAAAATCCACTTGGATCAGGCAAGGTGGTGATGGTATCTCTCGTCATGTGGCATATCCCTTTCTCCGCGAGAATTGCGGCGCGTCAACACCGCCATGATATGCCGCCCCTCAGGGACATCACCAACTTTCAGCTATTGCTCTCCCGGTCGCCTCTCCGATCCAGTCGGCGTAGTCCGTCGTGCTGCCATACTTGGTCGCATAAAGAACCGCGCCGTCCATAGTGACCTCCTTCGAGCTGTAACAGCCAGGTCGCTGCGCCGGATCACGCACTTGTAGCCGTGCAGGCCAACACGGTCTTGACGCAGGTCAATCGAGGCGCGTGGTCCGCGTGATATGCCCCTCGACGTCGGGAATAACGCAACCACGCAGGGCCATCGGGTCTTGTGCAATTCGCGCGGCATCAATTGGGGGGTCTCGTGGACGACGCTCAAGAAAACTTATCCGATGCGCCGCATCGCGTCGGCCAGCGGGTCGCTGCTGTGAAGGTTCTGCAGAGCGGGCGGGCCGAGCAACACGCGGAACACCGCTACGGTAGCAGGCTGCCGCGGCTCTGGTGGGTTTTCTTGGGGCGCCGCTGGGTGCCCTTGCCGCTGCAATGCTTCCTGATCGAACACCGTGACGGGCTGGTGTTGTTCGACGCCGGCATCGACCCGGCGATCGTCTCCGACCGGCGTTATATCCGACAGGCCATCGGGCGCTTCCTGCTGCCGCGGATCTTCAGGTTGCACCTGGAGGCGAGCGATCGCATCGATCATGTACTGGCCGCAGAAGGCGTGGGGGCCCGGGACATTCGGACGGCCGTCATCTCGCACCTTCACTTCGATCATTGCGGCGGCATTGCGCAAATCCCGCAAGCCGACCTTCTGGTGAGCGCCCGCGAGTGGGAGATCCTGTCGCAACCACACCCCGAACGCGACTGGATCCTGCGCGAGCATATCGACATCCCCTCGACAAAATGGCGCCGGATCGCGTTCGAGCCGACGGACGATCCGCTTTTCCGGGGCTTCGACGGCATCCACGACGTGGCTGGCGACGGCTCCATGATGCTGCTTCCCACACCGGGGCACACACCGGGCTCCCTGTCGATGCTGATCCGCCAGGAGGGATGGGATCCGATCCTTCTGGTCGGTGATCTGACCTACGAGGTCGCCTTGCTCGAGAAGGACATCGTGCCCGGCATCGGGGACGGAGAGACGCTTCTCGCCTCCTTCGCAAAGGTCCGCGCGCTGAAAGACCGCCTACTAGGGCTGACCATCGTCGCGTCGCACGATTTCGGCGCCGCGGCAGCCGTGGCGCGGGCCACGCGCCGGGACATGACCCAGGAGCGAACATGACCGACACCCATCCGAACCTGGCCTTGCTCGAACAACTCGACCGGCGCGACATGGCGGCATCGGCGCATCTCTTTGCGGATGACGCGGTGTTTCACTACTTCAATCCCAATCTTCCCGACCTGCAAGGCGATCACGTGGGACCGGATGGCATCCGCGCCTTTTTCGAAACCCTTGCAGAAAAGTCGCAAGGATCTTTCCGGATCGAGCCGGTCTCGGCCACGCCGGTCGGCCGGGAACTGGTCGTCGTCCAGTCGCGCAACACGCTGACCTTCGACGGCCGCACGGTCACGGTCGATGTCGTCGTCGTGTGGCGCATCGTGGCGGGCCGGATCGTCGAGGTCTGGGACATCGTTCCCGGTGAGCCAACGGAGGTGCATGATGCAGAAGGATGAAGGGGAGCGTTGGGACACCATCGTCATCGGCTCGGGCATGGGCGGCATGTCGGCCGCCGCGGCGCTCAGCCGGGTGGGCAAGCGCGTGCTTCTGCTCGAACAGCACCAGACGCTGGGCGGGCTGACGCACAGCTTCTCGCGCGAGGGGTTCACCTGGGATGTGGGCATTCACTACCTCAGCGAGATGGCGCCTGAGGATCGAATGCGCGGGATCCTGAACTGGCTCTGCAATACGCCGATCGACTTCGTGCCGCTGGGATCGGTCTACGACAACGTACATATCGGAGAGGCCAAGCCGCTGTCTCTGTCGCGCCCGTGGGAGGCACAGGAACGCGACCTCAAGGACCGTTTCCCCGATCAGGTCGAGGCGATCGAGGCCTGGACCCGCGCCTTGCGCGAAGGCCAGGAGGCGATGCTCAAGATCTTCCCGACCCGGGCGATGCCGGAATTCGCGGGCGATCTCATGGATTGGTGGAACCGCCGTGCGATCGCGAAATGGTGCGCGCGCACGACCAAAGAAGTCATCGACGACATCACAGACGACCCCGAACTTGCTGCAGTCATGGCCGCGCAATGGGGTGATCATGGCGGTCGTCCCAGCAAGGCAAGCTTCGCGATGCATGCGCTGATCGCCGGGGCCTACCTGCCCAGCGGGTCCTGGTATCCGGTGGGGGGCAGCGCTGTCTTTGCCGACCACATCATCCCGACCATCGAAAAGGCCGGGGGCGAGGCGCGCGCGGGCGTCCGGGTCGACGGATTGCTGTTCGAGAACGAGACCGTCGTCGGCGTCCGCACAAGCGGTGGATCCGAGATTCGCGCCAGGGCCGTGATCTCGGACATGGGCGCGCGCGAGACCATCGACACGCTCTTGCCCGAGGTGACCGGCCACGATGACTGGATGGCCGAGATCCGCGCTTTGCCCCCCAGCATCGCCCATTTCACGATGTTCCTGGGCTTCGAGGGTGATATCGCGGCCGCTGGCGCCACGAAGTCCAACCATTGGTTCTATCCGGACGGCGAGACCGACGTTCTGTGGACCACGGCACCCGATGGCGCGCCGCCCCACATGACCGTCTCGTTCGGCTCGCTCAAGAACCCGATGCATGACCCGGGCCCACGCCAGAAACACATGGGGCAACTCCTGGTCTGGGCCGACTGGTCCACGGTCGCGCAATGGGCGGACACACCCGCCAGCCAGCGCGGCGGCGAGTACGCCGAATTCAAGCGCCGCACTGAGGCCACGCTTATGGCGCAGTTTGAAACCTACTTCCCCGATCTCGCGAAGCTGGTGGTCTATTGCGAACTAGCCACACCGCTGTCTACCGTCGCCTTCACCGGCCATCGCAAGGGCGCTTTCTATGGCCTCGATGTGACGCCGGAACGCGTCATGTGCGACGCGCTCAGGGCCAAGACGCCCATCCCGGGCCTCTATCTGGCGGGGCAGGACGTGGCGAGCCCTGGCATTCCGGGCGCGCTCTGGGGCGGGCTTTTGTCGGCGGCCAGTGTCGATCCGAAGGTCCTCAAACATACCAGGGGCTAGTGGGAAGGGAGACGCTATCATGTCCGACCCCGCCTTCTGGTTTGTGCAAGCCCCGGGGTGGCTACTGGTCGGCTACCTCGTCGTCGCGCAATGCACCGCCGCAGTGAGCTATTCCCTTGGCGTGAAGATGGGCACGCAGGAGCCGGCGGAATACATCACCGATGTCGGCGTGGCGTTCTTCAAGGGATTTGCCGGTGCCGATCTTGTCTTATTTACCCCGCTTCTGGCGGTCGGGCTGCTTGGGATCACTGGCGCGGCGCGGCCTGGGCTGATGTCAGCCTCGGCGCGGCGCTCGGCGTCACGATCTATTGGCCGATCACCTGCCTCTGGTTCGTCAGCGCGGCACGCGGCGCGCGCGGGTGGCGCCTGCCGAAAGACGCCCATTACTGGATAGCGCTGCCGATCACATCGGCATGGGGTGCATCCGCCCTGATCGTGCTGCTGATCGCATGGAGAGCAGCGCAAAGTGTGGGGCATTTGTGTTTTTGGTTGATATTGGCAGTGAATTTGGATGTTGATCCCACCGGAAGTGCTACAGTTGAAGATCCGCCTGCTGGGTATCAACCCAATGACCTGGCGTCGGGTGCTGGTGCCGCTATCGACTACGTTGCGTGAACTGAATGGCATTCTTCAGGTCGCGATGGGGTGGGAGGGGATTCATCTGTTTCTCTTCGACATCCACGCGGCCCGACATGGCTCATTCGAGTTGCATGCGGGTATTTCTGTGGTGATGACGGCACGGAACACGCGGGCGCTGATCGAAGCATGCCTTTGATCCCTGTGCTATGGCGAACACGCAAAAGAAAAAGAGCCGCCCGTAGGCGGCTCCGATAGGCTTTGTGGGCCAGTGCCCGCTACTTGTCGTTCTTCATGCGCTTGTAGGCATCCAACTCGTGGCGGCTGCCGATGATCAGCGCAACGATGCAGCAGATCGCGGCAACAGCCGTCCATATGACCTCCCACGAGGTGTTGGCGCCCATGTAAAGTGGGCCCTCGAAGAGCGCCCAGTCAGAAAATGCAGATCCCATCGTTCTGTCTCCTTTTGTCTGGGATTACTCGGCAGGGTGCGCTGAGGCACCGATGCCCTCGGGGTAGGCCGCGACAGGTACCTTCGCCATGTCGAGACCCGCGACTTCCGCTTCCTCTCCGACGCGGAGAAGGCCGAACATCTTGAGGATGAGCGACACCACGTAACCCGGCACGAAGCCAAGCAGGAAGAAGACGACCGCACCGACAAGCTGTCCGACGAACGAAATCGTTGGCGCATCTTCCCCCTGAAGCGCCGGATAGCCCGAGCCCCAGATGCCCAGCATGATCAGCCCGAAGAGGCCGATCGTGCCATGCACCGTGACCGCGCCAACGGCATCGTCGATCCCACGCTTTTCAAGGAACCCGGCACAAGGCTTCAGAAGCGTACCGCCTGCAAAGCCCATCGCGAAGGCGAGGGGTGGCCAGTAAATGTCGAGACCCGAGGCACAGGCAATGATGCCCGCAAGACCGCCCGACATCATCCAGAACGGATCCCGCGTGATCATCCAGGCGCCAATGATACCGCCTGCAAAGCCCATCAGGATGTTGAAGCTGAGCGCGGAGAGCGTGATCGGCGTGCCATAGATGGTGGCGAACTTGTCGGGGAACCAGCTCCACGCTTCGCCCGGCACGATCAGGCAGGCCATCAGGAAGCCCCAGAAGCCGACGATGATCAGCATCAGGCCCGTCACCGTGAAGGGCAGGTTGTGTGCGCCGATATGGTTCGCGCTGCCATCCGGGTTGAACTTGCCGATCCGGGGTCCGAGATTGATCAACACGCCAAGGGCAAAGAAGCCCGCGACCGCATGAACCAATCCCGCTGCCCCAAAGTCATGGACACCCCATTGCGTGACCAACCAGCCGTCCGCGTGCCAGCCCCAAGCAGCGGCGACAACCCAGGCGAAGCTGCCAAGGACGATGGCGAGAATGACGAAGCCCACGACTTGAATACGTTCGATGACGGCACCCGACATGATCGACGCCGTCGTCGCTGCAAAGAGCGTAAAGGCCCCCCAGAACACGCCTGACGCATTGTCTGCGATATTCGGCCCCATCCACTCGACCCAGGGAAGCGCGATCTCATTGGCATACTCCCAACCGGAAATGCCGTTCGGCCCGGCTGAGAAGTTCAGGCCGGTCGGGAAGGCCCAGTAGACCCACCATCCAAAGAAGTAGAAGGTCGGCACCATGAACGCGAAGGCAAGGATGTTTTTCACACCCGATGCCAGCACGTTTTTCAGCCGCGACGCGCCCATCTCATACGCCAGGAACCCGGCATGAATGATTATCATCAATGGGATCGTCAGGTAATAATAGGTTTCGGCGAACATCGTGTTTGTGACGGACGACGACGCCTCCAACTCTGCGACCTTGGCCGCCAGTTCGGCAAGTTGTTCTTCCATGCTCCCAGCCTCTTTTTGTTCCCACCAGCCACATTTCAAGTGGCTGCGGCAAAACGCTACACTAGACCAATTCAAATCCGGAAAGGTTTTTCTGATCCAAATATATACCAAAAAGCTTGGCACAGGCCGGTAGAGTGCTGGATAAGAGGAAGTACGCTCTCGGAATGGACATAGCGGTTCTCGAAAGTCTCGAAGCTGACGCTCGTCAGGTCGTTGCGCAAAAGGCGGCAGTGGATGCACTTGAGCAGAGATTAAGAGCGGCGAACCGGCCGATCTGGCTGGATGGCCCTGCGTTCAACACCATTGCTGCGCACCAATCCAGTTCCGTATCCTCACAACCGGCGGCGTGAGGCAATAGCCTCTTCCACGATAAGCACTTGCCCGATGGCTCACGAGGGGCGCA
>CALICM010000014.1 GCA_938049225.1 uncultured Paracoccaceae bacterium
CAAGCAGCGTAACAGACAGCTTTGCCATGGCGCCAGAGCAGGCAGGCCAAACGGCTACGGACGTTCAGACCCGATCCACGTTCCAACTGCATAGCTGAAATCAGAGTCTGAACGAGCCGGGAAAAGACGAAGGTTGGACGCCCGCGCAGGACGGATATGCGTGCGATCTGGAATGCGATCCAGTACATCGCCCGAACAGGCTGTCAGTGGGCGTCGCTGCCCGCAAGGTAGTTACGCAGGGCAGGGCTGGCCTCATAGGATTGCCGCCAAGCAAGGTCGTCCGCATGGGATTGAAACTGGGTCAGCAGCGGGTCGGCCAGACCGGAAAATCCCTCGGCAAGCACATCGCGACCGGGGGCCGCCGCCGCATCAAAGCCAAAGAATGCACCGGGCTGCGCGGGCAATGGGGCCGCGAATGGTGCAGCGGCGGGATCCGTGCAGGCCAGGACACGCGCCCGGGCCGCATAGTAGAGCCCGCGACACTGGGCCTCTGTCACCGTGCCAGTCCTGCCAGAAGCGCCCTGGCCGAGTTCGACTTCGGCACCCACAACCCCCGCTCAATCGCCTCTTCCAATCGCTGCGCCATCTCGCGCAGGGCGGCTGGGTTGTGCTCGGCGATGAAGTCCCGTGTCTCGGCATCTTCCAGATAGGCCGCGTGGACCAAATCGAAATGATGCCCCTTCACGGCATTGGTCGTCGCCGAGAAGGCAAACAGATAATCCACCGTCGCGGCCATCTCGAAGGCGCCCTTGTAGCCGTGCCGCTTAACCCCGGCGATCCACTTGGGGTTCACGACGCGAGAGCGGACAACGCGCCCGATTTCCTCTTGCAAAGTGCGAATGACCGGCCGCTCGGGCCGCGAATGATCATTGTGATAGACCACCGGCGCCTGCCCCCGCAACGCCTCGACCGTCGCGGCCATGCCGCCCTCGAACTGATAGTAGTCGTCGCTATCCAACAGATCGTGCTCGCGGTTGTCCTGGTTCTGCACCACCGCTTCTGCCAGGCTCAACCGTTGCTCGAACCCAGCGCGCGCTGGCGCGCCTTCGACCCCGGCCCCATAGGCATAGCTGCCCCAAGTCAGGTAACTTTCGGCCAGATCCTCGCGTTTGTCCCATAGCTGCTCGTCGATCATCGCCTGCAGTCCAGCACCATAGGCCCCGGGTTTTGAGCCATAGACACGGAACCCCGCGGCTTCTCCGAACGTCCCCACCTCAGCCCGGTACCGTGCCGCCGCCGGGTTTTCAGCCTCGGGCTCGTCCAGTACCATCACCGCCTTGGCAGCACTGGCCACCAGGTCCACCTGCGCCGGAAAGGCATCCCGGAAAAACCCCGAGATCCGCAGCGTTACATCGACCCGCGGCCGCCCCAGCACCCCTTGGGGCAAGATCTCGAACCCTGTCACCCGGTGGCTTGCCGCATCCCATTGCGGTTTAACCCCCATCAGTGCCAGCGCCTGGGCGATATCGTCGCCACCCGTACGCATGTTCGAGGTCCCCCAGGCCGTCAGTGCCATCGCGCGCGGCCAGTCGCCGTGATCCTGCAGATGCCGTTCGATCAACAAGTTCGCCGATTTCCACCCCAGGGCCCAGGCCGTCCGCGTCGGCACCGCCCGGCTGTCGACGCTAAAAAAGTTGCGCCCCGTGGGCAAAACATCCACCCGCCCCCGGCTGGGCGCGCCCGAAGGGCCAGGGCCGACGAAGTGGCCTGCCAGGCCGCTGAGGAGGCCCTCGTATTCCGCTTCGCCCGACCCCGCCACCGCAGGCTCGATATGGCGCGCGACAGTCTCCATCACCGCAGCCGAGGCGGACCCAGGCGCGTCTGCCGCGCCGTCCACAAGCAACGCCGCCAACACCTCCAACCGCTCCACCGTATCGCCAACACTGCGCCAAGCCTCCTGTGAAACCGCCAGAGCCGCTGGTCGCGGACCCTCCCAAGCTGCGCCCAGATCGCAATCCAAAGGATCGAAGCCCAGGCCCAGATCCGCCGCCAGCGCCCGCAGCAACGACGCGTCCCCGGCCCCCGTGCCGCGCTCCGCGCGGGCTAGGGCGAGAACCAGGTCACGCTTCAACCGCCCCGCCGGGCTTTCCCCGAACACATGCAACCCATCGCGGATCTGCGCTTCCTTCAACTCACATAAATACGCGTCCAGCTTGGCCAGCCGCGCATCGGCGTCATCGCCTTCCGCGACCCCTGTGTCTACATCCAGCCCGGTCGCCACCATCAGCGCCAGGATCTCGCCCCGCAGATGCTCGACGCGGCGCGGATCCACGCCCGAAGCCTCGTAGTATTCATCGACTAGCGCCTCTAGGTCGCGCAGCGGACCATAGGTTTCGGCCCGGGTCAGCGGTGGCGTCAGATGATCGATGATCACCGCCTGCGTCCGCCGCTTGGCCTGCGTTCCCTCGCCCGGATCGTTGACGATAAAAGGATAGAGATGCGGCATCGGCCCCAAGACCGCCTCGGGGAAACAGGCGTCCGACAAAGCAACCGCCTTGCCCGGCAGCCATTCCAAATTGCCGTGCTTGCCCATGTGCACCAGGGCATGCGCGCCGAAGGTCAGACCCAGCCAGGCATAGAAGGCCTGGTAGTTGTGCGGTGGCGGCAGATCCGGTGCGTGATAGGTCGCCTCGGGGTCGATGTTATAGCCGCGCGCCGGTTGCAGCCCAACCACGACGTTCCCATACTCCAGCACCGACAGCGCAAATCCATCGGGCCCCAAAAAAGGATCCGCCTCCGGCGCACCCCACCGATCTTCAACCGCCTCGCGCACCGTCAGCGGCAATCCACTGTACCAGGCGCGGTAGGCCTCCAGGCTCAGTCGCACGCCGCCCGTTCGCTTTGCCCGATCCGGCAACCAGTTCGTCGGCCCCGCCTGCACGGCCCGCATCAGCGCGTCCCCGTCGTCAGGTGCGCCCTCGACCCGGTATCCCTCGGCCCGCAGCCGCCGCAAAACCCCCACGGTCGCTGCCGGTGTGTCCAGCCCCACACCATTGGCCAGCCGCCCGTCCTTGTTGGGGTAATTCGCCAGGATCAGCCCGACCCGCTTCTCTGCCACCGGCACCCGTCCCAGCCGCGCCCAATTCGCCGCCAGCGCGGCCACGAAACTCACCCGATCTCCGCGTGCCCGGTAACTTGCGATCGCACATTCGGTGGCCTCGTCGCGATAGGCTTCGCCCTTGAAACTCACCGCCCGGGTCAGGATCCGTCCATCCACCTCGGGCAGCGCCACGTTCATAGCGATATCCCGCGCGCTCAGCCCCCGTTCGCTGCCCTCCCAGGTGGCTTCATCCGAACCCGATAACACCACTTGCAGAACCGGCCGCCCCGGCGCGTCCAAGGGCGTGCCCGGCCGCACCCCCGGGACTGCTCCGCCAGCAGCCGAGGACACGGCGAAACTCGTCGCATTCAGCACGACATCCGGCGGCACTTCGCCAAAGATCTGTGCCAAGGTCGCCGCCGACACCGGATCCTTGAGCGATGCCACGAACACCGGCAGCGGGTTCACCCCCTCACGCAGCAACGCCCGCACCAACCGATTAACCGGCTGCAACCCCGCGCCCTGCATCAGCGCCCGATAGAATACCACTGCCGCCACTGGCGCCCCGGGAACCCATCGCGCCCGCACCTCCGCCAACCCGGCCGAAGCCTCCCCCGGCCAATACACCCCTGCCCGCAACAAGGGCCGCGCCGCTGGAGGCCGCTCCCCGCGCCCCAGCATCGCTGCCGTCAGCCGCAGAAAGTTCCCCGCATTCTCAGGCCCACCCTCGACACAATAGGCCAGCAAGGCCTCCCAATCGGCTCGCGCCACGGTGGAATACCCGAACAACTCCTCATCCGGCTTGTCGTCCCCCGGCAGCGCCGCGAACGGCACTCCGGCCTCACGTAACCGGATGGAAAACTGCTCCAATCCATAGGACCAATAAGCCGCCCCACCCAGGATCCGTGCCACTACGAGCCGCGATCGACACGCTGTCTGATCCAGATACCGATCCACCGAAAACGGATGCGCCAACCAGCTAAGCTGCGCCAAACGCAAACTGGGCAAATCTTCACTTTGTCCCTTAAGTATCCCCGGGGGTCTGGGG
>CALICM010000015.1 GCA_938049225.1 uncultured Paracoccaceae bacterium
GTCGCCTAGCAGATCCTCGGGCCGCTCAACGCCGCTAAGCAGATCGTCTAGTAATTCTTTGGAAATCGTCATTGTCGTCATGCTCCTTCGTTGGTGAAGCATGGGCCAATTTACTCATACACAGAAGGTCGGACACTCTCATGCCCCACCTGCAGATACCCCAGCCGCGGGTACAGGCGCAGGTTCTCAACCATTTTGCTGTTTGTATACAGGGTCACTGCCTCGCATCCCGCCTGCCGCGCCGCCACCTCGCAGGCCCGGATCAGCGCGGTCCCAAGACCCCTTCCCTGATCTTGCGGGCGAACGGCGACCGTCTCTAGCTGCAAGGCGGAACCCTTTGGAAACCAACGGGCAAAGCCCTTCAGGTCCGGCGCAACGCAGACCCAAACCTGGCCCCTGTCAATCGCGTCGCGATAGTCCGCCGTCATCGGCGCGGGCGGCTGTCCCATCGCCGCTACATAGGGTGCATAGGCCGCGCGAGCACAGTTTTGCACCGCCATAAGATCCGCGGCGCTGGCCAAGCGCAATTGGATCCTCTGTGGCGTTAGCACGTCAGAAAAGACTGGTTCACCTGCGCTTTCATGAGGTTAAACAAGGTCTCACCCGAACTCACGGTCGTTTGAGCCATAGGGCTTTGCCAGGTTCGAGAAGCGGGTAAAGCGCCCTTCAAAGGCCAGTTCGACCGTCCCGATCGGCCCATGCCGTTGCTTGCCGATGATCACCTCGGCCTTGCCATGCAGGCGGCTCATCTCTTCCTGCCAGGCCAGGATTTCATCGGTTTTGACGTCGCTCGGTTTCTCGCGCTCTTTATAGTATTCCTCGCGGAACACAAACATGACCACATCCGCATCCTGCTCGATCGAGCCCGACTCCCGCAAGTCCGACAGTTGCGGTCGCTTGTCATCGCGGCTTTCCACTTGCCGGGACAGCTGCGACAGCGCGATCACCGGCACGTCCAGTTCCTTCGCGACGGCCTTCAGCCCTTGGGTGATCTCGGACACCTCGTTCACCCGGCTGTCCTTGGCCGATGCGGGGCGCACAAGCTGTAGGTAGTCGACGATAATCACATCCAGCCCGTGCTGCCGCTTCAACCGCCGCGCCCGCGCCGCCAACTGGCTGATCGGCAATGCGGGCGTGTCATCGATGAACAGCGGGCAGGACTCAAGGTCCTTGGCAGCCTCGACAATTCGCCGAAACTCCTCCTCCGTCATGTCGCCTCGGCGGATCTGCTCGGACGGGACCTGTGCCGCTTCCGACAAGATCCGGTTGGCAAGTTGCTCTGCCGACATTTCCAGCGAGTAGAACCCCACAACGCCGCCATCAATTGCCCCTTCCGAGCCATTGGGCCGCGCGCCTTTGCGGTACTTTTTGGCGATATTGAACGCGATATTCGTCGCCAGCGAGGTCTTCCCCATCGATGGGCGCCCGGCCAGGATCAACAAATCCGATGGGTGCAGCCCCCCCAGTTTCTTGTCCAGATCGATCAGGCCGGTCGAGATGCCAGCAAGGTCACCATCACGCTGATAAGCCGCATTGGCGACATTCACCGCATCTGTGACCGCCTTGAGAAAGCTTTGAAACCCGCTTTCGGCCGTGCCCTGCTCGGCCAGCTTATAAAGCTGCTGCTCTGCCTCGACGATTTGTTCGCGCGGCTCGCTGTCGGGGGTGACCGTCTGGGCCTTTAGCGCGATCTCATCCCCAATGCCCATCAGATTTCGACGAATAGCCAGGTCATAGATCAACTGTGCATAATCCCGCGCCGCGAAGACCGAGATCGCAGCCCCCGCCAGACGGGCCAGATAGGCGGGTCCCCCAACCTCTCGCAGGCCGGGGTCCTCCTCCAGAAACGGTTTTAGTGTCACTGGCGAGGCAAGGGCGTTCTTTTGGATCCGGGCCGCCGCGATCTCGAAAATGCGGGCATGCACCGGATCGTAGAAATGCGAATCATTGATCAGGGAAGCGATTCGGTCGAACACATCGTTGTTGACCAACAACGCGCCCAGTAGGGCTTGTTCCGCCTCAATATTATGGGGAAGTGTCCGGCCTTCCGCCTCGATACCGCCTGCGCCGTCTGCCATGTTTGCTCGCTTGCTTATGCCTGTTTGGAGCTTGCTAGCATGGTAACCACTTATCCCCGGCATGTGAATGATGGGGATAAATCCGGCGACATCAGCAGGTGCGGTTTGGGGGACTGAAAAGCGTTTTGTGCCTCTGTTCGGCTTATTTTGGAGCAACGGTCCAATCGCTCAACAAAACGGCCCGCACTGTGGCGGGCCGTTGTCTTTCTGACGTGCAAAGCAGTGGCTTATGCGTCATCCTCGGGCTGTGCCTCGGGCACATCCACTGGTGCGCGGTCGTCGTCTTCGCCGTCGTCCAGCGCCGCACTGCCCACGTCGTCAAACAACTCGGCGATGTCAAACTCGGCTTCGGCGTCCGCCTCGGCCTGCAGGTCTTGAATCGACTTGCCCGAGGCTTGCAGTTCAGCCTCTTCTGCTGATCGGGCGATGTTGATCGTGATGGTCGCATCCACCTCGGGGTGGAGGACAAGCTGAACATCTTCCAAGCCCAGCTCTTTGATCGGTTTGGCCAAGCGAACCTGGCCCTTGTCGACCGAAAACCCACCCTCGGTCGCCACATCGGCGATATCCCGTGGGGTGACCGAGCCGTAGAGCGCACCGGCGTCAGACGCCGAGCGGATGATCACGAAAGACTGGCCGTTCAGGCGGTCAGCCAGCGCTTGCGCTTCGGTCTTGGTCTCAAGGTTGCGCGCTTCAAGCTGTGCGCGTTCGGCTTCGAACCGGGCCAGGTTGGCGGCATTCGCGCGCAGCGCTTTGCCCTGGGGCAGCAGGAAATTCCGGGCATAGCCCTGTTTCACGCTGACCACATCGCCCATCTGGCCGAGTTTGGCGATACGTTCCAGAAGAACAACTTCCATGACGATCCCTTTCTATCGAACAGCGTAGGGCAGAAGCGCGAGGAAGCGGGCGCGTTTTATCGCGCGGGCCAATTCCCGTTGCTTCTTGGCCGAAACGGCGGTGATGCGCGAGGGCACGATTTTGCCCCGCTCAGAGATGTAGCGCTGCAGCAGCTTCACATCTTTGTAGTCAATCGTCGGCGCGTTCTGGCCCGAAAAGGGGCAGGATTTACGACGGCGGAAAAACGGTTTGTTTGCCATGGTTCAGATCCTTTCCCTCAATCGCGCCGCGGACGTTCGGACCGCTCGGGGCGGTCGCCGCGATCCCGGCTGCGGCCGCGCTCGTCCTTGGCGTTCTTGGCTTGCAGAACGGCGGACGGCCCTTCCTCATGCGCATCGACCTTGATGGTCATGACACGCATCACATCGTCGTGCAGGCGCATCAGGCGCTCCATCTCTTGCACAGCGGGCGAGGGGCTGTCGGACCGCAGAAAGGCATAGTGCCCCTTGCGGTTCTTGTTGATCTTATAGGCCATCGTTTTCAGGCCCCAATATTCGTGGTCTTTGACGGAACCGCCGTTGTCGGTAAGGACCTGGCCAAAATGCTCGATCAGCCCTTCGGCCTGCGCGTTGGACAGATCCTGACGCGCAATAAAGACATGCTCGTATAGAGCCATGCATATCACCATTCTCTAGCGCACTTCAAAACATGGCGGATTGCCCACGAGCGCCATATACGAGAGGTCACGCGGTCTACGTGTTTCGGGGTCGCGCTCGTATACACGCCTGACGGCGAATCGCAAGAAGAAGAATCTCAGTCCGCCGAACACTCGACGCTGTCGCGCCTTTGGTAATAGGTGAAAATCAGAGGATTGGGACGAGTGACATTATCATGGAGAAGTTGTGTGTCGTAGGGAATCTCAGTTCGATGCTTGATATAACAGTCAGCGAACCGGGGGTCTTCGGCAATCTCGAGATCTGACAGGAACCATGGTTCCCCCACATCCCGACCTTCAGCGGGGCCAAGAATGATGTAGTTGGGTGCCCGCGAAAGGACGTAATCGCCATCACCTTTAGCGTGCCCTGGCAACGCCTGGCCGACTAATGAAATCGTGTCCACCTCACGGCGTGCGATTACTGGATCGTTCAAGCCAAGCATGTCGATGAAACGCTTGTCTGGGTTGAGGAAGGGGACCGAACCCGCAGTGTTAAGCGCGGTTGTCGTATTTGGCGGCCAGGAACTGGCAATGTGATCACCAATAATCTTTCCTACAGTTGCTGCTGGGTCGATCGGTTCTTTGGCTTGCCCGGAAAGTGGCAACAATTGCGCAGGAAGTGTCACGATCAAAATCAGCGCTGCCGGAATGAGTAACCTGGGTCTCACCGCAAGCGTCGCGGCGAGCATAAGTGCCACAATGGGAATTAGAGGGGCTAACAAGCGGTATTGCAGCATATGGTCCCCTCCTATTCGGACCAAATACACAGAATATACGATCAATACCGTTGCCATGAACATCAAAGGCCGGTGCGCTTTCGTTGCACGCCCCGCGGCAAGGGCCAAGACAGCCAGCAGCGGCACAAAGGGTGTCTGCAAAGTGAAGTTTCGAATGTAATTCAGCCCGAACAGGGTTGATAGTGATGGAATGCCGACCGCCTTTGCGTAAAGCGTCATTGGCAAAAATTCGGAATAGGTCATGATCCGCCAGCCCACATGCGCCGCCACGATCATAAGAAATACTGCTGAAAACAGGGTCGCTGCCCAAAAACCGCGCCGGTTCAATCCCGTCCCCAGCCACAGAAACAAAGCGGCGACCCCTGCGATAATGGCTGCATCGGGCCGGGTCAGATACGCAAGACCTGCCACCGCGGCTGCGATGACGGTCAGGATTAGGTTTGGACCTTGAAGGATCATGTGGTGTGTCAAGATACAAAGCAGCAAGATCCAGAGTGCCAAAAATGGGGCTTCGAGACCGCCGAAACACCAAAGGATGAGGGGCATGGACGCGCCGATCAGGCACATGCCAACTGTGGCTGCCAGACCACTTGTCAGGTGCCGGACCAGTGTTGCAAACAAGAAAAGCATTGCTGCTAAGGCCGCGATGTTTATGGATCGTGCCGCAAAAATGGGATCGACGCCTATTTTGATAAGCGCAGAGCTCAATAGCACAAACAACAGGTTTGTATAACCTTCCACTGGTTCGCCCAAGTTCCAATGCAATACACCGTGCTGCGCCAGATTTTGTGCGTACCTGAGAGATATCAGCGCGTCGTCATGAATGAACCAACGTGATCGCAGCGCCAAAACTAATGCGGTTACCAGGGTGACCAGGCAAAGCGCTGCCACGATATTCGTTCGTGAAGTATCTTTCCGCGACAAATCTGAATCTCCGGCGGAAATCATCAGTTGGGCGTAATTTGATTTGGACGGCATATCAAAGGGCCCTTGCCACCTTGGGCGACCCAGGTCATTGGTCGTTCAATCATTGTGTATCCGCTGCTCAAAAAACCATCTATCACCAGAGGATCAGATTGAAGAACGGAGGGCAAGGTGAAGCGTGCGCTTATTTTCCCGGGACAAGGGGCACAGGCAATCGGCATGGGGCGGGATGTGGCCGAGGCCCATCCCGCTGCGCAGGCTGTATTTGACGAAGTCGACGCCGCATTGGGTGAAAGTCTGTCAGGACTGATTTGGGAGGGGGATATCGAAACCCTCACGCTGACCGAGAATGCACAACCGGCACTTATGGCAACCTCGATGGCGGTGATGCGTGCGTTGGAGGCAGAGGGCGTGTCGGCCGAGCGTGCGGCTTATGTGGCCGGGCATTCGCTGGGTGAGTATTCCGCGCTGTGTGCGGCGGGTGCGCTCAGCTTGGCTGACACCGCGCGGCTGTTGCGGGTACGCGGTCGGGCAATGCAGCAAGCCGTGCCGGTGGGCGAAGGCGCGATGGCGGCAATCCTGGGGTTGGATTTGGCTGCGGTCCAGGCGCTGGCGGCTGAAGCAGCCCAAGGCGATTGCCTAAGCGCTGCAAACGACAATGATCCCGCGCAGGTGGTGGTCTCGGGGGCCAGGGCGGCGGTTGAACGCGCCGTTGATATGGCAAAGGGCAAGGGCGCCAAGCGGGCCCTATTGCTGCCGGTCAGCGCCCCGTTCCATTGTGCCCTGATGGCGCCAGCGGCCGAGGTGATGGCCGAAGCCCTGGCTGATGTCGAGATTTTGGATCCTAAGGTGCCTGTGGTTGCCAATGTCACGGCGGCAGCGGTCGGCGACGCGGCGGCGATCCGCGGCCATCTGCTGGATCAAGTCACCGGGGTGGTTCGTTGGCGCGAGAGCGTCGCCTGGATGGCCGCCCAGGGTGTCGACCAATTCGTTGAGGTGGGCGCCGGCAAAGCGCTGAGTGGCATGGTGCGCCGGATCGCGAAGGAAGCAACCGTACGTGCCGTGAATACAGCGGCGGATGTGGCTGCATTTGCGGCTGACACGTAAAGCCGAAAGGGTGCCCGATGAGTTTTGAGGAGGCGATCGCGACACAGCCCGCATGGATCGGCTTGTGGCTGAACATACCGTTGCTGGGGCTTTCATCTTGACGCTGGCGCTGCTCATTTGGCGGCAAAGCCGGGTGGCGACGATTCTGGTCCCGCTGGCCTTAGACTATAGGGATTTGGTGCGATATGTACTGGGGGAAGGGACGCCGCTGGCGTTGCCGCCGGGTTTTGACGAATAGGAAGGAAAACGGATGTTTGATTTGACCGGGAAATCGGCCTTGGTCACTGGGGCCTCGGGCGGGATCGGTGGCGCGATCGCCCGCGCGCTGCACGCCCAGGGCGCCACGGTGGCGCTTTCGGGAACCCGGATTGATCCCCTTGAGGCCCTGGCAGCGGACCTGGGCGAGCGGGCGCATGTGGTGCCCTGCAACCTGAGCGAGGTCGCCTCGGTCGAGGCGCTGCCAAAAGACGCGGCGGCGGCCATGGGCAGCCTTGATATTTTGGTGAACAACGCAGGTGTCACGCGCGACAATCTGTTCATGCGGATGTCGGACGAGGAATGGGCGACGGTCATCGACGTCAACCTGACATCGACCATGCGGCTGTGTAGGGGCGTTTTGCGCGGCATGATGAAGGCCCGCTGGGGGCGAATCATTAATATCAGCTCGGTCGTGGGCACCACCGGGAACCCAGGCCAAGGAAATTACGCGGCCTCGAAAGCCGGAATGGTCGGGATGAGCAAATCCTTGGCGGCCGAGGTTGCAAGCCGGGGCGTCACGGTCAACTGCATCGCACCGGGTTTCATCACAACCGCAATGACCGAAGCGTTGAACGATCCACAAAGAGAGCGGATCTTGGGGGCCATTCCAGCGGGGCGAATGGGCGAGGTTGACGAGATCGCGGCCGCCGCCGTGTTCCTTGCGGGGCCCGAGGCGGGCTATATCACGGGTCAAACGCTGCATGTGAACGGCGGCATGGCGATGATCTGACGGGATCAACAATGAGACAAATTAAAGGGACGGAACGCCGATGAGCGGCTTGCTTGCACTTCTAGACGATGTGGCGGCCATAGCGAAGTTGGCCGCTGCCCAGCTTGACGATATCGCCGCGCAGGCCGCCAAGGCTGGGACCAAAGCCGCCGGTGTTGTGATCGACGACGCGGCTGTCACGCCGAAGTATGTCACAGGCCTGCCGGCGGCACGCGAACTGCCGATCGTTTGGAAAATCGCCCGTGCGTCGTTCTTTAACAAGCTGGTTATCCTACTGCCCGCGGCCCTTCTGTTGAACACCTTCCTGCCTTGGATGCTGACGCCCTTGCTGATGATCGGCGGCGCATACCTATGCTTCGAAGGCGCTGAGAAGATCTGGCATCTGATTGTCCCGCATGTCGAACATGGACCTCAGGAGGCCGAAACGCTGGACGCCGCCCATCTGGAAGAGCAACGCGTAAAGGGCGCGGTCAAGACCGATTTCATTCTGTCAGCCGAGATTATGACGATCTCGCTCGCGGCGATCAGCGCGGATCAGATTTGGGTCGAAGCGCTGGCGCTGGCTGCCGTGGCCATCGGCATCACCACCCTGGTCTATGGGGCGGTTGCGATTTTGGTCAAAGCGGATGACGCCGGGTTAAAGATGATCCAGGCAGGGCGCCTGGCTGTTACCCGCGCGTTGGGGCGTCGGATCGTAGCGTCCATGCCGAGCGTGATGACGTTGATATCGACGGTTGGCACCGCAGCCATGTTGTGGGTCGGCGGCAGCATCATTGTACATGGGATCAAAGATCTGGGCTGGCCTGTACTTTATGATGCCATTCACCATCTGGCCGAAGTTGCCGCCTCGGGCATCGGTACCGGCCAAGGCTTCATCGGCTGGGCGGTCACGGCCCTGGTGGACGGCATTTTGGGCTTGCTGCTTGGACTGCTGCTGATCCCGGTCGTTGCCAAAGTCATCGCGCCGGTCGCTGCGCGGCTGAGCGCGCGACCCAGCTGATAAGGACCGCAAAAGCCGCCGCCCGAACACACCTGAAGCACAAGCCGAACGCGCGATCTGATCCCTGAGCGATGTTCGGTCACTCAACAAACAAACGGCGGCTTTATGCGGTTATTGAACCATCCGATTGCCGGATCTTCGAAAGCATCAGTGCAGTGTGATCACGCCATCCACTTTGCGCCATTCGCCGGGGCGGATCATTTTTTGATGCGAATAGCGTACCGAGTGCAGCGGGCCGTCCAGTTCCTTGTGCCAAAACTCCAAGAACTTGTGCAGCTTGGGAAAGCGGGGCGCCAGGTCGTAATCTTGCCAGGTAAAGGTCTGTAGCAGGCGTTGACAGTCGGGCATGCGATACAGGATTTCCGCCGTCGTCAGGCTGTGCCCTGACAGCATCAACTCGGTTTCACTTGGTGCAGTCATAAAGACCCTCCATCCAGTTTCCGATGGTCCAAGTCTGCCGGAAAGAGGTTAACACACCAAGAATAATTTGGTTAATGCTTAAATTTCAAGCTACTAGCACTTTCACCCCATGGCTGCCGCCAACCTCATTGAGCGCCGGGCAAGGTGCCGGTCAGGACATATGTCAGCACCTCGACCACCTGACCGGGCGTCTCGGCCACAGCCAGGGCGGCGGCGTCGACTTCCTTCAACGCATGCGCATGCTCGGCCCCATGCAGCACGATGAGGGATTTGCCCAAAGCGGCGGCATAGCCCGCGTCAAAGGCCGCGTTCCATTGCTTGTACTTCTCGCCAAAACGCACCACGACGACATCCGCATCTGTGATCCCCTTGCGTGTCCGGATCGCGTTGACCATCGCGCCCTTGTGATCATGCCAAAATTTGTTGGGCTCGGCCCCCAAAATCGCGACCCCGCAATCGTCCGAGGCAGCGTGATCCGTCACCGGCTCCGAAAAACTGACATCAAGCCCCGCCGCCGCCACACCGGCGCGGATTTCGTCTCGCCAATCGGTGTGAATTTCGCCGGACAGATAAACGTTCAAATGCATTGCGCACCCCTTTGGATCCTTGGCCCAGTTCTGCCCCAGACCGCCCCTAAAGACAATGCGCACCGCTACAACTCCAACAGCCAGAACAGCGGCACGCCCGTGCGGCGCAGTTTCCGCAGGTCCCGGTGCCGTGGGCGCTCAAGAAACGCTGGCGCCTCGGAGGTTAGCGCAAAACCAAAGCTGCGCGGCAGTTTGGTATACAGCGACACGGGTGGTGCCGCGCCCCAAATCCGCTTCAGAACATAGCCTGTTTGCGGCTGATGCAAAAACACGCGGCGTACGGCAAACTCGCGACGAAGCAGCACCAGGGCCGAGAGCAACGCCACACGCTCCCAATCGCGGGCATAGCGGTCCCGCATTTGCGCATCATAAAGTTGCAGATTGCGTAAGCTACGCGACCGGGGCGCGCGTTTCGCTGCCGCGTGAAGTCGCCAACGCACATAGCGAAACCAGTCGCTTTGCACCTCTTCAATCAGCGCCTCACCCGTCTCCATGCAGACGTCCAAGCGGACCCAGGCCATCGTCGGCAAGCCTGTGGTTCGCACCGGATGTCCCGAAGACTCGAAGCGCTTCCGCTCGGTCTGCGGCAGATACTGCGCGAACAAAGCCGCATGATCCGTGGGCAGGCTGATCTGCAACACCAAATTTCCGCCACGGCGGCTGAGCTGCGCGCCCCATTGTGCACGATCCACGCCCCAGTCGGTGAAGCTGAGGATATGGCACCGCCACGGCTGCGCCCAAGCGGCCGCCTGTCCTGCCGCCCCCGCAGCCGTTGGCGGCAACGAACCAAAGGGATCCGCCGTCGCCGCGACATCGGCGCGCCGCAGTACACCATCCCCACAGTTCGCCACAACCGAACGAAGCAAGGGGCGGGACAGCAAAGGCGCCAATGGCCCAGACCGCAGGTCAGCGATCCGGGCCTGCGGCGGCATCTGGGCCGCCAACAGCCAGGGCGACTCAAGGTCGGGCGTGTAGTCAAAACCGGTCGTCGCGGGCAGCACGGCCCGGATCTCGGCGATCTGGTCGGGGGTCATTTCAGAAGATCCTGCGGCGCATGGAACATCGGGCCCGCAGGCAGCCCTGCAGGGGTCAGATTGAGGTGGTGTTACTCTCGCCTTGCGGCGGTGCCAGGACCAACATCGGTCTCTCTCCAAAACGAACCAGGGGCACCGGCTACACCGACACCCCTGGTTCAATCAACAGATTTCTCACAGTGCGCATCAGGCGGTGCCACGGGGCAACACCGTCGCGGGATCAACTGCGCAAGACCCCGCCCGTGGCTTTGGTCACTTGTGCTATGATCTTGGCGCTGACCGCCTCGATCTGGGCATCGGTCAGGGTACCGCTGGTTGGCTCAAGACGCACGGCGATGGCCATCGACTTCTTACCGGCACCCATTTGGGCTTCGGCCGCGTCACCTGCAAAAACATCGAACAAGCTGACTTCGGCAATCAGCGCTTTGTCCGCACCTTTGGCGGCGCGCAGCAAGGACTGCGCCTCGGTCCGCGCGTCGACGACGAAGGCGAAGTCACGCTCGACCGCTTGGAAGTCGGACATCACCAGGGCCGGGCGGGTCGCGCCACCGCGCTTGGGATAGGGTACCGCGTCGATGTTCAAGGTGAAAGCCACAGCGGGCCCCTTGACGTGCATCGCATCTAACACGGCCGGGTGCACCTCGCCGAACGCCGCAAGGGGGCGCTTTGGCCCCAGGCTAAGAACGCCCGAACGGCCCGGGTGGAACCAATCTGGCGCGCTGCGCAACACCATCAAACCCATGGGCGCGCCCATCGCCGCCAGCGCGGCCTCGGCATCCGCCTTTGCGTCAAACACATCGACCGGCCGCCGCCCCCCATGCGCCTCGCGCGGGCCTGAAAAGCCGGTCAGAAGACTCGCCGCCATGCGGCCCTGATCCTCGGGCTCGCCGCCCGCCCAAATGGGGCCAACCTCGAACAGCGCCAAATCCGCGAAACCGCGCGCTTGGTTTCGGGCCGCGGCCTGCAAAAGGCCTGGCAGCAGATCGGGGCGCATGTGGCTCATCTCGCTACTGATCGGGTTGCCCAGTTTGACCGCATCGCCGCCGCCGCCGAACCGCGCCGCTGTCGGCTGATCAATAAAGGAATAGGTCACGCATTCATCATAGCCCAGCGCGGCCAGTTGCCGCCGTGTGCCCCGCTCGCGCCGCTGCACAGGGGTTAGCACGTTGGGCGTCACCCCCGCGACGCGTGTAATAGGCACACCCTTGAGTTTGGTCAGCGAGGCGACGCGCGCCACCTCCTCAACCAAATCGGCCTCGCCCCGCACATCGGGCCGCCAGCTGGGCACCCAAACCTCGGTCCCATCGGCCTCTTTCGCCACACCAAAGCCCAAGGCGGTCAGGATGCGAACCTGCTCGTCCGCCGCAATCTCCATCCCCACCAGCCGTGTCACCCGGTCGGTGTCGAGCGTGTAGAACCGCGCAGTATCGGGGATTGTTCCGGCAGTGATCACCTCGGACGCCTCGCCCCCGCACAGATCCAGGATCATCTGCGTCGCCAGTTCCACCCCGTCGGGCGTGAAGGCCGGATCGATCCCCCGCTCGAACCGGTATTTCGCATCCGAATTGATCTTTAGCCGCCGCCCGGTTCGCGCCGTCAGTGTGGGGTCGAAATAGGCTGCCTCGAGGAAGACGTTCATCGTCTCTTCGGTACAACCCGAGGCCGCGCCGCCCATCACGCCGCCCATGCTTTCGATGCCGACGTCGTCTGCGATCACCGTCTCGCCGCCCTCGAACACATAGGTCTTATCGTCCAGGGCCATCATGCTTTCGCCCGCCTGCGCGGGGCGCACCAGCAGGTTGCCCGTAACTTTATCTGCATCGAACACATGCAGCGGCCGGTTCCGGTCAAAGGTGAAGAAGTTCGTGATATCGACCAGGGCCGAGATCGGTCGCAGCCCGATGGCGCGCAACCGCTCTTGCAGCCACGCGGGCGAGGGCCCGTTTTTAACACCACGGATCACCCGCCCCAGAAAAACAGGGCAAGCCTTGTCTGCCACGGCCGGGTCCAGCGTGACCGAGATCGGGCAGGCGAACGCCCCCGGCACCTTGACCGACGACTGCTGTTTCAAGGTCCCCAGCCCCCGCGCTGCCAGATCCCGCGCAATCCCCGCGACCCCCAACGCATCGGGCCGGTTTGGCGTGATCGCAATCTCGATCGTCGGATCGGTCTTGCCCGCATAATCCACATAGCGCTGTCCGACCGTCGCATCTGCGCCCAACTCGATGATCCCATCGTGTTCGTCTGACAGCTGCATCTCGCGCTCGGATAGCATCATACCGTGGCTTTCCACGCCCCGGATCTTGCCCACCTGAATAGTGGTGTCGATCCCTGGAATGTAGTCGCCCGGCTGCGCGACCACGACCTTGATCCCGGCCCGCGCATTGGGCGCCCCACAGATGATCTGCTGCGTGCCAGCAGCGGTCGCCACCTGACAAACCCGCAGCCTGTCCGCATCGGGGTGTTTTTCCGCTGTCAAAACCTCGCCCACCAGAAAGCCGCCCAGCGCCGCAGCGGGATCGGTAACCCCCTCGACCTCAAGGCCAAGGTCGGTCAGGGCGTCCAAGATCTGCTCAAGCGTCGCCTCGGTCTCGAGGTGATCGCGCAACCAAGACAAGGTGAATTTCATCGGATGTCCTTTGGGTGGGCGGGCTGGTTCGCCTGGGTTCTAGCCGAGTGGCGTCGCAAGGAAAAGGTCGACCGACTCGATTCGTGTCCCCCGTCCAACCCCCTGATTTTGAGCACGCTTTGTAAAACTTTACGTAATTTGCAGGTGTGTTTCGCCAATGCGACAAACAACTGCCCTAATCCCGTCATGCTTTTGCGGCCTTTTGAGACTTAAGTTACGGAGAGTTCGAGATAGGAATGTCCCATGCTGAAGAAAATTCGCCTCTTTCATGCCGATCAAGACGGCGCTGTCGCAGTCGATTGGGTTGTTTTGACAGCAAGTATTGTCGCGCTTAACATGGCAATTCTGTTCAACATCATCATCGGTGGTATCGAAGAGAACGGGACCTACATCGACAATAAAATCGGCGAATCTGTAAGCAAATTCTGATCGCAACATCTTTAGCCGGGGCTCAGGCCCCGGTAGCCGGTACGTCCAACGCGCGAAACCCATAGTGCCGCAGCCACCGCAGGTCACTGTCAAAAAAGGCCCGCAGGTCCGGGATCCCGTATTTCAGCATCGCCAAGCGGTCGATCCCGATCCCAAAAGCAAAACCTTGCCACAGATCCGGGTCCACGCCGCTGGCCTGCAATACCTTCGGGTGCACCATGCCCGAGCCCAGAATCTCCATCCAATCGTCGCCCTCGCCGATTTTCAGTTGCCCCCCCGCCCAGGAGCATCGGATGTCCACCTCCGCCGAGGGTTCGGTGAACGGGAAATGGCTGGCACGGAAGCGCAACTCGATTTCGTCCACCTCGAAAAACGCCCGACAAAACTCTTCCAAGGTCCACTTCAGATTGGCCATCGAGATGTCCTTGCCGATCGCTAACCCTTCGACTTGATGGAACATCGGGGTGTGGGTCTGGTCGTAGTCCGCGCGGTAAACGCGGCCTGGGGCGATGATCTGGCACGGCGCGCCATGCGCCTCCATATGCCGGATCTGCACCGGGCTGGTGTGGGTGCGCAGCACATGCGGCGGGCGATTGTCGCCCTCGGCACGGTGCAGATAGAAGGTGTCCATCTCGGTCCGGGTCGGGTGTTCCGCCGGAATATTCAACGCATCGAAGTTGTAAAAATCCGTCTCGACCTGCGGCCCTTCGGCGACCGAATACCCCAAATCGGCGAAAATCGCGATGACCTCTTCGGTCACCTGGCTGACTGGATGGATGCTGCCCCGCCGCCGCACCCGCGCCGGTTGGCTGACATCGACCCATTCCGATGCGAGCCGCGCCTCTAACGCCGCGGCGGCTAAGTCTGCACGCCGCGCGGCGATTGCGGTGGCCACCTCGTCTTTCAGCGCATTCAGTGCGGGCCCCGCCTGCTGCCGCTCCTCGGCACTCATCCCGCCGAGCGCGCGCACCTTCAGGCTGACCTCGCCCTTTTTGCCCAGGCTGGACACGCGCACAGCCTCTAATGCGGCCTCGTCGTCCGCCTGAGCCACTTGGTCCATGATTCTGAGTTTCAGCTCGTCCAGCCCGTCCATGAACCTATCCTGCGCTTGATAACCGGCCTTTCGCCTACCCAGCCGCCGCCAGGATTGCAAGCCCGCCGGCGGCCAGTTTAACCCAGCTTTAACCATGGGGGGCGCAGGTACGACGGGCAGCAGCCAACCCTGAGGGCCCCATGACCGACATCTACCCCAGCGATCCCATTAACGGCGGCCTGATCTTTGATACCCACCGCCGCGACACAATTTTCGCTGGCGACGGGCAGGACTTTATCGTCTTGGGCAATGACGCCAAGCTCGATCAGGTGCGCGGTCTTGAGGATGGCACCGACCGCATCGACCTTACCGCTTGGGACGCGTCTTGGTCGCAACTGATGGTCAAGCAGGTCAGCCTTAGGAAATACGTGGTCACCTATCGACAGGAAGAGGTGTTAAGGATCAAGTTCAAGCGCCCCGCCGAAGACGACATCCCCGAAAGCCGTGTGCTGCTGGACGCCGACGATTTTATCTTTCGCCCCGGCCTGCCCGATGCCACCGCCCTTGTGCAATTCGAAACCTCCTCGACCGAACGGGAGGTGCTGTATGGCACGTCCTCGCCAGATGAGTTTGTTTTTGCCCGTGACGGGGTCCGCGATACCATTCGCGATTTCGAGCCTGGCAAAGACCGGATCGATCTGGCGGATTACAACATCAACTTCTTCGACATCACGTTCAAACAACGCAAGGACGGCCGTGTGACATTGATCATTCCCGACGCCGAGGAAGATGGCACGGCGGACAAATTGGTCCTGTTCGACGTCTCGCGCCAATTGCAGGCTGAAGATATCACCAGCGATTGGTTCATCTTCTGACCAAATAAAAAACCCCGGCGCCCGCCGAGGTTTTCCAAAGTCTCAATCGCTGCACGCTTAGGCCAAAGCAGCCTTGGCCTGATCCACAATCGCGTTGAACGCCTCGGGCTCGTGCACGGCCAGATCGGCCAGGACCTTACGATCCACTTCAATCCCGGCTTTGGTCAAACCGCCCATGAACTGAGAATAATTCAGGCTTTCATCATGCGCCCGAACGCCAGCGTTAATCCGCTGGATCCAAAGCGCGCGGAAGGTCCGCTTTTTCGCCTTACGATCCCGCGTCGCATATTGCATCGCCTTGTCGACGGCTTGCGTCGCGGTGCGGAAGTTGGATTTGCGCGCGCCGTAGTACCCTTTGGCGGCTTTAACGACCTTGCGGTGGCGGGCATGTGCGGCGGCGCCGCCTTTTACACGTGACATCTGACGACCCCCCTAGCGCGCGTATGGCATATATGATTTGACGATCTTCGCATCCGGCTCGCTCAGCGTGGTGGTGCCACGGGCGTTTCGGATAAACTTGCTGGATCGTTTGATCATACCATGGCGCTTACCGGCCTGGCCTGCTTTGACACGGCCCGAAGCCGTGACCTTGAAGCGCTTTTTCGCGCCCGACTTGGTCTTCATCTTGGGCATTTTGCTCTCCGTTTCGGAAGTTGGTCTTACGCGCGACTCGGCAGCCCTATCAGGCCGGACGCGCAGTCGAAGTGCGCCGTATAGGGCGCGGGCGCGCGCTTGGCAAGTCCCGACCGCCCCGCCACCGACTTAACCGCCCTTTAACCACAGCATGCCAGTCTGGCGCTACTCTAAGTGCCCTAACGCCGGACCCACCATGCTGCGCGCCATTGTCCTTTTGCTGACCCTCCCCACCCTTGTCTTGGCCGAGGAGGCGGCGATCCCAACCGCCGACACCTGCCTGCTGGCGACAAAGAAATACAGCCAAGGGGCGGTCGTCGTCGATAATGGCGTCGCTCTGCTCTGCCAGGCGGGTGGGCGCTGGCGCATGGGCGACCAGGTGGTGCACTGCCTGTCACAGGGCAAAGCGCACAGCGACGGCGGGCGCATCGTCGCCCCAGGACCCAACGGTCCTATCATCCAGGTCTGTACCAAGGGCCGCTGGACCGACCAACACACCGCCGCCCCGGCCAGCGAGGCCTCTTTCTGACGGGTTCACCATGTGCAGCCGGGTCGGCGGGATTTACTCGGGCCCGCCCGCGAAGATTTTCTGCTCATCCAAGGGTGCCACCCGCAGAATATTGGTCGAGCCCGGCGTGTTGAACGGCACACCCGCTGTGACGACGATAAAATCCGTATCCTCGCCGAACCCACCGGCCTTGGCCGCACGGGCCGCGTTGACCACCGCCATCTTGAACCTTTCCACCTCGGGCGTGACCACGCAGTGCAGCCCCCAGGTCATGGTCAACCGCCGCGCGGTGCGCGGCTTTGGCGTTAAGGCGATGATCGGCACCTTGGGCTTTTCGCGGCTCATCAGGCTGGCCGTGGTCCCGGAATGGGTAAAACAGCAGATCGCTTTCACATCCGTGGTCTCGGCCACCTCGCGGGCCGCCGCCGTAATCGCCTCGCCCACCGACTGCTTGCTGGGCGTGCGCGACGCCTCGATGACTTGGCGATAAATATCGTCTTCCTCGACCGAGACCGCCACATTGCTCATCGTGGTCACAGCCTCGATCGGATAATCGCCGGCGGCGGACTCGGCCGACAGCATCACCGCATCTGCGCCCTCGTAAATCGCCTGGGCCACATCCGACACCTCGGCCCGTGTTGGCACGGGGCTGGAGATCATGCTCTCCATCATCTGGGTCGCCACGATTACCGGCTTGCCCACCCGGCGGCACTTGCGGACCAGGCTCTTTTGGATCGGCGGCAGGGTGTGTACTGGCAATTCCACCCCCAAATCCCCACGCGCCACCATGATCGCGTCCGACGCGTCGAGGATTTCGTCAAACGCCCGCACCGCCGCGGGCTTCTCGATCTTCGACATGATCGCGGCGCGGCCTTGGGTCAGGTCCCGCGCCTCGATCACATCCTGCGCCCGCTGCACGAAACTCAAGGCTAGCCAATCGACGCCCAGCTCGCAAACGAACTCCAGATCCTTGCGATCCTTGTCGCTGAGGGCGGCCAACGGCAGCAGCACGTCCGGCACATTGATGCCCTTACGGTCCGAAATCTCGCCACCCACTTCGACGACGCAATCCGCATGGCTGTCTGACCGGTCTGTGACCGACAGCCGGATCTTGCCGTCATTGACCAGCAGGGTCGATCCGGCTTCAAGTGCCGCGAAAATCTCGGGGTGCGGCAACCGCACACGCGTGCCGTCGCCCGGCGCATCCTGCAAATCAAAACGAAACGCCGCCCCCTCGGCCAGCATTTCCGGCCCGTTCTTAAACGTCCCGCAGCGCAGCTTCGGTCCTTGCAAATCCGCCAGAACGCAAATCGGTCGCTCCATCTCGACCTCGAGGTCGCGGATGATCTCGTGCCGCGCCCTTATGTCGTCATGCGTCCCATGTGACATATTCAACCGAAACACATCCGCGCCCGCCTCGAACAAGGCTTTGATCGTTGGATAATCGCTGGAAGCGGGACCAAGAGTTGCAACGATTTTCACGTTGCGATTGCGTCGTAACATAGATCGTCCTGCGCTCAAGAAAGGGGCCTCGGGGGCAGGGTATAGCGGTCCCAAAGCGCTTTGTCCGATAAAAATGCGGTCATAATCTTATTTTTTGCCGCGGCGCACCCTTTCCACCCGCGGGGTGAACCGATACGCCCGCTGTATGACCAATGACCCCGCCTACGACGTTGTCTCGCCCAATGCCCCCGGTCCCGCCGTCCTTCTTTGTGATCACGCCACCAATAC
This sequence comes from uncultured Paracoccaceae bacterium, assembly GCA_938049225.1. Lineage (GTDB taxonomy): Bacteria > Pseudomonadota > Alphaproteobacteria > Rhodobacterales > Rhodobacteraceae > Halovulum. Next base: position 18,266 of record CALICM010000015.1, read on the forward strand.
CGTGCCGCCCTGGGTCAACGGCGGCGATCTGGGTCTGTCTGCGGCCGATATGGACCGCCATATCGCTTTTGATCCAGGTGCCGCCGCCGTTACGCGGCATTTGGCCCAGGCCCTGAATGGCCCTGCGATCCTGTCGCGCTTTTCCCGCCTGGTGATCGATCCTAACCGCGGCGACGATGATCCGACGCTGGTCATGAAACTCTACGATGGATCGATCATCCCCGCCAATCGGCACGCGGATGCGGCCGAGGTCACCCGCCGCAAGACCCGCGCCTATGACCCCTATCACCAAGCCATCACCACCCAGCTTGATCGGATGGAGGCGCGCGGGATCACCCCTCATCTGATCTCGATCCACTCTTTCACACCGCAGTTGCGCGGCAAGCCCCCACGCCCCTGGCATATCGGGGTCCTGTGGGATCGAGACGAGCGCATCGCCCGCCCCTTGATTGACGCGCTGGCTGCCCAGCCCGACATCATCGTCGGCGATAACGAACCCTACACCGGCCAACTGCAAGGTGACTGCATGTATCGGCACGGCACCCAGCGTGGGCTGCCCCATGTCTTGATCGAAGTGCGAAACAACTTGATCGCCACCGCGACGGGCCAACAGGCCTGGGCCGCGCGCCTTGCCCCAATTCTGGCCGCGTTGATCCCCAAGGGGTGACAAGCCCGCGTCAAGTCCCTACCTCTGCAGGAACAAACGAGGGGACCGCCATGGACGATCACACCAAAACCCAGCTCGAAGCCGCGGCCTTCCGCCGCCTCCTTGCCCATCTGGCCGAGCGGACGGATGTGCAAAACATCGACATGATGAACCTGACGGGGTTTTGTCGCAACTGCCTCAGCCGCTGGTATCAAGAGGCCGCCGTCGAACGGGGCATCAACATGACCAAGGATCAGGGCCGCGAGGCCGTCTATGGCATGCCCTATGCCGAGTGGCGTGACAAATACCAGACCGAAGCCTCCGCCACCCAGCAAGCCAAATTCGCCGACGCCAGCAAGGGGCACTAGGCGCATGCGCGCGCTAGTCCTCGCGGCGTTTTGCCTGATCCCACTGCCCATCTTGGCGCAAGATAGCGCACCGGGGCGCTTGGCGGCTTTCGTGACGAACCGTTACCTGTCGGATTTCGTCGAAGTGCGCCTGAATATTACGCGTTTGGAGCTGCTGAATGCTTGCCAAGACGAAGAACTACTACCGCCGTTGGTCGACCGCATCCTTGCGGATGAAACCAACCTCAAACGCAAACTCATCGCTGACGTCATGGCCCTCCCCTCCGAGGGGCTGCCCACCCCCGACATCCGCCGTGACGTGACCATCCATCTGCTCGACGCTTTCGGCCTGGTCGATGCCACCACCCGCGCGATGCTGATCGACCAAACCATCACCGTGCCGTCCGAGGCGACCTGCGACGCTGCGCGGGCAAAAGCCCTCGAGTACTTAGAGACCCCGCAGCCCACGGGTCAATAAACGGGGCCCACACACTGCCATTTTTCCAAGTATCCCCGCCGGAGGCTTAGGCGCATGGCTCCGGGTGCAAGGTCCTTTGGCTCAAACCGCCGCTTTCACACTCTCTTCAATATAAATCTCGCGCAAGCGCTGTGCGACAGGCCCGGGTGTCCCAGCCCCGACCGCGACCCCATCGATGTCCACCACCGGACACACGAACATCGAGGCCGAGGTGATAAACGCCTCGGCCGCCTCTTGCGCCTCGGCGATGGTAAACGGCCGTTCCTCGATTTTCATTTGCGCCTCGCGGGCAAACCGCAAGACCGCAGCCCGGGTAATCCCATGCAAGATCGACTGCGATAGCTCGCGGGTCACGATCGTCCCATCTGTCGTCACGATATAGGCGTTGTTCGAGGTGCCTTCGGTGACGAGTCCCTCCTCGACCATCCAAGCGTCATCCGCGCCCGCTGCCCTGGCCGCCATCTTCCCCATTGAGGGGGCGAGCAGTTGCACCGTCTTAATATCGCGCCGCGCCCAGCGTTGATCAGGGATCGAGATCACTTTGATGCCCCGCGCCGCCACTGGTGACGCGACCAGCGGTTTCGCCTGGGTAAACAGCACCAGCGAGGGCTCGGCCGTCTCTGGATACAAAAAGTCCCGATCCGCGGCACCCCGTGTCACCTGCAAATAGATGCCCCCCTCGACCAGCGTGTTGCGTGTGACCAGCTCTCGGTGGATCGTCTCTAACTCTACATCGCTGGCGGGGGAGGCCATATCCAACTCCCCCAAAGACCGCCGCAGCCGGGCCATATGCCCTGCGAAATCCACCAGTTTGCCGTCCAGAACCGAGGTGACCTCGTAGACCCCGTCGGCCATCAAAAAACCCCGGTCAAAGATCGAGATGACGGCCTCGCCCTCGGGCACATAGTCCCCGTTCACATAGACAATCCGGCTCATGCGCTCACCCCCAAAGTTCCGGCGCCGCCGGATGCACCGACGAGCCCTCGTACACCAATCCCGGCGCCCGATCCTGCGCCAACAATAGCGGCCCATCCAGATCGACCACCGCCGCCCCCTGCGCCACCAGCAGTGCGGGCGCCATCGCCAGGGACGAGCCGACCATACAGCCTACCATCACCTGAAAACCCGCCGCCACGGCGGCGTCGCGCAACGCCAAAGCCTCGGTCAGGCCACCGGTCTTATCCAGCTTGATGTTCACTATGTCGTATTTGCCGACCAGACCATCCAGGGACGCGCGATCATGGCAGCTTTCGTCCGCGCAAACCGGCAGGATCCGATCCATCTGTGCCAAAGCGGCATCCGCTTCGGCCGGGAACGGCTGCTCGACCATCTCGACCCCAAGATCGACGAACCGTGGCGCAAGCGTGTTATATTCCTCGGCGCTCCACCCCTCGTTCGCATCCACGATGATCCGGGCGTTCGGGGCACCTGCGCGGACCGCCTCGATCCGTGCCACATCCTCAGCCCCGCCACCCAGCTTCACCTTTAACAGCGGTCGTGTTGCATGTTCCGCCGCTTGGGCGTGCATCGCCTCGGGCGTATCCAAGGATAGAGTATAGGCGGTGATCAGCGCCTTGGGCGCCGCCAAGTCCGCCCGGGTCCAGACCGGCTGGCCGGTCTTCTTGGCCTCCAGATCCCACAGCGCACAATCTACCGCGTTGCGCGCCGCCCCGGGCGGCAAGGCGCTCTGCAGGGTGGCGCGGGAAATCCCTTCGGGCAGGCTGGTGATTTGGGCTTCGACGCTGTCCAACGTCTCGCCATATCGGCCGTAGGGCACACATTCACCGTGGCCCATCACCCCACCGTCCCGGACCTCAACCTGCAAAACCTCTGCATGGGTCCGCGCGCCCCGGGCGATCCGAAAAACCGACTTCAGGGCAAAGCGGTCCCGGCTGACCGTGATCTTCATCCCAGGGCATCCACCAAGCGCCCGGCACCTTGACGAAAGGGGTCAACCGTCGGCAAGCCCATCTCGGTCTCGATCACGGCCAAACAGGCCAAAGCTTCGGCCCCGTCTAAAGCCGCCGTGTTCACGGATACCCCCACGACCTCACACGCAGGGTTCACCACCCGCGCCAGGCGCAGCCCAACCTCGTGCACATCGTGCAGCGACGGTAATTGATAGTCCGGCAGCCCGCGCATATGCGGCCGTGTCGGTTCGTGGCACAGGATCAACGCATCGGGCTGACCGCCATGCACCAGCGCCATGGTCACGCCGGAATAGGACGCATGAAACAAGCTTCCCTGCCCCTCAATCAGGTCCCAATGATCGGGCTCGTTGTCGGGCGTCAGATATTCGACCGCACCCGCCATGAAATCCGCGATCACCGCGTCCAGTGGCACGCCGCCCCCGGTGATCAGAATGCCCGTCTGCCCGGTGGCCCGAAACGTTGCCTTCATGCCCCGCTCCAGCATTTCGCGCTCCATCGCGATGCCGGTGTACATCTTGCCGACCGAGCAATCCGTGCCGATCGCCAGGCATCGCTTGCCCGCCCGACGCACCCCGTTCGCGATCGGATATTGAACCGAAGGCACGCGCACGTCATGCAGCACCCGCCCATTCGCCGCCGCGACTTCGACCAACTCGGGCACATCGCGCAGCAAATTATGCAGCCCCGACGCAATATCCATCCCGGCCTCAAGCGCTTCGCGCAGCACCGCGATCCACGCGTCTGAGATAAAGCCGCCACGGTTCGCCACGCCGATCACCAGCGTTTTGGCCCCCGCCGCGACCCCCTGGGCAACCGTCATCTCGGGCAGTCCCATATCGGCCTGGCACCCCGGCAGCCGCAATTGCCCGACCGAGGCCTCGGGCCGCCAATCACGGATCCCCTGCGCCACCTTCGCAGCCAAAGCATCGGGCGCGTCGCCCAGAAACAGCAAATATGGCGCTAATATCATAGACCGACCCTCTGCACAGGTTGAAGGGTTCAGTTTAAGTTGAGGTATGGGACAAACAAGGGCAATTACTGGCGCCCAACAGCGCCGACTTGCACGATTTCTTCAATCTATGCGTCAAGTACGCAAGATCCTCCCGCGAAGCGCCATCAGCGCCGAGGAATCAACGCCACCGGCCCATCCGCCGCCCGCGCGAAATCGGCAGGCTGCGCCATGCGCGGATCCTGCGCGGTTTTGAACGCATAGATCCGCCGATCCCCTACCGTTCCGGTCTGATAGATCAGCCCATGCCGAATGTGCCGCGCGCCATCGAAAAGATCGACGATCCCACGGCCCGGTTGCGGGCCGCTGACGCGAATCGAAAAACCATCCGCCCAGGCGTCAACAATATCAATCTCGCGCCCGGCTGACCTCAGTCTAAGCCGATGTTTCTTAGTTATTTTTCCATTGGGGCGCAGCTGCAGCGCAGCTTCTTTCAGCCCCTCAGGCAGATGATATTCCATCAGAATGCCCCCACACCCCCAAACTCACACACACGAAATCGTCAACACCATCAACGCTACTCAGCCACCAAACTTCTGTCGACTGTTTTATATTGTTCACAACTTAAGGACAGATTGATCCTGTTGGGGCGGCTGCCGCCGCTACTGAAACACTGTATACCGACCATGATCAAAACCGCAGGAGGCGCCACATGGGCCAGCTCGTCGACGGACAATGGGACACCAATCCGACCTTCCCCACCCGCACCGATGGGGCGTTCAAACGCGCGCCGATGCAGTTTCGCAATTGGATCACCGCCGATGGCGGTGCGGGCCCGACGGGCGAGGGCGGGTTTGCCGCCGAAAGCGGACGCTATCATCTCTATGTCAGCTATGCTTGCCCTTGGGCGCATCGCACGTTGATCTTCCGTCAGCTTAAGGGGTTGACCGACCACATCAGCGTCGACGTCGTACACCCTGATATGCTGGACGACGGTTGGACGTTTCAAACCGATGACCATGGCGCCACCGGCGACCGCCTGTTCGGCCTGGACTTCGTGCGCCAGATTTATCAGCGCGTCAAACCCGATATTACAGCGCGAGTGACAGTCCCGATTCTCTGGGACAAACAGCGCAAGACGATCGTCTCGAACGAAAGCTCCGAGATTATCCGTATGCTGAACAGCGCCTTTAACGGCGTCACTGGCAACACGGATGACTATTGGCCCCAGGATCTGCGGGCCGAGATGGAACCGGTCAACGACCGCATCTACAACACGCTCAACAACGGCGTGTACCGTTGTGGCTTTGCGACCACTCAGACGGCCTATGACAAAGCTGTGGGCGAGTTGTTCGACACCATGGATTGGCTCGAAGAGCGCCTTTCCACCCGGCGCTACCTGATGGGTGACCGTGTGACCGAGGCCGACTGGCGCTTGGTGCCCACGCTCTTCCGTTTTGACCCGGTTTATCATGGGCATTTCAAAACCAGCCGCAACCGCCTGGTCGATTTCCCCAACCTGTGGGCCTATGCGCGCGAACTGTATCAGTGGCCCGGCGTGGCCGAGACGGTTAATTTCAAGCATATCCGGAGGCATTACCATTATAGCCACGAATCGGTGAACCCGCACCGCATCGTGCCCCTTGCCCCCAAGATTGACTGGATGGCGCCACATAATCGCGGCAGACCGACCGCCGCCTGACCCTCGATGTTGACCACCGCCGCCCGCCCGGTTCGCCCAACGCCCCGAGCGACTTAACAGAGCCCGCGCGCGGCGCGTTTGGCATAGCCACGGCCAACACCGCAGGTCCGAGGCCTCCAGTACGGTCACCAAAGGAACGCATCTTGCGGCGTGGCCCACCATGGGACGGGTTTCAAACAATCCTACCCGCGGGCGGCGCCAAGCGGTAGCATCAAGCGATTTGATCCGGGTAATCCACACTCAGAAGGGCCAACTGCTCTGATGGCACGTCCTCGGTGCGATCATAGGTCTCGACCGACCGAGGGCCACCGTCCTGCAACGTGAGGACCTGATAGAGCCAATCCTCGTCTCCGTCACCGTCGAAGGCAATTTCGGTGAAACCGTCGTCGTCGCGCAACCACGCGACCTTATCCCCATCATCGTAATCGATAAAGTTGAACCGAAAATCGTCCGCCCCAACAAAAAGATACGTCTCCCAGGCGACCTCGCCCCCTGTCCCATCTGGATCTTCGTCCACGGTCAAACTGACCCACCGATCATCATCTATCGTGGTCAACCGCGAAAACCCGTTACCGTAATCGACCTCCTTGCGCGTGACACGGCCATCCGTGCCATAGGCGCTCTCGATCTCGATCCAGGTGGTCGGCCCCAAACGCGGCTCCAGCGAATAGCTTACCGCCTCGATCGGCGCGCCGACCTCCAAGGTCTCAAGCCGCAAGATCCCCCAGTCATTGAGCGATGTGCGCGAGATGGCCCCGCTCTCATCGAACTGGGTCTCTTGAAATGACACCTGCTTCACCGGATCAAAGCTCGCGCCCGTCAGCACCTGCGATACCCGCTGCCCATCCTCATAGGTCGTCAGACGCTGCTTGCCGGAATCGAAGATCGTGTTCCGCGCGATCAGGTCGCCAGCGCCGTCGAAAGTCGACACGATAATCGCCCAGGGCTTACCCGCGCCGCCCAGTGACCAATCCTCGGTCACCTGCGTGGTCCGCACGCCGCCTTCGAAATAGGCACTGCGGAATATACCATCGGGGTCGTAGGTGTAGGTCCACTCATAGTCCTCGACGAAATTGCGGCTGCGTCCGGATAGAGGTGTGGTTGGCAGTTCTTCATAGTCCTCTCGCGGCCCCCTGGTCCCGCTTTGGATGACACCGCCATCGCTGTCGAACTTGACCTTCCGAAAAAGCTCGCCATCCGCATTGTAAACACGCAGCACCCGGCTGTCCTCAACCCATTGGTAAGAGGCGCGCTTCACTCCGTCGACATAGGATTCGTGTTGCGTGCCGCCCAAATCAAGGTTCTTCGCCACGCTCAACGTGTTTCCGGCAGCGTCGGTATATTCCATCCGGTCCTGCCATGGCGCGCGGTCCTCCCAATGATCCTCGGCCATGATGGCGGTTCCAGATGGGGTGACCGTACGCACGGACTCGCGACCCCCATCCGGGGTTCGATACTCGTTCTCGATGCGTTGAAAGCCCGGTAAGGTCGAGAACTGTATGTCCGTGGTTGAAAAAAAGAACCCCGGGTTCGCGTAGTCCGTCTCGGTTCGCCAAGTTCGCCAAAGAACGTTCTCGCCGTCCACCACCTGATACGTCGACCGGGTGATCAACCCATCATCGCGCGTCTTCTCCGAGAAAATCAATCGTCCCAACGCCCCGGTGTCGGCGTCTACACGCCTCGTCACGCTGCGCGTATTCCATAACGCGACGTCTTCTGGGTCGGTCCATTCAACCTGGGCTAACACGGGGTTAAGGAACACGACGCGCTTTTCGCGGCCATCGTCGAAGATGATATCGCGCTCCAAAAAATTGCCTTCGAGGTCGGTGACAAGTGTTTTCCTATCCCACGCGAACCTGCTGTCGACATCCTCGATGATGGTCACGATTGTATCCGCCATTGGAACCTCACTAAACAATAGTTACGAAATCTCATGGGTCACGGTACGTCCTCAGACAGTACCGGCTGAGGACTGGCGGTTACTGACAAATATCAAGACCGACTTAATCGATGAGCTAGGCGGCGCCGGTCGTCCCGTTCCTTCTGGCTGCCTTGCGCGTCTCGGCCCGTTCACTGAAATGCTCAAGATAGGCCGCCAGATCCTCGGGGCGTACCGGGGGCCTTAGAACGCCGCGCGCGTTCGGGATCAGGTCGAACAAAGCCCCACCCGAGAAGAAATCGGATTTCGTTACCGCGATAATGATGATCTCGGGATTGCGAAACGTCGCGAAATCCGCGACGGGCAGACCGCCGCTCAGGACCGGCTCGATAATCAGCGCATCAAATGGATCCATTGCGATGGCCCGCACGGCATCTTCACCGTTCGTCACCAAGGTAACTTCGACCCCGCGCCGCCGCAGGAAATTGCACCAAATCTGGCCGAGGTCCGCGTTTTCTTGAACGACCAGCAATCTCAAAAGGGTCACCTCAGCCTCTGTAGGCAGGGCGGAAGGAATGCCGCACCACTTCGCTAAAATTCGGCCTAAATGATTAATAATAAATTAATCTTGCTTTACAAGCGGTAAACATTTCGGTGCGCCGCCACGTTAATCCAACACAAACACTTGTCGCCTAAGAATCCCGCAAAAATTAGAGGCTGGTAAATGCTGGATAGAACACGCCATACGATCGCTTTTGATGCTGCGAAGAACGCGGTTTTGCTTGCCGAATCGCACGACATCCCGCCCACACCCATCGTGTTTGAGGTGTTGGTCAAACACAGCGAAGGCACCCATGAAGTGCTCAGCGCGGAAGTCGCGGCGGCTCTTGAAAAATCTGAAGCGGAGCGGGAAGCTGCGATCAACCGAATCCATGCCGAGTATTTGAACAATTCGACCCTGCAAGAGGGGCTTGAGAGGGTTCACAATGGGCTGTCTTCCGAGGTGGCGGATGTGATTCAACGCATGTCCGACGGGATGAAGGGCAACCTGCGCATGGCCGAGGACCTGCGTACCGCCCTGCGCGAGATCGCGGGTCATGTAACCAAGGATCAGTTGCAGATTGTGTGCCGCCACTTGGTCAAATCGGGTCGTATGCATTTGTCGGATACGCAATCCGTCACCCATCGGCTTGAGCACACGCAGTTTCAACTGAACGAAATGCACCGCGAATTGGCGGTTTTGCGCGAGGCCGCCTCGACCGATCATCTGACCGGCCTGCCGAACCGCCGCTATCTGGACGACAAGCTTTTGGCCCATATCGGCAGCGGCGAGGCGTTTTGTTTCGCGATGATCGATCTGGATCACTTCAAAGCGGTGAATGACACATGGGGGCATTCGGTTGGCGACAACATCCTGCGTGGCATTGGCCAGGTCTTGACGCAGAATACCAAAGGCAAGGATTTCGCGGCCCGCGTCGGCGGCGAAGAGTTTGCGCTGGTGCTGCCCAAGACCCCATTGGCGGGTGGTGCCAAATTATGTGAGGCGATTCTGGCCGAGTTTGCTGATATCCTGTGGGTCACTCAAAACACCAACGAGGAGATCGGCAGCTTCACGTTCTCTTGCGGGATTACCGAAGCGCGGGCGGGCGACACCCATCAATCCTTGTTCGAGCGGGCGGATGCGCTGCTATACCGAGCCAAGGAAAACGGCCGCAACCAGGTTATTGCCGAATAGGTGATGCCCGGCCATGCCCAGGGGCCTTGTCCCTGGCGGTGATCTTGCCCACACTCTCCCAAAACATGGGCGGAGGGATATCATGGACCAAGACATCGTCATTCTGGGCGGCGCGCGCACCGCTATTGGCACCTTTGGCGGGGCGCTGGCGGGCACGTCGCCCATTGCCCTGGCCACGCATGTGATCAACGCGGCGCTTGAGCGGACCGGGGTTGAGGGCGGGCAGGTTGGACAGGTGGTTTTTGGTCATGTGATCAACACCGAACCGCGCGACATGTACCTCAGCCGGGCGGCCGCCATCGAGGCAGGTATCCCAGACACCACGCCCGCGATGAACGTCAATCGCCTGTGCGGCTCGGGCGCGCAGGCCATCGTCTCGGCGACACAGGCGCTGGCCTTGGGTGACGCCGATTTTGCGGTGGCGGGTGGGTCTGAGTGCATGTCCCGCTCGCCCTTTATCCTGTCTGACGCCCGCTGGGGCGCGAAAATGGGCGATGTGCGCAGCTTGGATATGATGCTGGGCGCGCTCAACTGCCCGTTTGGCACGGGCCACATGGGGGTCACCGCCGAGAATGTGGCGGCAGAGAACGGCATTAGCCGTGCAGATCAAGACGCATTTGCCCTGCAAAGCCAAGAGCGCGCCGCCGCCGCCCAGGAGGCTGGTTACTTTGACGCGCAAATTGCGCCCCTGGACGTGCGGGTGCGCCGCGACACCGTCAGCTTTGCCCGCGACGAACACCCAAAGGCCACCAGCGCCGAGGCGCTGGCGGGTCTGCGGGCGGTGTTCCAAAAGGACGGCACGGTGACGGCCGGAAACGCCTCAGGCATCAACGATGGTGCGGCGGCGCTGGTGCTGGCCCGGGGTGCCGCGGCCGAGGCGGCGGGACTGAAACCGCAGGCGCGGATCACCGGCTACGCCTTGGCGGGCGTTCGCCCCGAGGTTATGGGCATCGGTCCGATCCCCGCCGTCCAAAAGTTGATGGCGCGCACCGGCCTGGGCCCGGATGATTTCGATGTTATCGAATCGAACGAGGCTTTTGCTGCCCAAGCCTTGGCTGTGACCAATACACTGGGCCTGGACCCAGCCCGCGTGAACCCCAATGGGGGCGCGATCGCCCTGGGCCATCCGGTTGGGGCGACGGGCGCAATTCTGACCGTCAAAGCCCTGGCCGAGTTGGAGCGTACCGGCACTACCCGCGCCCTGGTCGCCATGTGCATTGGTGGCGGCCAAGGCATCGCCATTGCCCTTGAGCGCCTGCACTGATCCAAAGGAGCCCCCGCAAAAGCGGGGGCAAGTCTTGTCTCCCCGCGCCCGCTAGCGCGGGGCCGGGGCCCGCCGCCCTGCAGCAACCTTGCACATCGATCTCCGCTTTCGGATTGTGGCTTTTACGGAAGCCAATCCTCAAGGGTTGCCAAAAAAGCCCCCGGTGCCTCGGCATGCACCCAATGGCCCGCGTTGGGGATACTGTGAAACGTGGCCGCCGGAAACAGCCCGCTTATCGGCGCGTGATGTGACGGCTGCACATAGTCCGAGGCGCCGCCGGTCACGAACAGTGCCGGGCCCGCATACTGTCCGGTGAGCGTCGGAAACCCGATCGTCGCGTCCATCCCCGATGCAAGCGCGTCCAGGTTTAACCGCCATCGCGCCGCGCCGTCAGTCAGGTCCAGGCTTTGCAGCAAAAACGCCCGCAGCGGCGCCTCGGGGATATATGCCGCCAGCTGCGCATCCGCCTCGGCCCGCCGGGTGATGCGGCTGAGATCCACCGCGCGCATTGCATCGATCATAGGCATCTGTGTGTGGCTGTAAGCCACTGGCGCGATATCAGCCACCACCAGCCCCGCCACCAGTTCGGGTCGCCGCACCGCCAGGACCATCGCGGCCTTGCCGCCCATCGAATGCCCCAGCACCACGGTCTGCCCACCCAGCGCCACGATCACCTCCGCCAGATCTGCGGCCAGCGCGGCATAGCTGTGATCATCATCCCAAAAACTGCCGCCATGATTGCGCATGTCGACCGCCACCACCCGCCGCCCGGCTGACAGCCGCTTGGCGATCACATTCCAGTTGCGCGCCGAGCCAAACAGCCCATGCGCGATCACCAAGGGCACCGCGCCAGGTCCAGCATAGTCCACATAATTCAGCATCACAGCCCCCGATCCGGGTTCATCGCGACCAATTCCACCGTGTTCCCCTCGGGGTCTGTGACGAACACACCGCGCCAACCGATCCAGTCAAAATCTTGCACCTGCGCCGCTAGCCCATGCTGGCGGTACCAGGACACCGCCGCGACTTGCTGGTCCCAATCCACGTTCAGCGCCAGATGGTGCAGCGAGGACCCGGCCCCCGCCACCGGCGGCCCCTGGCTGTGCGGATGCAAGGCGGGTCGGCCGGCATCGGGCTCGAACAAGACCAAAACCTTGGTATGGCCTGCATGACCGGGGGCGATGCGAAAGAAGGCGATCCCGGCCTCGGGCGGAGTGAGAACCTCCAACCCGACGATATCGCGGTAAAAGGCAAACATTCTGGTCATGTCGCCCACCCGGATCGCAACCTCGCCCAGATCGCGCACCTGAAAGGGCGGTGTTACCAGGCAGCCTCGTAGATCGCCTGTGCGTCGGCTTGGTCCAAGGCACGCGGATTGTTCACCAACAATCGCGTCTGCTTCATGGCCTCGGCTGCCATGACCGGGACTGCCTCGGCCGGGATGTCCACGTCGCGCAGTCGGGGTGGCAGGCCCAGCCGTCTGGACAGGGCCTCAAGCGCCTCGATAAAGGCCGCAGTGACAGCCTGCGATCCGTCGCCGTGGATCCCCGGGAAAACGTGAGGCGCAAGTTCCGCATAATCAACCGCAGCCTCGGCCGCGTTGAAGCGCATGACCTGGGTCAGAACCAAAGCGTTCGACAGCCCATGCGGGATATGGAACATGCCGCCAATGGGATAGGCCAGCGCATGCACCGCCGCCACCGGACTGTTGGCAAAGGCTTGGCCCGCAAGCATCGACCCCAGCAGCATGTCCGACCGCGCCGCCAGATCGGCCCCATCTGCCACTGCCCGTTCAATCGCGCCGCCCAATAGGCCCAGCGCCGTCATCGCCAAGCCGCAGCTGAGCGGATTGTTGTTCGCGCTGCGCGAGGTATAGGCCTCGATCGCATGCACCATCGCATCCATCCCCGTTGCGGCCGTCACGGGCCCCGGCAGACCCACAGTGAGGCTTGGATCCAACACTGCCAGATCCGGCAGCAAAAGGGGCGAGACTACCCCTCGCTTTTCAGCCCCCTCGACCGTCAGGATCGCAACCGGTGTGACCTCGGACCCGGTGCCCGCAGTCGTCGGCACCAACGCCAATGGCAAGCGCGGCCCCTGGGCGTTGCCCACGCCCCAGGCGGCGTCGAGATCCTCGTTCGAACCCAGCAGCAGGGCAGTCACCTTCGCGACATCCATCGGTGAGCCGCCGCCAAAACCCAGCACCCCGGTTACGCCCTTGGCGAGCCCCGCCCGTACTGCCGCCATTACCGTATCGCGGGCGGGATCCGCCTCGACCGCGTCAAAGACGGTCACCTCGGCCAGACCTCGCAAAACCGCCAAAGCAGGGTCCGGGACACCCGCGGCCAACAGACCCTGATCCGTAACCACCAGAACCCGCGGCCCAAGTCGCGCGGCCACTTCGGCCATGGTTTCGACTGATGACCCGATCCCGAATCGCAGGCCTGGCGTTGTGTTAAAGAAAAACGCGTTCATCGTCCCCTCCGCCGCTGGTTCGCTCAATCACGCAGAAAACGGTTCACAGATCAATCGCTGCACGTCCCATTCGCGTGAAACGTGCGTTTCACAACTTTCCCTCTCGTCAAAGGGGCATAAAATGGGGCGCATGATCGAAACCGTCTTCATATTGCTGATCGCCGGCTGCGCTGAAACCGCCGAGCCTTGTACGCCATTGGCCGAAGCGCGGGTTCCCGCAGTTTCACGCGCTGCCTGCGAGGCCCAATTGGACGCAAGATTGGCCCGTCAAACCGCGCCCTGGCCTGAGTACCGAGGGATCTGCCTGCCAGTGGATCAATTCGCCGCGCGGCCGGGTTGGTGGCCAGGGACAACCACGGTTGTTGCCGGTGCATCACGCCCATAGGGGATGAATGCGCAAACACGAAAACTGTGACGATCATAACAGTTTCATGCGAAAATTCCCCGTAAGCTGATTCTCGCCGATGATGGGTGTGGGGCCCATACCGGCTGCACAAGATGACTATCCCCATGTCACACGCAAGTTTTTGCGGTGTCGGGTTAATAGTTGCCGGCGCGTATTTGCCGGGGTTTTTCGACCGGGGCTTTGTAGGGGAATTACCCCTGACAACACTGCATTGCCTGAGTGCCCCTTATTCCAGGGGGTCACCTCGCGCCCTTCCGGCGCGGGGTGACTTCTTTTGTGTTGGACACACACCCACGAAACTGTTGGCGCTGCATGGCCACCGCCAAATGAATACGTTAAGCAGCCTCTCAAAACTCCAAATATCGGCCTGGCATGCCCAACCTTGACAATATCAACGACCCGATCACCATGATCGCGCATGGTCGCTCGGGCACCTCGCTGTGCATGAGCATCCTGCGCGCGCACCCCGATGTGACAACTGTGGGCGAGACGGCCTCGATGCTGTTTGGCGCCTTTCACTCGATGGAGCGGGTTGGCGGCACGATCCGCCCGGACCCCGAGCTTGGTGGGCGCGAGGCGCATAACGCCCGATGTGGCAAAGCCGTGCGCGCGATGTATCTGGCCAGTTTCCCCGATGATTCGCCGCGTTGGATGCAAAAACCCATCAACGTTCCTTTCATTACCCACGTTCTACCTGGGATGCGGCGCTTTCGGCAAAAGGCCGATTGGTATTGGAACGCGCTGCACACGACCTTTCCAGGCAGTACCAACGTCACGATTCTGCGGCATCCCTATGACGTGGTCCTCTCGGCCGCAGAATATTGGAAAGTGCCGCAGCTGCGCGCCTGGAAGGGCATCGTGAATATGGCGCGGATCCTCAACCATCCGGCCTCGAACGTCGATTTCGCGGTGGTGCACGCGCGGCTGGTCGATGACTCGAAAACTGAGGTGGCGCGGTTCTTGGACCATCTGAACCTCAGCCATCACCCAAAGTGTTTTGCGGCCACCGACAAGGTTTACGTCCCGCAGCGCAAGACCAATCGTGTGCCCAAATCGGATATGCCCGAACATGTAGTGCGTGGCTTTTCGCGCCGCGACAGCTGGTCCCGGCTTCAGATGTCCGACTTTCGAAACCGCGAGCGCGAGGTCATTGCCGCCATGTGGGCGCGCTTTGGCGAAACCCTGGAGTTCTAAGACCCAGCCCATGCCCAATCCCGCCAATATCACCCAGCCTGTCACTCTGGTGTCCTTTGGCCGCTCGGGTACCTCGCTGATTTATAACATTCTTGCCGCGCACCCCGATGTCGATGGTTGTGGAGAGACCCAGCCCCTGATTTTCGGCCCGTGGGAGGGCGCCCGCCGGGTGGGCGGCGTGATCCGCCCCGACCCGACATTGCCCAAAGATACACCGCACGACACCCGCTGTGCCCGTGCGGTACGGGCTGTGTTTCTGTCGATGTTCCCCAGCGATCTGCCCCGTTGGGTCCACAAACCGATCAATGTGCCCTTCACCGTGAACGAGCGGCAACGTAAGTTCCCCAAACGGTTCGAGCGGCATGCGGCCCAATATTGGCACGTGCTGGGGCACAGCTTCCCCCAAGGTCAGGTGATCACCGTGCTGCGTCATCCCTATGATGTGGTCCTGTCGGCCAGCCGCTATTGGGACAACCCGATTGATAGCATCTGGCGCTCGATCGTCTGCATGGCCCAAATTTTGGACCATGCAGACGCCCCGGTGACCCTGGCCTTGCGGCACAAGTCCCTGGTTGAGGATCCAGAGCCCGAGATCGCGCGCCTCCTCGATCATGTCGGCCTAAGTCATCATCCAGCCTGCTTTGCTGCCGCGGACAAAGTCTATGTGCCCGAGCGCGGCAAGGGACGTCAGCCCAAGGCAAAAATGACGGATCACACCGCGCGGGCCTTCTCGCATCGCGCCGAATGGGATCAGTTGGACAAAAGCAGCTTCACCGACGAGGACCACCAGATTCTGATAAAGATGTGGGCCAGATACGGCGAGACACTCAGCTTTTGAGGCTTCCAGTTTTTGCGACCCGGTGCCGAGTCTATTTCTCGGCGAAAATGAAGTCCGATCCATCGATATCCTCAACATCGGCATCGATCAGCACGACCTCCAGGCCCTGATCGTCCAAGATCGCGACACCACCCCCCGGCTCGCCCGTGGATCGAAGGTTCAATCTGTCCCCCACACCAATGCCCAATGCCGAGACGTCCACCAAATCCACCCGATCCTCGAAATCAGTAATGATATCCCGACCGTCGCGCGAAGCGGGTCCAACGACAAAGACATCCGCCCCGGCGCCACCGCTCAGGATGTCCGACCCCGACCCACCGGACAGCCGGTCGTTGCCAGCGCCGCCCCGAACGATGTCATCCCCTGTGCCCCCGAAAAGCGTATCATCACCGGCGCCTCCCAAGACTTGGTCCGCCCCCGCCTGACCGTAGAGTCTATCGGCCCCCAAATTGCCCCTCAGGTCGTCGTTGCCGGCACCACCCCACAGGACATTTGCCCATCGGGAACCACGGATCGTATCGTCCAAATCCGAACCGCGCACATTCTCGACGGAAGTCAACGTGTCGACCGCGCCCCCCATATCCGTGGCAGTCCCTTTTGCCAGGTTGACGTTTATCCCCGTCGCGCCGGGTGCAGGTCGCCCCGCGTATGTCAAAGTATCCCGACCGGCGCCGCCAACCACCAGGTCGACACCATTACCAGGTCCAAGCAGATCGTTTCCAGCCCCGCCCCGCAAGACATCATCCCCCAAACCGGTGGATACAATGTCGTCTCCTCCGCCCGCATCGATTTCATCCGCGCCTTGGCCGGTTCTGACGTTGTCAGCCCCCCGCGACCCGCGCACAATCGCATCCGCCCGCGGAACCACCAGCCGTTCAAACCCGCGGGCGGTGAAGGCGTTGACACCATCGCCAGTGAAAACAAACACGCCATCGCCCTGAATAAAGACGGTCAGCCCTTCGGGGCCGTAGGTTAGTGTGTCTGAGCCTTCGCCGCCCTCGATAATCAGATCGGGGTCTGTTGCGCCCTCGAAAACAAGTGTGTCATCGCCTGCCCCCAGATCATAGGATGTAAACTCTGCCTTTGGCGTGATCGAAACGAATTGCGACCCCGCGCCCCCAACAAATGCCCTCGATGGATCAACCACCGACTCGGTGGTGGCAGATACCAAGTCAGGATCGTTGTTGGGCTGACCGATTTCGGCTGAAAGCGCGTCCGCATCGCTTATTGTCCAAGCCTCAGTTCTCAATCCAGCCTCTGCTGTCTGTAGATCAGACATTATCAGCTATCCCCTTTTTCCTAAGAAAGTGGTCCCACCGACCACAGCCTCTTTCGAACACAAGGGCCTACGCAGCCTCAACTAGGTGACGTTACGTAAACTTTTCGCGTTCCGCCCATGCCCCGCTGGGGGCCAGCGGCGCAAATGGCGCTATCCCGCGGCGGGTTATCACCCGGCAAAGATGAAATCATCCCCGCCCAGGTTCGCAACGTCGAAGCCGATCAGCACAATCTCCAGGCCCTTGCCGTCCGAAATTTCCACGCCACCGTCTGGTGTGGCGGTTGAGCGGATGGTCAGTTTATCGCCCACCCCGATGCCCAGGGCCGATACGTCCAGCAGATCCACGCCATCTTCAAAGTCAGTGATGACATCCCGCGCGCCCCGGGCCCCTGCCGCAAACACAAAGATATCCGCCCCCGCGTCGCCGCTGAGGATATCGTCGCCCGCGCCGCCGTTCAGTACATCCGCCCCGGATCCGCCGCGCAGCGTGTCCTCGCCGCCGCCGCCGAACAGCCGGTCATTCTGTCCGCCGCCCAACAGCCGATCCGCCCCCCCTTGGCCCCGCAAAAGATCCTCGCCGCCGCGCCCACGCAATGTGTCGTCCCCGGTGCCGCCCCACAGCGTGTTCGCGGCATCATCGCCGCGCAGCGTATCGTCCAAGCGCGAGCCGCGCACATTCTCGATAAGCGTTACCGTATCGATGTCACCACCAGTGTCTTGGGCCAGTTCAAGATCAAGATCCACGATCACGCCCGAGCCGTTTGCGCCAACCCGGCCGGCATAGCTGATCGTGTCGCGCCCAGCACCGCCATCCACGGTGTCCTCGCCGCGCCCAGGCGCCAAAAAGTCATCACCCTCGCCACCCAGCAACACATCCGCGCCGCGCCCGGTCTTGGCGATGTCATTTCCGCCCAGTGCATCGATCTGATCGCTGCCACGATCGCTCAGCACATTGTCCGCGCCTTCCGAGCCTTGGACAACCGCATCCGCCTCAAGCGCCACAATCCGCTCGAAACCTGAGGTGACGAAGGTGTTCACCCCGTCATTGGTAAACACGAACACCCCGTCCCCGGCGACGAACACCGCCAAGCCGCTCAGCTTATATTTAAAGACGTCGAACCCGGTACCGCCATCCAGCACCAGGTCAAAATTCGTCGACCCCTCGAAGGTGAGCACATCGTTGCCCTTCCCAAGTTCAAAGACGGTTTCTTCCGTGTCTGGTCCAACGGTTACTTTTTGGTCGATCTTCTTAGCTTTGGTCATCCGTGTCGGCATTGGGGTGTCCTCTCACTCTCAGCTTTGGCAAAAACGCCATTGCCTTGAGCCCAACATAGGCCCCTACGTAGCAACAATGCGTAGCGCTTGCGTAGAGCCCTAAACTCCCATAATCCGCCTACCAACATCGCAGCTTCCCCCGAGGGTCCCTTATGTCCACGCCCAAGAAAGTCGTCCTGGCCTATTCCGGCGGCCTCGATACGTCGATCATCCTGAAGTGGCTGCAGACCGAATACGGCTGCGAGGTGGTGACCTTCACCGCCGATCTGGGCCAGGGCGAGGAGCTGGAACCGGCCCGCCGCAAAGCCGAGCTTTTGGGTATTGCGCCTGAAAACATCCATATCGAGGATGTCCGAGAGGAATTTGTCCGCGACTTCGTCTTCCCGATGTTCCGCGCTAATGCGCTCTATGAGGGGCTATATCTGCTGGGCACCTCCATCGCGCGGCCGCTGATCTCGAAGCGCTTGGTCGAAATCGCCGCTGAATGCGGTGCCGATGCCGTCGCCCATGGCGCAACGGGCAAGGGTAACGATCAGGTACGGTTCGAGCTCAGCGCCTATGCCCTGAACCCAGACATCAAAGTGATCGCCCCCTGGCGAGAATGGGATCTGAGCAGCCGGTCGAAACTGCTGGAGTTCGCCGAAGCCAACCAAATCCCCATCGCCAAAGACAAACGCGGCGAGGCGCCCTTCAGCGTCGATGCGAACCTGCTGCATACCTCATCTGAGGGCAAGGTTTTGGAGGATCCGGCCGAACCCGCGCCCGAGGACGTTTATCAGCGCACGGTCAGCCCCGAAAATGCCCCCGACACCCCTGAGGTCATTGAATTGGGCTTCGAGCGGGGCGATGCGGTGTCGATCAATGGCGAGGCGCTGAGTCCGGCCGACCTGCTGACACGCCTGAATGAACTGGGTGGCGCGCATGGGATCGGCCGCCTGGATCTGGTCGAGGGACGTTTTGTCGGTATGAAATCCCGTGGCATTTACGAAACGCCGGGCGGGACCATCCTGTTGGCCGCCCATCGCGGCATTGAGCAGATCACCCTGGACCGCAGTGCGGCGCATCTGAAAGACGAGTTGATGCCGCGCTATGCCGAGCTGATTTACAACGGCTTCTGGTTCGCACCCGAGCGCGAAATGCTACAGGCCGCGATCGATCACAGCCAGGCGCATGTGACCGGCACCACCCGGCTCAAGCTGTACAAGGGCCAAGCCTCGGTCATTGGCCGCTGGTCTGACGCCAGCCTGTATTCCGAGGCGCATGTCACATTCGAAGAAGACGCAGGTGCTTATGATCAGGCCGATGCCGCCGGTTTCATCAAACTGAACGCTTTGCGATTGAAACTGCTGGCGGCGCGCGACCGCCGTCTAAAGCAGTAATCCAATCGCGCCCCCGCAAAGCGGGGGCAAGTTTAGGCTCCCCCTCCCCGCCTGGGCGGGGAGGGGGCCCGCCGCCCTGCAAAACCCTTGCACTTGCATTCAACACGTCTTCTTTGCAGAAGTGCTCGGTCGGAGGTCCCAATAGCAAAGCTCAGTTTTCAGTAGATGTCTTTGTGCGTGCCATCCCAACGAACCCAAGCTAGGCTGCCGGGCAGACGCAGCATTCAAGGACCCCGATGCCCCTCAAACTTTCGCGCGGCGCGCGCGCCTGGATGCTGTTCGACTGGGCCAACCAGCCGTTCTACACCCTGATCATCACCTTTATCTTTGCGCCTTATGTGGTGGGCCAGGTCGCCAGTGATCCCGTGGCAGGGCAAACCCTGTGGGCCAGTTTGCAACTTGTGGGCGCCATTTGCATTGCTGCCCTGGCCCCGGTCCTGGGCGCGATTGCCGATGCTGCTGGACCCCGTAAGCCCTGGATCGGTGGGTTTGCGCTTTTGTTTGTCACGGGCTGCCTGGGCTTGTGGCTGGCGATCCCGGGCATGGATCCGATCTGGCCGCTGGTGATTTGTTTTCTCGCCGCTTTCATCGGGTCGGAGTTCATGCTGATCTTTATCAACGCGATGCTGCCCGACTTGAACCCGCGGTCCGAGATGGGGCGGATCTCGGGCTCGGGCTGGGCAATGGGGTACGCGGGCGGGGTGGTGGTCCTAGTTCTGGTGCTCGCCTTCGTCGCCCCCTCGGGCGATACGGGCAAGACCCTGCTGGGCTTTGCACCGCTGTTCGGATTGGACCCAGCTTTGGGCGAGCCGCAGCGCGCGATGGGGCCACTGACCGCGCTTTGGTTCGCGGTCTTCGCGCTACCAATGTTTCTGTTCACCCCCGATGTGCCACGCCGCTTGGGCCTGAGCAAAGCGGTGGGCCAAGGGATCACCTCGCTCAAGGCGACGTTTCGCAAGCTGCCTGCGCAGGGCAATCTGTTGCGGTATTTCATCGCCTCGATGGTCTATCGCGACGCACTCGCGGGGCTGTTCGCCTTCGGTGGGATCTATGCCAGCGGGGTGTTGGGCTGGGGGATCACGCAACTTGGGATCTTTGGCATAGTCGCCGCGCTAACCGGCGCTGTCGGCGCCTGGGCCGGGGGGTTGGCGGACCGCGCCTATGGGCCGAAACCCGTGATTATCACCTCGATCCTGGGATTGATCCTGGTCTCGATCATCGCACTGGCCACCAGCCGGACCATGATCCTGGGTCTGCCTGTTAGCGCCGACAGCAACCTGCCCGATCTGGTCTTTTATGCCTGCGGCGCCGTTCTGGGCGCCGGTGCGGGATCCCTGCAATCCGCCTCGCGCACCTTTCTGGTGGAACTGGCCGAGGATCGTCTGCCCATGACCGAGGCGTTCGGGATCTATGCCCTTGCCGGTAAAGCCACCGCCTTTCTGGCGCCGCTTTCGATCGGCTTGGTCACCCGCTGGACGGGCAGCCAAGCCCTGGGTGTCAGCCCGGTGATTGTGCTGTTCGCCATTGGTCTGGCTCTGCTATACTCGGTCAAAACAAACCCTGAGGCCACAGCATGATCAGACCGCTTATCCTCCTCCTCCTGACCCTTCTCGCACAGCCCCTGGCCGCCCAGACCGCCGCGAAACATCTGTTTGGCGCGCAGGCGTCGGGCTCGGAACACGCCCCGGCGCCGTTTGGCACCTATAACAAAGGCTGCCTGGCGGGGGCCGAACAACTGGCCGAAACGGGCCCCACCTGGCAAGCCATGCGCTTGTCGCGCAACCGCAATTGGGGCCACCCCAAGGCGATCCGCTTTATCAAGCGCCTGTCGAACGCCGCCACCCAAGTTGGCTGGAACGGGCTTTATATCGGCGATATCAGCCAGCCCCGGGGCGGGCCGATGCTGTCAGGCCATGCAAGCCACCAAATGGGCCTGGATATCGACATTTGGATGAGGCCCGCGCTTGATCTGACCCTGTCGCGCAGCGCGCGCGAAAGCCTGTCCTCGATTTCGGTTCGGACCGAAGATCAGCGCAACGTCAACAGCAACTGGACCCAAAGCCATCACCGCATCCTGCGCGCCGCCGCACGCGACGCCGCGACCGCTCGGATCTTTGTCACCGCCCCGGTTAAATTGCGCATGTGCGCCGACGAACGGGGTGACCGCGCGTATTTGCGCAAGATCCGGCCCTGGTGGGGGCATCACTATCATTTCCACGTCCGGCTGAACTGCCCCGTCGGCAGCCCCGGCTGCCGCGAACAGGATCCTATCCCGCCCGGTGACGGCTGTGCCGACGCCACGTGGTGGGTTACCGACGCGCTCGACCCGCCAAAACCGGACCCCAACGCACCGCCGCCCACCCCGAAACCACCCAAGCGCGAGATCACGCTCGCCGACTTGCCGCAGCAATGCACCGCCATCTTGCGCTAGCGCTTTTCGCGCTGTTGGCCCCGGCGGCCCTGGCGCAGGAGGCGATACCCTGGCGCGAAGAGGATCCCAATTTCGGCGCCTTCTCGGGCCTAATAGTCAGCGCCGACGGCGGCACGTTCACAGTGGTCAGCGACCGAGCGCATATCGCCACAGGTCGGTTTGAGCGCGGCAACGGCCGCCTGACGGGTGCCAAACTCGACACGCTGACACCGCTTTTGAACCCGCGGGGCAAGCCGATCGGGGGGCGCAATTTCGACGCAGAAAGCCTTACCCTGGGGCCTGATGGCACGCTTTATATCGCGTTTGAATCCAATCATCGCGTCTGGGCCTATGCCAGCCCAACGGATCCCGCCAAGCCCTTACCCAAGGCCGAGGCCTTTGCCCGTTTCCAAAACAACTCAGGCCTCGAGGCGCTGTTTACCGGCCCCGACGGCGCGCTTTACGCCCTGCCCGAACGCTCGGGGCGGCTGTCGCGCCCCTTTCCTGTTTTCCGCTTTGACGGTCAAACCTGGACCCAGCCCTTTACCATTCCCCGCCGCCCGCCACATCTGCCCACCGGCGCGGACATCGGCCCCGATGGGCGGCTTTATCTGCTGGAACGCGATTTTCGCGGGCT
This sequence comes from uncultured Paracoccaceae bacterium, assembly GCA_938049225.1. Taxonomy (GTDB): domain Bacteria; phylum Pseudomonadota; class Alphaproteobacteria; order Rhodobacterales; family Rhodobacteraceae; genus Halovulum. The sequence continues at coordinate 41,090 of CALICM010000015.1, forward strand.
ACGCGGCTTCTCGACGCGTATTCGCAGCTTTGCCTTCACGCCCCGGGGGGTGACCGACGAGCAAACGATCCTGACCAGCCGCCTGGGCACTTACGACAATCTTGAAGGGATCGCCGCCTGGGAAGACCCCCAAGGGAACACGCGGCTGATTCTGATCTCGGACGACAACATGAAGTTCTTTCAACGCACCGAATGGGTCGAGGTAATCGTGCCCCGGACCCGACCACTGCGTCCGCGAATCCGCCCCCCAGCTTGAGCGCCCGGGGGGCGTTGGGTCGGAACCAGTGGCTCAGAAGATGAAATCGCCCTTGTTCAGGTCGTCGATCATGACATTGGCCAGCGTGATCTCGTCGCCGCTCCCCGCGTCGATCACCGCATCCGCGCCATCCTGTGTTAGATGGTTGTTTTTCAGATCCCTGAACTTGGTGATCGAGGACACGCCGCTCAGATCGATCTTCTCGGCATTGCTGTTCTCATCGAAGTCGCCGACCAGATCGACGCCGTCCCCGTCACTAAAGATAAAGGTGTCGTTGTCACCCCCGCCGAACAGCTGATCATCCCCACGACCACCGGTCAGTATGTCTTCGCCAACGTCTCCGAACAGAGTGTCGGCGCCCCCCTTGCCCTCAAGCACATCATCACCCTCGCCGGAGAACAGGAGGTTGTCTTTGCCATTCCCGACAAGCAGATCATTGCCCGTGCCGGTGAATGCATTCTCGATCTTGATCAAGGTGTCCGTGCCCTGCGCCAGCGCCATCTTCTCGTCCAAACGCACCACGACGTTCTTCTTAAGCGCCTGATAGTTCACGCCATCGGCACCGGCGCCGCCCACAAAGCGATCATCGCCCTTCGAGCTGATAAATACATCATTCCCCGTCTTACCCTTAAGCGTATTCGACCCAACATTACCGGTCATCGTGTTGCCCAAGGCGTTGCCCGTACCAACCAAATCCTCGCTACCGCGCAGGTCCAACGCCTCAAGGTTGTCACTCAGTGTGTAGTCGACAAAGGCCTCGACCGTATCGAAACCCTCGCCCACGGCCTCGACAATCGACACTGAGTCCTCACTTACGATATAGGTGTCATCGCCGATGCCGCCCTGAACCTCGCCGTCGACGGCGCCGCCGCGCGCGTCAAAGGTATCATTGCCAGCCCCCAGCTCGACATTGCCAATGATGGTCCCTTGGTTCGTAACCTCATCATCCCCGTCGCGCATACCAATCCGGCCCCACATGGTGCCGGTATTCAACAGTTCATCGGCAACGGAACTTGACGTGAATGCAAAGTTGTCCCCTACGATCAAGCCGTGATTGATCAGATCCAGCGATGTGGTGCTGGAAGAAAAACCCACGATAGCGTTGTCACCGCCGCTTCTGACTTGGCCAGTTTCTTCGACGGTAACGGTCCCGCCGTTTTCCCGATACCAGATACCGGGTCCATTTTGTGACGCCACCAGGCCTGCAACAGTGATTGTCGCGTTGAAAGGGGTGGCTTGTGTTGGCACTTTGATCGCAGATGACAGGCCACCGGCAATAGTCGAGACAACGCTTCCCGTAAGTTCAACGGTTAACTCAGGATCCCCGGGAAAAATCTCAAACCCATCTGCATCCACTGCTGTTTCGTTTCCACTAATAATCGCCATCACTTTGCCCCCCTCAGGCATGCTGGTTACGCAAAAACGGTGCCAATTATTTGGCCCCGCTGATGTTAACTCTATCACAGATGGCGAATATTTTTAATTCATGTTGGCACCCCCCTCCCGCGGACCTGCGGAAGGGGTGTGTTCAAGCCGTGCGGGTTGTCAATTCACCAGCCGCGGCTTCTCAACCGGGCCGCTGGGCGAGACGCGGTCTTTCAGGATCAACCCTTCGGCCCCCGCAGTCACCCCGACCGTTTCGCCGTCCAGCACCTCGCCCGACAGCAACAGTTCGGCCAGCGGGTCCTGAACTGCCTTTTGGATCACCCTCTTCAGGGGCCGCGCGCCATAGACCGGGTCATAGCCCTGATCGGCCAGCCAAGTCCGGGCATCTGCATCGACCTCCAACGAGATCTTGCGGCCCTCAAGCCGCCGCGCCAGGATGCCCAGCTGGATCTCGACGATCCCGTCCATATTTCCGCGCGTCAGGCGGTCGAACAGCACGATCTCGTCCAGCCGGTTCAGGAACTCAGGTCGGAAATGCGCCCGTACGGCCTCCATCACCTCGGCCCGCGCCCCGGCGCTTTCGGTCCCTTCGGGCAGCTCGCTGAGCGCCTGAGAGCCGAGGTTCGAGGTCAAGATGATCAGCGTGTTCTTAAAATCCACGACATGGCCCTGCCCATCAGTCAGCCGCCCGTCATCCAGAACTTGCAACAGCACGTTGAACACATCGCCATGCGCCTTTTCAACCTCGTCGAACAGGATCACCTGATAGGGCCGGCGCCGCACCGCTTCGGTCAGCACGCCGCCCTCGTCATAGCCGACATAGCCCGGAGGCGCGCCGATCAGGCGGGCAACAGAGTGCTTTTCCATGAATTCCGACATATCGACCCGGGTCATCGCGGTGTCGTCGTCGAACAGGAACTCGGCCAGCGCCTTGGTCAGCTCGGTCTTGCCGACGCCGGTCGGGCCCAGGAACAGGAAACTGCCCATAGGCCGGTTGGGGTCGTTGAGGCCCGCGCGGGCCCGGCGCACCGCATTCGATACGGCCGTAACCGCGTCACGCTGGCCGATGACCCGTTGGCCGATCTCGTCTTCCATGCGCAGCAGCTTGTCGCGCTCGCCCTCCAGCATCTTGTCCATCGGGATGCCGGTCCAGCGCTCGACGACGCTGGCGACATGCTCGGACAGCACCGCCTCTTCGACCATCACGTCGCTTTCCTCGGCGCCCTCGGCCTCGGCCAGGCGTTTTTCCAGATCCGGGATGACCCCGAACTGCAGCTCCCCGGCCTTGGCCAGATTGCCCTCGCGCTTGGCCTGATTCAACTCCGCCCGCTTACCGTCCAGCATTTCCTTGATGTCGCGGGCCCCGGCCAGCTTGTCACGCTCGGCCTGCCACTGGGCCGTCATCTCGGCCGAGCGTTCCTGCAGCTCGACCAACTCGGCTTCAAGCGTGGCCAGCCGGTCGGCCGAGGCCTCGTCCGTCTCCTGCTTCAACGCCTCCGCCTCGATCTGCTTTTGCAGGATCTCGCGGTCCAGCGCGTCCAGTTCCTCGGGCTTGCTATCGACCTCCATCCGCAAGCGGCTCGCGGCCTCGTCCATCAGGTCGATGGCCTTATCGGGCAGGAAACGGTCGGTGATGTAGCGGTGGCTGAGGGTTGCTGCACTGACCAGCGCGCGATCACTTATCCGTACGCCGTGGTGAACCTCGTACTTCTCCTTGATCCCGCGCAGGATGGAGATTGTGTCCTCCACCGTCGGCTCGCTGACTTGCAGGGGCTGGAAGCGCCTTGCTAGGGCTGCGTCCTTTTCCACATGTTTGCGGTATTCATCCAGCGTGGTCGCGCCCACACAGTGCAGCTCGCCCCGCGCCAAGGCGGGCTTGAGCAGGTTGGAAGCATCCATCGCCCCCTCGCCCTTGCCCGCGCCGACCAGCGTGTGCATTTCGTCGATGAACAGGATAATCTCGCCCGCCGCAGCCGTAACCTCGTTCAGAACTGACTTCAGCCGCTCCTCAAACTCGCCGCGGTACTTGGCGCCGGCGATCAAGGCGCCCATATCCAGTGCCATCAGTTTTTTGTTTTGCAGGCTTTCCGGCACGTCCTTGTTGACGATCCGCAGGGCCAGCCCCTCGGCAATCGCCGTCTTGCCGACGCCAGGCTCCCCAATCAGCACCGGGTTGTTCTTGGTCCTGCGGCTGAGTATCTGCATCGCGCGACGGATCTCCTCGTCCCGGCCGATGATTGGATCAATCTTGCCCTCGGCCGCTGCTTCGGTCAGATCGCGCGCGTATTTCTTCAAAGCCTCAAAGGTGTCCTCGGCCGACGCACTGTCCGCCGTTCGCCCTTTGCGCAAATCCTCGATCGCGGCATTCAGCGATTGGGCCGATACCCCGGCCTCCGCCAAAGCCTCCTTCGCTGCCGATTTGGTCACCGCCAGCGCGGTCAACACCCGCTCGACCGTTACAAAGCTGTCGCTGGCCTTGTGGGCCAGTTTCTCGGCCTCGCCAAAAACCTTGGCGGTCTGTGGGTCCATATAGATCTGTCCGCCCTCAACCTTGGGCTGCTTGGCCAGTGCGGCCTCGACAGCGCCTATGGCCGCCGCCGGATCGCCGCCTGCGCGTTTGATCAAATTGGCCGATAACCCTTGATCGTCATCCAACAAAGCTTTCAACAGATGCTCGGGCAGGAACCGCTGGTGATCCTCGCGCATCGCAATGGTCTGCGCGGCTTGAACAAATCCGCGCGCCCGCTCGGTGAACTTCTCTAAGTTCATGAACTCTCTCCTTTTGCAGCACCCTAAGGGACCGCCCGCTTGGCGGCGCGGACCCACAGGCCTCGGAGTGTAGATGGGCATGACCAAGCAGGGCTGCAAGATCGGCAGCAATCCAGAATTGCGCTGCTGCATAAAGAGAAAGGCAGCCTCCGCTTGGAGGCCGCCATTTTAAGCCGGGCGATCAGATCGTCATTCCGGGTATTTATTTCAATCCGCTGGCCTTCGCGAAAGCGCCAAACCCGCGCGTTACTAAAAACACATATCGCTTGGTTCGGTCGGACCCGATCAGAACTAGCAACGTGCCAGCCATTCTGTCAGGCTAATCCCCGATTCATGGCACCCGAACTTTAGGGTCGAGACCCCATTCTGTGGGAATACCACCGCCTTGGCTGGCGATTGAAGCCAAACAGTACCGACAACGAAGATGAGCGCCAACATACTCAGCTTCGAAAAGAAAGGCTCGTTATTTGTTCTCATGGTTACCACCTGTTACAGTTGCTAGTGTCAGATTTTTCGTACAGCTACTTAAGCTCTCTTTTCCTTAAAATTCCTTTAATGATCTGTGGCGAATTGTGGTAATTGATTGTAAGTATTGGGGAATAGGTCCATGGAAGTGCCATACTGATGAACGCGGACAGCCAAATGCCCAACAGCGACCGTCTGATTGTCGCGCTCGACCTCCCCACCGCCCTTGAGGGTTTGCGCTTGGTCGAGGTCCTTGGCCCAGATGTCACCTTTTACAAAATAGGCCTTGGCATGCTTACCGGAGGTGGCCTGGCGCTGGCTGATGAGCTGAAACAAAAGGGAAAACGCATCTTTCTTGACATGAAGCTCTTTGACATCTCGGCCACAGTCGAGAAAGCCGTCGCGGGCCTCTGCCGCTATAACCTCGATTTCCTGACCGTCCACGGCGATCCGCATGTGGTCTCGGCCGCCGTCGCGGGTCGGGCTCATACCAGTACAAAGATCCTTGCCGTCACTGTCCTAACCTCGTTAAACCGCTCCGATCTGGACCTTGCCCTTACAATCCCCGGCCCCGTCGCCGACATTGTTCGCGAACGCGCACGCTTGGCCCTGACAGCGGGCGCCGACGGCGTCATCGCCTCGGCCGAGGAAGCGCGCGTGATCCGCGCCTTGCCCGAGGCCGATGGAAAGCTGATCGTCACGCCTGGCATTCGCCCCCTGGGATCGACCAAAGGCGATCAAAAACGTATTGCGACGCCTGCCCAAGCGATCATCCAAGGCGCCGACCACATCGTCGTCGGCCGCCCGATCTGGCAAGCGCCAGACCCCGCAGTCGCCGCAGCGGAAATCCTCAAGGAGTTGGCTTAGCGGGTTTCGCTCAAATCAAAGCAAATCCGGCAGCGATCTGCCCAGGGGCCATGTCCACCCCAAGGCTTAACTCCAATCGGAGGTTTGTTAAGGTTAATCAGGTGTTGATGCGTGCTACACATGTCCCATACCGCGCTCATGCGGGTGGGCGCCATTTGACGTGGATCTTGGAATCCCAGAGGCTGGTGGACCTCTGCGCCGTAGTCGTTTAGAGCCGCAGCAGACGTAAGAAAGGCCCGGATCCCATGACCAACGCGACCCACCCAGACATTATCTACACCAAAGTTGACGAGGCGCCGCAGCTTGCCTCGGCCTCGCTCCTTCGGATCATCCGTTCCTTTGCCGGGGCGGCGGGGATTTCGCTGGGCACCAAGGACATCTCGCTGGCGGGTCGGATCATCGCGGCGTTTCCGGAACGGCTGACCGAGGCGCAGCGGCAGTCCGATGACTTGGCCGCGTTGGGTGAATTGGTGAAGACACCCCAGGCCAATGTGATCAAGCTGCCCAACATCTCGGCCTCGGTACCGCAGCTTGTCGCGGCAGTGAAAGAGTTGCAATCGCAGGGCTACGACCTGCCTGACTATCCTGAGGAGCCCGCGACCGACGGGGAGAAAGAGACCCGCGCACGATATGACGCGATCAAAGGCTCGGCGGTCAACCCTGTTCTGCGCGAGGGGAACTCCGACCGCCGCGCCGCCGTGGCGGTGAAGAACTATGCCAAGGCGAACCCGCATTCGATGGGCAAGTGGTCGCCAGACAGCAAAACGCGTGTCTCGACCATGTCGGCCGGTGATTTCCGCACGAACGAGAGATCCGTGACCCTGGCCGAGGCACAAGCTGGCGCGGCCCGGATCGAAATGGAGGGCCGGGATGGTAAGGTCACCGTTCTGAAAGATGGTGTAGAGTTCCCGGCAGGCACGGTTGTCGACGCGACTTACATGTCGGCCAAGGCGTTGGATGCCTTTCTGGCACAGCAGATCGAGGCGACGAGAGAGGCGGGTGTCCTGTTTTCGCTACACCTCAAGGCCACGATGATGAAGGTGTCAGACCCGATCCTGTTCGGGCATGCGGTGACGGCCTTCCTCAAGCCGGTGTTCGACAAATTCGGCGATGCCCTCAGCGCAGCTGGCGTGAACCCGAACTCCGGCTTGGGCGACTTGCTGGATCGGGTGGCCGCGATGCCCGAAAAGGACCAGATCGAGGCCGAGATCGACGCGGTCATAGCCGCCCGTCCGCCGCTGTATATGGTCAATTCAGACAAGGGTATCACCAACCTGCATGTGCCGTCGGACGTGATCATCGATGCGTCCATGCCAGCGCTGATCCGCGCGGGCGGCAAGGGCTGGGGCCCGGATGGGACCGAGGCTGACGCGAATTGCGTCATCCCCGACAGCTCCTACGCCGCGGTCTATGACGTGGCGATCCAGTATTTCAAAGACACCGGCGCGCTGGATCCGGCGACATCTGGCACGGTGCAAAATATCGGCCTGATGGCGCAAAAGGCCGAGGAATACGGCTCGCACCCCACCACGTTCGAGATCCCGGCCGACGGCACCGTGCGGATGATCGCGGCCAACGGCGATGTGCTGCATGAACACACCGTCGAGGCAGGGGACATTTGGCGTTCGGCAAGCACCCGAAAAGCGCCGATTGAGAACTGGGTGCAGCTGGCGATTGAGCGGCAAAAGGCGGAAGGGTGCCAGGCGATCTTCTGGCTGGACGAGACCCGCGCCCATGATGCGGAACTGATCAAATACGTGGTGCCGCTGCTACAAGCCGCCGGTGTGGCGGACACCTTTCAGATCTTGGCGCCACAGGCGGCCACGCGTGTGACCCTGGAGACAATCCGCAAGGGCGAGAACGCCATCGCGATCACGGGCAATGTTCTTCGGGATTATCTGACCGATCTGTTCCCGATCCTTGAGCTTGGAACCTCGGCCAAGATGTTGTCGATCGTGAAGTTGATGAATGGCGGCGGGTTGTTCGAGACCGGGGCAGGGGGCTCGGCCCCCAAGCACGTCCAGCAGTTGGTGGAGGAGAACCACCTACGCTGGGATTCGCTGGGCGAGTTTTGTGCGCTGGGCGAAAGCCTGAAGTTTCTGGCCGAGTACAAGGGCAATCCCAAGGCGAAAGTGCTGGGGGATACGGTGGACACTGCGACCCAGGGCATTCTGGACCACAACAAATCCCCCAGCCGCCGCGTGGGTCAGCCGGATAATCGCGACAGCCACTTCTATTTTGCGCTGTACTGGGCACAGGCGCTGGCCGCGCAGACCGAGGATCCCGCGCTGGCCGACCACTTCGCCCCCATCGCCAAGGCCCTGGCCGAAAACGAAGCGGTCATCACCGCCGAACTTGCGGCGGCCCAAGGCAAGCCGGCGGATCTGGGCGGCTATTACCACACCGACCCGCACAAGACGGATTCAGTGATGCGGCCGTCAGTAACACTGAACCGGATCATCGGCTGACACGAATCGCCCCGCCCACCGGACGGCGGGGCCTTTACCGCTTGGCGGCGTAATAGGACACGCGGCGTTCCAGATAGGCCAGCACCTCGGAAATTGTGAAGGCCAGCGCGAAGAGCACGATCAAAACCGCCCAGAAATGGGCCATCAGGAAGTTGGCTGAATACAGCTCGAACAGCGCCTGGAACCCACGACCTGGATCAGAAATTGGCCGATAATCGCACCTGTGACGGTCCGAATGACGCCTGGATCACCCAGCCTTTAACCCGAATCGGCGGAGTCCGTTGAATTTTGTTTTTTGCCCAGTGACTGGGCTATGGCACCGACTACGCCGAGCCAAAAAAGGGAGGGGCATATGTCTCAATTCGCCATCGAAACGCCAACCGTCGTGGCGTTGCCTATAGCGGGGTCACAAGCGATGTTCCCCGTGCGCCGGGTCTATTGCATCGGTCGAAACTATGCCGCCCACGCCATTGAAATGGGCCATGACCCAGACCGTGAGCCACCGTTTTTCTTCCAGAAAAACCCCAATAATCTGGACCCCTCAGGCGAATTTCCCTATCCGCTGCACACCTCGGATGTACATCACGAGGCCGAGGTCGCGGTGATGCTCAAATCAGGCGGCACCGACATTCCGCTGGACCGCGCGCTTGAGCATGTTTTCGGGTATGCGCCGGCACTGGATATGACCCGGCGCGACCTGCAGGGCGAGATGAAAAAGATGGGCCGCCCGTGGGAGATCGGTAAGGCGTTCGAACGCTCAGCCCCTGTGGGCCCCGTTCGCCCGGTCGCCGAAACCGGGCACTTGGACCAGGGTGCGATCACGCTCAAGGTCAATGGCGCGTTGCGACAAGAGGGCGATTTGAACCAGATGATCTGGAAGGTGCCCGAGATGATTTCCTATCTGTCCGAATATTTCGAACTGGCGGCTGGCGATGTGATCTTGTCGGGAACCCCGGCAGGTGTCGGGCCCGTTGTGAAAGGCGACACGATGGAGATTGCCGTCGAAGGTTTGGGCCGTATGACCGTATCGGTGGTTTGAGGCCGCATCTGACGATTACGTATCCACAAAACCACGTGAGGCCGCTGTCGCTCGCGCAGTGCTTTGGTACACTCGATTGTCATGCGAATATGCGCCCGAAGGGTCGCCGACGTTGGCCCGTACCGGCACCTGGGCCCAAGACTTAGAAAGGATCAAACTTATGGAACGCCCCCCTTTGCCAGCTTTCACCCAAGAAACCGCCCGCGAAAAGGTCCGCCTGGCCGAGGACGGGTGGAACAGCCGTGATCCGGCGCGCGTGGCCGTTGCCTATACCGTCGACACCCAATGGCGCAATCGGGCCGAATTCGTCACCGGGCGTGCCGCGGTTGAGGCGTTCCTGGCGCGCAAATGGGCAAAAGAGCTGGACTATCGGCTGATCAAAGAGCTTTGGGCATGGACCGACAATCGGATCGCGGTGCGGTTTTCCTATGAATACCATGATGACAGCGGCACCTGGTTCCGCGCTTATGGCAATGAAAATTGGGAGTTTGCGCCCGATGGTTTGATGCGCCGAAGAATTGCCAGCATCAACGAACATCCAATTCAACTGGACGACCGAAAATATCACTGGCCTTTGGGGCGCCGCCCGGATGATCATCCCGGTTTGAGTGACCTGGGCCTTTAGCACACGCCTCAATCATAGGTTTAAATTTGGTTGAGATCTAGGCAATTTCGTCGCAATGGCCTTTAAATGCTTCGACACAGGGGATGCGGTGTGTTGACCGATGCGCAAATTTGGTGCTGGTTAACCGGTGACCCGCCCATCCGGTGTGTCCGCTAAGCGCTGGATTATCCCTTCATGTCCCTAGCCAGCCCGATCACGGCAACAGACTGGTTCACAAGCGCGCGTCGCGTTGTGGTCCTGGTCGATGTGGTCGAGTCGGTGCGCCTGATCGAAAGGGACGAGGTGGGCACGGTATCCCGCTGGCTTGAGATCGTGCAGCACACCGAAAAAAACCTACTGCCACCCGGTGAGAACCGCAAAGTGAAGTCAACCGGCGACGGTATGCTGCTGGACATCGATGACGTCCAACTGGCTGTCAAGATCGCCTTTGGCATCCATGCCTTCTGCGCCAAGATCAACGAAGGGCTTCCGGCGGACGAGCAGGTGCATCTGCGCACCGGGCTTGAGGTTGGGGACCTGATGGTCGACAGCCACGATATCTATGGCCACAACGTGAACATTGCCGCCCGGCTGGCCGCATTGGCCGAACCGGGCGAAATCATCGCCTCGGCAGGGGTGCGGGATCTGGTGACCCAGGGCATCGACGCGGATATCGAGGATCTGGGCGATTGTATCTTGAAGCATGTGCGCAAACCTGTCCGGGCCTATCGTCTGGCACCGGTCGGGCATGGCAGTCTGCGAACGCAGATGCCGCTGCCGGCGGAATCCCTGCTGCCGACCATCGCGGTTATCCCCTTCGCCACCTATAGCAGCGACAACCGCGCAGCGGTTGGCCAGATCCTGGCCGAGGAGATGATCCGCGCCTTCGGGCAATCGCCGCATCTGAACGTCATCTCGCGCTTGTCCACCGCCCCTTTCGCGCGGGGCGATCATTCGCTTGAGGAACTGGGGGACTTGCTGGGCGCCAGCCATATCATCACCGGACGGGCGGTCGAGAATGGCGATAAACTGGCGCTGACCCTGGACCTGACCGAGGTGCGCAGCAAACAGGTCATCTGGTCGGACCGGTTCGAGGAGAAGATCGGGCATATCCTGATCGGCGACCAACAGATGATTGCCCGTATCGCCGAGGCGGTCGGCCGGACTATCCTGAACCGCGAGTTGCATCGCGCCAGCAGTCTGCCGGTGCGCACGCTGGAAAGCTATACGCTGATGCTGTCGGCGGTGAACGCGATGTACCGGCTGTCGCTGTCGGAGTTCTCCAAAGCCCAGAAAATGCTAGACACAGTGATCGAGCGGAACCCCCGCCACTCGGTTCCACTGGCCTGGTTGGGGAATTGGCACGTATTGAAAGTGCAGCAGGGCTGGGCAGATGATGTGGCGCGGGAACATCAATTGGCTGAAAACAGCACCGCGCGTGCGTTGGACCTCAACCCTGACTGCGAGCAGGCTCTTACGATTGATGGGTTGATTCAAACGAATTTGGGGAAGGATTTTGAAGGAGCGGACGGGCAGTATACCAAGGCCTTATATCACAACCCGAATAACGCTCAGGCGAATCTGCTTAAAGGGACAATGCATGCCTTCCGAGATGAGGGCGAGCAAGCTGTCGAATTGGCACTGCGAGCCCAGGCGCAATCGCCGTATGACCCGCAAAAGTACTTCTTTGATTGTTTGACGGCGGTCGCACATATTTCGGCGCATCAGCCAGAGAAGGCTCTGCTTTACGCTGAGCGTTCCTTACGCTCAAATTCTACACATACCTCTACTTTGCGGACGCTCGCTATAGCGCAATGGCAGGTGGGCAATAGGGTCAGCGCCCGAGAAACTGTGAGTAAACTCACAGCTCTCGAGCCATCATTCACCGTATCAAAGTGGCAGGCTTCAAACCCGGCTGCTGGGTATGAGATGGGGAAGACAATAGCTAAAATTTTGTCTGAGGCTGGTGCTCCGGACTGAAGCGTCTGAATAATTTGCTACTGGTTGAGGGGATTAAGGAATGGTTAAGTTGGGTGCCGAAGCGGGCTATGCAGGATATGCGGGCTACGCTGGATACGCCGGGTATGCCGGTTACGCTGGATACGCGGGGTATGCAGGCTACGGGGGCTTGCCGCAAGCGCCGTTTGTTCCCCCAGCATTAATCACTACCCGTGATGGTATCGTTGGCGCCTGGCAGATGCCGACACAGGCGCCAGACCCGCTCAATCTGAATGATACTGACAACCTGCACCTTTGGTCGGCCGAGGTTCGCGAGAGTCTGTATCAATTCGAGATGATTTCGCGCCTCGGGTTCACGATGGATGGCGAAACCGCGCGCCTGTGGCACCTCGAGGCAGATGATAATGGCGGTGGGGTGCCCGCGACCAGCTATAAAGCGTTGCTCAATATGAGTCGTCCGGACAAAAAAACCTTCCTTGAGCAAACCCGGTTCATCGAGCAATATTCGGATCTGCGCCCAGATCGCGCGCTCGAGATTGAGACGCAATTGGATCTGCCCACCGCGTTCTTCGGCTCGATTGCTTATCTGAATGCTTCACGGACCAAATACACCTATGAATTGGTACTGGCGTCGCTGCGGCTGGCGCATTTCGCCGAGATGCGGCTGAAACACGCGCTGGCTGCCAAACGTCCGGTTGAGTATTCCGCGCAGATCCAGAGCATCATTTCGAACCCGCTGCACGGCTCCCTGCCATCCGGCCATGCGACCGAGGCACATATCGTGGCGACTGTTCTTACCCGTGTACTCGAAGCCTCGGGCAACCCGGTCTACAATGAAGAAAGCTGGCGGGCGCAGTTCTTCCGCCTGGCGGCGCGGATCGCCGTGAACCGAACTGTGGCGGGCGTGCACTTCCCAGTGGACAGCGCTGCGGGGGCCTGTTTGGGGATCACCTTGGGCGACTATTTGGTCGCACGTGCTAACGGGGCCAGTACTTACAGCGCGTGGTCATTCGATGGCGCGGAGTTCAGCGGCGATTTCGAGCCCGAAAAGATGTATAACATCCCCAAAAGCCGACAAGAGGCGTCGCTGGCCCATACCAAGCTGGGTAGCGAGACCATCGATCCGGCGGACCAATCCCCGATCCTGAACTTCCTGTGGAACAAGGCCGTTAAAGAGTGGGCGTGAGTCCAGACGGTACTGTGGTAGGGAGGATGGACTATGGTGAACGAAGCTGAGGGAGACGGCTGGGGGCCCGCGCGCATTGCCGAGAACCTGGACCCGCTAACAGATTGGTTCTTGGTGGCCGATCTTGAGGACGTGGATCCAAACGCGCTTTTTCCAATCACTGTGGGGTTGAAGAGCGGCGATATTGTCGGGCTCAGTGATCGGCTTGCGGTGTTCGCGACCGAGGTGAACGCCACTCGTGCCGACAACCCCCTACCAGCGCCCGTTGTGATTGTGCCCGGGATTTACCTCAAAGGCGCAAGTGACGGCAGCGGACCGGGTCGTGCCTCGCGGGCCAAGGGGCAACGCGGGGATGAATTCTTTACCGTGCTGGTCAATCATACTGTGCTGGATTTGCTGCAAGCTGGCACCAGCGCGACATCGGCCACGCATCCATGCAACGACATCTTTTATGTGATCGACGGCCCAAACCTGGCCAAAGATGCCCGCGCGGCCGAGACACCCCGCGCGCAGGTCACGCTGGACGACGTCCCCCCCGCGCCGGGCGTGGTGATCACCGCCATTATCGATACCGGCATCCCGTTGCTGAATGCCTGTTTGCGCGACGCGCAGGGGCGCAGCCGGGTGCAATACGCTTGGCTTCAAAACGGCCGTGCGCGGCAGAACGATCCCAGTTTCGTTCCGCATGGGCGCGAGTTCGAGGCCAGCGACCTCGACGATCTGATCGATGCCTATTCCACCAACGGGCCTTATTTGGACGAGATGGCGGCCTATCGCAAAATGGGCCTGGCGGATTTTAGCAAACGCAACCGGCACCCTTTGGGCCGTCAGGTGACGCATGGCGCTCATGTGGTGGGCCTCGCGGCTGGATACCCCATGGCCGAAAACCGAGTCGATCGGCCCGTGATCGCTGTTCAGTTGCCAAACAAGGTGGTCGCCGACACCTCGGGCAACAGCCTGGCGCCCTATCTGTTGTCTGCGCTGGACTATATCGCGGATCGGGCGGATCGGCTTGCCAAACGGATGAACTGTGGGCAGTTGCCTGTGGTCATCAACTTCAGCTTTGGTGGGACGGGCGGGCCACTGGACGGAACCTCGTTCCTGGAACAGCGGATGGATGCGTTTTTGGCGGCGCGCAACGCGGGTCACCCAGGAAGCACGGCGATTGTTTTGCCGTCGGGCAATGCGCGACTGTCGCAGGGCCACGCCAAGGTAACCGTGGAGCGGGACTTCAAAGGGCCCGACAAGACCGAGGTGTTGAACTGGCGTGTCCAGCCCGATGACCAAACCGCCAGCTTTGTTGAGATTTGGACGCCATCAGGGCCGCCCGAAAAGCGTCTTGAGGTCGCTCTGGGCGCACCCGGTCGCGGCTGGCAAAGTGGCTTTCTGGCCGAGGATAACTGCCACGCGACGCAGTGGGTAAAAGATGGCAAGGTCATCGCCAAGCTAAGCTACAAATACTACGGTGCCCCAACCAACCGGGGTAGGTTCACCATCGCGATCAACCCGACCGCCAAGCCCGGTAAAATCCGCGGCCTGGCGCCAGCCGGTACTTGGTCCATCACCTTGAAAAACGCGGGCCTATCGGAAGGGGAGCATGTCGATGCCTGGGTTTTACGGGATGACGAGTTGCCGGGCTTTGACACGGATGCACGGCAATCGCGGTTCGAGGACGCGCGATACAAGCGGCATACACCAACCGGTCTGCCAATTGACGACGACAACAGCGATTGCCCCATCACGCGCCAGGGCCTGCAGAACGTTCTGGCAACCGGTGCCGCGCCGGTCGTGGTTGCCGGCTATATGGCTCGTTCGGGCGAGGCAGCAAGGTATTCCGCGGGTGGGCTGACCAACACGCCCAAGCGCGTGGGACCGGATGCGCTTGCGGTGTCTGACGACAGCCGGGTGCATTGGGGCGTGATCTCGAACGGGGTTTACAGTGGGTCGCGGGTGGCGTTGGACGGCACCTCTGTTTCCGCACCGCAAGTGGCCCGTGCCCTTGTCGATGGCTTGGCCAATGGGCAGCCTGCGACGCGTGCGCAGGTGGCTGTTTGGGCAGCGGCGTCTGAAAAGACCGACTTTGCGCACCGCGCGCCGAAACCGGCGGACATCCGCGGTGTTGACGGACGGCTGCAACTCGCACCGCAGACCAACCGGCGGTATTGGCCCAAGGGCTAAGACCGTCGCGCCGCCGGGTATGTCTATTGCGTGGCGGCCTTTGATTTGCTGACGGTTTTGCGGATCCAAAACTCGCCCATCATCCCCACGAGGACACCGATCAGGACAAAATAAATCGGATACTCAATCGAGGTTTTGTTGGGGACATAATTCACAAACATCGCGCCACGAGCTTGGTCGATCGTGTGAAACAGTGGGTTCCAGGCAAAAAACGGCAGCACTGACAGCGGCAGCATATTGGCCACGAAGAACTTGCCGCTGGTGACCATATTGGCGCGCATATAAAACTTGCTGATCGCTTCAAGCAGGTTTGGCATCAGCGGCTTGATCATCAGGAACAACAAGCCAATCGCGACACCGCTGGCCCAGGCCAGAATGAACGGCAAGATAAGGCCGATGGGATCATAGATCTCGAGGTTGTCTTTGAAGACAAACAACCCCGCCACGATGATCAGAGTCGACAAAACGAACATGTAGAAGTCCGCCATTGTCTTGGCCAGGATCATCAGCGCTGGTGTCATCGGCGCATGCTGCATGATCGGCGATGTCGACGATCCGGCCTGAAGGGTTTTCCCAATTGCTGCATTATGTACTAAAAACAGCAAGATACCGCTGATCAGAAACAGCACCATATCACCGCGAATAACGGATCCACGCAGGCCGATAACCGCGAACATCGCATAGAAAGCCGCCACCATCGTCAGCGTTTTGAACACCGCCAGCAACAGGCCCAACCCCGATGTGCCGCTGATCAAACGCACCTCGCGCACCATACTATGGTAGACGAGGTCGAGAAAATTGATGCCTTCGATCAACAAACTGGGGCGTTTGCGTTCCAGGTCTTTGGACATATGGCCTCTCATTCCCACTGGACGGTGCGCGCAAAGGACTTTACCTCGATCCCGCCAAAGCTGCAATTGGCCCCCGGACCAGGTAAGCCACGTCAAACGTGACCGTAAAAGGATGACCAAAGAATGGATATGCAAGTTTTGACCGCCACATTGCGCCGTTTGGCTTTGGATGCAGGCGACCGGATTATGGAGATTTACAACGCCGATGACTTCGACGTGCGCTCCAAATCCGATGACAGCCCGGTCACGGCGGCGGACGAGGCGGCGGATGCGCTGATCTCGGCCGGATTACGCGCGGCCTTCCCGGAGGTGACCCTGATCACCGAGGAGCAGGCCGACAGTCACAGCCTGGCCGCGGATCGCTTTCTGATCGTCGATCCCTTGGATGGGACCAAAGAGTTTGTGCAGCGACGCGGCGATTTCACCGTGAACATCGCGCTGGTCGAAGGGGGCGTGCCGGTGCGCGGCGTGGTCTATGCGCCTGCGAAGGGGCGGCTTTTCTACACCGACGCGTCGGGCCAGACGGTCGAGGAAACGGGCGATTTCGACAAAACGGCACCGGGTCCGGTGACGCCGCTGAAGGTACGCACTCCGGACGAAGCGGCCCTGATTGTCGTTGCCTCGAAGTCGCACCGCGACGCGGCCACTGACGCCTATATCAACCAATATAGTGTTGCGGACAGCACCTCGGCCGGATCGTCGCTGAAGTTCTGTTTGGTGGCTGCGGGCGAGGCGGACTTGTACCCGCGCTTGGGCCGTACGATGGAATGGGACACCGCGGCAGGGCATGCGGTTCTGGCGGGGGCTGGCGGAAAAGTGGTGCGTTTTGATGACCACACAGCGCTCACCTATGGCAAATCAGGCTACGAGAACCCGTTCTTTATCGCCTACGCACCTGGCGTCACTTTGAAGGCGGCCGGATGAGCCTGACGATTGTCATTCCCACGCGCTATGCCTCGAGCCGCTATCCAGGCAAGCCCCTAGCCGACCTGGTTGGGGCCAGTGGGCAGGCGCGCAGTCTGATCCGTCGTGCCTGGGATGCGGCCGTGGCCGTGCCGGACGCGGACCGGGTCGTGGTGGCGACAGATGACGACCGGATCGCGGATCACGCGCGCGGCTTCGGGGCCGAGGTGGTGATGACGCCCACCACCTGTCGCAACGGGACCGAGCGGTGCGCGGCGGCCCTTGACCCATTGGGCCTGGACGACGATGCGGTGGTCGTGAACCTGCAAGGCGATGCGCCCCTGACCCCGCCGTGGTTTGTGACCGCGTTGGCCGAGGCGATGCGCGACCATCGGGTCCAGGTCGCCACACCAGTGCTAAGGCTCGAGGCTGACGCCCTGGCGCGTTTCAAGCAAGACCGTGCCGCAGGGCATGTGGGCGGCACCACGGCTGTGTTCGACCAGCAGCAGCGCGCGCTCTATTTCTCGAAAGAGGTGATCCCCTATACCGGGCGCGACCTTGCCCCGGGCGAGGAGATCCCCGTGTTCCATCACGTTGGTGTCTATGCATATCGGCCCGCCGCGCTCAGGGCTTACGCGGGTTGGGACGAAGGCGCGTTAGAGCAGTGGGAGGGGTTGGAGCAGTTACGCTTTATGGAGCGCGGCACACCCGTCACCTGTGTTCCGGTTGACGGCCAAGGCCGCGCTTTTTGGGAGTTGAACAACCCCGTCGACGTGCCGCGGATCGAAGCCATTCTCAAAACACTGGGCATCGATTGACCGAAGGACCCTCTGTCAGCCTTATTATTGTCAGCAACGCCCGGCCGGACGCGCTGGCGTTGACGCTTAAAGCGCTGGAATATCAGCGTTATGCGCATTTCGAAGTGATCGTCGTGAGCGATTTGGAGCCGGCAACACGGCCTGCCAGCCGCCTTGAGGTTCGCTGGATCGATTTTGCGGACCGCAATATCTCGGTTGCGCGGAACCTGGGACTAGCGGCAGCGCGTGGGTCCTTGGTGGCCTTTTGCGACGATGATGCCGTGCCCGAATTCGGCTGGCTCGCGGCCCTGGTGGAGCCATTTGCGCGGGATGATGTAGGGGCCGCGGGCGGTTTCACCCGAGGCCGCAATGGGGTGAGCTATCAATGGAAGGCGGTCGAGTTCGACCGGACAGGCGCGGACTACAAAATCGAGGTGCCAAGCGACCGGCCGACGGTCTTTGCCCCGCGTCCTGACCGCTTCCCTAAAACCGTCGGCACCAACTGTGCCTTTCGTCGCGATGCCCTTTCCGGCATCGGCGGGTTTGATGGCGCCTATCGCTTCTTTCTGGACGAGGCTGATGTGAACCTGCGCCTGGCGCAAGACGGTTGGTCGGCGGCGATCGTGCCGGGGGCCGAGGTGCTGCATGGGTTTGCCAAGGGTCCGCATCGCACCGCCCGCCGCGTGCCCACCAGCCTGTTTGAAATCGGCGCGAGCCTGGCGCACTTTCTGGCTCAGCATGCCACCGAGGCGCAAATCGCGGCGCGCTTAGACGCGTTCCGGGCCGAGCAGCGGAAACGTCTTCTGCAACATCACGGTCTAGGATTGTTGGATGGTCCGGCGCTGCGGATGCTGTTGGGCACGTTGGAGGACGGATTTCGGCAAGGGGCCGAACGGAAACAGCAGCTTTCGGTGTTCGCGGCGGATCCTGGTCCCTTTGTCGCCACACCGCGCCCCGCCAATGGCCAGCGGCAGATGATTTTAGCGGACGGCCTGAGCCCCACTGCGGCATTGGCCGAAGCCGCCGCCACGGCAAAGACCGGGACAGAGGTGACTGTTCTGCGCCCCGAGCCCACGCATCGCGCCCTGGTTGTGGGGTTCCAGCCGCAAGGGTATTTCCTGCATCGCTTCGGCTTGCTGGGAAGATCGGACCGCGCTGGACCCCGGCGTTTCGCGCGAACTTCGCGTCGAATCAAAGACGAATTACGCCGGATTCAAACCCAACGCGGCTTGATATTGTGAAACAGGCCGAAATCTTTCGTTACTTGCCGTCAACTTAAGTGATAATTACGGCAGTTTTTCGCTTAATGCGCTTAACCTTATGCCAACAAGGCTGCTAAGAACGCCGCCAAATACGTTAGTTTGTGTTAACGCGCGACAGGTTCGCCGCTAGAAGACCTTGGGCGCTGTCAGTCGAGAACGACGTCCGACGGGTGAAAACAGGAGTATCGAAGTATGCCACGCAAGGTGCGCAAGGCGGTCTTTCCCGTAGCAGGGATGGGCACACGGTTTCTTCCGGCAACCAAATCGATCCCCAAAGAGATCCTGACCTTAGTTGACCGACCCTTGATCCAATATGCGATCGACGAGGCGCGCGCCGCTGGTATCACCGAATTCATATTTGTCACGTCGCGCGGGAAATCCGCCCTCGAAGATTACTTCGACCGCGCGCCCGAGCTTGAGGCAAGTCTGCGACAAAAGAACAAAACCGCTCTTCTAGAGCGGTTGGAGCCCACCAATATGGACAGTGGCGCGATTGCCTATGTGCGCCAACACGAGGCGCTGGGCTTGGGCCACGCCGTTTGGTGCGCGCGGCGGCTGATTGGCAACGAGCCGTTTGCCGTTCTGCTACCCGACGACGTGATCCAAGCGGATCACTCCTGTCTGGCGCAGATGGTCGAAGCCTATGAGAAGACCGGCGGCAATATGGTCGCCGCGATGGAGGTGGCGCCCGAGCGAACCTCGTCGTACGGCGTGTTGGACGTCAGCGGCGGCAGCGGTCGCGTGGTCGATGTGAAGGGGATGGTGGAAAAGCCGGCACCGGGCACCGCGCCCTCGAACCTGGCTGTTATTGGTCGCTATATCCTCACACCGCAGGTCCTGCGCAACTTGAACCGCATGACCCTTGGCGCAGGGGGCGAGATCCAGCTGACCGACGCCATCGCGCAAGAGATCGAGGCCAACAACGACGTGCATGGGTTCCGCTTCTCAGGGCAGCGCTACGATTGCGGCTCGAAAGCTGGGTTCTTGCAAGCCACCGTGGCCTTTGGTCTACAACATGACGAATTACGCGACGAATTCCAAATCTATCTCAACGACCTGGTTGCCCAACCCCACGCAGCGGAGTAACCCCGGCGGCACGGGTGTGATGCGGTAAGGGGCGGACAAATGCGCAAGGTGTTGGTAACGGGCGGCGCAGGCTATATCGGCAGTCACGCCTGCAAACAGCTGGCCGCTGCCGGGTACGAGCCGATCACCTATGACAGCTTGGTGACGGGCTGGTCGCAGGCAGTGAAATTTGGGCCTTTGGAACAAGGCGACCTGCAGGACCGTGATCGCTTGGATCAGGTCTTTGCCCAGCATAAGCCCGATGCGGTGATGCATTTTGCCGCCCTTTCGGACGTTGGCCAATCCATGCGCGACCCGGCACTGTATTGGCGCAACAACGCCGCTGGTTCGATGACATTGTTGGATGCCGCGACCGCCGCAGGGGTCCAAGCGTTCGTGTTCTCGTCCACCTGTGCCACCTATGGCGAGCAGGACGGCGTCATGCTGGACGAGGGCTGCGCACAGCAGCCGATCAATGCTTACGGCGGGTCCAAACGTGCGGTCGAGGATATGCTGCGCGACTATGGCCGTCACAGCGGTATGCGCCATGTCTCGTTTCGCTATTTTAACGTCGCGGGCGCCGATCCGGATCGGCAAGTGGGCGAGTTTCATCGCCCCGAGACGCATTTGATTCCCATCGCCTTGGACGCCGTGCGCGGCAGGCGCGACGCGCTGACGATCTTTGGCACCGACTATGCGACACCTGACGGCACCTGTATCCGTGACTACGTGCATGTCTTCGATCTAGTCGACGCACATATCAAGGGCTTGGAGTATCTGCTGGGCGGCGGCACTGAGACGGTGTTCAACCTGGGCACGGGGCGCGGATTCTCGGTGCGCGAGGTGATCGATGCCGTGGGGCAGGTAACCGAAAGTCCCGTGCCGGTGGTCGAGGGCGCCCGGCGGCCAGGCGATTGCACAGCCTTGGTTTCGGGCAGTCGCCGGGCGGCGGATATCCTGGGGTGGCAGCCGGACCGCTCGACTCTTGAGCAAATGATCTCAGACGCTTGGGGCTGGCATCAGATGCCAGGTTATACCGCGTGATTACGGGCAGGCGCGCAAGATCTTGACGGGGCTTTTGCCTGATCTCTTGCTGGATATCAGCCGCACCGTCTCGCGCCTTGGTGCGGGCGGGGACAGTGGTGTTGATCGGGTCGAACGGGCCTATATCCGTCATCTGATGACACTGGACCGGCCGGTTTATTTTCTGTCCCGCGTGATGGGCGGTGTGGCTTTGTTGGACAAGGCTGGGATGACAGCCATATTGGCCCAGGCGGACGCGCTGCCCGGGCCCGACCTTTGGGGTCATGCCGCCCGACAGCAATCGCCCCACAAGCGGCGGGCCGAAGCTGCGATGCGGCGGCATGCGCTGACCTGGACATGGCGGTCGAAGACCGCCGAGTGTTTACGGCGGCACATCACCCCGGGCTTTCACTATGTCAACGTCGGGCATACGCATTTGGACCAACCGCATTTGGCGGCTGTTCGCGCGGGCGGTGCCGGCAAAATCGCCGTTTTGATCCATGATGTCATCCCGCTGGACTACCCCGAGTTCTCGCGCCCCGAAACACCGGCACGGTTCGAGGCGTTGTTGAAAGGGGTCGCGCAAGGGGCGGACCTGCTCATTTACAACTCGCAGTATACCGCCCAGCGCTGCGCGCATTGGCTTCAGACATGGGGTTTGGCACCTGCGGGCGTGACGGCCCTGCTGGGGGTGGAGCCGCTTCAGGCGACTGCCGTGGCACCAGCTCAACCGCCTTATTTTGTGGCGCTTGGTACCATTGAGCCGCGCAAAAACCATCTGCTGTTGCTATCCATTTGGCGGCAGTTTCACGATACCTTGCCCGCGGATCGAATTCCGCAGTTGCATATCATCGGCCGCCGCGGGTGGGAGAATGAGAATATTCTGGATATCTTGGACCGTGCGCCCTTCATGGGCCGTTGCGTGTTCGAACATGGCTTCCTAAGCGATGCGGAGCTTGCCCAACGCCTGGGCGGTGCGACAGCCCTGCTATTCCCATCATTCGTCGAGGGGTTCGGCTATCCCCTGGCGGAAGCACTGCAAATGGGTGTACCAGCGATTTGCGCGGATCTGCCGGTTTACCGCGAGATTGCGGCCACGGGTCCAACCTATCTGGATCCGTTGGATGGACCCGCTTGGAAATCTGCGATAGCGTCCGTCGCGCAACAGGTCACTCAGAACAAAACGGGGGCCACGGTACAGGTTCAAATGCCAACGTGGCAGGCACATTTTGATAAAGTATTTGATCAGCTGGATGGCACCGATGCCAAAACAGCGCGGTAAAGCGCCATGGGCCTGAGGCGGCAGTTTGTTCGGGCACAGCTGCGCATCGAGCGGCAGCGACTGCTGACACGCGCCGCGCGGCGTTATTTTGAGTTGAAGCCGTTGCGGCATCGCACCAAACAGATCCGAAAGAACGACGTGCTGTTGTTTGCCACCCTGCGCAACGAACAGATCCGACTGCCGTATTTCTTGGACTACTATCGGCGGTTGGGAGTGGGGCATTTCCTGATCGTCGACAATGGCTCGACCGATGGGGGCACTGACTATCTGGCAGAGCAGCCGGACGTCAGCCTGTGGCGCACCGATCACAGCTATAAGCGCGCGAAGTTTGGGATGGATTGGTTGAACGCCCTTCTGAACCGCTACGCACATAATCACTGGGCCCTGGTTGTCGATGTCGATGAATTTCTGGTCTATCCCTATTGGGAAACGCGCCCTTTAAATGCGTTAACGGATTGGCTGGATTCGTGTCGCCAACGCAGCTTTGGCACAGTCCTGTTGGATATGTACGCCAAGGATGATGTGGGCCAAACCCGATACACCCAAGGGCAGGACCCCTTCGAGATTTTGAGCTGGTTCGACGCGGCGAATTACACATTTAATCGCGATGGCCGCTACCGCAATTTGTGGGTCCAAGGCGGCCCGCGGCAGCGCATGTTCTTCCCCGACAAGCCCGAATTGGCGCCAGCACTTAACAAGGTCCCCCTTGTGCGTTGGCGGTTTGGGGCCGTTTATCGCAGCTCAACGCATACCCTGATGCCGCGTGGTCTTAATCAGGTTTACAAAGAAAGTGGGGGTGAGCGGCTATGCGGTGTGTTGATGCATGCGAAGTTCATAGATGCCTTCGCCAACAAGGCTGAGGAAGAGTTGCAACGCGGCCAGCATTACGCGGCAAGTCGCGAGTACCGGGTGTATAGCGAGAAACTCTCGCAAGGGCTGAACATGTGGACCCCCTGCTCGACCCGATACGAAGGCTGGCAGCAGTTGGACGCGTTGGGGCTGCTCTCGACCGGGAGTTGGGCATGATTGGTGTCGTCCTTTTGGCCCACGAGCAGCCGCGCCGCACCGCACAACTTGCGCAGCATATGGCGCAACAGGGGTGCTATGTCGCCATCCACGTCGACGCCCGGACCACCGACACACAAATGGCCGACCTCATGGCTTTGGTGGGCGGACAGCCCAACATTGTTTGGGCCCCGCGCCGCCGATGCGATTGGGGGATGTTCTCGCTGGTTGAGGCCAGTTTGGACTGTCTGGGTCTGCTGTTCGACCGTTGGCCCGGGATCACTCATGTGTGCCAATTGTCCGGCGCGTGCCTGCCGATTAAGCCAATCCCGGCCCTGTTTGACCATCTTGAGCGGCACCGCGATGTTGATTTCATCGAAGCGGTTTCGGTTACCGAGGACAGCTGGGTTGTCGATGGGCTGTCGGTCGAGCGTTTCACCCTCTACCACCCCCTCTCTTGGCGGCGGCGGCGTTGGCTTTTCGACCGCAATGTTCGATTGCAACGCTTGCTGCGGGTACGCCGAAAACTGCCTTCGGAGTTGGTCCCGCATATCGGCTCCCAATGGTGGTGTTTGAGCCGCCGGACGTTGGATCTGATCCTGGGTGATCCGAAATTGCCCGCCTATTGTCGCTACTTCAAAACCACATGGATCCCGGACGAGTCCTTTTTTCAAACCCTGGCCGCGCATTATTCTCAACGGATCACCAGCGCGCCGCTGCACTATGTGCGGTTTGACCCCCAAGGCAAACCTTATGTTTTCTACGATGATCACGCTGAGCTTTTGAAGCATGCGGATGGGTTTTTCGCGCGCAAGATTTGGCGTGGTGCGCAAAAGCTTTATGACACTTTCCTGGACCCAAACCTTGCGGCGCATATGCCACGGTACAGCAGCGATGGCCCGCTGAACCAAAGGTTTGAAGAGGCGAAGCTGCGGCACGTTAAGGGGCGTAAAGGGCTAGTCTCGCATGCGCGACACCCCGGGCGTTATCGGAAGCGTGCGTTGGATACGGCGCGCGACTACGTGGTGTTTGACGGGCTGGCTGAGGTTCTACCCAACCTGACGGACGACCTGAACGCAAAACCTGGGGTGATCGCGCATGGTCGCTTGTTCCACCCGGCTCGCGTCGAATTCGCTGGGGGGGTGGATCAGACCACCGGAAACCTGCCCGCCAACCCGGCGATACGGGACTATGGCCCGATACATTTCTTGTCTAAAGCAATCTGGGTTGAACGCAGGAAGCTGCAGTGCTTTGCCCATGATTTTGGCGATAACAACCCTGTTGATACCTTCTTGCGGCAGGATCCGAATGCCCGGATCATTTGGCTTGAGGATATCTGGTTGCTGCGGCTTTTTCGGATTGCGAATGGGGACCCCGCTCATGCGGCCAGCCATTTGGCGGCCGCGCGGCGCAAGGCCCGGCAGGCCCGCGAGGCGATGGCCTCGACCCACAACAATGCCGTTGTCCTTGGATTGTCCTTGGCAGATGTTTTGACGGGGCGGCTGGACATTGCCACCCAAGTCACCGCAGCCTTGCCTGCCGAGATCAAGGACCCAGGCCTTTTCTCTTCCGTGCATATCCCTGAGGGCTTTGGCGCTTTTCTGCAGGACCTGGCGCCCGAGGATGCGCTCGCGGCCCTGTCCGACGCGGTCACAGCGCATGAGCGTGTGCGCCGGATGCTTCGTCGTAAGACTTAGGCCGCGTGGACGGATCGTTGACAGGCATAGCGGCGCCCTTTTGGGACAAGAACCCATCCGCTTAATCCTTTGAACGGCGGCGAATCTGTTGCTCTGGGTGGTCCTATGCTGGCCACAAAGTGTGTCCGAGGCCGATTCTTGCGCATCCAGGCGCTGAAGAAAGCCCGCCATCACATCACGACAACGTCACGTTAACACTTTGTAAATGAATAGCATTTCGGACGATACTCCGACTTATCCGAATATGTCCGATTTCAGACATACTGCCGACAAACTATCCGGATTTGTTCACGGTCATCAGTGTACCCGAGAGCTTGTTCTCGCCCTTTACGATTTTGCCCGTACATCTCAGTCTCACCAATTCAGGGGAACAACATGTCCTTGGTAATGCATTCACTTAAATCCACGGCAGCTGCCGCCCTTGTCTTTGCGGCGGCCACCGGCGCCTATGCGCAAAGTTCGGAAGTTATCGTAAAGACAACCGATGGGACACTCACCATTTCAGGTGAGTTAGTCGCCTATGACGATGAAACGCTGACGATCCGCAGCACCCTGGGCGAATTTAAGATCGCCCGCGCCTCTGTCGACTGCGAAGGGGACGGTTGCCCTGTTATGGAGGGCTACGGCATCTCGATTGTTGGGTCTGACACGATGGGCCTCAGCCTGATGCCGCTGCTTCTGTCGGGCTTTGCTGATGTCAAAAACGGCGTCGCCGAGTTTGATGAAGCGGACGCGGGTCTTACCAAGGTTAAGCTGACCGGCGACGCGGGCTTTGGGGACGAGATCGGTGAATTCAGCGTTGCCTCGACATCCACCAGCCGCGGCTTCGAAGATCTACAAAGCCGCACGAACCATATTGCGATGGCCTCGCGCCGCATTCGCCCGGCCGAAGCACGCAGTCTGCGGGACGTTGGCGCGGGCAATATGATCAGCGATGGCCAGGAACATATCGTTGCGGTTGACAGCCTTTCGGTGGTTGTCCATGCCGAAAACCCGGTCGAAGGTGTCAGCTTGGCCCAATTGGACGGCATTTATAGCGGCCGAATCACCAATTGGTCTGAACTGGGTGGTCCCAACCAACCCATCAAAGTCTTTGCCCTGGGTGAGGAGGACGGAACACGTTCAACCTTTGATCAACGGATTTTCTCGGAAACCAACAATCGCGTCGCATCGATCGTCGAAACGGTCGACAGCGCCGAGGCTATGAACGACGCTGTCTTGCGCGACCGTTTCGGCATTGGCTATGTCGGTGCCGGTTTTGTTCGTGGGACCAAGGCACTGCCCATCGTTGGGGAGTGTGGTATCACATCGCGCCCTGGCCTATTTGCCTCGAAGGCCGAAGAATACCCCCTCGATCGTCGCTTGTATCTGTACAACCGCGCCGACAACATGACGGCCGAGGCCAGCGAGTTCGTTCGGTTCACCACCTCAAACGCAGCCGACAGCGTCATCGCCAAGGCTGGTTTTGTCGACCTCAGCATCGCACGGCGCGAGCAGGACGCAATCGATGGCCGGATGCGCGCGCTGATCGAGAACACCATCGATCCATTCGAGTTGTCGCTGATGCGTGACCTGCTGGTCGATATGTTCCAATGGGACCGCCTGTCGACCACCTTCCGCTTCGCGCCTGGCTCGACCCGGTTGGATGCCAAAGGCCTGGCCGATCTTGACCGCCTGATCGACTACCTTGCCGAGCAGCCCGAAGGGTCCGAAATCGCGCTGGTCGGTTTTACCGATGGCGATGGCGCGTTCGAAGCCAACCGCACCCTGTCTTTGGTCCGTGCACAGCAGGTCGCCGACGCGATCGACAGCCTGGCCAGCTCCGAATTGCAGGGCATCAACGTGCTCACCAAAGGCTATGGTGAAATGGCGCCCTCGGCCTGCAACGAAACCCTTGACGGCAAACGCATCAACCGCCGGGTCGAGGTTTGGATCCGCAAATCGACGTAAGTCCCGACCTTAACCTGCGCCCGGCCAAGCGGCCGGACGCAGCCCCTGGTTCCCTTTCTTTCGGAGACAATGATGCGTTATCTACCGCAAATTCTTGCAGCAACGGCCCTTTCCCTGCTGCCCTTCACGGCCACCGCTGAAACCGGCGTCGCGGACAATGAAGTGATGTTCGCCCAAATCGCCGCCCTTGACGGCCCCGCCGCGCAATTGGGCATCGGCATGCGACAGGGCCTGTTGGCGGCCTTTGCCGAAGCCAATGCCGCCGGCGGTGTCCATGGCCGCAAGCTGACCTTGGAAAGCCGTGATGATGGCTACGAGCCCGATCGCTCGATCGCCCATATCAACGACGTGATTTCCGAGGACAAATACTTCGGTCTGATCGGCTCGGTCGGCACGCCGACCAATGTAGCGCTGCAGCCGATTGCGACGGAAAATGATTTCCCCCTGATCGGCCCTTTCACCGGCGCGGGCTTTCTGCGCAATCCGGATCTGGACAACGTCTACAATGTTCGCGGCAGCTATGACGCCGAGACCCAGGCTTGGGTCGATCATCTGGTCGACACGCTTGGCCTGACCAAAATCGCGATCCTGTATCAAGACGACAGCTTTGGCCGCGCGGGTCTGAGTGGTGTGAACAAAGCGCTGGACGCCCGTGGGATGTCGCTGGTGGCCGAGGGCACCTATACCCGCAACACGACCAACGTCAAAGACGCGCTCTTCGCGATCCGCGAGGCCGACCCCGATGCAGTGGTGATGGTCGGCGCCTATAAACCCGTGGGTGAGTTCATCAAACTCTCGCGCGAGTTCGAGTTCACGCCCGAGTTCGTCACCATTTCCTTCGTCGGCTCGCAAGCGCTGGCGGACGAACTTTGGCCCGAAGGCGCGGGTGTTATCATCAGCCAGGTCGTCCCCTTTCCGTGGGACAAATCCCTTCCCATTGTCGCTGAATACCAAGCGGCCCTTAAAGCCAATGGCGAAGGCAGCGTCGGCTTCGTGACCCTCGAAGGTTATTTGGTTGGCCGCCTGGCCATCGAAGCACTGGACCGCGCCGGCCAAGATCTGACCCGCGAGGGGTTCCTGGCTGCCATTGAAAGCATCGATCGCTTGGATTTCGGCGGGGTCGAGTTGGACTTTGGCCGTGGCGACAACCAAGGCATCGATACGATCTTCATGACCCGATTGCTGCCTGACGGTTTCTTTGAACCAATGGAATAGGCCCAAACGGCCATTCGAATGCTTGCGACCGGAAGCCCCCGCCTCGGCGGGGGTTTCCGCTTGTTACGGCCCATTGAACATTTTCGTGAACATGGATCCATTTGGGACGGGCTATGATAACGTTAACGTTATTGTCAAAGGACCCAAATCATGATCAAGCATCTGACCGTCGCCGCTGTCCTAGCCTTGGGAACCGTGAGCCTTGCCCCCGCTCAAGACGCGAACATGAGTTTCTTCATCACCAGTCAAAACCCTGGTAACGGCGGTGATCTGGGTGGTCTGACAGGCGCCGACGCACATTGCAGCAGCCTGGCCGAGGCCGCAGGCGTCACCGGCAAAACCTGGGCTGCCTATCTGTCCGACAGCACCCAAAACGCCCGCGACCGTATCGGCACCGGGCCCTGGATGAATGCCAAAGGCGTGGTGGTCGCGGAAAACCTCGATCAACTACACAGCGAGGATAACAACCTGGGCAAGGAAACCTCGCTCAGCGAAACGGGCGAGGTGATCAATGGCCGGGGCGATACCCCCAACCGCCACGACATCCTCACCGGCTCGGGCCTGAATGGCACGCTTGAGGGCAACGCATGTATGGATTGGACCAGCAGCGCCAGTGACGGCTCGGCCATGGTGGGGCATCACGACCGCACCGGTGGTGGCGCGAGCCCGACGTCCTGGAACGCCGCCCATGGATCGCGCGGTTGCGGACTTGAGGATCTGCGCGGCACGGGTGGCGATGGGCTGTTCTATTGTTTCGAGACAAACTGAGGAAAACTTTTGGAAACGGGCTGACGCACACCGTATTTAACACAGGTTTCTGGCGTGACCCGAAGACCTTTCGTGAAATAGGCGCCCATTTGGGCTTCGGTGTGATGTTCTACCCTTATGATGCACGTCTATTTCAGAAAGCTGTGCGCTGCGAGATCCGGCAAACTGCATAGAAGATCGTAGGGGAATACGCGATAGGTGCGGCTGCCTTGACGACCAGTAATGCTTTTCCTAGGCTATCACTGCGGCAATTGGCTGGCCGCTAGACGATATAGATTTGAAATTTTAAGAGGTACAATGATGTTTGAAGGTACAACAATTACGCTTGCCGTATTTGCACCCACTCTCGAAAATCCAATCACCACACCGGCTTCGGCCGTGGTTTCTGATAGCGCGTTCGAATTCGACAACGCAGAATTTTTTGATATCCAGGGGGACCCTTTCAATGTAGCCGAAGCGCGATTTGATGTGTTTGGGTCCTATCTTGACTACGAAATTATTGATCGGGGCTTTTCGCGATTTGCGGATGTTGATGATGATACCGGGTTTAACGGGTATGTTGTCACCTTTGACGCTCTGACAAACAATCGCTCGCAAAAGATTATCTCGGCAACACTAATTGAGCACCGTAATTCGCTTGGTGTGCTGGAAGAGAATGTTTTCACGTCGAATGACAGTGTCTTTGTCAATGTGGATGATTTGCCGTTTGGTTTTGGCGATGGCCTTTTGATTGAACTGGGATTTTCGTTCCGCGGAGGAACGGGTCGCGATTTTATCGAAGGTGGCTCAGGTAACGACGTACTAAAGGGGCGCAAAGGGGCGGACACGCTGATCGGTGGCGAGGGTGGCGATAAACTTAAAGGGGGCCGTGGCGATGACACATTGGACGGCGGTGCCAATAGAGACACGTTGACGGGGGGACGGGGTGCGGATGAGTTCGTCCTTAGGACAGGCGGTGCACGCGACACCGTTACCGACTTTGATGTGAACGAAGATATCTTGTTGATCAAAACGGGAGCTGACCTAAGAAATGACCTTAGAGTTGTTGAGACAGAAGATGGAACCTTAATTCGTGATAATGGAGCATCACTATTTCTGGAAGATGTTCGCGCTTCCGAACTGACTTCGGACAATTTCCTATTTTAGGAACCACGCTGGAGTTTTGGGGTCGCACCGAAGCCGCTTAATAGGCCCCGTCCACAAAAAGCTTATTTGCTTTTTGTGCTCTATTTCATGGCGATATACGGATTTCTCTTTTATCATGATTATACCACTGGCTGTTCATTCGTTTGGACCGCCAGTTCGAACACCCGTTTATAGCGCGCGATCTCGGCTTTTGGTCCCATCGCCTTGGCCGCGTTATCCGACAGTTTCACGGTGGCCCGCCCATTCGCCAGCACCGCCTTGCACACCAGCGAGAAGGGCGCCAGACCGTCGCCTGCGCCCAGCCCGCGAAAATCATTCGTCAGCAGCGTGCCCCAGCCAAAACCTAGCTTCACCCGCCCGTCGAACTGTCGGTACAACTCGCGGATCTTGCCCACGTCCAGCCCATCCGAGAAAATCACCAGCTTTTCGCGCGGATCCTGCCCGTTGCGAGCCCACCATGAAATCGCCCGCTCGGCACCCGTCGCCGGATCGCCGCTGTCGATCCGAATGCCAGTCCAATATTTCATCCAACCGGGTGCGCGATCTAGGAAGGTCTGGGTTCCGAAGGTATCGGGTAGGATGATCAGCAGGTTACCGTCGTAATCCTTCTGCCAATTCTCGAGCACCTGATAAGGGCTGGCCGCCAGATCCGCGTCTGACCCCGCCAGAGCGGCGTATACCATGGGGAGTTCATGGGCGTTGGTACCGATCGCCTCGACCTCGCGCCGCAGAGCAATCAGGCAGTTTGACGTGCCGGAAAATCGCTCGCCCAATCCCTCGAGCATCGCGCTGACGCACCAGTCCTGCCACAGAAAGCTGTGGCGGCGGCGGGTACCAAAGTCCGAGATCCGCAGATTGGGCAGGTCTTTCAAAGCCTCGATCTTTTCCCACACGCGGGTCATCGCGCGGGCGTAGAGCACCTGTAAATCCAACTTGCCCAGGCGCCGCAGCACCGCCCGCGAGCGGAGTTCCATCAGGATCGCGAGCGCGGGAACCTCCCACAGCATCACTTCGGCCCAGGGACCTTCGAAGGTCAACTCGTATTGATCTCCCACCCGCTCCAGGTGATAGGGGGGCATGCGGAAGTTGCGGAACCAGTCGATGAATTCCGGCGTGAACATAAATTGTTTGCCGTAGAATGTGTTGCCGCGCAGCCATGTGATCTCGCCCCGGCTGAGGCTGAGGGTACGGACATGGTCGAGCTGTTCGATCAACTCGCCCTCGTCGATCAGATCCGCCAGAGGGACATCTTTTGAACGATTGATAAGCGAGAAGGTGACCGTGACATCTGCATGCCGTTTGTGCACCGTTTGGCACATCAACAGCTTGTAGAAATCGGTGTCGAGCAGGGAGCGGACGATGGGATCGATCTTCCAGGTGTGGTCATGAACCCGTTTAGCCAAATCGATCATTTCAGGGTGACCCCGGCAGCCCGCATATCCGCCATCGCCTTGGCCAGCGAACCATCCAAGTCGATAGCCCGGGTTGCCTTCGTCGCCACGGTTACGGTGAACCCTTGTTTGGCGGCATCAATGGCAGAATAGGCCACACAAAAATCGGTGGCGAGGCCGACGAGCGTGAGGGTCGTGATCCCGCGGTCGCGCAGATAGCCGGTCAGGCCGGTCGGGGTTTTATGGTCGTTTTCGAAAAAGGCCGAATAGCTGTCGATGGCCCACCGGAACCCTTTACGGATGATCAGATCACCGACCAGGATCAAGTCGGGGTGGAAGGCCGCGCCGTGGGTCCCCTGAACGCAATGGGTGGGCCACAACACTTGCGGGCCATAGGGCATCTGCGTGACGGAAAAGGGCTCGGCCTCCGCGTGGTTGGCGGCGAAACTGCTGTGATCGGCAGGGTGCCAGTCTTGGGTGTAAAGAACGGTTTCGAAGTCCGGGATCATCGCATTGATGATAGGAACCACTTGGTCGCCCTCGGCCACGGCAAGGGCACCGCCCGGGCAGAAGTCGTTTTGCACGTCGATTACCAGAAGCGCGCTTGTCATGGGGTCCCCCTTGTCCCGGTCGGGGATTTGTCGCCGCTTGCGGATCTGGGGTCAAGGGCGCCGGGCTGGGGCAGCTCCCACCCGCCCACCCCGCCGCCCCAGCCCGGCGCGGATGGGCGGGTGGGATTTAATCGGCGAGGGGTGTCATCTGGGCGACGATGACAG
Organism: uncultured Paracoccaceae bacterium; assembly: GCA_938049225.1. Lineage (GTDB taxonomy): Bacteria > Pseudomonadota > Alphaproteobacteria > Rhodobacterales > Rhodobacteraceae > Halovulum. The sequence continues at coordinate 73,398 of CALICM010000015.1, forward strand.
CGTTTTCTTCCAAAGCGCGTTGCATGAGGGCGCGCTCTTCTTCCGAGACTTTGGTGCCCTCGGCGAGTTGTTCCTCAAGCGTGCCATAGCCAGTGACGTCCAGGGGTGCGAGGTCGGCTTGTTTGAGGATGGCGACGGTTTCGCGCACCGCCTCAGCCTCGTCCACCCCTGCCGCATAACACAAGAGTGCGGCACCGATGCTGCCCTGTGGCAGGCCGTCGCCATCCTTGCGGCCGACCTCCACCAACAAGGTAAAGACCTGGAGCCTTGAGCCCGGCTTGGGCACGCCCTAGTCCCGCAAAAGGTCGTTGATCGAGGTTTTTGAGCGAGTGCCCTCGTCCACCTGTTTCACGATCACTGCGCAATAAAGGTGCACGCCGTTTTTCGAGGGCATGGAGCCTGCGACGACGACGGAATAAGGGGGCACCTCGCCATAGGTCACAGCACCTGTTTCGCGGTTCACGATCTTGGTGGATTTGCCGATGAAGACACCCATGCCCAGCACGCTGCCCTCGCGGATGATGCAACCCTCGACCACCTCGGAACGGGCGCCGATGAAGCAGTTATCTTCGATGATCGTGGGGCCAGCTTGCATGGGTTCCAGCACCCCGCCGATGCCGACGCCGCCTGACAGATGCACATTCTTGCCGATCTGCGCGCAGGAGCCGACCGTGGCCCAAGTGTCGACCATGGTGCCGCTGTCGACATAGGCGCCCAGGTTCACGAAGCTGGGCATCAACACCACGCCGGGCGCGATATAGGCGGATTTGCGGACAATGCAGTTCGGCACGGCGCGAAAGCCAGCGGCCGACCATTGGTTCTCGCCCCACTCATGGAATTTGCTATCGACCTTGTCCCACCAGACGCCACCCTGCGGGCCGCCCGATTGCGGTTCCATATCCTTCAGTCGGAAGCCGAGCAGGACGGCTTTCTTGGCCCATTGGTTGACCTGCCAATCGCCCGAGGCTTGGCGCTCGGCCACGCGCAAGGTGCCGCTGTCCAAGGCGTTGAGCGTATCTTCGATGGCTTCGCGCACCTCGCCGCCCGCGCTTGGGGTGATGTCGTGCCGGACCTCCCAAGCGGCTTCGATAGCGGTTTCGAGCTGCGTTCTGTCCATAACGAGGTCCCCCTGGGCTGTGTGGCTGATGTTCCCGTGGCTATAGAGCGAACCACCGCTTGCCGCAATGCGCCAACCCTAAGTCAATGGATCGGGGTCGATGTTGCCACCACAAACCAGAACGGCGATGGATTCGTCCGGCCGGGGCATGTAGGCGCCGCACAAAAGGGCCGCAAGGGCGGTTGCGCCACCCGGCTCGACCAGGATGCGCGCAGCGCGCCACAATAGGGTTTGTGCTTGGGCGATGGCGGTATCGGGCACTTGAATGGTGGGTGTTTTGTACCGCGTTGCCAGATCGTAGCAGATTTGGCCGATTTGCGAGGCCCCAAGGGAGCTTATGGCGATGCCGCTTGGGGTGATGTTCGTGCTGGGGCCGTTTCGTAAGGCAGTATGGAGGGTGGCGCAGCTTTCAGGCTCGACCGCGACGATCCGGCGGCGGGTCTGTGTCCAGGCCAGGGCACCGGCGATCAGGCCGCCGCCGCCCACTGCGATCAAAACAGTGTCGGCGTTCAGGCCCTGATCCTCCCATTCTGACATCACCGTGCCTTGGCCGGCGATGGTGCCTGGGGCGTCATAGGCGTGGATTTGCACCGCATCCGTGGTGGCCTGGTACGCTTGGGCCGCGGCAAAGGCGTCGGCATAGCGTCCCTCGACCACGGTCAGTTGTGCGCCGGTGTCGCGGACCAACGCAATCTTGGCGGGCCCCGAGGCGGCGGGCACGAAGATCTGCGCAGGGATCCCCAACTTGTGGGCGGCGTAGCCGACTGCCGCACCATGATTGCCGCCAGAGGCTGCGACCACCCCGGCTTTGGGTCTGGGTTCGGAGAGAAGCGAGTTGAACGCGCCGCGGGGTTTGAAACTGCCGGTGTGTTGCATGTGCTCCAGCTTCAACGTGACCGGCTGCGCGAGGCCCGGTACGTCCAACGTCACCACCGGGGTGCGGCGGATATGGGGATGGATGCGCTGGGCGGCTTTGGCGATGTCGTCAGGGGTAATTGGGGGCATGAGCCAGCCTTCACGGTTCAATCTGGTCTTAAGGTTAGGAAGGGTATAGAGGTGAGGGCTTGTTTGCGCCAATCCTCAAAAGGATGTTTTCGATGGATGACACGCCCCGGTTTAAGCGGTTCCCAAAGGCGGACGAGGATATTTCGACCGCGAAACATCTGCCTGTGACACCGCAGACACAAAGTCCAACCTATCGGCTGGCTTTTGCGGACCCGGATTTTTTGTGCCACGACGCGCTGCGACCGGTGCGGTTGCAGTTGGAATTACTCAAGACCGAGATGGCGTTGAACGAGGCGGGGATTGTCTCGACCATCGTGATGTTTGGAGGCGCGCGGATCCCGGCACCCGAGGTTGCCGATCAAGCGCGCACGCAAACGCTGCGCGGGCTGTCGAAATACTACGCCGAGGCGCAGGAATTCGCGCGACTATGCACCGAACAAAGCCTGATCAGCGGCGGCAAAGAGGATGTGATCATCACCGGTGGCGGCCCGGGGGTGATGGAGGCCGGGTGCCGCGGCGCCGAAGCAGCGGGCGGCGGGTCAATCAGCCTGAACATCGTGCTTCCGCACGAACAAGCGCCAAACCTGCATGCGACGCCTGAATTGGCTTTCAATTTCCACTATTTTGCGATCCGCAAGATGCATTTCCTAATGCGGGCCAAGGCGATCACTGTGTTTCCAGGCGGCTTTGGCACATTGGACGAGCTGTTCGAGACGCTGACCCTGGTGCAGACAGGGCGGATGGAACCGCTACCGATCCTGCTGTTTGGGCGGTCGTTCTGGGAGAAGATCGTGAATTGGGAGGCGCTGGCGGATGCAGGCACCATCTCGGACGCGGATCTGGATCTGGTGAAATACGTCGAGACCGCGCAGGAAGCGTTCGAAGTCATTCGCGACTGGGATACTTAGCGTCTGTTTCAAGAGGTCCTGTAACGCGCGATGCGGCGTAGCATCAGTTTGATCATCAAGACTTGGATCATGGTCTGAACGGTTTCAGGGAAGCGCTCAAAATCTTTCGCCAGCCCATGTCCCTCAGCGTGTTGGGCGTCGATGATGGCGCAGGTTCCGGCTTTCCCGGCTGTCATCGACGCCCATTCTAAATTTTCTTACCATTTCGCAAGAGATTTGACCGAAATCTGATGACCGTTATGAAAGAGGCGCCATTTGGCCCTGCTTTCGACAAGAGGGGCGTTTGCCAAAACAACTTCGACACGCTCGGACAAGACACGTGGCTCTGGCTCACCATCGGGTGCTTTTTCGATTGCCGCCACGGACCGGTCGCCGAATTCTGATCGTGGAACGACCAAAGCGGGACGCTCTTCTTTCTCATTTGGTGCAGCGCCGACACCTGTAATAGCCTGATCCGGTTTAACCGCATGGTAAAATTCACGACGAGGCGCGATAACGGTTTCAGAACGCTCTACGTTTCGAACTGCCTGAGCGACCCGCCCTTGTCGAACATCGCGATGCGGGCCTCAGCGTAGCGGCGGAACTGCAGCGCGATCAGCGCCAGCAGCACCGATTTCCCCGCGCCGGTCGGGCCGACGATCAGCGTATGGCCGACATCACCCTGATGCAGGTCGAGCCGGAACGGCGTTGTGCCATTGGTCTGCGCCGTCAAAAGCGGCGGGCCGTCCAGGTGCGCGTTGCGCGGCGGGCCTGCCCATATGGCGGACATCGGCATCATGTGGATCAGATTCAGCGTATGCAGAACCGGCTGGCGGATATTGGCGTAGACATGTCCCGGCAGCGACGACAGCCAGGATTCGACCGCGTTCACCCGCTCGGCGATGGTCGTGAAGCCGCGTCCATTGATGATCCGTTCGACCGCGCGTAGCTTCTCGTCGGCGCGGTGCCGGTCTTCGTCCCAGACAGTGACGGTCGTCGTCATGTAGCCGAAGGCGACGAGGTCCTGACCGAGTTCCAGCAAGGCCGCGTCCGCATCTGCGGTCTTCTGATCGGCGTCACTGTCGAGCAGAACCGATTGTTCGTTGGTCATCACCTCCTTGACGATGGCGGCAATGGACTTGCGCTTGGCGAACCATTGCCGCCGCGTGCGGCGCAGCACCTTCTCGGCCTCGGCCTTGTCGAGCGGGATGAACCGCGTCACCCAGCGATAGGAGAAGCCGAGATGGTCGAGCTCGCCAAGCAGTCCCGGCGTGGTCGCATCGGGAAAGCCCTGAACCGTCAGGGTGCGCAAATGCCGGTTGCCCAGCATCGGCTCCAGCCCGCCGGACAGCGGCGTGTCGACGAGGAAAGCGTCAAGGTAGGTTGGTGTCTTCGGAACAGCGACGCGGTGGCGCTTTTCCGAGATGCAGGCATGCAGATAGGTCAGCGTCTCCGTATCGGAGAGCGCCGCGACCTCGGGCAGCAGCGCATCCATGAGGTCCAGCGCACGATCCGTTCGGCCGATGAACTCGGTCAGCTCGCGGCCGTAATCGGGGGCATCACTGGATGCGTCGGCGGCACGCTCCAGAAACAGGCTTTCTGCGCGTCGCGCGCGGTCCGCAGGCGGCAAGTAGACGAAGGTCAGCCAATAGGCGCTCTCGTATTGCGCGCCGATTTCTTCGAACGCGGCGCGGCGCTCGGCGTCAATGAGCGCCGACAAGGGATCGGGAAATTCTGATACGGGATAACCGCGTGCGGGACGGCGTTCGGCCTCGACGAAGATCGCCCAGTGTGAACCGAACCGGCGTAGAACGTTGTTGAGGCGCGCCGTCGTCGCCACCAGTTCGGCCTCGGTGGCGCTCTCGAGATCGGGCCCACGGAACCGCGCCGTCCGCTGAAAGCTGCCGTCCTTGTTAAGGACCACGCCCGGCGCGATCAGACAGGCCCAGGGCAGATAGTCCGCCAGCCGGTCCGGTTTGCCGCGATATTCGGCCAGATTTAGCATGACAGATACGCCTTGTGGCGAACATGACGCACCAGCGCCTCGAGAAAGCGCGGGTCTCGCTTCGCAACGGCCACCGCAATGCTGTGGCCGATCAGCCAAAGGAGCAATCCGGGAACCCACAGCCGCAGGCCGAGACCGACCGCTGCCGCCAGTGTTCCGTTGATGATCGCCACGGTGCGCGGTGCGCCGGCCAAGAGGATTGGCTCGGTCAGCGCCCGGTGCAGCGGGATGGTGAACCCGTCGATATTGGCGCGCGCGTCTGTCATCCGATCAGCGCCCCGCCGCCAAAGGAGAAGAAGGCGAGAAAGAAGCTCGTCGCGGCGAAGGCGATCGACAGGCCAAAGACGATCTGGATCAGCCGCCGGAACCCTCCCGACGTCTCACCGAACGCGAGCGAAAGACCGGTGATGATGATGACGATCACCGCGACAATCCGCGCGACCGGCCCTTCGATCGATTCCAGGATCGAGGTCAGCGGCGCTTCCCACGGCATGCCCGACCCGGCGGCATGGGCTGGGTCAGCTGCGATGACTGCGAGGGCGAAGCCGCAGAGTGCGGCGATGCGGCGGGACGGAAAATGGCGAAGAATCATGGCGCGTCTCTTTCTGTGGCGGGTGAGGAAAGCGGAGTGAGCCGGTAGCCGTCGGTGGCATCGAGCCCATCGACACGCGCGATCGTTTCGACCCGGCGCGCAGCGCCCCGGCCCGACATGAAGACGATGAGATCAATCGACTCGGCGATCATCCGGCGCGGGGTGACGGCGACGGCCTCGCCGACCAGTTGTTCCAGCCGATGCAGCGCACCGATGGCGGAATTGGCGTGCAGCGTGGCGAGCCCGCCCGGATGCCCGGTGTTCCAGGCCTTGAGAAGGTCGAGCGCTTCGCCGCCCCGGACCTCGCCGATGATGATGCGGTCGGGGCGCAAGCGCATGGTCGAGCCGACCAGCGCGCGAAGGTCGGTGATGCCCGACTTGGTCTTCAGTTCGATCCGGTCATCGGCGGCGCATGCCAACTCGCGCGTGTCTTCAAGAATTACGACCCGGTCGCCGGTTCGCGCGATCTCGGCCAGCAGCGCATTGGCGAGTGTCGTCTTGCCAGAGCCCGTACCGCCCGCGATGACGATGTTGGCCTGATCATGCACCGCCGCGCGAAGCTGAGCCGCGCCAGCACCCGTCAAAATGCGGGCGGTGACATAATCGTCGAGAGTGTAGAGAACCTGCGCCGGTTTCCGGATCGAAAAACAGGGCGCGGTCGCGATCGGAGGCAGAACCCCCTCGAACCGCTCGCGCGTCTCCGGGAGTTCGGCGGATACGATGGGCGCACGGTTGTGGCACTCCACACCGATATGGCTGGCGACGAGCCGGATGATGCGTTCGGTCTCCGGAGCCGAAAGAACGATGCCCGTGTCCGTGCGGCCGTCACTGTGACGGTCCAGCCAAAGCCGCCCGTCCGGGTTGGCCATCACCTCGACGACGTCGTTGTCGGCAAGAGCCGCTGCAATCGTCTCCCCCATCGCCGTGCGCAGCATGGCCGTACGACGACGGGCAGTGGTGGGAAGAAGGACGGTTTCTGACACGATAAGATCTGTCCTGTGCGGGCCGAAGCACAGCGCTTCGGCGGCAGATCAAGGGTGCAGAAAGAGGCCGGTGACGGCTATCCGGAGAAGCGGGAAATGGCGGGACGTGGCGTGCGCTTGACGGTGAAAGGTTCGCTCGTGAGGCTCGGCGAGCGATGTGTTCCACCGATTTCCGCACTCTCCACGATGGACGCTCTGACATCAGCCCAAGTCGTAGAGTCAGCGGCCAATAGCGCTCGCAATTCTATATCGAAGTGGCGGAGACGAAGTCCTACCGCATTATCTTTTATCATATTGTTACTATTAACTAAAAAGCTTCAATAATTCATACATATACCACATAATGCACCACACCAGCATTATGATGAAGACTGAATGCCTGTCGCTTTCAACGACAAAGCCACTCTCTATTCCCTGGTTTGGATAACAAAAAATCGCTTCAAGGTCCTCAGAGGTAATCTGCAGCATCGAGTACGGCAGATTATCAGGCAGGTTTGCGAGGAGAACAAGGTTGAGATTATCAGCGGTGTTCTGTCGAGCGACCACGTGCACATGCTCGTCTCGATACCACCGAAGCTTTCGGTCAGCGACTTTGTGCGCAAGGTCAAAGGGCGCTCTTCGTTTAAGGTGTAACAAGAGTTCCCTGAATTGAAAAAACGTTACTGGGGAAGCTATTTCTGGGGCAGAGGGTATTTCTCCACAACAAGCGGCGCCATTATCGATGACATCATACTTCAGTATCTGGAAAACCATATCGAAAAACCTACCGGCATCAGCCGGTAGTCGTTTAGTTGAATCGCTCAAACATGCTGGCCCAACGCTTCAGCATAGCCTGATCATATGCTTGTCGGGGTTGCTAAGTAGCTTTGCTTTGACACCAAGCGCTAGTTGCATTTTCCAATCACCAGGCAGATCGAAACCTTCGCTCGCAGCCCAGTTCTTGATTTGCGGAATAATTGACTTTCTCGCGTCATGACGATCTTCAAAATCGCTATCAGCACGCCTTTCAATTCGATCCAGCACCTGCAGCAGCAAGCTAGCAGGAAGCAGGTCTTCTATCTCGCTTTCCTTTATTCCACCTGCAAACGCATCGGTTGTCAGAACGAGCTCCTTACTTCCAACGTAAAGACTGTCTTGAAGATTTTTCGCGGCTTGTTTGCCCGCTGCGTCTCCATCAAGCAGCACAAAAGGCAGAGCGTCATCACGCCCAATCAAAATAGCTGCAATGATCTTCGCCGTTTTTGCTCCGCCGGATGGAGGGAAGCCTTGAGCTTTGAGAAGGCCATTTCTAGGGGGTGAAGGGCGAAAGGACATGATCCGGTGGATCATGGCAGCCCGGAACGGGCGGAGCCCCGTCTCAAATCGGGGCTGTAGGGCGGCAAGAAGAGGAACCAGCATCCTGCGTCGCGCATCGCCTTGGCTGCTGCGGCATTCTTGTGCGTGGCGAGGTTGTCGAGAATGACGACGGTGCCGGGTTCCAGTTCGGGCCCTAGCACCTTCTCGACATACGCGGTGAAGGCCGCCCCATCCATCGCGCCTTTGATCACCCAGGGCGCAATCATGGCATCGGCGGTGAGGCCCGCGATAAACGTCTGCGTCCCCCACGAACCGAACGGCGCATCCATGACCAACCGATCCCCACGCGGCGCCCATCCGCGCAGCCGGGTCAGGTTCGTCTTCACGGATGTTTCGTCAATGAAGACAACGCGCTCGGGCTGCGCAGACACCGCCGGGATACGATACCTGAACCAGTCCGCGCGCTGCTGCCTTACCTTGGTTCGGCGGCGTTCGGCAGCAACCAGCGACTTTTTTGTGCGTAAAGCCGAGCTTGCGGAGCAACTTGCCAATCGCATTCGGATGCGCGCGCACGCCGGTTGCGTCATGCAGGGCCGACGCAAGTTCCGGCAGCGTGATGTCGCCATCCTGCGCAATGATCTCGGCGAAGAAGACACGGTGCGGGTCGAGTTTGCCCATGCCCTCGGGCCGACCTTGGGGCGCCGCACGGGCCTGACCCGTCCGCCGGATTGAGAACGCCCACCGCGCGCCTGTTGCGGGTGAGAGCTTCAAGCGCAACGCCGCCGCACGCCCGCTT
>CALICM010000016.1 GCA_938049225.1 uncultured Paracoccaceae bacterium
CCTGGGTTTTGAAGCTTTCCCCTTCGGGCCGCTTCAAAACCCAGGCGACCCCTCATGAGCTATTCTACCGCCAGCCCTACCACATTTTACCATCGGTATCACGTGGTTTGGGCAACAAAATATCGCCATAAAGTCCTGCAAGGCCCAATGCGCGAGCAGATCCGAGACATCATCCGTCAGACATGCGCGGAATTGGACGTGCATATCATCAAGGGCGTGCTGGCGCGCGATCACGTACATATGTTCCTCAACGTACCCCCAAAATTGGCCCTGTCATACGTGATGCAGCGGATCAAAGGACGCTCGTCGCGGCGGTCCAGATGGCGTTTCCCGAGCTGCGCAAACGCTATTGGGGCAGGCGATTTTGCGCGCGCGGATATTTCTCCACGACCTCAGGCAATGTCACGGACGATATCATACTTCAGTATCTAGAATTGCATGCCAAACGCGATGCTACCGGCGTCAGCCGGTAGTGGTTCACTTGAAAATACAGGCGGTTACTTTGATCTTGGTGGCAGCCTATCACAGACAATGAGTCGGCGGCAGCGGGGATTGGATCGTCCCGGCGGTCCGGGCCTGACGCGCAAACTGCCGTGACCCCTCTCAAGGTGGCTTTGTGGCTGGGCGGGGCCATGTTATTTTGATCCTATTCCAAGGAAATCAGGAGGTGGGGCGATGGTCGAAGGCATTTCTGACGGCGACAGGTTGACCCGGCGGGCGGCGCTGAGAGGTGCGGCGGCACTGGGGGCGACCGGGGTTTGGGCAACGGCGGCGCGGGCATCCGGCCCGGGGGCGGATATGCAGGTACGCGCGGCCCGTTGGCTGGACGGCTTGGACGGGGACCAACGGGCGCGGGCCTTGGTCGGATTTGAGGACCCGTTGCGGCGAAACTGGAGTTTCATGCACGGCTCGCGCGTGGCGCCCGGTCTGCCGCTGGAGCGGATGAGCGCTGCCCAGCAAGACGCGGCCTTGGATCTGCTGGCAACAGGGCTGAGCGCGGATGGGCTGGCCACGGCCGAGAACATTATGCTGCAGCAAGACATTCTGCGTGATGAATGGAACAAAGGCAGCCCGGACCGGAACCGTCGCCGATTCTCGATGCTGGTGTTCGGAACGCCTGGGGCGGCGGCCTGGGGGTGGCGGTTCGAAGGGCACCATCTGTCGCTCAGCTACACGCTGGTGCGGGATCAGGTGGTATCGGTGACGCCGTCGTCATTTTCGTCCGAGCCTAACACGGTCCCGTCGGGGCCACATCGGGGTCTGGTGGTGCTGCCCGGTGAGGAAAGCATGGGCCGCGCGCTGTTCGCAGATCTGAGCGACGCGAACCGGCGGGCCGCGCTGATCCAGCAGGACAGCTTTGGGAACATTTTGGCCACCGCGGGCAATTTGGGGCGCATCACGGCGCCTGCGGGCGTGCCGCTTGGCGATCTGCCGCAAGGGCAGATCGACAGGGTGCAGCGGTTGCTCGAGGTCTATGCGGTGGATCATTTGCCGGAACTTTTGGCCGCACCCGAGCGTGCGCGGCTGGCGGAAGGCGATGTGATGAGCGTGCGATTCGGTTGGGCCGGGGGCAATGTGCAGGACCAATCGATTTATTACCGGCTGCATGGACCGACCTTTGTGATCGAATTCGCGACGCTCAGGCAGCAGCCGCTGCACCATCACGCGGTGCGGCATGACCTGAGGCGAAATTTCGGGGCGCATGTGATTTGAGCCCGGGTTAATCCTTGCGCGCTTGGCATGCCATGTCACCTGCGGTAAAACTCGCTTTTTGCATCGCAGGCGGTCGCTTATGCGATGCGCCAGATCACGGGAGTCCCTTCTATGAGCAAGACGGTTTTGATCACTGGCGCATCCTCGGGTATTGGGGCGGCGGTATCACGCGCGCTGGTGGCTGCGGGGCACAAGGTGGCGCTGGCGGCACGGTCGACAGACAAGCTGACGGCCTTGGTTGAAGAACTTGGGGCGCACCACGCCTTGGCGATCGAATGCGACGTGACCGACCCGGATGCACAAAAGGCGATGTTCGACACCGCGGTCGCGCATTACGGCGGCTTGGACGTCGTGTTCGCGAACGCCGGTCTTGGGGCCAAGGCCAAGGGGACCGAGCACGGCGATATCGACAATTTTCGCGAGTTGGTGATGGTCAACAATTTCGCGGTCACCGTCACCTGCAAATATGGGATCCCGCATCTGAAGAAGTCCAAGGGGCATTTGGTGCTGATCGGCTCTCAGGCGGGGCATCGGGCGCTGTCGGGATCGGTCTATAGTGCCACGAAATGGTTTATTCGTGGTTATGCGAAGAATCTGGCGAACGAACTTGAGGATCACGACGTACGGGTCACCAGTATTGACCCCGGCATGGTGGACACGCCGTTTTTTGACGATGACAAGCCCGATGCGCTGCGCCCGGCGGACATCGGCAACGCGTTCTTATATGCGATCAGCCAGCCCGGCCATGTGCGGATCGCGGACATCGAGATCTACCCGATGGTCGACGGGCACTGATCAAAGGGACTTGCTTGGGCCGTGTGGGCGCACGCTGCCTCGATCGAGGCCTATACGCGCACCAAACTCCCGACACGGCCCGATTCGGGGCGGTCGGGATACGTCCAAAACTCGGCCCGTGCACGACCCGAGGCTTTAGCGCGGTAAAGTGCCTGGTCCGCGCGTTGAAATAGCGTTTTAAAATCCGGGGCCGAAGCCGCCGTGGCCGCCCCCACGGACAGGGTTACAGCCAGACCACCATGGCCTTCGACCGAAACCGCGCCGGTCAGGCGCCGCGCGATCTGGGCGGCTTGGTTCGGGGTGGTTTGGCGCAGCAGAACGCCGAACTCTTCGCCCCCCAGACGGCCGATCAAATCACCCTCGCGCGTGTTGGTCCGCAACGCGTCGGCGATGGCGGTCAGGACCATGTCGCCCACCTGGTGGCCATAGGTGTCGTTGACCTTTTTGAAGTGATCGGCGTCGATCAGCAGCAAGGTGATGTCGCGGCCCCGGCCTGCGGCCTCGGCCCGTTCAATGAACGCTTTTCGGTTAAACAACCCGGTAAGGCCGTCGGCCTGCGCCAATACCTCAAGCTGCGCGCGGGCGCGTGCGAGGTAGGAGATAATGGTGAGGATCAGAACTGTCCAATGCACCCCGCTAAGGAACGGGATCCAGAAGTAGTATGACAAACTGCGCGTTTGGTCTGGGAATAGCGTGATGGCGATCAGCCAATGCGATACCACGATAAGTGCAAGGATGCCTGCGCCCCGAAGGATGCCGTCGATCATCCCCCTTGGGGCGAACAGCCAAATCCAGAACTCCATGCGGTCCCTCACTAATGATGAGGGACCATAGCGCGCAACAGGTTAAAAGTTTCTCAATCTTAGGTTGAATTTTAGACAGGCTTGTAGTTTGGAAACTGGGCGCATAGGGCTTTAACCCGTGCCTTGACCTCTGCTTCTATGGCGCCGTTGTTGTCAGCGCCGTTGGCTGCAAGGCCGTCGACAACCTGGACGATAAGCTGGCCGATCAGAACAAACTCCTCCGCACCAAAGCCCCGGGTGGTGCCCGCAGGCGTACCCAAGCGAATGCCCGAGGTAACCGTGAACTTCTCGGTATCGAAAGGGATGCCGTTTTTGTTGCAGGTGATATGAGCGCGACCCAGCGCCTTTTCGGTGGCGACACCGGTCACGCCCTTGGGACGCAGATCGACCAGCATGACATGTGTGTCGGTGCCACCGGTGGTGATCGCCAGCCCGCCCTCGATCAGAGTTTGCGCCAGGGTTTGGGCGTTTTCGACCACCTGGGCTTGGTAGTCAGCGAAACCGGGGGTGAGCGCCTCGCCAAAAGCCACCGCTTTGGCCGCGATCACATGCATCAAGGGGCCACCTTGCAGGCCGGGGAAAATGGCCGAATTGAATTTCTTGGCCAGCCCTTCGTCATTCGTCAGGATCAGCCCGCCGCGGGGGCCACGCAGGGTCTTGTGGGTGGTCGAGGTTAGGACATCGACGTCCTCCATCGGGTTGGGATAGATCCCACCCGCGATTAGGCCCGCGAAATGGGCCATATCGGCCATCAGATACGCACCCACCTTGTCGGCGATCGCGCGGAAGCGTTTCATATCAATAATGCGCGGAATAGCCGAGCCGCCGGCCAGGATCAGCTTCGGTTTGTGCTCAAGCGCCAGCGCCTCGACTTGGTCGTAATCGATGTCGAGCGTATCTTGGCGCACGCCATAGTGGACCGCGTTGAACCATTTGCCGCTCATATTCGGCGGTGCGCCATGGGTCAGATGGCCGCCTGCGGCAAGATCCATGGCGAGATATGTATCACCCGGTTGCAGCAGGGCCAGAAAAACCGCTTGGTTGGCCTGGGAGCCAGAGTTCGCTTGGACGTTGGCGTAATTGCAGTCGAACAGCTTGCAAGCCCGCTCGATCGCCAGTTCTTCGGCGATGTCGACGTATTGGCAGCCACCATAGTACCGTCGGCCTGGATAGCCTTCGGCGTATTTATTCGTAAGGACCGAGCCCTGCGCCTCCATCACCGCGCGCGAGACGATGTTCTCGGATGCGATCAGCTCGATCTCGTCCTGCTGCCGCGTTAATTCCTGAGAAATCGCACCGAACAACTGGGGATCGCGGTCGCTCAGGGCTTGGGTGAAAAAGCCGTCGTCACGGATCGTGTCTTTCATAGCGCGCCCCTTTTTGGCTGTGTTGCGGGGGATCTAGCGCAGATGGGGTGGAATGAAAACGCCCTGAGCGACGCCATGCGCGGAAAATATGGCGCACCGCGAAGTGTTTCGGAAACGTGCGCCGCGCATTGAAGATCCCCAGGGATATGCCATATGGTGCCGAAAGACTAACGGGCAGTGAAGAAGAGGGCGCCCATGCGGGACGCTTGGCGGTATTTTAAGTATTTGGTTTTGCGCGCTGTTCTGTTGGTTCTGCGCCCTATCCCCTTTCGAACCCGTTTGGCCATCGGGGCGAGCTTGATCCGTTTGTTGGGACCGTTGTCAAAACGCAAATCCCAGATTATGCGCACCAACTTGGACTGGGCCTTTCCCGAGAAATCCGAGACGGAAAAAGCGGCCATCGCGCGCGAGGTTTGGGCCTCGATCGGCAGGTTCAATGTGGAGCTTTATGCGCCTGCCGATCTACGGCGCCAATTGGCGCGGACCGAGGTCAGCGGACCAGGGCTGGCCGCGATGCGCGACGCCTATCACGCCGGTCGCGGGGCGCTGATGCTGACGGGCCACTTTGGCCAGTGGGAGGTCATGCGAATGCATGTGGGTGACTTGGGTATCCCCTGCGGCGGCATGTATAAAGAGCACTCGAACCCCTATTACTCGCGGTTTTTCGCCAATGCGCTGCGGGTTTACGGCACGCCGATTGTCCCTACCGGCCGCAGCGGTACCCGCGAGCTGCTGCGCGCCCTTCGTCAGGGCCATCCGATGGCGATGTTGCTGGATCAGCCTACCTCGGACGCGGTGCCGTTGCCCTTCTTCGGCCGCCCGGCCCGCACTGCCATCGGCCCGGCCGAGATCGCGTTGAAGCTGGACATCCCCATGATCCCGGTTTTCGCGGTGCGTAAACCGGAGGGGCAGGGGTATAAAGCGGTGCTCGAAGCCCCCCTGACGCGCGGCACGCCCGAAGAGATGATGACCGAGTTCAACGCGCGGCTCGAGGCACAGGTACGGGCGTATCCCGGGCAATGGCTGTGGGTCTATGATCGGTGGAAGTGAAGCAGCGGTTTGAAATTGACGGTTTGCGGGGGGCGTGACCGCCAGCGGCAAACCGTTATCTGGCCAGCATCTGTTTGACCAAGCGGAAGCCGCTGCCCGAAGCGTCTGTCGCTTCCCATAACTCGCCGACGGTATACGTCAGAGAGCGCGCCGCCGGCCCATAAAGTTGCTGGACAGCTGCGCGTGCCGTGGCCTGGCTTTGTGCCGCTGGGACGGTGCGGACCGCGGCCCGCAGCTCGGCCGTGGTGATGGCGCCGTCGGCGACAGCTAGGCGCAGCGCATCCTGATCTCGCTCAAACTCGGGGAAGATGACCACACTGTTGGGTTGGACCGAGAAGACGGTGGTGCGGTCCTCGACGAAATATCGGCTTGTGGTGCGGAAGTTGTTGCTGCGGGTCGAGATGTAAGCGCGAAAGAAGGCGTAACGGCCGGGGGCAGGCAGGCTGGTACGCAGAACGATGTAATCGGTGTCGCCGACCGTGACCTCGCGTTTGTTGGAACTTGCGAACACTGGGATGCGGACCGCGCGGGCGCAGGAGGGTACGGTGTTGTCGGCGCGGACCGGGCAGAATTGCGGTGTGGCGCCGGGGCCGCGCGTAAAGGAACGACCCGAGAACGCGGCAGCGGGGTAGACGATATAGGCCTCGCCTGTGCCGATGGGGACATCCGCCATAGGGTCCAAGCAGCCAGTGGTGGCGGTCAGCAGGAGGAGGAGCGCGATGTGTTTGAGCATGATTAATCCTGGGTGGATGCGGGTATCCGGGGGGTGCGTTATGTGTGGTGGAGCTGTTGTGACAGCCGGGGTGCGAGGCTTGGGGAAGTCTTTGAATTGAAAAGTACCCGACTGGTTCACCGTAAAATTGCGTCAAGAATTTGTCGGCGACGGGTCTGCCACCGAATTTTGGCGGGCTGTGATGCGCCGGTTGTGTTTGTCTTGCGCAGTGAGGGGCTCTGAATACTTCAGAGCTATGCGCATCGATCCAAAAACCGGTTCCTACTTTTGGGATCGCGCTCTAAGGTTGCGCGGTCTGGGGCGGAGAGGGACGGCCGATGGCCTTCGAGAAGATCAACTTTGTCGCGGCGCGTGCGTCCGTGGCGCTTGAGGCGCGGGCGGCCCTCACGGCGCGTTATGGCAATGTGCCGTCTGACCAGGCGGGTGTGATCGTAGCGCTGGGTGGGGATGGGTTCATGCTGTCGGTGCTGCATGACCATCAACCGCTGGGTATTCCGGTCTATGGCATGAACCGTGGTACGGTCGGGTTTTTGATGAATGCCTATGCCGAGGCGGATTTGCCCCAGCGGTTGGCCCAGGCTGAACTGGCCGAGTTGCACCCGCTGCGGATGCTGGCCACCACCGATATCGGCGACGAGCGCGAAGCGCTGGCGATCAACGAGGTCAGCCTGCTGCGCGCCGGACCCCAGGCCGCCAAACTGCGGATCATCGTGGACGGGCGCGAGCGGTTGGCGGAACTGGTCTGCGATGGGGCTTTGGTCAGCACGGCGGCGGGGTCGACCGCTTACAACTACTCGGCGCACGGCCCGATTTTGCCAATCGGGGCCGAGGTTCTGGCGCTGACAGCGGTCGCGGCCTTTCGCCCCCGCCGTTGGCGCGGGGCCCTGTTGCCCAGCGGTGCGCAGGTGCGGATCGAGGCGTTGGAAGCGGGCAAACGCCCGGTCCTGGCGGCGGCCGACAGCCTGGAAGTCCGCAATGTCGTGGCCGTCGACATCGCCAGCGATCCGTCGATCACCCATCGCATTCTGTTCGACCCCGACCACGGACTTGAGGAGCGGTTGATCCGCGAGCAGTTCGTCTGATCACACGGCAAACCTTGCATCCTTTCGGTGTGTGATACATCTGTGAGGGACTCTGGAGGATTGCCCGTGGGGTTGAGCACACGCGAACAGGTACGGTATTGGGGGATCGCGGGCGCGGTTCTGGTGGCGTTCCTGTGGGTGATGGGCAACACGCTGCTGCCGTTTATCGTGGGGGCTGCAATTGCGTATTTGCTGGACCCGGTGGCGGATTGGCTTGAGGCCAAGGGCTTTAGCCGGGTGCTCGCGACAGCGATCATCACCGGTGCGGTGATCTTGGGGTTTGGGTTTATGCTGTTTTTGGTGGTGCCGCTGATCGCGGAGCAGATCCGGGCGCTGGTGACATCGATGCCGGATCTCCCAGCGTTGGTTCGCACCTATCTCGAGACCCATTTTCCGCAACTGTTCGATGAAACTTCGGGGGTGCGCCGCGCGCTGACGGGTCTTGAGGATACGCTGAAAAACGGTGGTGTGGCGTTCGCACAGGCGGTTTTGAACTCGTCGTTGGCGGTGTTGGATTTTCTCCTAGTGGTGGTCTTGTCACCGGTGATCGCCTTTTACCTGCTGATGGATTGGGACCGGCTGGTCGCGCGCATCGACGATCTGGTCCCGCGCGAACATGTGGCCGTGACCCGCGATTTGGCACGACAGGTAGACGAGGTATTATCGGGTTTTGTGCGCGGGCAGCTGTCAGTTGCGCTTATCTTGGGGACGTTTTATGCCATCGCGCTCAGCATTATCGGGTTGCCGTTCGGCATTCTGATCGGGCTTTTCGCGGGGCTGGTGTCGTTCATTCCCTTCGTCGGCTCGATCACCGGTGGGGTCTTGTCGATTGGTGTCGCTCTGTTCCATTTTTGGGGCGAGTGGGCATGGATCGGGGCGGTCGCCGCAGTGTTTCTGATCGGCCAGGCGGTCGAGGGCAATGTGCTGACGCCCAATATGGTGGGCGACAAGGTAAAGTTGCACCCGGTCGCGCTGATCTTTGCGCTGTCGGCGTTCGGGGCGCTGTTCGGTCTGGCCGGGATGCTGATCGCGGTGCCGGTCGCGGCGGTGATCGGGGTATTGGGGCGCTTTGGTGTGGCCCAGTATAAGGATGGGCGGCTTTACCGTGGTCCCGAGGGTAGATCTACCAAGGACGCGGCCGAGTAACCATGGCTCACCAATTGCCCCTTGATTTGCGAAGCCGACCGGCGCTGGGCCGGGCGGCTTATCTGGTATCGGCGGCGAACGCGCAAGCGGTCGCGATGGTGGACGATTGCGCGCAGTGGCCGGGGGGCAAACTGGCCTTGGTGGGGCCCGAAGGGTCGGGCAAGACCCATTTGGCACATGTCTGGGCCGAGCAGTCGGGCGCGCTGATCACCCCCGCCAAAGCCCCCGATCCCGACGCAATGGATGCGCGGTATTTGGTGCTTGAGGATGTCGACCAAATCGCGGGCGATCCAAAGGCCGAGGAGATGGTGTTTCATCTGCACAACGCGATTCTGGCCGCAGGCGGCGCACTGATGGTCACCGGGCGCACCCCACCGCCACGCTGGGGGCTGGGCCTACCCGATCTCGCCTCGCGCCTCGGCGCTGCGGGGCTGGCGACCCTGGGAGCGCCAGACGAGGCACTGCTGGCGGGACTGATGGTCAAATTGTTCGCGGATCGCGGCATGCGAGTGAAGCCGACGCTGGTCGATTATCTGGTCCCACGCATTGACCGCTCGTTTGCCGCGGCTGAGGCGGCGGTGGATCAAATGTGCACCGAGGCCCTGGCGAGGGGCGTTCCGGTGGGCCGCGGCCTGGCGGGACGTTTGTTTGGCAGTTGAGGAGATGGCGCGCGGTACGACCAGTGCAAAATAATGATGCTCGCGCAGCCCAAACCCAATTCAGCCTGGTATGAAGACGAAGATGGTCCAGGGAATGGTTTCCCGCCAAACCGACCTCGACGATCTGAGCGACGAAGGCATCCAAGACGTCGCCATGACTTTCAATCTGACGCCACGCAAATGCCTCGGATTCAAAACACCAGCAGAGGCGTTTCTAAGCCCTCTTGGAAATACCGTCACAATCCGCTTCAATGCAACGGTCGCGCTTCGCGGATCAGCCCACCAACAACCTTCGGGCACAGCTCTTACAGCTGTTGGAAACCCAATGATCCAAGAAGAAGCGAAGTTTTTGAGGGATCTCAAATTGTCTAGTCGCCACAATAATCCATCGCTCGTGACACCCCAGCGTCATTTGAATGCTGAGATCGTGCAAAGTCCAACGGTACGTGGCCAAGCAGTTTCGGCGCGGCTGTGGTTCTTAGTTGCCTGGCCAAACCTTGTGACAAAAGACAACCAATGAACAGCGCGTATTAATGCCATGACCTGGAAACGAATATCGGCATCTTTAATCGCCTTCTCAGCTTTGTCAGCCTGTCTACCCGACTGTCGGCAGCGACCGTCCTACTCAGCGATGTTGGAAACAGGTATAAACTATTACCTTGAGACGTATCAGTCATACCCTCCTGAGCAGGGGCACTATTCCAGCAGGCAGCACCTTGAAGAGGTCAACCCCAACTGTTGCAGCTATGGATGGAGAGGCACTGATGGCTGGCTTCCGCCACGTTCTTTTAGATGGCGCATGAGGTATGCTGGTACAGTCTTGATTAGTGCTAAATCACTGAATTCTAAGGGACTTCCAGTGGAATACAACTGGAGTGCCGAATACCACGTCTATCTCAGCTCATGTGGAGACATTATTGGGCGAAATGGCAGCTATTGGTGGACAAAAATAGATGGCTCTACCTACCGCGCGTGAAATAGCAAGTCGTTTTTTTGTATGATAGTGGGACGCCGCCTGCAAATTTGCAGATGAAACCTTGGGACCTCTATTAATTCTGATATTTGGTGTGATTGCCTGTGACTTTGGTGCTGCGTGGGCGTGTTGACGACCTCGTTGTTGCGATCATGGTGCTTTGCGCTGCCATTTTGGCAGTTTCCGTGGTCCTCGAGCAATAGCTGAAAGTTGGTGATGTCCCTGAGGGGCGGCATATCATGGCGGTGTTGACGCGCCGCAATTCTCGCGGAGAAAGGGATATGCCACATGACGAGAGATACCATCACCACCTTGCCTGATCCAAATGGATTTT
>CALICM010000017.1 GCA_938049225.1 uncultured Paracoccaceae bacterium
CCACCAAAGCACGGGCAAAGGCATGCTGTTGGTCAGACAAAGAAATCGACGATTTTACACCCATGGCATGGCTCCTTTGATCGAGAGGGTAGCACTCAGTAGCACCAAATTCAAGATGAGACGGACCCATTACGCGGCCAGGCCGCTCAGCCGGCAGAAATCTCGTGCTTGAATGGACGCCGCGATTGGACGGCCATCAGAAACTCCATTCCGAGTGACTTGCTAGGTCTGTCGCCAAGCGCACATCGGCAACATCTTCTGCAAATCAAAGACGAAGGAAACGGTCTTCAAGAAGCGTTGGATTTCTGCGGAAGTGTTGGCGCACTTACGGACCCAGGCTTCAGTCTCAAAGTCGGAGACGATTCCTAATGGCAACCTTTATATCGGACGCTCTCACAGACATTGATGACGCCATTACCGGATATGCCGAAGGTGTGTTCACATCTTTTGCGGGACCGGTCACTGGTGCGCTGCAAGCCATGGGTCTGGTAGGACTCGCGTTTGTGGCCGTCAATTCAATCATGAGCCTCTACCCCATTCGGTTCTCCGAATACCTCAAATGGGGCGTCCGATATATCGTTGTGCTTGCCGTCGCGACGTCCTGGGCGCAGTTCTTGCCGATCTACAACATCATCACCAACGTACCAAGCTCGGTCGCAGCAGCATTGCTGGACCAGACCGGCGCTCCAAATCTCAACGTCGCGATGGATGAGATGGTGACGAACATCTTCAACCTAAGCGACAATGTCGGCGAGCGCGCCGGCACGTTCGACTTCGCGATGAGCCTGACATCGGTCGTGTTGACGGTGCTCGGCGCCTTCATGGCGACTGTTGCGATCATCGTTTCATCCGTCGCTAAGATCGGCCTCGCCATGGCCGTATCCCTCGCGCCGATCTTCATCGGGAGCCTGTTGTTTCGTGCCACAAGTGATCTCTTCACGACATGGTCGCGCTTCACACTCGGGTTCGCCCTTATCCCGCTGGCCCTCGCCGGCATCATGGGGGCTGTCATTGGTGTTGGGCGAACGCTTATCGTTGATCCGGACGGTCTGGACACACTCGGGGACGCCGCAGGCTTCCTGATCATTGTCCTGGCGGGCATCATTTTGATGTCGCAGATACCAACGATCGTGAACAGCCTCGCTGGCGGGATCGTGGCAACCGCAAGCGGTCTTCGAGAAATGCAAACCGCTGGCGACACCATGCGGGGTGGTGCCCGACGCGCGCAGCCACGGCTCGCCGCTGCCGCCTCGATGGTGGGCGCTGCCGCAGCCGCCGAGGGCGGCGTTCGCGACCGCGTCAACGCCGCGCTTGAAGACGGTCGCGCCACCAGCGCTGCCATGAAAGAAAACCGTGAAAAATACGTCAACCGAGCGGCGAGGCTCGGTCGACAGACGTCATTTGGGGAACGTGCTGAAGCCGCTCGGGCTGGACTGGCTCAAGCTGCTCGCGACCAAGCGGCCACGCGTCGCGAAGCGCGGGTCAAGCTTGCCGATGATCCGCCCCCCGAGGCGCGCCCAGTTGCCCCATCATCCACCGGAACCGCCAGAAGAGCATAACCGGTGAAAATTGATAAATAAATTAGCGGCGCTATGGCGACGCATCGCGAGGACTCCGAGCAATGGCCAAAAAATCAGTCCATCACACTTTCGAAGATGAAGTATTTTTCAATCTGCGCCGGCAGCGCAATTTCTTCGGCTGGATCAGCGTCGCGTGTCTCCTGATCGCTTTGACGAGCATCATCGCCCTTGCCATCATGCTGCCCTTCAAAGAGATCAGGCCCTATGTCGTGATGGTTGATCGCCAGACAGGCATGGCTGAGCAGATCACAGCCACGCGGCCAGCCAATCTTGCTGAGCGAGACGCGGTTCGCGAAGCCGAGCTTGTGCGGTACGTCACCGACCGAGAAACCTTCGATCCGACCGACAATCGCATTCGCATTCCCATCGTGCTTCAGACGTCCGACGGACAAGCTGCCGAAAGTCTCCGGAGCCTTTGGAACGCTTCGAACGCAGAATACCCGCCGGATCGCTACGGACGGAATGTTCTGATCACCGTCGTGATCCGCAACATCAACGCGCTCGATGACAACACGGCCCAGGTCCGGTTCACACGCCGCCTCGAACAGCCTGGACAACCCAACATCGAGCGGAGTTTCGTGGCGACGGTCGGCTACGAATTCAGGCCCAGGGTCGAACGCAGGTTGGAGGACGTCTGGCGGAACCCGCTTGGTTTCACGGTGACCAACTACCGGATCGCTGCCGAAACGCTTTCGCCTCAAGTGGGAGCAAGCCAATGATTGCCCGTCTTCTACTGGCCATTCTGATCGTAGCGACCACCAGCCAGGCTTTTGCAGAGACACGCCCACGGTCGCTGTCCTCTGATCCACGCATCCGGGAATACACCTTCGATCCGAATACCGTCTATCGGCTCGACGTCTTCATGAAGTTCATCACGTCGATCCACTTTGCCGAAGGGGAACAGATCGAGTCTATCCAGATCGGTGATAGTGCGTCCTGGGAAGTCGTTAGGCTCTCACGCGGCGACGTCTTGTCGGTGAAGCCCATCATCAATGGCGCCTTCACGAACATGACCGTGCTGACCGACCGCCGGAACTACACGTTTGAACTCAGGGCGCGTATCGAAAAGGTTGGCTCACACCGGCTGAATTACCGTATATCGTTCCGGTAATCGAATGGGCCGCAGCCATTGCGGATGCCGTGGTTGAGACCCATGACCGGATCGTCGGCAAAACCTGGCGGGACGCCAAGAAGCTGTGCGATGTGCGGATCGCGGATGCCAGATCGTCCCTGCAGGAGACGCTGCGCTCCTTCAAAGACCTCGGTGCGGCCCTGCTGGAAGCCAAAGGAGAAGGTGCATCTCTCGATGATGCAACAGAAACCGCCTGCGGGTGGACACGTCTCGAAAGCATGGTGGCAACCGCTGCTGAGTTGACCGACACGATGGCCGCCGACGCTCTGGCGCATGTCGTTCACGGATATCACCGGTTCCGCCGGTACGCACCGCGTATGCTACGCGTGTTTGATATCCGGAACGCCCCTGTGGCTGCACCTTTGATGAAAGCCGCCAAGATCATCGCCGAAAATCAGGTTGATGCGCCCCGCCAGACCACCTTTCTGCGCAGGACCTCGAAATGGCATCGCCATCTCAATGCCCAACAGCCCGGTGACAACCGGCTTTGGGAGGTCGCTGTGCTGTTCCAAATCCGCGAAGCGTTCCGGTCTGGTGACATCTGGCTCACCCATTCCCGGCGTTACGCAGACTTGAAACAGGCCCTCGTGCCTATACCGATACTTCCCAACTGATCGCATCAAGCAGCTAAGCGCAGAACATTCCGAAAGCCCACAAACGTAGGTAAATCCTGTGGTGGGTTACGTACCTTTGTTGGGATAGACCCCGCTTAAGGCATTCCGTCATACCGCCTTAAAGTGCAGGCGATATGTCTTAGATCTCATTGTCATCTTCGTCTGGGTCGATGTCGGGATCGTCGAGATCATCGCCCAGGTCGTTATCGTCACCGTTGTGGTCGGCGTCGGTACTGGTCCCGACGGTTTCTTCGGTCGCCGGCAATTCGGCGACGATGCCTTTCTGCGTGATGACCCTCAACAGGTCGTTCAGCGAAATCGTTGATGTGGCGCTGAGCGACTCGTCGAGTTCTTCTCTGGACAGGTTGAGCAGTGCCTCGCGCATGGCATCCTGCACCTCAACATCATCGGATGCACTGTAAAGATAGAGGAACGCGGCAAGCTCGTTGCGGGCAGTTACTGTCATCGGCCCGCCATCCAACACCGTCAGAAGAGAATCGGGCACGGCAATGATCTGTTGCTCTCCCGAGTCCAACCGAACGGTCAAAAGCGAGACACCTGACGCTGACGGGCCGCCATCTATGGGACCAATCACCCCAATATTGTCAGTGATCGACACAATATCCAGGGCGGCGGATACATCACCCCCACTGCCAGTGATCAAAAGCCCCGCCACCCGGCGCGGGTTGGCAATGCTTAGCGCCTGGGCTGTGCCTGGCGAGGACAGCTCCAGGCCAAGATTAACCGGGTCTAGGGTCTCTCCGACAGTTTCCTTTGGACCACGAAACAGCATGACAGATCCGCCAAGATTGGCGACATATGGTATCGAGAACGAGAAGGGGGTTGTCCATATCCCCAAATGATACGACGATTCTTCGATCTCACCGGTAAAGAGAGCGGCCTCATCGGTCTTATTGTTCAGTGCCAAAATCATCTTTTTGATGAAAGAGGTGTTGAACTGCTCCCCTTCGCTGCGCGCCACAACGTCTATGTCCCGGGCGCGGATCTGAATGAATTGACTATCTTCGTAAGCGGCGCCAGGACCCGAAATAGTCTGGATATTCGCAGGACGGCTAATTCGGTCGTTGATCGAGTTATAGATGTTGGCTGGTATTGGCGTCCCCGCGGGGATCGTCAGCGTCAGGCCCCTCTTCTCGAGCTCCTCACGCGGGAACCCGGTTTGCAGAAAAATCGACCTGAGCTTGGTCTGCAGGGCAGCGTCGTCGATCGGCAGATCCGCCGCCAGGACGTAGTCGCCGACCTTGGCGGGTTCGCCAATCATATTGGGTGGCATATCGGCCAACTCGGCCTCGGTGATTGGACGACCATGCAGTTGCCACCCGCCGTTGGGGAGTGGCAAGAAGGCCCCGGATTCGTTCAGGGTTTTTACAAGGAAGTTGAAGTAACCGTTGCGGGCATACTGGTTCAAACCAGGGATCTGGCTGGCGGGACTGGGGTCCAGGACCCCTTGCAAGGTATCGCCTGCCAGCCCAACGGCCTCACCCAAGATGCGCCGGACGGATGCCATATCGCCGCTTTGTACGGCACGGATCAAATCGGGGAAGTTATCCCGAAGCTTGACCAACGTCGCCGCGCTGAAAACGATTCCTACGTTGGCATTCAGATCGATGTTGGCAGGTGTTGGTAGAGCTGTCCCGGCAGTGCCAAGCACGAACACTTGGCGTCTGGCATCTGCTATTTTGTCCAGCAGGTTGAACGGCCTCGCCTCGATGTCGATCGTTGTGATGCCATCCTCCTCTGTTGTGATTTGCAGCGCAGATTCGCCCCTGGCCCGCTGGTTGTCTTGAACAAGGTCACCAAACATCCGTCTAATCTGCCGCTGAGCCAGGTCGGATCGGGCAAGTTGGGACCCGGCACGGTCGAACCAGCGTACGGAAGCATTTCTGGTCGCTTCGATGCCTCGGGTTGCGTAGTGAATAATCCAATCAAAGGGATCTTCCGACAGTTCGAACGGGTTTTGCGGCAGCTGGTCGAGCAAGCGCCCGGTTTCGTATCTGGTCAGGTTGACGCCCAGGGTCGCATCGAATGGGTTCTGGGGCAGCGGGCGGTTGGGATCGACGACGACGCCGGGTTCGGGATTGAACTGGTGCAAATCGGCCTGCGCGCGAATGATGTCATTGGCGGCACTAAACGAGGTTTGGTCATCGATGCGGATCGTCTCGCCTCGCAGTACGGCTTCGAACTGCTCAGGTGTCAGGTCGATGCGGGGCGTGGGGTTGGGTTCGCCTGTTACCGGATCGACGATACGTATGAACTGGTTCTGCCGCAGCAGATCCGCACCTTCCGGATTGAGCCCGTAAACCGCATTGTAGAATACCGCCTCCCTCTCGGACAACGGTGCCGAAGGGTCGATCCCCAGTTCCGCCGCGACCTGCAGATCGATGTGGTTGATCGTGCGGAATTGGACGCCATCAATGACAATCCAGGGCGGAATGACTGCACCGCGGTCGCCTGGAGCAAAACGCAGATCCGTGGTCTCAACGCTGAGCGGGCTGGTATCGGTTCTTGTCAGAGTGGTGATGTCGCGTGTCAGCGTGTTGATCGACGTTACCGCCACCTCACCCAGGCCTGGGGCGAGGTCTGGGTTTTGTGTGAATCGTGTAACCAATCCGTCCACCGTTGCCGTGTCTTCGGGCGACAGCGTACTTTGCTGGACGGGGTTAAGGTAGGCCTGCGCGCCACCGCCAACAATGTTGGCATAGCCCGGATGCGTATGCACCACCTCGATCCGCGATGCACCAGACAACCCGCTATCGAGCAGCGATATTGCAGCGCCTTGCGGACCACCGATGCTCACCGAGCGGCCGATATAATGCCTCCCACCCTGCTCGTAGATCAGCGCGGTCAGTTCAAGTTCGCTGCCCAGCGGATTGCCTGAGTTTTCGCTGATATCGGCGATGGTGTCAGCCAGGGCGCGCCGCGCATCTGCGGCGGTGTCGAAATCCTGCAGAGGGAGCGAAAGCAGCTGGTCGCCCGCTTCCAACGTAGCGATGGTTTCCAGAACCGAGCGTTGATCGGCGGTCAGCGCATCAAGGTCGTGCTCACTCAGATCGAACCCATCGACCTGCTGCAGATCGATCCAGACCGTTCCCGTGGCCGGATCAGCGGCGACGGGATACAACTGATCGACCATGGGGCTGTTCAGATAGTCGGCCGAGGGCGCTATGATCTGGCGACCGCCCGACGTTCCGAAATCCGATTGGAAATCGCCTGACCCGGCACTGTCGGGGCCACCAGGGGTGTTGATGCTGACGGTCAGGGGACCGCTGCCTAAATTGCTACCGCCCCCGAACCGCTGGTCCAGGATCTGTTGCGCCAGCTCAATGCCGCCACCTTGGAGCTTGGCCTCGACGTTTTCTGGCGTGCCACCTGTAGAGGTCGGTGGGTTGTTGTTGCCGTCACCATTGTCGTTTCCGTCACCGGTGGTTTCGACGTCGGGGTCAGTGTTCTCGGGAATGTTGCCGGTGGGTTCCAGATCGGTGTTTTCGGGTGTGATGTTGTTGGGTGTTTCGGCGGTTATTTCGCTGGCGGTGAGTTCTGGGATTATGGGGCCTGTGGGGTCGACTGTGTACGGCGCGGTGCTGTCGATGCCGAAGGGGTTGGGCGTATCGGTGCTGTCGGTTTGATCTGAGTTGTTGGATTGTGCCACGACATCAGGGTCGGTGATCGACGTGATATCGTAGGGGCTATTGTTCACGATATCGGGGTCAGCGCTTTGCGAGGTGATATCGTTTGGGCTAGACGTCGGGTTCGTCGCACTGTTCGGTGTGGAGGGGTCGGGAACCGGGGCCGAATCGAGCGGGACGGCCCGAGGACGCTGCACAAGCAATGTGTCAAAATCCTCGCCGGTGCGCAGCTTGTCCGTGAATTCCTGGAGGCTAAGACCATTTAGGTCCGCGTTATGTTCGAGTTGCTCGATCAGATAGTCCGCGGTCGACGCTGACATGTTCAGGGCATCGGCTTCACTCTGCGCACTCTTGATCAGGTCCTCGCGGAACGTGGCCTCGTCAAGGAACATGGTGTCCGCGATGACTTGGTCAACGAAATCCGTGAATTGTGTCTCCAAGCTGAGCTCATCTGCTGTCTGCAACAGATGAGAGAAACCATCGTGGCCCTTTACATCGAACGGAGTCGTGTACCCGTTGCGCTGCATAAATTCTACTTGAGCTTCGGCAATGGTTGTTGGGGCGAAGTAGTCCCGGGCGTTTGAGAATGTCGGCATGTCAGCGGGGTTGAAGCCGGCATCTTCGGGGGCGGGGAGCTCAATGTCGAAGTCTTCAGGATCAAAGTTCTCCATCGTCGTTTCGGAACCGTCGAAATCGAAATCATCGAAGGTCGCGTTGGTTTCTGCCAAGACATCAGGGTCGGTGATCGACGTGATATGGTGGGAACTTGTGCTGGTGATATCGAACGGGTTGTTGGCGACCACGTTCGGGATCGCGCTCAAAGACGCGATATCGGGTGTTGTGTTGAGATCGACCTCAGTTGCGATCGAGGTGGTGCCCGTCACCTCGATGTCGCCCAGCTCCGGAATGATCGCATTTGGGTCCACCGGCGTGCTCAGACCGGTCAGCTGACCATTTTGAAACAGCTCTTGCGCGTTTTGCTGGGCTTCCTGCAGCGTGGCCCCCTCAAGGCGCCCGGTGTAGGTGTCACCCTCGATGGTGTAGCTGATGTCGTAGACGTTCGTGCCCCCCTCGACACTACGCGTGATCGCGGTGTCGAAGTTGCCCAGCTCAAGCTTGGTGGTGGGGTTCGGCTGTTCCGCTGGCGCCTGGGTCCCTTGAATGCCGCCCGACAGATAAAGGTTGTCCAGGTTTTGGTTGGCGGAGGCCAGATCGCCGGTGCCAAGGGGGATTTCGACCCCATTTCGATTGGCAAAGAACGCGCCACTGTCGTCCTGCGAGATCTCGAAGGTCTGACCCCCCAACTCGCGGGTCCCGACGATCGAACCCTCCGGTGCGATGTTTCCCAGGTGCTGCAGGATGTCGTTTTCTGCAACGTTTTCAGCCAGGTTCGCGGCAGAGGTCTGGGGGATGATAACGCTCGGACTGTCCGTGGATGAGGTGGTTTGGTTCGATGTTGCGTTTGTGGCCAGATTGCCGATGACGGCTCCGCCCGCGCTAAGGGTCGTTGATCCTACCCGCATGGCGCCACCCGAAAGGAAGTAGTTGCCTAACAGCGATCCGGCCTGGCGATAATCGCCCGAAACACCGTTCACGAGTTCGAGCACGTTCTCGGGCGTGCCGTTAATCACTTGAAGCTCGCCAACGGATGCACGTCCAAGATGGAAAATGGACCCCCCAGCGATCTGTGCGATCTCCAATCCCTCCAGAATGGGGATGATGGTCTCCAGCGACTCCTCTTTGAGCATGTCCCAAAGGAAGCCGGGGATGTCTTCGCCGATCTCTCTGGCGGCGTCCATAAAGCCCGCAAGGAACGACTCCTTGGCGACCTGATTGAGTTGCGCTGCTCTGGACGCCGAGTTGGGATTGTCGGCGATTTCCTGAGCGAGGCTCTGGTCTATGGTGCTTGCGCCGAGTTTCACATGCTCTTCGAGCAGATTGAAATCAGCCACCGTCATATTGGTGGCTTCGGCCCCCGTCTCGATCATGTTCTGGTATTCAGCCGGTGCTGAGGACAGGTCGTCCAAGCTGCGCTGCTCATAGAAACTCTCGGTCAACTCGGGGTTGCCGATATAGAGGATGAGCTCTTCGATATCGGCGCCCTGACCGTAACCCCCGGCTTGGAACTTGTTCCAGCCGGCCGACAGGCTGTCCTTCACGGCCAGGGGATCTATGCTGGTAAAGCCGCCATAGGCCCCTTGAAGCGTCCCCAAGATCTCTTCGTTCGAGATACCCTGGTGTTCCAGCGCGAAGTTCGATGCATCGATTTCGCCAGAGGCATACAAACGACCAAGCGACGCGACAAGCTTCTTGTCCGGTGCGTTGGGGTCGCCCTCGCCCGTGAAGTGTTCTGAGATGGTCTCGTTGTCGGCGGCCCAGTCTTGCGCATACTGGTAGAGGTTGGCCGCACCTGCGCCGCTGTTCGAAGCTAACACAGCCAAGACGTAAGCGTCGATTTCGGCTTCCGTGGTTAGCCCGTTGAGACGTTCGACCAATCCCTCTTTCGCGTCAGAATTGCCGTTGCGGGCCAGCGCGAAGCTGTAGTCAACTTCCGCCACGGTTTGTGGATCGGCACCAGTGATCTCGTTTCGCTGATCGGGAGCGGGCAAGATCGGATCCAGAACAACATCGCCGCCAAAGATCTCCAGATCGGTGTCGTCGGTGAACCCGAAGGTGGGAAGTTCGCCTTCAACTGACGGAACGTCGAACTCTCCAACGTCACTCAGTGTGATGCTGTACTCCCCTTTCAAGCCGGGCAGAAAACCGGCGTCCAGAAGCTCGGAAACATATCCGTCCACCTCTGCGTCGGTTCCCGAGGGGATCCGGACCTTGCGATCGACACCGCCGATCCGATACGCCACAAAGGTGTTTTCGCCCTCGACTACAACGCGCACGGCATAGCCGCCGACGGCTATGTCGCGGACAACCGCATCAGGGGCCAGTTCGACGGCCGCAGGCAACGTCGAATAGTTGATGTTTTCCAACGAGACTTCGGTGAGAGTGCCAAGGCTATCATCTATGGAGAGCTCGGCGGCGGGGTCGAAAGTCGCCAGATCGTCAGACAGTTCCCCGAACGACAGACCGCCGCTTGGCGGCTGAAAGAGTTCTACATCGCCATTGAGGAGGTCGTCATTGATCTGGTCTATGGAGAGGCTGTCGGGGTCGAGTGGGGTGAAGGTCGGGGTGCCGGCGCCGGTGGCAAAGTCAAACACTTTGGGGTTTGAGACTTCCGCGTTTGCATCCAGGATTGGGTCTGTGGCCTGTGTACCTATGGCACCGTCTTCGAGGAAGTCGAACAAACCGTCGTCGGTTTCAAACTGCTGAAGCGGGCCGAACTCCAACGTCTCGGGGTCGTCGGAGGAGGCCGTGTCAGGCGGCACATCGAAATTAAACGTCTCGTCATCGCCGCTTACGCCGATCTCGCCGGTGGTTATGTCGTCACCTGCCTCGGACTGGGGGTCCGTGGTTGGATCTTCGGGGTCGTCGGTGGAAATCAGCCCGGATGGTGCAAGCTCCCCCACGGCGTTGTAATCGTAGGCAAGTTCCTGCGTGTTATCGCCGGGGAATGGGGTGAGTGGCGGGTCGGTGATTTGCTGGTCGTCACCGGGGAAGGGCGTAACATCCTCCAGCGGGTCACCGGCGGGTGCTTTGAGGACTTCGTCCACAAGGCCATAGAGTCCAAGGAAGTTTCCTCCCAATCTGTCACCATCCAGCGGCTCGCCGGATGTTAGCTGTTCGACAACGTCCTCGATAAAGGGCAGCGCCCGACCCGCGTTTCGCAACTCGATGGGCAGATCATCGAACGCCCCGGTTTCGATCACGGTGCTCAAAGCGCCAGCAAGACCTTCAAGGAAATCGCCTTCGTTTATCGCAGCGTCAAGCGAGCTTGAAACACCCTGCACCGCTCCAAAGACAAGTTGAGGGGTCCCATCCGGTCCAACCGATGCGCCAAGAAGTGCGAGACCGTTGATCACCGCCAGCGGCGAGCCCGCTTTGACGGAATCCACGGTCAGAATGACGGCGTCCAAGCCATCGACAAACTCGCTCACGATCGGCGCCACGCCTTTCACCGCGCCAATCGCCTCCCCCAAACCGGCAAAGGTCAAAACCCCGGATGTGACACCGCCCAGGACATCCCCATCGATGGCCGAGGTGATCGTGTCCCAAAGCCCCGGAGCCAGGGACTGCAAACTGCCCACGGGCGCACCCAGTGCGATGGCTTGGACGGCCACCGACAGTCCGTTTCTGAGGCTGACCTGATTGTTTGCCGCATCATAGGTGAATTTGAGGGCCGCGCCGACCGCAAACGCGGGTGGGAAGGTGAAACCCGCAACCATAAGCAAACTGCTGAGGGGACCCAGGGCTGCCAGCTTGGTGCGGATCTCAGACTGGATGTTCTGCAGGCTGTTGACGTTGCCTGCGGCATCGACCGTGTAGATGGACTCGATATAGTCACTCTCGCCGCTGAGGTTGATCTGGCTCAGGATCGCGCCGCCTTCGTCGCGGGCGATCAGTTTGGGCCCGTCAGGCGTCTCAACCAGATCCCAGCCCTCACCCTGCAACTCAACCACGTCCTGCTCGTGGATCTCGGTCTCGCCCGCCCACATCCACGAGGCAGCGCTGTCCGAGAGATCAAAGTCGCCCTCGAAGGTTTGCTGGATCTGCAGATAATCGCTGCCATCGCCCAACTCGACGCGGCTGCCGATCGACTGCCCGGCAAGCGTTAGGACATCATCGCCATCGCCCAGATCTAGAGTGGTGTGATCAAGCAACGAGCCCTGTTCCGCTGCGACGCTATCTTCGTCATCGTCGCCGCTGAACCGGCTGTCAGCAAAGACCGCACCGTTTTGGAGCGTCAGGCTATCGCTTTCATCACCACCGACGAACAGACTGTCTTGAACGACGGCGCCGCTCTCGAGAACCAGGTTGTCGTCGTCATCGCCACCAATGATGTCGGTGCTGGTGACCGTCGCGTCAGCCTGCACGATGGTGTTACTGTCGACCCCGTCGAAGTTGATCTGAGCGCCGGTCAGGTCAGCGCCTGTGGTCACAGCCAGGGTCGTGTCGCCCTCAGCCTCAAGGGTCAGGCCGTCGGTCGTACCGGCGCCGATCGCCACAATATTGTCGGCCCCATCCGTGGTGATGTCGACACCGGTCACGTCACCGACGATCGAGGTCTGAGTGAGATTGCCGTGGGTCAGGTCAGTGTCGGTGACGGTAAT
The DNA here is from genome assembly GCA_938049225.1 of uncultured Paracoccaceae bacterium. GTDB lineage: Bacteria > Pseudomonadota > Alphaproteobacteria > Rhodobacterales > Rhodobacteraceae > Halovulum. The sequence goes on from CALICM010000017.1 coordinate 12,196, forward strand.
ATCCGTAACGTCCTGGGCATAGATCACCGCGTCCCCACCGCCACCGGTGATGGCAGTGCCGCTTGTCAGCACTTCGGTGACAAGGGTGTTGTTGACGCCGCTCAGATCGACCTGGGTGTCGGTGCCGCCAATATTAAGGATCTCGTGATTGCCGATCTGGTCGGGATCGCTTTCGACCACCGCGCCTTCGGTATTGTAAAGGATCGTGGTGGTGCCGGTCAGAAGAGAGGTGGTCGCGGAAATTCAGACCAGTGGTTAAGGTGGATCGCATGATGAAAGAAGTGATCCGAAATGAAGAAACGAAAGAACCACTCGCCTGAGTTCAAGGCCAAGGTTGCACTTGAAGCGATCCGCGAGGAGATGACGCTGGCGGAACTGTC
>CALICM010000018.1 GCA_938049225.1 uncultured Paracoccaceae bacterium
GCGTCTGATGACACTCAAAAATCCCATGTCGATCACTCCAAATCTCCCCAACAAAAATCGTCGGGGCAGTGTGTTCACATGGGTCAATTCTCAGTGACAATTTATAGGGCTACCGGGTCAGTTCTCAGTGACAATCAACAGCGATGCTTCATGACCTGTTGAACCGTGACCTGACTGGCTTCCATACACGCCATAGCATTCCTGACACCAAGGGTCTTCAGGACCAGAAACTGGCCAACCTGACCCCAATTGATCGTTGGGTGCTGGGTGTTCTTCAGGAAGGGTATCTTCCCGGCCCGCGACCCAAAAAGGTGGTGGACAGCCACGGCAATGCAGTAATGGCCGCCAAGCGTGTCTTGGACAACGGTAGGGAAGTGTCTGGACTTGTCGAAATCATCCGCGACGGTGTTCCGGCACTATCTAAAGAAAGCAATCAAAGCATCACTGGTCTTCTGAAAAAGAACTGGGGCGCTATCGCCAAACAGGACAGCGGCGACCGCCGCGCCTACTGGCTGTTCCCACCGCTGGCTGACATGCGAGGTGCCTTTGAAGACCGTTTTGGGCCGATGGATTGGAACGATCAGGCCCTTTGGATTGATGGTGAATATCAAGATCAAGACGACATGCCCTTCTGATTGAGAAGGTATGTGAAGCAAGTCGGCAAAAGTGAAGGTAGTTGAAATTCACTACCTTCACACGTAACTATCTGTAATCATTCATGAAATCGAAAAAGTGAAGCAAGTGTAGCAAGTGAAGGCTGCTTTTCGGTTTGTCATGGGCGGGAACACAAAAGCCCAGAAGAACTGGGAAACCAGCCGATTTCTGTAATTCCTCTGATCTTTTTCAACATATACCTTCACTTGCTACACTTGCTTCTCTCTCTTGGTAGGGTTTTGTTTTAATTGGGCTTTTCTGTGAAGGTAGGTGTGAAGCAAGTGGCCAAAAGTGAAGCAAGTTGGCTACTTTTGTGCGAATTCGAACGAAAATTCCGCCCTGACGGTCTTGCGTGCACTGATGAACGAAATCAACGATCCTGCCCCTTCCGCCGCTATAAAAAAGGACGGGGCCAACCAAGTAGAGCAACTGTCTGTGTAGCTGCTGCTTCTTGGGCAAATACCTCAACAAAATAAAGGGTATATCGTCTATCTGCGCCACCAAATCAGCATTTGGGCACTATTTGGGAAGCGAAACTAAAGAATTCACCGTTCTGATACCCTAGTTTCCGGTTTCACGAATTCGACCTGTCGTCCGAAATGACGATTTCCGGCATAGAATTGGTATGCAGGATCGGAAGCTTACATCACCACTCGCCTATCGCGACGACGACGCCCCCGGACGTCCATGGATTATCACCAAGGATGGCCGCGAACAGGTGCGAGCGTGGCGCAGCAACGGTGTTGCGCAGGCGGACATCGCCAACCAACTGGGCATCAGTCCACGGTCCTTCCGTGACCTGCTGGACCGCGACGATGATCTTAAGGATGCATATAGCGTCGGTACGGATCAGATGGAAAGCGAGTTGGTGGGACTTTTGATGTCCCAAGCGCGTGAAGGAAACCTGTCCGCTCAGATATTCGCCCTCAAGGCTTTGTGTCGGAAACGCGAAGTCGGTGAGGCACCGGGGTCGAAGGCTCAGTCCGCCCCTGCTGTAAACATCACGATACCTGCAGCCCTTTCGCCGTCTGACCTGCAGGCTCTGACGGATCAGATGAAGATCGTGTCGTCAGATGTCGATGAAGAACCCATCAAATCAAAGAGGCTGATCAAATGACTATCCTTGACCCAACACAAATGGACCTGACCGCCGCCAAGACGCGGATCAAAGCCGTGCTGTTCGATGCAGTTGAGACGGAAGAAGAAGTTCAAGTCATGTCCTGCGTCCTCGCGATGATGAAGCATGGATTGGTTGAAGACCTTCTGGCCTATGAGAAAGCCGCAAAGGAAGCGTGATGACCAAGCCACCTGTTAACAAGAAACACTCGCCATTCATTGACGACTTCCTGTTCCGGCCCTTCGATCTTGGGCTGGTCATCGAAATCATCAATGAGGACGGCACATCCAGTCCGGTCCTCATTGAAGGCACTTTCATTGATGGGCTGTGGCACAAGGATGAAGACGGCACGATGCACCCCGTCCTTGATCCCAACCGAAACATCGAACCGGACCCAGACCCGGAATTCTACGCCGCGCACAGATGTGGCGTTCCGGTGGAACTGACCGACACGCCATTTGCAGAGGAATACGCTTGATGTCTGGAAAAGAGAAAAAGCCGCGTGACGTGCGCAAGGAACTGCATAGCGCCGAACTCAGTTTCGACCGTGCCGTGGAAGCGGCCACTTCCGATGCTGACCTCGCCTTGATCCGTGAACGCTTGGCGCAATTTTTGAAGGAGATTTCACCATGACCTTTCCAAAACAAGTCGATGAAAACGGCGACGAATATCTGTTCAACCCCGGTGATCTTGGACGCTATAAGCCACGCGCCGCACCGGGCTTCAAGGATGCCCGCACTGGCGAACAGCTGATTGGGCTGTATCTAACCGGCAATCCTTTGTTCACCGGGGGCCAGAATGGCGATGGAAGCCCGACCTTGGCCAAAGGCGTGAAGTCCCTTTCACCTGATGCAATCCCCAACGGAATTCCGTGGCCAAAGTCGATTGGTCCTGATCCGCGAACGTAAGGAACCCTGCAGCTATGGCATTCGCAACACCCAATCCAATATCTTCATCCGCCGATCCGGTGGTGATGAGCAAACAGGCTGATATACAGCCCCCAGCAGCGATGGAACACACTCAACCATCGTGGATGGTTGACCAGTGCCTGCGTCAATATGATGTCGTGTTCCACGGCGGATCGCGGGGCAGCGGCAAGACAACCGGCCTGATCTTGTCTTTGATCCGTATTATCATGGAACAAGGCGCGGCGGCGCGTGTGTTTGTGGGCCGCGAAAGCCATGCTGGCTGCATCCAGCTGGGTAACGAACTGTATCTGCTGCTGTGCCTTGCATTTGGGCAAGGTAACGTCACCCGAAATCAGAATGCCGGGACAATCAGCATCAAGTTCCCTGATGGCATTGCGTCCGTCGAAATTCGACCGTTCAGTGACACGAAACAATACGCATCAATTCAGGGTAAAACATACACTGCAGCAGCCTTTGATGAAGCCGGTGGTTACACCAAGGCTGGCTGGGACCTCATGTGGCAAATTCAGTCCAACATGCGAGGCCCGGAAGGGATGCACCTGCCGGTTTTGATCCTTGCTAATCCATTCGGCAGTTCTCACGGAAGAATTGTCCAGACATTCCTGAACAAGGCCGGGTGGTGGGAAGGTTACACCGACGACGCTGGATTGCGGTACATCAACTGCAAATCTACCTTGTTCGACAATCCTCACATTGATCAGAAAGCTTATGTCGCACGTCTGAAGCGTGCTTGTGCTGGAAATCCTGAAAAGGAAAAGGCTTGGATTTACGGTGAATTTGGGCTGAACCTGTCATCTTTCTTTGGTAACCACTGGGACCCTTCTGTCCATCTGTTGCCTCAGTCGTTGATCACGTCCCAGATCATGCACCTTCGTCCCATCTTGGGTGGTGGTGCGGACTGGGGAACACGATCCGCTTGTTGCTACCACCTTGCGGCCAAGCTGCGGTCTGATCTGCATCTGCCCGAACAGGATCGCTGGTTGCGTGCCGGATCGGTTCTTCTGATGGCGGAAGCCCACACGCTGGCTGACCGCGATATGGTTGACCTGTCCACAGGAACCGGGATCGCGCCTGCTGGTTGGGCTGAAGTGATAAAAAACACCTGCATCAATCAACAGGGTTTGAAGGCTGTGCCGCCATTCGCGCAGGACAATGCACGCGGGCTGGCTGGCCCCGGCGACACAGTGACCGTTCTGATGGGACAGGCTGGTGTGCCTTGCTATCCACCTTCAAAGGGTCGGGAAGCGAATTTTGCGCTGATGACGCAACTGCTGGACGCCGCCAAGACCGGCGACGGGCCGGGTCTCTACGTCCATCCATCCTGTGAATATTTGTTGGCTACAATCGCGGATGCGCCTGCAAATCCAAATAATCCAAACGACCTCGACCCCAAGTGGGCCGACGATCATGCAATCGATTCCAGTGCGTATGCAACCGCGTTTCTAACTCAGCGCCGCGCCAAGCGCGGTCGTACAACCGGTGATTACTGATCGCCAATCCAACCCTTGAAAGGAAGCTACCATGACAACCGCAACGAAAGAGAAGATCAACACGAAGATCGAGAAGTCATTCCCGATGCCAAAGCCCGCCGCGTGGCCCACATCTTTGGAGGCACGCCACTTTGTGCCCCTTGCCGACAAGATGGGCGGTGACGACATCGGCAAGGCTGTCTTCGAAACAGCCAGCCGTGCGATGGAAAATGCCGAAAACGCGGTGAACCAGATCACACAGGCGGAACATGCTGTGCAGGTCGAACAGCTGGCATTGGAAAAGTCAGGTCAATCGAACCAGCGGCTGGTCCAAAAGGAAGGCAAAATCTACGCTGTTGGGGGGAAGTTCGGTGAACTGGCCCAGCTGTCCGACAAGGTTTTGGGCAAGGAACAGGAACGGATGGATGCCGCCGTCCGCCGCGTCGCGACCCATGAAGAAAACATGGTCAAGCTGATGGACGCCAAGCTAGTCTGCAAGGACACACAGGCTGACGCCCCGCTGCGCAGCGATCTGCGGAACTGGTTGAAGGCACTTGGCCCAAACAAGGCGAAATATGAAGCCGTCAAGGCCGCGACAGAAGGTAATCTGGCGATCATCCATACCATCCTGACATCCCCCGCCGTTCTGTCTGGGCTTACACAAGCCGATCTGGACACGGTGCGGACCGAGGCACGCAAGAAGCTGGCCCCTGACCTGTTCCAAGCCCACCAGCAGACGGGCACGATCCTTGCAACGATGATCAAGGCAAGCAAGGCCATCGGTCAGAAGCGATCATCCGTGGATGTTTATCGCCTGAAGGATGAAAGCGATGCGAACAGTGCCTTGGGCAAGTTGAAAGGCATGGCCCGCGCGTAACAGTATCGCAGCAGGGTTTCCGGGATGTTCCCCTGCTGCCGATCCCCCGTCCTAGCACATGTCGGTCGGGGTGACGGTCCAGCTGGTGAAGGGTGCCATTCCTTTCGTGGTTCACCGGCTGGATCACCTCATTTGAAAGAGAAATCATGACTACCGTTGAACTGACATATGAAACCGTGCTTGCTGCCGCATTGAGCGGTCCTTCGAACGAAAGAAGTATGAAGCACGTCGCCGTTGCATTGGGCACCACACAAGAAAAACTGCGGTCGTTCTTCGATAGCCTGCCCAAAGACAGCAAAATGCATCTGAAGGGCAGCTTTATTAGAACTGGCACGAAGCGGGTTGGCGGTGGCGGCAAGAGGGAACCTGTCCCTTCTAAACCCAACGTCGCACAGTTGATCGCGGAAGACCCCGGCGGGTCCACCAAGGAAGACACTTATCGCCAGTGCCTGTTGCAGGATGTCGAACAATGCAACTGGCGAATGCGACGTGCTATGAAGGGCTGAACGATTTTAGGTTTTGCTGACCCTGATAGCTTCAAGCCCAAGTGGACAGTCATTCAGTAACCGGGCAAGCGCCTCTGCATCTTTTATGTCGATACCAGCTTTCAAATCGAACACGATGGACTGATCATCGGAAAGCCCGTTGGCTTCATGGGCTTCAATCAGGACAAATGGTTGTCCACTTCCAGTTTCTTTCACCGTTGCGACGAACTTTCTCGACATTTGAAACCCCTTTTGAAATTAATTTCCTGCTTCCCTTTTCGCTTCCCTTTTTCGGTCAGCATATCAGGGATTTTCTGCTAAGTCATTGATTTAAATGGTGCCCCCACACGGACTCGAACCGCGGACCTACTGTTTACAAATCAGTTGCTCTACCAGCTGAGCTATAGGGGCACGAGCCGGGTCATACCTAAGGGGGGGCAGGGGGGCAAGAATTTTGTCGCTGGGAGGCGGATTATTGTATCTGAGTGAAATACTCAGAAATAATCTTGACAAAAATAGTCAGAACCCACAAGCCTAGGTCAACGCAACATTGGACCATCAAAGGACCGCCTTATGTTTCGCACCACACGACGCCTTAGCCTTGGGCTTCTTTTGGCCACGGCGACCGCTCTTCCCGCCATGGCCGAGGGCGAGGTGAACATCTATTCCTCGCGCCACTACGATACCGACGAACGGCTCTACAGCGATTTTACCGACGCCACAGGCATCACCGTCAACCGGATCGAAGGCAAAGCCGACGAGCTGATCGCCCGAATGGAGGCCGAGGGCGTCAACTCGCCTGCTGATCTGCTTATCACCGTGGACGCCAGTCGGACATGGCGGGCGGATCAAAAGGGGCTGTTTCAGCCGGTCGAAAGCGGCATCCTTGACGCGCGCATCCCCGAGTATCTGCGCCATCCCGACGGACATTGGTTCGGGTTTTCGCAGCGCGCCCGGATCTTTTTCTATGACAAGGAGCGGGTCCAGAACCCGCCCCAAACCTATGCCGATCTGGCGGACCCGCGGTTCGAGGGACAGATCTGTATGCGCTCATCCACCAACGTCTACTCTCAAACGCTGCTGGCCTCGATCATCGCCCATGACGGGCAGGACGGCGCCATCGAATGGGCGGACGGTCTGAAAAACAACCTGGCCCGCGCGCCTCAGGGTGGCGATACGGATCAAATCCGTGGTGTCGTTTCGGGCGAGTGCGACATCGCCGTGTCGAATACCTATTACTTCTCGCGGGCGATCCGTGTCCCTGTCGATGGCGTGAGCGAGGCCATCGACAATATCGGCTGGATCTTTCCCAACCAATCCACCACCGGCGCGCATATGAATATCTCGAGCGCGGGCGTGGCCGCCCATGCGCCAAACCGCGAGAACGCGGTGAAATTCCTCGAGTATCTGGCCGGTGACCAGGCACAGCAGTATTTTTCGGCAGGAAACGACGAGTACCCGGGTGTCGCGGGCGTACCGCTCAGCCCGTCGGTTGCGGCCTTGGGGTATTTCCGCGCCGATACGTTGAATCTCGCGAAGATCGCTGAAAACACGCCCGAAGCCCAGAAGATATATAACGCAGTGGGCTTCGAGTAGGTCGGCGGACACTGCGCCCCGCCCGTATCCAGGTGGGGCGCAAGCCATTAGAGGTTCATCTGATAGCTTGCGGGCACATAGACGAACCCATCGCCGTGTGCCTCGACATAGCCCATCGCGGGGAAGGGCATGTGATAGCCCGAGAAAGCCACGCTTTCCGCGGCCAACATCCCAAACAGCTCTTTTCGGGTGGCCGCCGCCCCTGCCTTATCCATGTCGAAGCGCACTTCCCAATCGGGCCGCTGTAGGGACAGTACGAAGTGGTTGGCGCTGTCCCCGGTCAACATCAGCCGCGCGCCATTGCTTTCAATGTGATAAGCCATATGGCCTGGCGTGTGGCCATGGGCTGCTACAGCCTCAATCCCCGAGGCAACGCTGTCGCCAGGGTTGAGCATCGTCAGCTTGTCGCCAAAGGTGGGTTTCAGACCCTGCAGGGCGGTGTGGATCCCCTCGGCCTGGGTGCCGACCCGATCGGTCGAATTCCAGAAGTCATATTCGATTGCTCCCACCGCATAGCTTGCGTTGGGGAAAGCCGCGGTCCCCCCTTCTGTCAGTCCACCGATATGGTCAGGGTGCATGTGGGTAAGGACCACCGTGTCGATTTGATCGGCGCTATAGCCGGCCTCGGCGATGCGCTGTGACAGCAGGCCCCTGGCCGGGCGGGCCCCCTCGCCATTGCCGGTGTCGAACAGGATCAGGCTGTCGCCGGTGTTAACCAGGACCGGCAGAAAGGTGAACTCCATCTGGTCGGTGGGCAGGTTGTTTTCGCTCAGCAGGCCCTCGACCTCTTCCACGCTGGTGTTGCCACCAAAGATCGGCTGCGGATCGGGCACGGGAACGGCACCGTCCAGCAGCGTGGTCACCTCGAACTCGCCCAGGGTCACCCGGCGAAAACTGGGGCGGCTGGCGCCCAACATCGGCGCCTTACCCAAGGCAGGCAGGGCCAGGGCGCTGGCGCCCGCGGCGGTTCCAGTCATTAATAGGTTGCGGCGGTTCATCATAGGTCGACTCCCTGAGTGCGAAGCATCTAGATCTCTCTATATGGTTGGGAGGGTTGGGCAATCCAGCGCCGCGTTCAGGGATGGCGCAAAAACCCCGGTACTACACGCGGATGTTACAATCCATGCGTGGTTTTCGCCCAATGGAATGGCCGGGTGAACAAATCGGTGACCGCGCGATAGGCCGCCAATGCCCCCAAGGGCCAATAGAACGGCAGAACGACCACCCAGGGCACCAAATGCCGCCGCGCCCGCGCGCAGGTCGCCCGCAAGGCGACCAGGATCATCACCGTCTGCCCGATCACCATAGAGCCGAAGAAGATCCCCCAAAATGCCGGGGGCGCTGCGTCGAAAACCGTCATGTCCAGGCCCCACCAGCTGAGCCACAGTACCCAGAACAACGGGCTGGCGAGATAGGCGGTCAGCCCGCCCAGCAGCAGCACTTGAAAGCCTAGAAAGCCCGCGTGCCCCAGATCTCGCCACAGTGCCAAAGGCCTGCGCATATGGGCGCCCCAGGTCATCGCATAACCTTTCAGCCACCGCGCCCGTTGCGGGATCCAAGCGCGCGGGTCGCAATTAGCCTCTTCCATCGTGGTGGTGGCGACCATCTCGGTGCGGTAGCCGAATCGTGCCAGACGCATGCCCAGATCCGCGTCCTCGGTCACATTATGTGCGTCCCAAGCCCCCACGGCCTCGAGCGCTGTGCGGCGGAAAAACACCGTGGTGCCACCCAAAGGGATCGGGACGCCCAGGCGTTGCACCCCACGCAGCAGCACCCGGAACCAGATCGCATATTCAATCGTGAAGCAGCGTGCCAACCAGTTTTGCCGCGAATTGTAAAAGTCCAAATATCCTTGGACGCACCCCACTTCAGGTGCCGCATGGCTGAGGTGATCAACCACTTTCGACAATTGATCCGGCTCGGGCCGATCCTCGGCGTCATAGATCCCGATAACGCTGCCCTGGCAAAAGTCCAGCGCGTAATTCATTGCGCGGGGCTTTGTTTTCAGCGTGTCATCGGGCACCGTCAGCACCCGCGCCCAGGGCGGCAGGCCGATCTGGGCCAGCGCCAGGGGGGTGGCGATGTCATCCTCCTCAAGGATAAAAACCACGTCCATCAAAGCCTTAGGGTAGGTGCTGCGCGCAAGAGAGTCGATCAAATGCCGCAGCGTTAGGTCTTCGTGATAGAGCGGGATCAATAGCGAGACCACCGGCTGCCCCACCTTAGGGGACAGCCGCACAACGCCCGGGGGGGCGGTGATCGGCGCGACCGACGGCCGAAAGCTGTCCACCAAGGCGACTGCCCGCATCGCGGTGGTCAGCGCATTGAACACCGTGATCCAGGCCAACAGTCCCAGGATGATCAATGCCGGGAAACTACCCAACAGAGCCAAAGCGCAGAACAAGACAGCCCAGGGACGACATCGCCAGGCCCCCTCGGCCCAGCGACGGCACGATAGGGACTCGGGGCAGCGGTTGCGCGCGCGTTCGACCAGGGTTGCGCGATGGATCCGGGCGATCTGGGCCTCGATCTGCGCGCGCTGTGCCAGCGCGAAACTGATCTCGCCAAAGATTGGTTCAAGTGCGGTGCGAATGTCCTGAATTGACCGGGGATCAAACAGAACACAGACGACCCGCCCGGCCACCCTGCGCCAGGGCAAGGCACCCAGTTTGAGCAGCATCGTGGGGTCGAGTTGGACGCTGAGGGCCGCGACCGGCGCATGGCGCTCCAGATTGATCGCCACTAAGCCGGATTGTTCGGCCAGAGCATCCGTCAGTTCTGCGGTGCTGATCGCGCCCTCGCGCGTCAGAACCGTTCCAACGGGCACCGCCGTGCGGGCACGCATGCCCAGGGCCGCGCGTAAAACCCCATTGGACAGGTGATGCCGCTCTCGCAAAATCTCGCCAAGCCGCCGACGCGGCATCGGGCGAGACGGGGCTGCTGGGGGCAGGGGGTTCAGCACCAGAAAAGCGCCTTTAGTCAGGAGGAACGGCCTTCCAGACCTCCCCGATCACGCTTAATATTCAGTTAACCTTGAGGGCATTTCCCCCAAAGGGCCCGCTCAAGCTGCGTCGCGTGCAGCCATCGCCGCCACAAAGCGGTCGAACAAATAAGTGCTGTCCATCGGCCCGGGGCTGGCCTCAGGGTGATACTGCACCGAAAACACGGGCCGATCCGCCATTGCGATCCCACAGTTGGAGCCATCGAACAGCGACACATGCGTCTCGACAACACCCTTGGGCAGGGTTTGACTATCTACCGCAAACCCGTGATTCATCGAGGTTATTTCAACTTTTCCGGTAGTATGGTCCTTAACCGGATGGTTCGCGCCGTGATGCCCATGGTTCATCTTCAGCGTCTTCGCCCCCAGCGCCAGTGCCAGCATTTGATGTCCCAGGCAAATTCCAAAAACTGGGATGTCGGATTGCGCCAAAACCTCGCGGATCATCGGCACGGCGTAAATGCCTGTTGCCGCCGGATCGCCCGGGCCATTGGACAGGAACAGGCCTTCGGGGCTTAGCGCCAGAACATCCTCGGACGTCGCTGTCGCGGGCACCACGGTCACATCACAACCTGCGCTGGCCAGACAACGCAAAATGTTTCGTTTGGCGCCGTAGTCGACTGCGACGACCTTGCGCCCCGGTCCTTCAAACCGTAGGAAACCCTCGGGCCAAGCCCAGCGCATCTGGTCCCAGCGATAAGACTGGCGGCAGGTCACGGTCTTGGCCAAATCCGCGCCCTCAAGCCCGGCGAAATCGCGCGCCTTGGCGGTCAGTCCCTCAATGTCGAACACGCCATCCGCACTGTGCTGCAAGGCGACATGCGGTGCGCCTTGATGCCGAATGGCCCGCGTCAACCGCCGCGTGTCGACCCCGCCTATTCCGATTCTCCCACGTCGCGCCAGCCAGCCGTGCAGCGGCTCGGCGGCACGCCAATTCGACGGTTGGGTTGGATCCCAGCGGACAACCAGCCCGTCGGCGATGGGGTCTGCGGTCTCGTCATCCTCGGGGTTTACACCCGTATTTCCGATATGCGGAAAGGTGAAGGTGACGATCTGCCCGGCGTAACTGGGGTCCGTCATGATCTCTTGATAACCGGTCATCGCGGTGTTGAAGCAAAGTTCAGCCACGGCCAACCCCTCGGCCCCGAAGCCGTGGCCGTAGAAAATCTGTCCATCCGCCAGCACCAGGCAGGCCGTTGGTTTGCGAGTAAAGTCAGGCGCTTGCGCGAGGGTTTTTATGTCAGCGGTGACGGTGGCCATATCTTCACTCCCCGGGCGAACTCGCGGGACACTAGGGCCAGCCTGGCGTCACGTCAACCCGACTGCTCAATAATTAATCATATATAAAACAATAGGTTAGAGGGTATAAAAGAATTTGTATCCGGCGCCCAAACTGCCTATATGTGTTCACGAAAATACTACAAGATGTGACAAAACCCACGGTGACCCCATGATCCGCTCCCGCCTGTCTCAAGAAACCAAAGACGCTATGCGCGCAAAGGATGCCGCACGCCTTTCGACGCTGCGTCTGATCAATGCCGCTATCAAGGACCGCGATATTGCTGCCCGGTCCGAGGATAACAACACCGGGGTTTCAGATGACGAGATTCTCACCATCCTTGGCAAGATGATCAAACAGCGCAACGACAGCGCCCAAGCCTATGACGAGGCGGGCCGGATCGAACTTGCCGACCGCGAGCGGGAGGAGATCGAGGTGATCAAAACCTTCCTGCCCAAACAACTGTCCGAAACCGACGTCCGCAAAGCCATCGCCGATGCGATTACCGAGACCGGGGCCAGTTCGATCCGTGATATGGGCCGGATCATGGGCGTGCTCAAAGAGCGCTACGCGGGCCAGATGGACTTCGGCAAAGCGGGGGCCGAGGTTAAGGCGTCGCTCGGCTAAGCCTGGCGCCCGCTTGGGTGCCTGATCTTGTGTGGGGCGCTTGTGCCGTCGTCCTCATGCATCGCGGCGTTTTCCACCAGCCACTTTCGAAAGCTGCGGGCGGTCAGAAGGCCCGACAGGCACGAAACGCAGAACGGCACCAGCATCGTTAGGCCCGCGGTGCCCCACCGCACCCCCTCAAGGGCGATGACAGCATCCCACTGATTGATCAACGTCAGTGTCGGCCCGACAACCATCGCCACAAGAACCGACCGTTTCACAACGCTTCGAAATCCACCGGGCAGGGGCCGGCCCGATACAACAGACTGCCCCATTATCATGAAATCCCTTGCTGTTTTGCCTGATCCCACAGCGCGTCCATTTCGTCTAGCGAGGCCTCGTGCGGCTGTTTCCCCACCGTCGCCAAACCTGCCTCGACCGCTTTGAAGCGGGCAGTGAACTTGCGGTTGGTCCGGCGCAATGCTGCCTCGGCGTCCACACCCAGATGACGGCCCAAGTTTACCATCACAAAGAGCAGATCCCCGAACTCGTCTTCCAGGGCATCCAAATCGCCGTCCGCCTCGGCCAGTTCTTGCGCCTCCTCGACTAGCTTGTCCAAAACCTGTTTCCGCTCGGCCCAATCGAACCCCACCCGCGCCGCTCGCTTTTGCAGCTTTAGCGCGCGTGTCAGTGCGGGCAGACCCAGCGCCACACCGTCCAGAACGCCTGCGGTTCCCCGCTCGGCCGCTTTGATCCGCTCCCAGTCCTGGGTCTGTTGATCGGCGGATTTGTCCCGGCTCTCGTCACCGAAAACATGCGGATGCCGCCGGATCATCTTTTCGGAAATCCCGTCGGCGACCTGGTTAAACCCAAAGCGCCCTTCCTCGGTGGCCATTTGACAATGGTAAGCGACCTGCAGCAGCAAGTCCCCCAGCTCATCTTTCAGCTCGGCAAAGTCCTTGCGTGCTATCGCATCGGCGACCTCGTGCGCTTCCTCGATCGTATAGGGTGCTATGCTGTCGTAGGTCTGCTCGATATCCCAAGGGCAGCCGGTTTGCGGGTCGCGCAGCCGCGCCATGATCCGCAACAAACGGTCGATACCGGTCCCATCGGGGGCTGGACTGGGCATGGCATGGGCTCCTTTGCTCCGTTATCAGGGCGCGTGAAATTGCTGGTTGCCTTGCCCTAGTCCTCCCTATCTAAAGGGAGAAGACATTAATCAAAAGGGATACCGCGATGCCCGTTCTCAACCGAATTGCCGAGTTCCATGACGAGATGACCGCTTGGCGTCAGCACTTGCACGCGCGCCCCGAATTGCTGTTCGATACGGTCGAAACGGCAGCCTTCGTGGCCGAACGTCTGCGCGAGTTTGGTGTGGACGAGGTACATACGGGCATCGCGCAAAACGGTGTGGTGGCGATCATCCACGGTCAGGGCCCGGGCACGGTGACCGGCCTGCGCGCCGATATGGATGCGCTTCCTATTCAGGAGGTCCGCGACCTGCCTTATAAATCCCAAAACCCCGGAAAGATGCACGCCTGCGGCCATGATGGCCACACGACCATGTTGCTGGGGGCTGCAAAATACTTGGCCGAAACCCGCAATTTCAGCGGCTCGGTAGCGTTGATCTTTCAGCCGGCCGAAGAGGGGGGCGGCGGCGCGGGCGTCATGGTGGACGAAGGCATTATGGAGCGGTTCAAAATCGACCGTGTTTTCGCGCTGCATAACTGGCCCGGTTTGGCCCCCGGTCGCATGGACATGAACCCCGGTCCCGCCATGGCGGCCGCCGATCGCTTTGACATTCTGCTCAAGGTGAACGGCGCGCATGCCGCCTGGCCGCATGCCTCGGTCGACGCGATCGTGGTTGGCAGCCTGATCGTACAATCTTTGCAGACCATCGTTGCCCGCACCGTGAACCCGCATGACGAGGTGGTTCTGTCGATCACGCAATTCACTGCTGGCAACACCTATAATGTGATCCCGGCGAGTGCTGAGTTGAAAGGCACCGTCCGCACCCTGAACGAGGGTCTGCGCGAGGGTATCGCCACGCAGATACGCGATATCGTCGAGGGTGTGGCCAAGGCCCATGGCGCCGAGGTCGAGTTCGAGTATGAAATGGGCTATCCCGTGACCGTCAACGACCCCGCAGCGACCGAATTCGCGCTCAAAGCCGCCCAGGATGTCATGGGCGAGGCGGGGGCGACGATGGAACATACCCCCCAAATGGGGTCCGAGGATTTCGGCTTCATGCTGAACAAAGCCCCTGGCGCATATGTGTTTTTGGGCAATGGTGACACTGCAGGCCTGCACCACCCAGAATACGACTTCAACGACGAAGCCTCGCCCTATGGTGCTTCCTATTTCGCCCGATTGGTTGAGCGCGGCCAGCCTGTGGCCCGCTGAACCAGGCGGCCTCAGGCGCGGACCCTTAACGCGTCCAACCCATGGAAATGATAACGATCCGCGAACCGTGGTTTTTCTTCCAACCGAAGGTTAGGACAGCACGTCGCCAGTGTCCCTAAGCCAATTGTGATCTGGGACCGTGCCAAGGGCGCGCCGACGCAGAAGTGGATCCCCGCGCCAAACGCGACGTGCGCGGGGCGCTCGCGGTTGGGATCGAAACGGTCGGGGTCCTCGAACACAGCACCGTCGCGTCCGGCAGCGGCGAGCAGCAATCCAACCTGTGTGCCCGCCTCAAAATGATGCCCTGCCACCGTTACGTCTTCTTGGGCGAAGCGGGTGAACATATGCAAAGGGGGATCGTAGCGCAGGATTTCCTCGGTAAGGGCCCTGTAGTCCTGCGGGATCGCCCAGGCTCCGTGCTCTAAAAGGGCCTTCAACCCGTTGCCGATGCTGTGCACGGTCGCCTCATGGCCTGCGTTTAGCAACAAAATGGCGGTGGCGATCATCTCGATCTCGGACAGTTTGTCCGCACCATCCCGGGCCGCGATGAGTTCGGAAAGCAAATCATCCCCGGGCGCCTGGCGCCGCGCGGCGATCAGCCCACGCAGGTAGTCGGTGAAATCCGCCGCCGCCGTGTTTGCCGCCTCTTCGATCCCACGATCCCGCCTGGCCTGATACATCGCGACCATTGCGTGGGACCAGCCGAGCAGTTGCGGCGCCATCGCATCGGGCACGCCCATCAGTCGCGCGATGATCCGCACCGCGAGTGGCTCGGCAAAGGCGCTCAGCAGATCAAACGGCCCGCTGGGAAACCCTTTGACCAGTTCTGCCGCCAGCCCTGTGATCTCCCCCTCCATCGCCGCGATCCGGCGCGAGGTGAACGCCCGCAACACCAGGCCGCGCAACCGCGTATGGGCCGGTGGCTCGCGCTCTAGCATTGAGTGATCTTCAAGGGTTTGAAACGCTTGCAGGTGTGGCGGCACCGGTGCGCGCTGGGCAGCGGGCACCTCGCGCCCAAATCGGCGATCCCGCAAGAGGGCGCCCACGGTGGCGTGGTCCGTGGCGACCGCCATCTCGTAATCTGCCCACCAGATCAAAGGCCCCGCGGCCCGCGCCTGCGCATAAAACGGATAGGGATCCTGAACGAAGGTCGGATCCCGGGGCGACTGTTCAAGCCGTGGCGGGCTCATCCCGCACGATCCAGGGCCTGCGCAAGGTCCGCGATCAAATCGCCCGGATCCTCAATCCCGATGGAGAGCCGTAGCAACTGTGGTGGCACCACCGAATGCGGTCCCTCGACCGCCTTGCGATGCTCGATCAAACTCTCGACCCCACCCAGCGAGGTGGCGGGCAGAAACACCCGAGTAAACCGTGCCACATCATGGGCAATCGACCCGTCACCCACCACCATCAGCGACAGCATCCCCCCAAAGCCACCCACCATCTGCGCCTTGGCGACCGCATGCCCCGGATGATCGGGCAGCCCTGGATACAGCACGCGGCTCAGTTTCGGATGTCGTTGAAAATGCTCGGCAATTGCCAGGGCGGTGGTGCAGGCGCGGTCCCACCGCACAAACAAGGTCCGTAGCCCACGGATCAGCAACCAGGCTTCGAACCCCGCCAGAACGCTTCCCAAAAGTGAGCGGATCGACCGAAGCTCATCCAACAGGCTGTCGTCGCGTAGTGATAGGGCGCCGGCGGTCAAATCGGAATGCCCGCCCATGTATTTCGTGGCCGAGTGAAAAACGATATCCGCGCCCAGGTCCAAGGCCCGAAGGGTGCTGGGTGGCGCCGCTGTGCAATCCGCGAACAAACGAGCGCCTGCGTCATGCGCCGCCTCGGCAGCGGCTGTGATATCCACAATGTCCCAACTGGGATTGGCCGGTGTCTCGATCCAGACCCATTTGGTCTGGCCGGGCCGCAAGAGGGCAGACAGCGCGCTTGGGTCAGCCTGATCGTACCAGGTCACCTCGATCCCGCGCCGCGCGGCGATCCGGTGCAACCAGGTCTGCCCGCCATGATACATCACTTGGGGTGCTGCGATGTGATCGCCCCGCTCCAGCGTCTCGAGCCAGCAAGCAATACCCGCCATGCCCGAGGCGAAAAGTAGAGTCGCCGCGGCATTGTCCAGGCTGGCGATCACCTCCTCAGCATGCTCGACCGTCGGCCCGCCGTCGCGGCCGTATATATACCGCTGCCGCGGTTCATAGGCATCGTCCCTTGCAAATGTGCTTGCCAGCTCAATTCCAGGGGTCACTGCCCCGGTCACCTCGTTGATCATCCGCAGCGCTTGGGCGGCGCGGGTCGCGGGGGCGTATCGGTCGTTTTTCATCGCGGAACTCGATCTTTGGATGGCGTGGCACCCTTTCACCGGTGCGCGGCCTTGGCAAGGGGCGCCGCTGTTCCTGCGCCTTCGCTATGTTACCAGACCCACGTGCCCAAACCCTGGCCGACCCTTCCGATTTTAAGGTCTGCGACCGGATTACCCCTTCGCTTTCGCGTCGCGGTGCTTATAGTTTGCCTCCAGTCCCACCAAAGGGGCGTACCGACAGGGAGATACGAATGAAAAAGCTACTCACCGCGGCCCTTTTTGCCACCGTCGCGATGACCGGGACCCAAGCCGCAGCCTCGTGCGAGGCGGGCGAGATCGTCATCAAATTCAGCCACGTAACCAACACCGACCGCCACCCCAAAGGTCTGGCAGCCGCTTTGTTGCAAGAGCGTGTGAACGACGAGATGAACGGCGCCGCCTGTATGGAGGTCTTCCCTTCGTCACAGCTTTATACCGATGAGGAAGTGCTTGAGGCGATGCTGCAAGGCGATGTGCAACTTGCCGCCCCTTCGCTGTCACTGTTCGAGCGTTACACAAAAGTGTTCCGCATCTTCGATCTGCCATTTATGTTCAAGAACATCGACGCGGTGGATGCGTTCCAAGCCTCGGACACCGGTAAGGCCATGAAGGAAAGCATTGCGCGCCGCGGTCTGGTGGGGCTTGAGTTCTGGCACAATGGGATGAAGAACTTCTCGGCCAATAAGCCGCTGCTCGATCCGTCGGACGCTGCAGGCCTGAAGTTCCGCGTCCAGCCGTCGGACGTGCTAGTCGCACAAATGGAAGCTTTGGGTGCCAGCCCGCAGCCGATGGCTTTTGCCGAGGTTTACGGCGCACTGCAGACTGGCGTTGTGGATGGCCAAGAGAACACCTGGTCCAACATCTTTGGTCAGAAGTTCTTCGAAGTGCAGGACGGTATCACCGAGACTAACCATGGGATCATCGACTATTTGGTCGTCGCTTCGGTCGAATGGCTGGAAAGCCTGGACCCAGCCGTGCGCGATCAGTTCCTAACGATCCTGTCCGAGGTCACCGAGACCCGCAATAGTGCCGCCACGCAGGTGAACGAAGACGCAAAAGCTGCGATCATCGCGAATGGCGGCGAAGTGCGCCAGCTGACCGACGAACAGCGCGCCGCTTGGGTCGAGGCGATGAAGCCGGTCTGGTCGCAGTTCGAGGCCGACGTCGGTGCCGAGAACATCGCCGCCGCGCAAGAGATCAACGCACAGAACTAAACGTGTGATTGAAAACGGGGCAGGGCGGGGCATTGGACCTGCCCCGCCCTGCCATGAGAAAAGATCAGGGGGGGCGGCATGAACAGTGCGCGTTTCGAAGCACGGACAGGCTGGGGTCGGGCTTTCAATGCGTTCGAGGAGACAGCCATCGCTGTCATCCTGGGCTTGATGACCCTGATCACGTTCACCAATGTGGTTCTGCGCTACGTGTTCAACTCCAGCCTGATCTGGGGACTCGAGGCAACCGAGTATCTGTTCGCTTGGTTGGTCCTGCTTGGCATGTCCTATTGCGTGAAAGCGAACGCGCATTTGGGGGTCGATGCGCTGATCAATGTCGTGCCGCGCACAGTACAACGTTGGTTGGTTGTCATCGCGGGACTGTGTTGTCTGGCCTATGCGGGCATGATGATGAAGGGCGCGTGGGACCAATTCGCCAATTTCGCCAACTTGCCCACAACGACCGGCCATTGGTTCCCCACCGGGCTCGAGGAAATGAAAGCCTGGGACCAAAAGGGCTATACGCCGACCGAGCAAATCCCGTTGCCCGACTTCATGCGCGGCACCATCGAATATCTGTTTCTGCCCGAGGGTGAGGAGCCCTATGAAAAGTTGCCCCTGGTGATCCCCTATATGATCCTGCCCATCGGCTGCGCGCTGCTACTGTTCCGTTTTCTGCAAGCCTTTTGGCATGTGCTCAAAGGCCGTCGTGAAATCCTGATTGTCAGCCACGAGGCCGAAGACGCCCTTGAAGAATTGGCCGCGCAGCGTGGCGAGAGGGGCTAGTTTATGGAAATCCTAGTTTTGTTCCTGTTGGTCATCGGCTTTTTGATGATCGGCGTTCCCATCGCGATCTCGCTGGGCCTGAGCTCCATGCTTTTCCTGTTGGTCCTGTCCGACACGTCCCTGGCCTCGGTCGCCAAACAGTTGTTTCAGTCGATGGCGGGCCACCCAACGTTGCTGGCGATCCCGTTCTTCATCTTGGCGTCGTCGTTCATGTCAACAGGCGGGGTGGCCCGCCGCATCATCAATTTCTCGATTGCTTGCGTGGGGCATTTCCCAGGGGGTTTGGCGATTGCGGGCGTCTTTGCCTGTATGCTGTTCGCGGCGCTGTCGGGGTCCAGCCCGGCAACAGTGGTTGCCATCGGCACCATCGTGATCGCGGGTATGCAACAGGTCGGCTATTCCAAGGCGTTTGCCGCGGGTGTGATCTGTAACGCTGGCACCCTGGGCATCCTGATCCCGCCCTCCATCGTGATGGTGGTCTATGCGGCCGCCACGGATGTGTCCGTGGGGCGGATGTTTCTTGCGGGCGTGATTCCGGGCCTTCTGGCCGGTGGCATGCTGATGATCGCTATTTATGTCTATGCGCGCATCGCAAATCTGCCCCGCGGTGAGTGGAAAGGTTGGGAAGAGATCCTCGAAACCGGGGTCAAAGCGGGCTGGGGCCTGTTCCTGATCGTCATTATCCTCGGTGGTATCTATGGCGGGATCTTTACCCCGACCGAGGCGGCGGCGGTCGCAGCGGTCTATGCCTTTCTGATCGCCAGCTTTGTATACCGCGATATGGGTCCCCTAAAACCGGCCGAGGGCGACAGCACCGAAACCCCGATACCGCTTTATCAAAAGCCCTATGCGCTGGTGACCGCCTGGGTGCACCCCGATACGCGCGACACGCTGTTCGAGGCGGGCAAATTGACGGTGACATTGCTGTTTATCATCGCCAACGCGCTGATATTAAAGCACGTCCTGACCGACGAGCAGATCCCCCAGCATATTGCTGGGGCGATGCTGGATGCGGGCTTCGGTCCAGTGATGTTCCTGATCATCGTCAATGTGATCTTGCTGATCGGCGGTCAGTTCATGGAGCCCTCGGGGTTGATCGTGATCGTCGCACCGCTGGTTTTTCCTATCGCTATCGAGTTGGGCATCGATCCCATTCACCTGGGCATCATTATGGTGGTGAACATGGAGATCGGGATGATCACGCCCCCGGTGGGCTTGAACCTGTTCGTCACCTCGGGCGTGGCGGGAATGCCGATGATGAGCGTGGTGCGGGCTGCTCTGCCATGGTTGTCGATCTTGTTCGTGTTCCTGATTTTGGTGACCTATGTTCCAGGAATATCAACGTTTTTGCCGACGTACTTCATGGGCCCAGAGATCATCGTGAGATGACTTTGCGCCTTACAGCGCCAGCGCATCAAGGTTAGGCCAGGTCCAAACCGCTGTGCCAAAGCATAGCGAACAACCTCTTTTCATGTTGGTGTCCGATAATCATGCCCCGCTTATCGCGCAGTACGCGCTGATCCGTTTTACAAGGCCCTGGGGTTATTGTGATTGATCCACTGGCGGCAAATAGCAGGCCTTCAGAACGGCAGGCAGACACTGGCTGACCCTGACCTGGGAGGGTTCGCGAAAAACTGTCCCCGCGTGTCCTTGTCGTACAAAAAGGTTGATCCCAAGCCCTTCGCGTTGCGCCGCCGGGATACTGGCGCAGCTAAACTGATCGTGCAGGACCTGCATGTCATTTGTGACCTGCTGGGTCCGCCAACGCGCTTCGGCGGGGCAGGCCATCTGTCCCGTCGCGATCTGATCCCATGACCATCGGTCATAGCTTGGGAAATAGGGTTAGGCCACGGACACGCCTTGGGCTGCCAATGGTTCCACGCGGATAACGCCCCAGTAGTTCGTTTCTCCTGTTGGTTTAGGCATATGGGCCAGCTCCGGTTCGTTCAGCCCCGCTGCGTCGCGTACCCAGCGGTTCGAGAAATACGCCAGGGCGTCCATGAGTTGGCCTCATCTTCTTTATAAGGCCATCTGCCGGTGCCTATGTCGTGAAAGCGTGCCTCAAGCGATCAGTTCCATCCCAGTCAATTGCCCTAACGACAACAGCATCACATGACCCAGGCTGGTGAAGCCGTCGACCATGGGGGCGCCCGGCCACCAGGTCAGCACGCCGTGATCCACCCAATTTCGTACGTATTGGAACGTGATGAACATATCGTCCACCACGATCGGGTTGACCCCGGCCAACACAATAAATGTCAGAAACAGCAGGCCTGTCGCGGCCCAAACCCGTCGCTCGGAAGTCATCGATTGGGGCTGTCGTGGCGTCCTAATCCGTGCCGCGATAGGGTTCGACATATTGCAGGGCCATATCCCAGGGGAAGAAAATCCAGGTGTCTTGACTGACCTCGGTGATAAATGTGTCGACCATAGGGCGCCCTTTTGGTTTCGCATAAACCGTGGCAAAATGCGCCTGCGGGTACAGCTCGCGGACCAACTCCAAGGTTTTGCCGCTGTCGACCAGGTCATCGACGATCAGAATGCCGGTCCCGTCGCCCATAAGCGACTCGTCAGGGGATTTCAGGACTTTCGCGGCTGTCTGATGCTGGTGGTCATAGGATTTCACGCTGATCGTGTCGACCGTGCGAATGTCCAACTCGCGCGCCATGATCATCGCGGGGGCCATGCCGCCGCGGGTGATCGCCACCACCGCGCGCCAGGCGCCGCCGTCGCCTGGTCCTGCTTTCTCAAGCCGCCAGGCCAGCGCGCGGGCATCCCGATGGATCTGATCCCATGAAATATGGAACCCCTTTTCGTGCGGCAAACGATCACTCATACCACCAGCCCTTTAACTTGTCGCAAGGCGCAGGCCCAACAGACCTAAGAACCCGCCACAGCCGCGATCCACCCAACTCTTAGCGCCGATATACCGGTGGCGCACCCGAGGGACCGCAAAGACGGTACTCACCGCAATATACCAACAGGTTTCGACCGTGAAAATGATGCTTAGCAAGGTGAAAAGCAGCGCGGCCGAAGCATCGGGTGGGACCAGCGTGACAAAAACCGAGCCGAAGAAAACCGACACCTTGGGGTTGGCCACCTGAAACAAAAGGCCCTGCCGGACATCCGCGGCTGCCGACTGCGCTGGGCCGCCATTCGCGGCTAAGACCAGCGGCGTCTTGGCATGGCGCCATAGCTGCACAGCCACCCAGATCAAAAATAGCCCCCCGGCGATCTTGAGCACGATAAATGTCCAGGGCGCCACTTGGAACAAGACGGAAAGCCCAAACAGGGCGGCCGCCGCCCAAAACACCGCCCCCAGTCCCAGTCCCAGGCTCATCCGCACCGCAGCCGCGCGCGATCGCGCCGCGGATGTCCTTGCAATCAAAACAAAACTGGGGCCGGGTGAGGCGGCCGCCGCCAAATGCGCCAGCACCAGGGGCAGGAGGATCAGCGCGGCCTCAGTCATTATTGCCGTTGCGGCCGCCCCCAACCACCTTGTCGATATCCGGCGCATCTTCGGCCTTCATGCCGACAATGTTGTAGCCTGAGTCCACATGATGGATCTCGCCCGTCACGCCGGTCGACAAATCCGACAGCAGATACATCGCCGATTTGCCAATCTCGGTCTGATCGACGGTGCGCCGCAGCGGCGAGTTCAACTCGTTCCACTTCAGGATGTATCGGAAATCCCCAATCCCCGAGGCCGCAAGCGTCTTGACCGGCCCCGCGGACAGCGCGTTCACCCGGATGCCTTTGGGCCCCAGGTCCATCGCCATATACTTGACCGAGACCTCAAGCCCCGCCTTTGCGACCCCCATCACATTGTAGTGCGGCAGCACTTTCTCGGCCCCGTAATAGGTCAATGTCAGCATCGACCCACCGTTGGGCATCAGCAGTTCGGCGCGCTTGGCCACCGCGGTAAACGAGAAGACCGACACATTCATGGTCAGCGCGAAATTGGCGGCTGTCGTGTCGACATAGCGCCCCCGCAGTTCGGTCTTATCCGAAAACGCGATGGCGTGGACCAGGAAATCGATTGTCCCCCAGCGCTCTTCAAGGGCGGTAAATGCCGCATCCAGCGAGGCTACGTCCGTCACGTCGCAGGGCACCACAAAGTCCGAGCCCAGCTTTTCGGCCAGCGGTAGTACCCGCTTGCCCAAAGCCTCGCCTTGATAGGTAAAGGCCAGTTCGGCACCTTGTTCGTGGCACATCCGGGCGATGCCCCAGGCGATGGATTTGTCGTTGGCCAATCCCATGATCAGCCCGCGCTTGCCCTGCATCAGCCCTTGTGCCATCTCGTTCCTCCGGCCCCTTCAATTCTTTGCATTGGGTCTAGGGGATTATTAACTTAGCGGCAAGAGAGCAGCTTGGATTGGCGCGCAGCGGCGCAGGGATCGACAATGACAGAAGCACGGAGTGGAATTTTCGCGGGCGACGACCCCTTTGGTATTGCCCGATCCTGGCTGTCGGAGGCCGAGGCGTCCGAGCCGAACGATCCAAGCGCCATCGCGCTGTCCACCGTCGACGCTGATGGCTTGCCCAATATTCGCATGGTCCTGCTGAAGGAGATCGAGGCCGAGGCCTTTGTCTTTTACACCAATTACAACAGCGTCAAAGCGGCCGAGATTACGGCCACCGGCAAGGCCGCTTTTGTGATACATTGGAAATCTCTGCGCCGTCAAATTCGGGTCCGTGGCACCGTCACCCGCGAAGAGGGCCCGCAGGCGGATGCCTATTATAAGTCGCGCTCACTGCCCAGCCGTCTGGGTGCCTGGGCCTCGGCTCAATCGCAGCCGTTGAAAAGCCGTGCCAGCCTGATGGCCGAGGTCGCAAAGATCACCGCGACCCATGGGACCAACCCCAAGCGACCGCCGTTCTGGGGGGGCTTTCGCATCACGCCGGTCGAGATTGAATTTTGGGCCGATGGGGCGCATCGTCTGCACGACCGTTTCCGCTGGATGCGTGACGGGACTGGCTGGTCGGTGACACGTCTACAACCCTGAGGGGACAAACATATGGCGCAGGATCGAGCCCTTTTGTTGACCGGCGCCAGTCGCGGCATTGGCCATGCCACCGTGCAGCGCTTTGCCCGCGACGGCTGGCGGGTGTTGACCTGTTCGCGCCATCCGTTCCCGGAAA
>CALICM010000019.1 GCA_938049225.1 uncultured Paracoccaceae bacterium
CCTGATTGAGAATTACTTCCAGAAGCTCAAGGAGTTCAAACGCATAGCCATGCGCTCGGACAAAACCGACACGTCCTACGCCGCCATAATCAACCTCTGTGCAGGCCTCATCAACTCACAATGAATGTCCACAGACCCTAGAGCGTTTCGCCTTTACCTTGAGACATATCTCGTCACCTAACGCGTTGAAATCTATGATTTCAGGCAGCGTTAGGTGATTCAAGTTTAAGGCGAAGCGCTAAAGCTTTGGGCATTTCTAGTCTTGCACCAACTCAGTCCGTCCGTCCGAAAGCGCCGCCAACTTCTGATGTGGTAGTGACAACTGAGGCTGCGGGCATCGTTCTGGCCCAAGTAGAAATGGTCAATCACAACGCCATTCGAAATCTTCCTATCACCGAAAGTTTGAAGGACAACATTTCGAGGGCTGTTGGGGCAGTGTATGGTCCCGGTTTCAAGGTCCAAGTCTACTCTGGTGGTCAGCACGACCATGAAACAGCAGCTCGTCTTGGGGTCCGGCGTGTCGGCACCAAGGCACATGATCATGGTCATGCCGCAGACATCTACGTCATTGACCCACAAGGTCAGCGGATTGCGGGCAACGCTTTGGCTCCGCTTGCACAATATTGGCTAGCTACTGGCAAGGGTGGCGTTGGCCTCGAAATGAGAGGTGGCGGCATTCACCTTGATGAGGGCCGAGTTCGGTTCTGGGACTACGCAAAGGACGGTGGGTCCATCACGAAAGCTCAGCTGGCAGCCCTTGCCCATGGGGCTGGTCAGATCGAGCCACGGCTTGTCCAACACCTTCACGGTGGCCCCACGGTCGGCCACACGCTGAATGATGGTGATGCCATCCATCATCGAACGGGTGGCCCGGTCCCACTCGGCGATCACCAGCACATCATCCGTGCCGAGCGCATCGATAGCCTTTTCGAGCTGAGGGCGACCCTTCACAGTTTTGGCTGTAGCCTTCTCGCGAAAGATGCGGTCTACGCCCGCACCGTTCAGTGCCCCGATTTGGCGGTCGAGGCTCTGAGCTTGGGTCGATACTCTGGCATAGCCAATCAGCATAGCTTCAGCGTATCAGAACAGGCCAAAACTTGCACCGGATTTACGCACCATGTCCACAGCCCAGTTTCCAAAGACTTGGGGATTGGTGCATAAGTTATGATATACGCACCAAAGTCGATATTTACTCTCCGCGCTTATGATAGGGTTCCGCTGCCAGCCGTAACAGATCCCAAACTGGAAACTTGGGACCAGGCCAAGGTGATCTTCCTGTTCAACCCGGTTGGCACAGCGATGGAGGTTTTTATAACTGCCGCCGGGGCCTGGATCTATCCCAACCAAGAAAACGGTTGGTCGATGGTCGGTTTGGCCAAACTCGGTGCCTGGTACTTGCTGATGATCCTAAGCTTTGTGATGGTGACTTGGGTGCAGCGCCCCAGGCCCGGGCCCGTCCTGCGGAACGCCCTTGACCCAGCAGCCTGACAAGGCAACCTGAGGCATGAGTTTCGCCGACCGCATCACCCGTTTTCCGATTGCCTATGATCCGGCCAAAGGCGCCGCGGTCGCTGCCCTGTTCGCGGATCTATCACCTACCATCGTCAAACTGATCGAAGGGACCGCTGGCTGTGCGCCCTACCTCGCCAATCTGATGGAGACCGAGGTTGAATGGATTACCCAAGCCTTGGGCGGCGCGCCTGAAGAGGCCTTGAACGATGCGCTCACCCAGATTGGCACGCCCGAGCCCGCACAACTGGGCCCCACCCTGCGCCGGGCCAAGCGTCGCGTTGCCTTGCTTGTCGCGCTGTGTGATCTGGGCGGTCTTTGGGATCTTGATGCGGTCACCGGCGCGCTCAGCGATCTGGCTGACCGGGCGTTGCAAACGGCTGTGTCCACCTTGGTCGGTGCGGCTCAAGCGGCTGGCCAATTGCCAAAGGTCGATGCCCCTGACGGCGGGCTTTTCGTTCTGGCCATGGGCAAGCTGGGCGCGCGCGAGCTGAATTACTCTTCCGACATCGATCTTATCTTTCTTTTCGACGAAAGCCTGTACCCAGCAGAAGATTATCAAACCGTCCGCAAACAGTTCATCCGCATCACCCAAGCCTTGGTCAAAGCCTTCGGCCCTGGCTCGGACGGCGGCTATGTCTTCCGCACCGACCCGCGCCTGCGCCCCGACCCTTCGGTTACGCCGGTGTGCATCGGCATGGGCGCGGCGGAACGCTACTACGAGGCCCAAGGCCGAACCTGGGAGCGCGCGGCGTTTATTCGCGCGCGCACCGCTGCGGGTGACACCGGCGCGGGCGCGCGTTTCCTCAGCGACCTGACGCCGTTTATCTGGCGTCGCCATTTGGATTTCGCCGCGATCCAAGACGCCCATGACATGCGTCTGCGCATCCGCGACCATAAGGGTCTGGGCGGCGCGTTTTATCTGCCAGGTCACAACGTAAAACTGGGCTTAGGCGGTATTCGCGAGATTGAGTTCTTTGTCCAAACCAAACAGTTGATCTGCGGCGGGCGCGACCGTAACCTGCGGTCCTCTCGCACCCGGCCCGCGCTGCGGGATCTGGCGGCGGCGGGATGGATCCCAGAGGATCTGGCCCAGGATCTGGGGCGGGCCTATGTCGCCCATCGCACCTTGGAGCACCGGCTGCAGATGCTGGATGACGCCCAGACCCACATCTTCCCCAAGTCGCCCGAGGCGCGGGCGCGCCTGGCCGCATTCTGTGGCCACACCGATATCGATGCGTTTGAAGAGGCTGAAGGCGCGAGATTTTTGCGCGTCAACACAAGGGTCGAGCGGTTTTTTAGCCCGACCCCCGGGCGCGGTTCCAAGGGTGAGGACCCCTGGGCCGCGCTTCCCGATCCAGAAGCCACGCAGGCCATGGTGGACGCCTGGCAGACACTGCCTGCCCTCAAAAGCGATCGCGCTCGCTGGTTGTTCGACCGCCTGGCCCCCTCTATCGCCGCGCGGCTTAATGGGGCGGCGGATCCGTCCTATGCCCTGTCAAAATTCGACAGCTTCCTGCGGGGTCTGCCCGCAGGTGTTCAGGTTTTCGCTTTGTTCGAAGCCAATCCCCAGATCCTGGACCTGCTGGTCGACATTTGCGCCACCGCCCCGCGTTTGGCCGAATATTTGGGCCGCAATGCCTCTGCCTTGGACGCTGTGCTTAGCCCCGATTTCTTCCAACCGCTTCCTGCGCCAAACACGCTTGCGGCGGAACTCGCCGACCGCTTGGCGCGCAGCCCAGACTACGAGGCGCGCCTGGACGCCGCCCGCATCTGGGTTCGCGAACAGACCTTCCGCGTCGGTGTGCAACTGCTGCGTCAAATCACCAGCCCGCCCGAGGCTGCCCAAGGCTATTCCGCAATTGCGGAAGCCACCCTGCAGGCCTTGGTCCCTTATGTGATCGCCGAGGTGGCCCGCCGCCACGGCGACCCACCCGGGGCAGGCCTGGCAATCTTGGCGATGGGCAAGCTCGGCTCGGCCGAGATGACCGCCCGCTCGGACCTGGACCTAATCATCGTTTACGACGCCCCGCTCGACGCGATGTCGGAGGGTGCCCGCCCGCTGGCGACACCCGCCTGGTACGCGCGGTTCACGCAGACCCTTGTTGCGGCCCTGTCAGCCCCGACCGCCCAGGGTGCGCTCTACGAGGTGGACATGCGCCTGCGCCCCTCGGGTCGTCAGGGTCCTGTCGCGACCTCGCTGTCTGGGTTCGTGCGGTATCAGCGCGAGGATGCCTGGACATGGGAGCACCTCGCCCTGACCCGTGCCCGCGTCGTCGCCGGAACCCCCCAGGTGGTCACGGCACTGAACAAAGCGCTGCAAACCACCCTCTCGGCGCCTCGCGACCCGGCTAAGGTTTTTGCGGATGTGCGCGAAATGCGCGACCGCCTCGCTGCTAAAACCAGTGTTGACCCATGGGAACTGAAAGCAGGGCCCGGCCGCATGCTGAACATCGAACTGATCTTGCAAATGGGCAAGGTGCTGACACCCGGCATTGCCGCTGTTGCCCCGCGCGAGATGATCGCGCCCCTCGTGGAAGCTGGTTGGCTGAGCGCCCCGGATGGTACTGTCTTGGACAGCACACTGACCCATCTGTCCGCCATCCAGCAACTGACCCGCCTGGCGTTAGAGGGGACCTATGACCCCGGCAAGGGCGGCCCTGGCTTGGCAGGCTTGTTGGCCAAGGCCACGGGGCAGACGGATGTCGACCATCTGCTGAAAACCCTAACCGATCAGACCGAAGCGGCTGCTGCCGTGATCGACCGTCTGCTGACGACCCCTGTCGGATGAGTCTGCCCATCGTCTATCATCCCGACTATATCGCCCCCCTCAAACCGGGTCACCGCTTTCCCATGTCGAAATACGGCTACCTGCGCGAGGCTTTGATCCACCGTGCGCTTCTGCCCCCGCAGGGTGGCTACTTGGCCCCAGCCCCCGCCAGTTTCGCGCAGATCGCTGCCGTCCACGACCCCGGCTATGTTGACCGTGCTTTCACCCAAACGCTTACCCGGGACGAGTCGCGCTTGATTGGCCTGCCGGGGACCCAGGCGGTGACCCGCCGCGCGCGCCTCTCCGCCGCCGGCACGACCTTGGCCGCGCGGTTGGCTCTGGAACATGGGATCGCGTGCAACGCTGCGGGCGGCTCGCATCATGCGGGGCCTATGGGCGGGGCTGGGTATTGCGTTTTCAACGACGTCGCCATTGCCGCGCGCACCCTGCTGGACGAAGGGCAAGTGGACCGCATTCTAATCATCGATGTCGATGTGCACCAAGGCGATGGCACGGCCCGCATTTTTTTCGCCGAACCACGGGTTTTTACGCTGTCGCTGCACGCCGCACGGAACTATCCCACACGCAAGGCCGCCTCGGATCTGGACGTACCGCTGGGGGATGAAACGAAAGACGCGGATTACCTTGCCGCGCTCGACGCAGCCCTTGCCCAAGTCCTGGAGCAATTCAAGCCCAGCCTGGCCTTCCTCAACGCAGGGGTCGATCCGCACGCCCAGGACCGCCTCGGCCGCCTTTCGCTCAGCACCGAAGGCCTGCGGGCCCGGGACCGCGCGGTGTTGACCCGCATGCGACAAGCCCAGATCCCCGTTGCCGGGGTGCTTGGCGGGGGCTATGACGATGACATTCAAGCCCTCGCCGCGCGCCACGCCTTGCTGTTCGAAGAGGCCGCGCGACTGTCATAAGACTTGCCGCACCCGCGCCCCGCCGTTATCAGCGCAAAGAGCCGGGAAAGGGACCCCATGGACAAAGGACAGCTGGCCATCGACCCAAGGGGCCTGATCTTCGAGGCCTATCGCATCAATGGCATTACTGGTCCCGATTGCCGGACGATCTTTCTCGACTGGGCCTTGGGCCTGGCAGCTGGCACCGACCCCCGCACAGCCATCCAGAGCGCTCTGGATCACTATGCCCCACGACACCCTGCGCATCCGATGACCGAGGTTCTGCGCGAGGGCCTCGCACAAGCCGACCGCCCCACGCGGCGCGGCGGGGCCCGGGCGCGGGATCGCGGTTAAGCGTCGCCCAACGCCCCCAGCACCCGAACCCAGGACCGGATCCCGCGATGAAAGCTGGTCACATTGTACTTCTCGTTCGGCGAGTGGATGTTGTCGTCGTCAAGGCCATAGCCGATCAGAATTGAATCCACGTCTAAAATATCGCGGAAATGACCGACGATAGGGATCGACCCACCGCCGCCTATGAATACCGCCGGATTGGGCCACTCTTCGGATAAAGCCGCGCGCGCGGCAGCGAATTCGGGCCGATCCGTCGGCATGATCGTCGCTTGTGCGCCGTGGCCTGAGGTGAATTTCAACGCGTAGTCGGCGGGCAATTGATCCTCGAGGAACTGTTTAAAGTTATCCGCGATCGCATCCGGATCTTGCCGCCCGACCAACCGAAAGGTGACCTTGGCCGAGGCTTCGGACGGCAGCACCGTCTTGGTACCCGCGCCGGTGTAGCCGCCCCAGACGCCGTTCACCTCGGCTGTCGGCCGGGCCCAGATCTGCTCCAACACCGTGAAGCCGCGTTCGCCGGCGGGTTCGCTCAGGCCCACCTCGCCCAAAAACGCCGCCCCGTCGAAATCCAAACTGTCCCAATCGGCCTTGACCGCGTTGGGAACCGGATCGACCCCATCGTAGAAATATGGGATCGTGACGCGCCCGTCCGCATCATGCATGCTGGCGATCAGGCTCGAGATGACCCGAATCGGGTTCATCGCGGGCCCGCCGTACATCCCAGAATGCAGATCCTTATCTGGCCCGATCACCGTGAATTCGGCCGCCTGCATGCCGCGCAACATAGTGGTGATCGCCGGTGTTTGCGGGTCGAACAGGCCGGTGTCGCAGACCAGGCATAGATCTGCTTTCAACTCGTCTCGGTTCTCGGTCAGGAACGGAATGATCGAGGGCGAGCCGCTTTCCTCCTCCCCCTCGAACAGAATGGTGATCTGGCAGGGCAGGGCGCCTTGCACCGCTTTGAAAGCTCGAAACGCCTCGACAAAGGTCATCAACTGCCCTTTGTCGTCGGACGCACCGCGGGCCCGGATCACCGGCCCCTTGTCGGTCTGGTCAATCGCCGGGTCAAACGGATCGCGATGCCACAGATCCAAGGGGTCGACCGGCTGTACGTCATAATGCCCATAGACCAGCAAATGCGGTCCATCGCCTGGATGATGTCCAACCACCATTGGTTTGCCCGGCGTGTCGCGGCGTGTCGCGTCGAATCCGATGTCGTTCAACTCGGCGACCAGCCAATCGGCGGCCTGCACGCAGGCTGCGTCGAACGCTGGATCGGTCGATATCGAAGGGATCCGCAGCAGATCAAACAGGCGCTCTAGTGAGGCCTCGAGACCAGTGTCCACAGCGTCCAAAATCGGGGCGAGGGTCATGGCAACTCCTTGGGAATGACTGTCGCGCGAAGTTTGACCGTGCGCCCGCCAGATTGTCCAGCTGATTTGCGTCAAGGCCCTGTGTCAAGCGACGGGCCAAGGTAAAGTGATCCAAAGCGGAGTTGTTCAATGTACAAGAAAATCCTCGTTCCCATCGATCTGTCGCACGAAGACGTCGGCGCGCGTATTCTGGAAATCGCTGGGAAGGTCGCGGCGCCGGACGCGCAAATCGTGGCGCTTCACATCGTGCCCGACATTCCGGCTTATGCCGAGACCTATATCCCCGCCGAGATCCGCGAGACCCGGACGTCGGATCAACACAAGGCGCTGGAAGCGGTGGCTAAGGCCAGCGGCGTCAAAAACCTGACGATCCGGGTCGATCACGGCACGCCGCATGTCAAAATCTTGGATGTCGCGGACGAGATCAGCCCGGATCTGGTCATCATCGGCTCCCACAAGCCGGGCCTGTCCGATTACTTCCTGGGCTCAACCGCCGCCCGCGTCGTTCGTCACGCCGGGTGCTCGGTTTTAGTGGACCGCTAAATCCAACGCAGTCGGTTGCCACCTATGCGGCCGACGCAACGCGGGTCTTCGGTTTTGTGCGCTGCAATAACGTGGTGCCAACGATATATCTGCCTCGAACAAGCGGCGCCAATGCCGCCAACACGATCGGAGAGAGCAGATGACACCCGATTTCGAAATGCCCAGCTACCGAGAGTTGGACGCGATCCACCGTCGTGCAGCCGCGCTGCGGGCGCAGGTCTTTCGCGATGGCCTGCAGGCTGTGAGTCGTGGCATCGCGCGCTTGCCTCGCACCATCAGCACTTTTTTCCATAACGCTGCGCGCACTTAAGCGGATGACAGTTCCTGGGCGCTGGCTTGCTGCCCAGGACCTCCTTTTTATGCAGCGACGCGCCGCCGGATTTGGCCAGGTGTTTCATTGAGCACCCGTTTGAACGTGGTGGTCATGTGGCTTTGCGAGCCGAAACCCGCGCGATAGGCAATCTCGGCAAGGCTTTCATCCGTGCTTTCGATCAGCCGTTTCGCCAATTCTATCCGGCGAATGGTTATATATTGATGCGGGCTGACGTTCATTGCATTGCGAAAAATCCGGCAGAAGTGATATGGGCTGCTGCCTGCATGCTCAGCCACCACTGCGATCGGCAGCGGCACGCTTAGATTTTCATCAATAAAAGCTACAGCCCGCCGGACCGGGTTGCTAATTTCGCTCCCTATAGGCCCTGATGTCAGGAAATGTGTCAGCCGGGCCAACATGGTCAGTGCCAATGCATTCAGCTCAACAGCTGATGCGTCTTTTCCGCGACGTATCAAATGGTCAAAACTGATATTGGCGGCACCCAAGAGCGCGCTATCCAATCGGTGACGGATTGGGACCTGCAATGTCGCTTGATCCAACCCGGCCTGGGTCGCAAAAGCCGTGGTGAAGCTTATCCGTAGCGTCCGGCCTGTTCGGTTGACCGTCAATTGGCGTACGCTTCCAGCCGGCAGCAAGCAGAAACTGCGCGGTGGGCAGGGCGAGGGGCTGTTGCCGTCCTCGGAATAGGTCGATATGTCGCCGTCCAGACATATATCTAAAACATGCCGGTCGGCGGGGACACTGTAGTCATGTTTCCCCGGCGTGTGCCCGACCACCTCAATTCCCTCAAAGGCCACCAGAAACTCTGGCAGGCCATCGCCCTGTGGTTGCAAGACATCGGTCGCGCCCGCAGCTCCGACCCTGGGACGTGCAACATCGCTCGTTCTTTGGCAGGCGTCAGCTGAATCAACTGCAACCCTGCGCACAGGATCCAAGATATTCTTATCTTGGCGCGTCATCCGCCCAGATTCGCGCTGGATAACCGTATTGCTTGAACCTTCGGCCTCGTGGTCGTCCTGTCGTGAAAATTTCACAGCCCGTTCCCCAAAAAACTCGTCCCCAAGTCACAATAGGTTAACGCTTAGGGTGTCCGATTTATTCCAAAATTAACAAATTCGCCTCGAGGCTTCCCAAAATCCCCGCTGCTTGTGCGCGATGTTTTGCGATCCTTCTTCGCACGAAGACCTAATTTTTATGGGGAGCGTGGCCTAACACTCTGTGGTTGCACTTCCACATGCTTCGGCAAGTTATCGCTTATACACGGCGCGGTTGTGCGATTACGCGCAACTCGTTGATGTCCGATAAGCGTCATTCATTGCCAAGCGTTGTTGTTCCACTTGTCCGTCACGCGCCCGCATGAAGGTCTCGACGAACTCGGCAATACCAACAAACCGTCCGCGGTGCATGCGGGTCGCGATAACCGCGTATTGTGTCGGCCCTACAGACCAGCGATGCAGATTCTCGATATTGTCCACCAGCTGGATATCCATGTTTTCGCCAATCCAGATTGTCAAACGACACCCGCTCAACCCGCTGTAATGCAGGGTCATTTCCTTGCGCTCAGTGTTCACCTCGTGCACCAGGGTATCTACAAGGAACAGGCTTGAGCCAGTCAAGTCAGGGATCTCGTATCCGGCGACATGCCCAAGCGAAACCTTGGTCGCGGTCTGGGCTGGTTCAACCGTGAAATCTTGTTCCAACAAAGCCGCATGCCATGCCACCGCCCCCGTTGGCACAGCCCGATCCGCCCCTTCTGTCTGTCCCCAAAACCACAAGACACCGGCCGCCAATATGGCCACCGCCGCCGCAGCCAGCCCAATCGCCGAAAGACCCATATGTTCAAATA
Source organism: uncultured Paracoccaceae bacterium (assembly GCA_938049225.1). Taxonomy (GTDB): domain Bacteria; phylum Pseudomonadota; class Alphaproteobacteria; order Rhodobacterales; family Rhodobacteraceae; genus Halovulum. The sequence goes on from CALICM010000019.1 coordinate 9,632, forward strand.
GGGCCGAACTGAAACCAGACGTTTTTGCGGCCGAGGGGCCCTGGCCGTCCAAAGCGATATCACTCACATCAGATAAAGTAAGTCCAGAAACGCTTTGTTTTATTAACAAAATACGCGCATATTCACGTTCCAAGGCGGGGTCGAGTGCAATACGTTGATGCCATGCCTCAGCCTCGTCGTCGCTCAACTCGCCATCGACCAGCGCATTCAAATGTTCAGATGTTGAAGCATCAATCCGTCGCATTTTCGTTCATCCAGCACGTCATCCAACTCTTCTGACACATATCCACTCTTATGCCTGCAACTGGCGCGCCATCTCGGCCCGGGCCCTGCTGACCCTGCTCATGATGGTGCCAACGGCGACGCCTATCATCCCAGCAGCTTCAGCATATTTGAAGCCCATCACATCGACCAGGAACAAAACCTCCCGATGTTCGGGGCTCAAACGACCAAAGGCATCCCGGACAATGAGCCGTTCCTCAGAGTTTGACCCTATGTCATTGTATTCAACGGAGTAACGCTCTTGCTCGGCCAAATATTCCGCACGGATTTTCTTTTTGCGAAGATTGTCCAAATGCTGATTGCGCAGCATCCGAAAGGCATAGCGTTTGCGATCTGTTTCGGCCTGGGGCAGGGGTCTGCCTTCGAAGATTTTGACGGCGATGTCTTGCACCAGATCGTCCGCCATATCCCGATCCCGGGTCAAGGCGATGGCATAGGCCGTCAGTTCAGCCGTAAGCTGCAGGTAGTCCCCTGCTTGAAGGCGCACATTGGTATCCAACGATCGTCTTTCCCCAAAACCACATCTGGTCAAACGCCGACCGTTAGATGCCCAACAAGCTCGTTTGATCACCCCCTACGCCGGGTGAGGTTAACCTTTCGTAAGGAAAATATATATCGGGGGCGATGGAATTCAAAAAACGTTTTTGAGATAGCGCTAACGCGACCGTTATAAGTAGTCATCGAGGGCTGGCCGCCCCCAGCATTGGTCTTTCGTTGTCGGGACACAGCCTGTAACACGCCTGGATGAGAGATCCGAACCGCCCGATCATCCGCCTGCGTCCCAACAAATCCGCCCAGCCGTTAAGGTTTGGCGCGCCGTGGGCCTATGCCGACACGCTGGTCATGGACCGACGGGCACGAGCGTTACAGCCTGGTACGATTGTGACGCTCGAAGATGCTACGCGTCAGCCCTTGGGCACGGCGGCGTTCAACCCCCATTCGAAAATCGCCGCCCGGATGTTGGATGCTGATCCTACCGCTCAAATCAACCAGGCCTGGCTGACCGCCCGCCTGACCCGCGCCCTTGCGTTGCGCGAAGTGCTTTACGATACGCCCCACTACCGCCTCGTCCATGCCGAGGCTGATGGGCTACCCGGCCTGGTCATCGACCGTTTCGGCGACACTTGCGTGGTGCAGCCCAACGCCGCCTGGACCGAAGCCTTGCTTAAACCCCTGACCGACGCGCTGCAGGCGGTCACGGGTGCGCGCGCCATTTGGAAAAACGCCAGCGGGCGCGCACGCGGGCTTGAAGGGTTGGATGATGTCTCGGGACCCTTGCTGGGCACCGTGGATGCCCCTTTGGATGTTCCGATGAACGGCGCAATTTATCGCGCGGACTTAACCGGTGGCCAGAAAACCGGGCTCTTCTACGATCAACGCCCGAACCACGCGCTGGCGGCGCGTTTGGCGAAGGGTGGAACGGTTCTGGATGTCTTCTCGCACGTCGGTGGCTTCGCGCTGGCCGCTTTGGCCCAAGGCGCGCGCCAAGCCCTAGCCGTCGACGCTTCGGCCCCCGCATTGGCGCTGGCCACCGAGGGCGCGCGGTACAGCGGCACGGATGCACGCTTCACCACCCGCCGGGGGGACGCATTCGCTGTCTTGGCCGAGCTTGCTGGCGAAGACGCCCGTTTTGACACGGTGATCTGCGACCCACCGGCCTTTGCCCCTTCCAAAGCGGCCCTCGACGCGGGTCTGCGGGCTTACGAGCGGATTGCCCGCTTGGCGGCCCCTTTGGTCGCCCCCGGCGGATATTTGGTGCTCTGCTCGTGCTCGCATGCTGCCGATCTGGCCAAGTTTCGCATGGCGTCGCTAAAGGGCATTGGGCGCGCCGGGCGCAGTGCGCAAATCGTGGCCACCGGCGGGGCGGGTCCCGATCATCCGGTGCACCCGCATCTGGCCGAAACCGCCTATCTTAAGGCGTTGTTCCTCAGGCTGGATTGATGCGCCTGGTGATGGATGCTTGCATCCTCTATCCCACGGTGCTGCGCGAAATCCTTGTTGCCACTGCTCAATCGGGCGGTTTTGTCCCACTGTACTCGGACCGCCTGTTGGAAGAGTGGGCCCGCGCCGCCGCCCGAAACGCACCCGAAACGGCGGCCATCGCGCGGGCCGAGGGCGCCCTGTTCCGCGCGACATTTCCCCAAGGTCGCGTGCAACCGGACGCCAGCCTTGAGGCAACGCTTTCGCTGCCCGATCCCAATGACACGCATGTTTTGGCCACCGCGATCACGGGACAGGCCGAGGCCATCCTCACCGTCAACTTGCGCGACTTCCCGACGCGCACCCTGGCCCGCCACGGCTTGTTGGTGTGTACGCCCGACAGTCTGCTGTTAGAACTGCACCTGAGCACCGACACAGATGTTGCGAGCATTGCCGAGGCCATCCGAGCCCGCACCGAAGCGATTTCCGCCCGCCCGCAACCGCTGCGGCCGCTGCTCAAGCGTGCGGGCCTGCCACGTTTGGCAAAAGCGTTGTCCCAGGCCGAGCCGCTCTAACGAATTACCTGCGGGCGCAGCTTGAGGCGGGCACGCGCCGCTTGCGGCAGATGCCGGTTTAGGCGGCGATTGATCGCGCCAAATAGAGTGATGATGCCCAAGGTGAGCAGGATGAAATAAAAGGCGAGGATCGGATAGGGGGCAAAGGGGTTGAAGGTTTTGTCAGCGAAGTAATTCGCATAGTAAAGCGCGTCGCCGCGCTGCTGCCAGGCGGGAAAGCCGCTGAAAAACACCAGCGTGGTGGCGTGAAACAGAAAGATAGCTTCATTCGTATAGGACGGCCAGGCCAGCCGCAGCATCGTGGGCCAGATGATCCGGCGAAAGCGGGTCCAGCCGGTCATGCCATAGGCGTCGGCGGCCTCAACGTCGCCGCGCGGAACAGAGCGCAGCGCGCCGTAAAAGATCTCGGCCGAATAGGCGGATGTGTTGAGAAACAGCACAATGACGGCCCCGGCCCAGGCACGGGTTAGCCAGCGGGTCTCGGCGCTGATCTGGGTGAACAGCAAGTTTATCTCGATGCCGGATTTTGGCAGCAGCACGAAGGCCTCGTAGGCCAAGAAAAACTGGATGAACAAGGGTGAGCCGCGAAACACGAAAATGTACCATTCGGCCGGTTTGCGGATCCACAACCGGCGCGCGTTCTTGGCAAGGGCCAGCCCAGTGGCTGCGAAAAATCCCAAGATGAGTGCGAACAGCCCGAAATAGATATTCCAGATCAACCCCGAACCGATCAGCACAAACTGATCGCAAAGGGTGATGTCGCTGCGTGGCAGCAACCGTTCGCCGAACCCAACGGCCCGCAAACCATAGTCGGCCAGGGTTTGCGCACAGCTCATGCGGTGCGCTGCCCTTCACCGCCAAGCGTGGCCTGGCCAAGGGTTAGGCGACGCATCAGGCGCTCAAAGAAAACCTCAGAAGCTTTTGTAAGGAAAAGATAAAAAACCAACAAACCCAGGAAGTAGTATAACCGCCAGTCCGGGTGTGGATAGGTGAAGGCCTGGGTCTTGGCACCACCCAACTCGCGCGCCCAATAGACGATGTCTTCGACCCCCAACAGGAACAAAAGCGGTGTAGCCTTGACCAGGATCATCCACAGGTTCGACAGGCCGGGCATCGCATAGACCCACATTTGCGGCACCAGGATCCGGCGAAACACCTGGCGGCGGGTCATGCCGTAAGCCTCGGCCGTTTCAAGCTGGCCGCGCGGCACGGCTTGCATGGCGCCAAACAGCACGTTCGCAGCGAAGGCCCCGAACACGATGGCGAAGGTGAAAACCGCCAGGCCGAAGTTATAGGCTTCGTGCCAGGTTTGGGCCGACGTGCCCAGCGGGATCTTGGCCTGCGGGCACACGCGAAACTCAAGGCCATTGCGGATCGGGTCGGTCCAGTCAGGACAGCGGATCTGATGATTGATCCACTCCAGGCCCTGGTCTAGGGCGATCACGAAGAACAGAAAGAATGCGATGTCCGGTACGCCCCGCACCATCGCGGTATAGGTTTTCCCGAACCAGCGCAGTGGCAAGATCTGGCTGCGTGCCGCAACCGCCCCGCCAAAGCCAAAGGCCAGGGCGACCGGCGCGGTGATCAGCAGCAGCAGCATTACGGTGACGAACGACAGATAGAACGCCATATGCTTGCCGGTGGTCAGATAGCAGGCAAGCCATTGCGCATCGGTAAGCGCGGTTGGGTCTGAGCAGAAGGAGAACATGAGAGGCGGCCCGGGCGCGCGCTGCCCGGGCCTTGGGTTCTACCAGGTTGCTGAGTCGGGCAACCACTTCGTGATCAGCGCGTTCAAAGTGCCATCGGCTTTCATAGATTGGATCGCGGCGTCGAATTTCGTTTTCAACTCGCCATCGGATTCGCGCAGGCCGACGCCAATGCCGCTGCCCAAAAGGATGTCATCGCCCGCAAAAACCATTTCACTGGATTCTTCGACAACAGGCCGCAGGAAGGCTTTGTCGGCGAGAACGGCGTCCACCTCGCCGTTGCGAACGGCGGCGATGGTCTCGTCGGGTGTGGCGAACTCGACCAGGGTCGCGCCCGATCCCGCCACATGAGCCGCTTGGATCGTGCCGGTTTGGGCCGCGATCACGCCACCCTCAAGATCGACATCCCCTGACAAGGCCGCATAGGCCGATGGGTCGGGCGGGGTATAGGCCTCGGAAAAATCGATAACCTCGTCGCGTTCTTCCGTGATCGACATGCCCGCGATGATCGCATCGTAGTTGCCGGACACCAGATTGGGGATGATCGAGTCCCATTCGTTGGTGACCCATTCGCAGGTCAATTCGGCGCGGGTGCACAGCTCGTCCCCTAATTCACGCTCGAAGCCGTCCACTTCACCGCTGTCGTTGATGAAGTTATACGGGGGGTAGGCGCCCTCGGTCCCCATGCGGACCGTTTGGGCCAGGCCCATAGACGCGGTCAGCGCCAGGGCGGCGGCGGTCAGGATCAGATGTTTCATAGTATTCTCCTCGTTGGTCGGTCAGGCGGCCGTTACGCTTAGAAACGCGCGCAGCCGCTCGGTTTTCGGGTTGATGAACAGGTCCTCGGGCGGGCCTTGTTCGACGATTTTCCCTTGGTGCAGAAACACCACTTGGTCGGAAATGTCACGGGCCATCCGCATGTCATGGGTGACCAGGATCATTGTGCGCCCTTCGGCGGCCAGGTCTTTGATCACCTTGACCACCTCTTGCTCAAGCTCGGGGTCCAGGGCCGAGGTGGGCTCATCGAACAGCAGCGCGCGTGGCTCCATCGCCAGGGCGCGGGCAATCGCTGCGCGTTGTTGCTGGCCGCCAGAGAGTTGCGCGGGATAGGCGTCGCATTTGTCGCCGATGCCGACCTTGTCCAGCAGGGCGCGGGCGCGGTCTTCGACGGCTGCCCGCTCTTGCCCCAAAACCGTCACGGGCGCCTCCATCACGTTTTGCAGAACGCTCATATGTGCCCACAGGTTGAACTGCTGGAACACCATCGACAGGTTGGTGCGGATGCGGATGACCTGGTGCTTGTCCGCCGGGTGACGGCGGTCGCCGGTGCCGACCCAGCTCACCGGCTCGCCCTCGAACAGGATCTCGCCCTGTTGGCTGTTTTCCAGCAGGTTGAGGCAGCGCAGGATGGTCGATTTACCAGAGCCCGAGGATCCGATGAGCGAGACCACCTGGCCGCGCTGCGCGGTCATATCGACGCCTTTCAACACCTCAAGCTGGCCAAAGGCTTTGTGCAGGTCGCGGATCTCGATCACCGGCGGCGCGGACGTTGAACTGTCGGTCAACTGGTCACTCTTTCTCATTCAGGCCCCACCGGCCCGCGCCACCATACCGAACAGGTCGCGGGGATCATCGGGATCGGCCAATAGGTCGAGGTTAACATAGTATCCGGTATCCTCAAGCCGGTCCCGCACATAGCGAAGGGCCGAGAAATCCTCGGTCGCAAAGCCCACGCTGTCGAACAGGGTGATCTGATCGGCATTGGTGCGTCCAGGCGCGCGGCCGGTCATCACTTGCCACAGCTCGGTCACCGGATGGTCGGGGCCGAGTTGCTGGATCTCGCCCTCGATCCGGGTCTGGGGCGGGAACTCCACAAAAATATCCGAGCGCAGCAGGATATCGCGGTGCAGTTCGGTCTTGCCGGGACAGTCGCCGCCGATGGCGTTGATGTGCTGACCGCTGCCGACCATGTTGTCGGTCAGGATCGTGGCGTACTGTTTGTCCGCGGTGCAGGTGGTGATGATCTGCGCACCTGTCACCGCTTCCTGCGCGGAAGCACAGGGAATGACCGTCAGCCCGGACCTAGCCAGATTGCGCGCTGCCTTGTCTGTGGCGCGGGCATCGATGTCATAAAGGCGCAGGGTGTCGATCCCGCAGATCTGTTGAAACGCCAGCGCCTGAAACTCGCACTGCGCCCCATTGCCTATCATCGCCATCACGCGCGCGCCCGTCGGTGCCAGATATCTCGCCGCAAGGGCCGAGGTGGCGGCGGTGCGCAGTGCGGTCAGAACCGTCATCTCGGACAGCAGCAAGGGGTAGCCTGTATCGACCGAGGCGAGAACGCCAAAGGCAGTGACTGTCTGCAGCCCCTCGGCGGTGTTTTTGGGGTGACCGTTGACGTATTTGAAACCATAGGTTTCGCCGTCACTTGTTGGCATTAATTCGATGACTCCTTCTTCAGAATGCGCCGCAACGCGAGGTGTTTTGTCGAATTGTGGCCAGCGTTTGAAATCTTCTTCGATATGCTGCGCAATTCCTGCAATTGCTTCTGCAACACCGATAGCGTTTACTAATGCCATCATGTTTTGGACGCTGACAAAAGGAACCAT
>CALICM010000020.1 GCA_938049225.1 uncultured Paracoccaceae bacterium
CTCGCATTCGATCCTTCACATCGCGCAATGATGATGCCCAAAGTTCCAGCGTGGTCTCGATCGATCCGTACGTCATCCATGGCCTCCTGACATGGAGACCCATTGATTCAGAATATCAGATAATATGCAACTGTAATGCTAATACCGCGAAAGCGGTTTCGTCCAGGTCCGCAACTCGACCGGTTTAAGTAACAGACTTTTGCCTCTACCCTCAAGCTGTCGCGGTCGCCCCAGCGCGATTATCCTGGCGGATCATGTCGCTGGCTTTCTCGCCGATCATGATGGCAGGGGCGTTTGTGTTGCCCGAGACAATCTCGGGCATGATCGAGCAATCGGCGACGCGCAAACCGGCGACCCCGTGCACGCGCAAGCGGTCGTCGACCACCGCGTCCGCGCCCTGGCCCATTTTGCAGGTGCCTGTGGGGTGATAGATCGTGGTTGCGGCGTTGCGCACCCAGTCCAGCAGCGCCGCGTCGCCTTGGACGGGCACCCCTGGGGCATGCTCGGAGGCGATTTTGGACGTGAGCGGAGCGTGGTCCGCGATATTGCGGGCAATTTTGACCCCTTCGGTGATCGTGCGGCAGTCGGCCTCGGTCGCCAGGTAGTTGGGGTGGATCTTGGGATAGGTTCGCATGTCGGCTGAGGCCAAGCGCAACTCACCCCGGCTTTCGGGGCGCAATTGGCAGACCGAAATGGTGAAGGCCGAGAAGGGATGCACCCCCTCGCCCGGGCTGTCGGCGGACCAGGGCTGGACGTGAAACTGAATGTCGGGTGTTTCCACATGATCGCCGGTGCGCAGAAAACCGGTGGCCAGGCTGGCGGCCATTGTCATGGGCCCCGCGCGGAACAGCGCGTATTTCAGCGCGATGCGGGCCTGGTTGGTCAGGCTGCGCACCTCGTCATTCAAGGTCGGTTCGTTGCATTTATAGACCAGCCGCGCCTGAAGGTGATCCTGCAGGTTTTTGCCAACCCCTGGGCGGTCGACCAGGACATGAATGCCGTGCTCGGCCAGTTGGGCCGCCTCACCGATGCCCGAGACCATCAACAGTTGCGGCGAGCCGATGGCGCCAGCACTCAGGATCACCTCGGCGTTCGCGCGGACGATCTGTTCAGACCCAGCGCGGTCGCGATAGGCGACACCGACCGCGCGGCCCTCTTCGATCACAATGCGGCTGGCCGGCGCGCGGGTGAGGATTTGCAGGTTTGGGCGGTCCCGCGCGGGGTTGAGATAAGCAACAGCGGTCGAGCAGCGGCGGCCCTTGCGGGTGGTCAGTTGGAAATAGCCCACCCCGTCTTGGGTCGCACCATTGTAGTCTGGGTTGAACGGATAACCAGCGTTTTGGGCGGCAGCGACCCAGGCGTCGCAAATTGGGCGTTGGATGCGCATATTCGAGACGGACAGCGGCCCGTCTTCACCGTGATAATCGTCCGCCCCACGCTCGTTATTCTCGGCGCGTTTGAACAGCGGCAGGACATCGTCCCAGCCCCAGCCCTTGTTCCCCATCTGGCGCCAGCGGTCATAATCGGCAGGCTGGCCGCGCACATAAAGCAGCCCGTTCAATGAGGAGGAGCCGCCCAGCACCTTGCCACGGGGCCAGTCAAGTTGACGGCCGTTCAGGCCGGGATCAGGTTCGGTCCGGTAGCACCAATCGACCGATGGATTATGCATGGTTTTGAAATACCCGACCGGAATATGGATCCACGGATTCCAGTCACGGCCACCGGCTTCCATGATCACAACGCGGTTTTTGGGGTCTTCAGAGAGGCGATTCGCCAGAACACATCCGGCCGAGCCGGCGCCAACGATCACGTAGTCCGCCGTTATTTCAGCCATGTATCCCCCCTGAACGATGTTTTTTCCAGCAATTGAAATTTTGCCTTGCCTCTTTCTGCATAAGCTGCCCTTTATTGAGACTGCAAGTATCATTTTTACCGTAGGGAGGAACAACAATGAAGGCATCAAAAGCCTTGAGGGGTGTGTCACGTCGGGACGTCTTAAAACTGACGGGCCAGTTCGGGATTTCATCTGTCGTGATGGGCGCGGGCGCGCTGACAGGTGCGGTGACCTTGCCGTCTTTGGCCAAAGCGGCTGAAAGCAGCTATAACAAGCGCTTCGCGAACGAGCCGAAGCATACGCTGAAACTGGGCGCATCTGGATTTAATGCGCGCAACTTGCTGATCGAGCGGGCGGGCGTTTTGGAATTCGCGCGCGACTTGGAAGAGCGGACCGAGGGCGAGATCCGGGTCGAGTTCATTGGCGACAACCAGATCTGTGGTCAGCTGTCATGCGTCGAGAAAACCCAGTTGGGCGTGGTCGACATGTATGCGGCCTCGACCCAGAACTCGGCCGGTGGCGCGCCCTATCTGAACGTGCTGGACTATGCATTCATGTTCCCCAGCCGGGCAGCGCAGTATCACTTCCTCTACAGCCCTGCTTCGCAGAAAATACTGCGTGAGCCGCTTGAAAAACGTCATGGTCTGAAGTTCCTGTTCAGCCATTGCGAATTGCGCGGTCTGCAGATGGGCAACTCTTTTGCCGACAAGCCAACCGTGACCAAGCTGGAAGAGCTGTTTGGCACAAAGAACCGCGTCACCGGCACCCAATTGGGTCGGATCGCGATGGATTTGTTGAACCTGAACCCTGTGCCCGTTGCTTGGGAAGAGACGCTGGACGGCCTGAAACAGGGCCTGATCGATGGCGCTGAGACATGGGCTTCGGCCGTGGCATACGCCAATATGTCGCCTGTGGTCAGCCAGTCGGTCGATCTGAAGTTCTTCTGCGGGACCGAGCACACGTCGATGTCGGCCAAGGTCTTTGACGGGTTGGAAGAGCATCTGCAGAACGCGGTGATGGAAAGTGCCTATCTGGCCCAGGTCCATGTGCAGGCTGCGAACGAAGCCGCTCTGGTTAAGACCGTTGGTTTCTCGGATCCGGTTATGCCCGGCACAATCTTTGCCGAGAACGACGTGCGCCCAGCCTTCCTGGCCGATGACCAGATCAAGATGGCCGAGGAAATGTGCTCGCCCGAGTTCAACCCCGGTCCTTGGGAGCAGTGGCGTGAGCGGCTGAACAACTGGTCTGGTGGTCAAGACACCTATCAGGAGATCTATAATGTCGCGCGCGAAATTCCGCTCGACACCCTGCCTGAGAACGTCGAGCCACGCCGGTGGTGGCGCACCGCGTAAGCGGTAATGCTTTTGTCCCGGGACGCCGTGTCGCGCCCCGGGACCCCGCGCCACATCGGCATGAATGACCGGGTGGCCTGAACAATCAAATGCAGGGGGGACCGGCCGATGGGCGAGTGGTTCAACGGGATCGGCGGCATCCTGAGTGCGCTGATCGAAGGCGACAGTTGGGGTATCAGCCAAGCGATGCAGGCCACTGGGGTCTGGCCGCTGGGGCTGGTGGCGATCCTGCTGGGCGGCACCATTATGATGCTGGTCTATCGCGCGGTGCCGCTATTAGAGCGGCATCTGGAACCCACCGTCATGGTGGTCTCCTATCTGACCATCGGCGGCATTATATTTGTTGAGGTATTCCGCCGATTTGTCCTGAACGAGCAAGCGCCCTGGTCGACCACGCTGCCGCCTTTTCTGTTCCTGATCATGACATGGGTAGGGTGCAGCTATAACGTGAAGCTGCGAACACATCTGGCCTTTGCCGAGTTTCGCACAGCAATGCCGCGGCCGCTGCAGATGGCCTGTCTGGCGCTGGACGCCGCGTTGTGGCTGGGGTTCTGCTGGGTGGTTTTCGTAACTTCAATGAAAGTTGTGGCCAACTCAGCGGCGAACTTTCAGTTCATGTTGGGCACGGACAATTTGATGCAGTGGTGGTTCCTGATAAGCGTGCCGATCAGCTTTTTACTGCTTGCGGCCCGGGCGATCGAGAACCTGTTGCGCGATCTCAAGACCTATGGAACCGACGCGCCACTGATCCAACAAGCCGTGATTGGGGGAGAGTGATATGACCGACGGAACCTGGGTCACGCTGATCTCGATTGCGGTCACCGTGCTGTTCATGCTGGGCGTGCCGGTTTTTCTGGTGATCGGCTATTGGGTGATCGGCCTGTCCTTTGTGCTGGGGCTCACGTTGGACAACGTGGGGGCCGCGCTGTCGGATGTTTTCACCGACGGGTTCGCGCTGCTGGCGATGCCGCTGTTCATTTTGACCGGGGATTTGATCAACCGTTCTGGTATTGCCCGGCGGCTGTCGGATTTCGCCTATGCCTGCTTGGGCTGGCTGCGCGGCGGCTTGGCGATGGCCTCTCTTGGGGCATGCGGGCTGTTCGCCGCGATTTCGGGCTCGAACTCGGCGACCACGGCGACCATTGGCTCGATGCTGCACCCCGAAATGGTCAAGGGCGGCTATGATGAACGGTTCTCGGCGGCCACGGCAGCAGCAGGCGGTACGGTGGGGATCATCATTCCACCGTCTATCATATTCATTGTTTACGGGTTTCTGCTGAACCTGCCGATCAGCGATCTGTTCGTGGCCGGGATCATTCCCGGTTCGCTGATGGTGCTGGGGATGATGTTGGCCTGTTGGATCATCTGCATGCGCAATGGTTGGGGGTTTCTGATCCCCCTGCAGGTCAGCCGGGTGCTGAAAACAGCACTGGGCGCCTGGCTGGGCTTCTTTGCCATCGGCTTGGTGCTGTGGGGGATCTACACTGGGAAATTCTCGCCGACCGAGGCCGCAGGCGTGACCGTGGGCTTTTGTGTAATCGTGGGTTTTGTCTGCCTGCCGCTGCATAAGATCATCAACCGGAACAAGGAAGAGGACAGGCCCGTTGCCGAAAAAAGCTATGGCGAGATGTTGGTGGTGCGCGGGTTCGGCCCCTGGGAGCTGCCATCGATCACCATGCGCTCGGCCCAGATCACGGGTATTTTGGCGCCGCTGATCGCTATCTCGGTGGTGATGCAACAGATCCTGTCGGTGCTAGGCGCGCAGCAGGTGATCGGGGATTTCGTGACCTCGATGGGGGGTTACTACGCCGTGCTGTTCACCGCGATGGCGATTGTATTCGTGTCGGGCATGGTCCTGGAAAGTCTGCCGGTGACGATCATTCTGGCGCCGATCCTGGCCCCGATTGCCCATTCGGTGGGTGTCGAGCCCGTGCAATTCGCGGTGGTCTTCCTCGTCGGGGCCTCGATCGGGTTTATCACGCCGCCCTATGGCCTGAACCTTTATGTCGCCTCGGGCGTAACCGGTGTGCCCTACTTCCGGTTGCTGAAATATACGGTGCCTTACTTGTTCGCGTTGATATCTGTTTGGTTGATCGTCGCATTGGTGCCCAGCCTGTCCACGATTTTGCTGCCGGGGTAGGATCTGGGTAATGGACGGTGAAGCACCGGGGACAATCCCCACCAATCTGCGGTTGCTTATCGTGTTGGAGGAAATCGCGAGGGCGGGGTTGCCTGTCACACCAACCGAGGTGAACGCCATCCTGGGCTTGCCCAAGCCGACGATCCACCGGCTGTTTGCCACACTTGAAGCCGAAGGGTTCTTGCAGCGCGACATCGATGGGCGGACCTATTCACCCGGGCGACGGATGCGTGTTATGTCGACTGGGATCCTGTCCAGTCTGCGGATCCGAACGGCGCGATTGACTATTTTACGGCAGGTTAGTCGGCGGATTGGCGAAACCTGTAACATTGCCCTGCCTGATCGCGATGCGATGGTCTATCTTGAACGGGTCGAAACGGAATGGCCGCTGCGCATTCAATTGGCCGTTGGCACGCGGGTACCGTTTTACTGCACCGCGAGCGGTAAGATGCATCTGGCAAGCCTGCCCGGGAAGCATCGCGCAAGCTATGCGCGCTCGGCAGACCTGAAAGCGGTCACGTCCAACACAATCACCCGCCCAGCCGAGTTGCTGGACGAGTTGCTGCTGATCGCGGATCGCGGTTACTCCACCGACCGTGAGGAATTCATGGAAGGGATGATCGCGGTCGCCGTGCCGATCTTGGACGCAGAAGGTCGGCTGCTGTCGACTCTGTCGTTTCATGCGCCCACACAGCGATTCACTATCGAACAAGCGCTGGATTATGTCCCCGTGTTGCAAGACGGTGCGCAGCGGCTGTCGGCATTGGTGTATACATTGGACCCGGAAAACACCTAACTCAGCGCTTGCTGCGCGTGACTTTAAAGTTGGTGGTTCCCTTGGATCTCTGGCAGGTTCACATTAGTTGTATTTCAGATGAAGAATATGTCCGCAGCTCAAGCGGACGTCTTTCATGACCAACCCTACATCCAATCGGGAGCCTAAAATGGTGACTTTCACACTGAACGGAGAGACCAAATCCGTCGACCTCAACCCAGACATGCCTTTGCTTTGGGTTCTGCGGGATGAACTGAAGATGACTGGGACCAAATTCGGTTGCGGGGTCGCTTCGTGTGGCGCCTGCACGGTGCATATCGATGGGGAACCAACGCGGTCGTGTCAGACCGCCGTCGGTGATCTGGATGGAGCCGTTATCACAACGATTGAGGGGGTCGAAACACGCGAAGCCTCGGCGATCCAGGCCGCTTGGGTCGAGTTGCAGGTGCCGCAGTGTGGTTATTGCCAGTCTGGGCAAATCATGTCGGCCTCGGCCCTGTTGGCCGAGACCCCCAAGCCCACGGATGAGGACATCGATTACGCAATGGAGGGGAATATTTGCCGCTGCGCCAGCTACAGTCGTATCCGCAAAGCGATCCACCGCGCCGCTGAAATTTTGGAGGCTTAAGATGTTGCATTATTTGGACAAAGCTCTGACCGCGCCGAAACCGACACGACGGTCGTTCCTCAAGATCTCGGCGGGTGCCCTGGGTGGGCTGCTGATCGGTGGAGCGATCCCGCTGCCAGGGCAAGCGGCAGAGGGCGAGACGTTGATCACGCCTTTCGTGCAAATCACGCCGGACAATCGGGTGATTGTGATCAGCAAGCATTTGGACAAAGGACAGGGCACGGCGACAGGTCTGGCGACATTGGTGGCCGAGGAACTCGACGCGGCACTTGAGCAAATGGCGGTGGAGTTCGCGCCGTCCAACCCACAGGTCTATGCCAACACGCTGTTCGGGATCCAAGGGACCGGGGGGTCGACCGGGATTGCAAACTCGTTCGATCAATATCGCCAGGCCGGGGCTACCGCGCGGGCAATGTTGGTTCAGGCGGCAGCAGAGGCCTGGGGGATCCCTGCGGATCAAATCTCGATCGCCAATGGGATGCTAAGTGGCGGCGGAAATAGCGCCAGTTTCGGCGAGATGGCCGGGGCCGCGGGGGCGCAGGCCGTGCCCGAGGCGGTGACGCTCAAGACGCCCGAGCAATGGGTCTATATCGGCAAGGACATGCCGCGGATCGAACTGCCGCTCAAGACGCGCGGCAGTGTGGGCCTGTACGGCATGGACGCGCAGCCCGATAATGTGCTGATGGCCGCAACCGCCCGCCCGCCGAAGTTTGGCGCAACCGTGAAATCGGTGGATGCGGCCGAGGCGTTTGACATGCCCGGCGTGCGCGACGTGCTTCAGATCCCGCAGGGCGTGGTCGTGGTGGCGGACAATACCTGGACAGCAATGCAGGCGCGCGATCTCTTGAGCATCGAATGGGACGAGATTACGGCCGAGACGCGCGGCACGGATGCCTTGATGGCCGAGTACACAGCGCTGTTGGACCAGCCGGGCCTGCCCTCGGTCACGCGCGGTGATGCACCTATGAAAATGGCCGCAGCCGAACAGGTGATCGAGGCCGATTATAGTTTTCCGTACCTCGCCCACGCCCCAATGGAGCCGCTGAATGTCACGGTGCTTTATGACGGCGATAGCGTAGCGTTCTGGACCGGCTCTCAGCTGCAGACGTTGGATCATGGCACAGCGGCGGCGGTGTTGGGCCTGCCGATGGAAAAGATCGCGATCCACACACTCTGGGGCGGCGGGTCGTTTGGACGCCGCGCCACACCGGACTCGCATCTGGTGGCCGAGGCCTCCATGATCGGCAAAGCGTGGCTGGACAAGCACGGCTCGGCGCAGCCCATCAAGCTGGTCTATAGCCGCGAGGATGACATCAAAGGCGGGTATTATCGACCTCTGACCCTTCATCGCGTACGTGCGGGGCTGGACGCCGAGGGCAACATCAGCGGCTGGAACCACCGTGTGGTGGGTCAGGGCATCATGATCGGCACGCCTTTCGCTGAGTTCACGGTGCGTGACGGTGTGGATCATTCCTCGGTCGAAGGGGCGGCGGATACGACCTATGACCTGCCAGATATGGCTGTGGATGTACACCACCCCGAGGTTGGCGTGCCGGTGCTGTGGTGGCGCTCGGTCGGGCACACGCACACGGCGTATGTCATGGAAACCATGATGGATGAACTGGCCATCGCCGCCGGGCGCGATCCGGTTGAGTTTCGCCTGGCGCATCTGCAAAACGACCCGCGCCTGGCAGGGGTCCTGCGCCTGGCGGCCGAGAAGGCGGCGTGGGATACAGCCCCGGCCGAGGGGATCCACCGTGGTGTCGCGGTCCACAAAAGCTTCAACAGCTATGTGGCTGAAGTGGCCGAGATCTCGATCCGGGACGATGGGACCGTGAAGGTGCACAAAGTGACCTGCGCGGTCGATTGCGGCGTGCCGGTGAACCCGGACAACATTCGCGCCCAGATCGAGGGCGGCTTGGGCTATGGCCTGTCAGGGATCTTGCGCGAGGAGATCACGATGACAGATGGCGAGGTGGACCAGTACAACTACCCCGACTACACGCCGCTCAGGATCGTGGATATGCCGCAGGTCGAAGTGCATATTATTCCGTCAACCGAAGCCCCCACAGGCATCGGCGAGCCCGGCACACCGCCCATCGGCCCATCGGTCGCCAATGCGGTGTTCCAAGCAACCGGGCAACGGGTGCGCGCGCTGCCGTTTAGCAAGCACGGCTTGGCCTAAGGCGCAGCCCGTCAGCGGGCAACAGTGGTGCGAAAAGGAAGGGCTCGGCCATGGATGGTCGGGCCTTTGCTCGTCGGGGTGCGGGCCTGAAGTGGTTTCGGTCCAAGACTGTGACCTCCCCCCCGACATTTAGGCCATTGCAAACCGCGAATGCTGTTGAAAAACTCTCCGTTGCCCGGTTACCCGCGTAGCGGGCGAACGGGATCCTGATCAAACGGCAAAAAACGCCGTTGCGCGTTAATGTGCACCCGTTTCGCGACCGATCTCACAACGGCGCGCCGCGTTTTCCGGCAAAACCAACCAGCTTCAGGTCCAGCTCAGTCAATCAACGCCTTGGCCTGGCCAACCCAGTCGGCCCGCGCAATCGCCCCCGGCAGACCGCCCAATTCAGCGTCCATTTTTGCGACCGTAGGCTTACGCCATTTCGCGATTTGCGCATAGCTGACGATCCCCTTTGCCGCCAGCTTTTCGGCCATCTTCGGTCCGATACCCTTAATCACGGTCAGATCATCCGGCACCAGCACTGCCTTAGGCGCAGGTTTCGCCTTGGTTTTGGGGACGGGTTTGGGTTTGGTGGGTGGCACCACGGCGACCACCTCGGCCTCCTCCACAACAACCGGTTTCACGCGCGCACGCGGCCGAACCGCAGCCTTGGTTGTCGGCCCCGAAATCCCATCAGCGAACCGCCAGGGCACGCCGAACATCGGCGCCATCGGGCTGAACGAGGTCCAGTACTCGAACATGTTCTCTTTGGGCTTTGGCAGCCATAGCGACATATCCATTTTCGTTCGAAAGACCATGTGTGAACCTCTCCCTCTGACCACTCAATTTTGCGGGATTCGCCGCTGCCGCGCAAGCCACTTCTATTGCAGTGCAGCAATTTCAGGCAGGAACAGGCCGGCCTTGGCCGCGCAACAGCAGGGCCAGCGCCACCACGGCCAATAGGCCCGAGGCAACGAAAGGCGCGCCTGGCAAATAGACCAGCGCCTGATCGGCGGTGAAAGCGCGGAAGAACCAGGTCATGACCAGCGGGCTGACGATCACCCCGATCCCGGTGACCGAGGCCAGGACCCCCTGCAACTCGCCCTGCTCGCTGTCCGGCAGACGGTCGGCCATCATACCTTGCAGCGCCGGACCGACGACCACGCCCAGGGCGGTGATCGGCATGAAGATGAACACATAGATCCCGTCTTGGATCACCGCCAAGATCGCCACGGCCAGCACATGCATGCACATGCCGAAGACCGCCGTGCGCATCTCGCCCATCCAAGCCAGAAGCTTGCGGATCAGCCAGCCCTGGACAAAGGCCGAACTGATGCCGAAAGCGGCCAGGCTAAGGCCGACCATGCCCGTGGACCAACCGAATTTCAGGATGGTGAAATAGCTCCAAACCGCCGGATAAACGTAGTTCGAGATCACATAAAGGAAATTCACCACCAAGAGCGGACCGACAACTGGCAGGCGCCGTGCGCGCTGCAAGGCACGGAACGGGTTGGCACGGCGCCATTCAAAGGCACGGCGTTTCTCGGGCGGCAGGGTCTCGGGCAGCACGAAATAGCCGAAACAAGCGTTGCCCAGCGCCAGCACCCCGGCGGCGACAAAGGGTGCGCGCGGCCCAAGCTCGCCCAACAGCCCGCCGATGGCGGGGCCCAGGATAAAGCCGATGCCAAAGGCCGCGCCGACCAATCCAAAGTTGGCCGAGCGTTTCCCCTTGTCCGAGATATCGGCCAGAAACGCCGAGGCGGTCGAATGCGTAGCCCCGGTGATCCCGGACACGAACCGCGCGACGAACAGCAAGAACAGCGTGGGCGCCAGTGCCATCAGTAGATAGTCCAAGCCCATGAAGATCAGCGAGATGATCAGCACCGGCCGCCGCCCGAAACGGTCGGACAGATTGCCCAACAGCGGCCCGCACAGAAACTGCATCCCGGCATAGGTGAAGGACAGCAACCCGCCCCAAAACGCGGCGTCCGAGATCCCCTGTCCGCGCAAGTCGCGGATCAGTTCGGGCATAACCGGCAGGATCAGCCCGATCCCCATCGCATCCAGCGCGACGGTGATGATGATGAAGATGAAGGGCGCGCGCGATTGCATGAGGTGCACGTATACGTCAGTCTGCCCCAGGAACAATACGGAAAGGCACGGTTATGTCTCGGGACCTGGGCGCGAAACTGGGCAAAGCCGTCTCGGCGCTGGCCTTTGGTGTCATGCAATTCGGTGGCAAGGCCGATGCACCGGCGTCGCGTGCTATGTACGACCAGGCACGCGCCGCGGGGATCACCCTGTTCGATGCCGCTTATATCTACACCGATGGCGCGGCCGAGACTTTGTTGGGGGAGTTCTCGCAAAGCGAGCGGGACAACCTCGTGCTCATCTCGAAATGCGGGTACGCGCCCTATCAAGGGCGCGCGGCGCTTGAAGCACAGGTGCGAGAGAGCCTGAGGCGGCTACGTGTGGATCAGGTCGACATTCTCTATCTGCATCGGTACCCGGGCGACGATTTGCTGGACGAGGCGCTGGAATGCATGCGCGATCTGTACCGCGCCGGGGCTTTTGCCCTGCTGGGTGTGTCCAATTTCGCGGCGTGGCAGGTGATGAAGGCCCAAGCCCGGGCGGCGGATCTGGGCGCCCCGCCGATCGAGGTGCTGCAACCGATGTACAATCTGGTCAAACGCCAGGCCGAGGTTGAATTGCTGCCCATGGCCCTGGCGGAGGGGATCGCGGTGCACAGTTACTCGCCCCTGGGCGGTGGGTTATTGACTGGGAAATACGCATCGGGCGGGGCCGGGCGGCTGACGGAAGATGATAGATATGCCGCGCGCTACGGTCCCACATGGATGCATGAGGCGGCTGTGGCCTTGGCGACGGTTGCCAAGGAAGTGGGCCAGCCGCCCGAGGCCTTAGCCGTGGCTTGGGCGGCGACACATCCAGGGATCAGCGCGCCGATCATCAGTGCCAGCAGGCCGGGGCAGATGGCCGCCGCTTTGGCCGCAACAGAAGTTGAGATGACACCCCAGCTTTATGCCAGGCTGTCGGCCCTGTCGCCCACACCTGCCCCCGCGACAGATCGGCTGGAGGAGGCTTAGCGCCCGGCTGCGACACTTCCGGTCGCTTTCTGCCCAGACCCGATTTCCGACGGACCTCAAAGCTGGCCAAAACAATGCCCGGAGATCCAGGAATGAAAGCAGCCGTTTGCCGGGCCTTTGGCGCGCCGTTGGAGATTGAAGATGTCGCGCTGGACCCTCCCGGCCCCGGTCAGGTCGAGGTACGCATGGCCGCTTGCGCGATCTGTCATTCCGACATCGCCTATGCCGACGGTGTGTGGGGGGGCGATCCGCCGCTGGTCTTGGGGCACGAGGCCTCGGGCTTTGTGAACCGCTGTGGCGCTGGCGTTGGGGATTTGGCCCCCGAGACGCCGGTGCTGGTGACCTTGATCCGGCATTGCGGCGACTGTCCGGCCTGCGCCGCGCAGGCGCCGACCAGCTGCGCACATGCCTGGGACACGCCCCCTTCGCCCCTGCGCGACGCGCATGGCGGCGCGCTGGCGCAGGGGATGAAGACCGGGGCCTTCGCCGAACGCGTGGTGGTGGACGCCAGCCAGATTGTGCCCCTACCGGAAGGCATGGATATGGCCGTCGCCTCGCTGCTGGCCTGTGGCGTGATGACCGGCGTTGGGGCTGTGGTGAACACGGCGGCCCTGCAACCAGGCCAGACCTGTGCTGTCATCGGCGCGGGCGGTGTGGGGTTGAACACGATCCAAGGGGCCGCGATCGCCGGGGCAAAAGCCATCATCGCGATTGACATCGCGGATCCACGGCTGGACGTGGCGCGCGACTTCGGCGCAACCCATGGCGTGCGCGGCGACGGCCCCGAGCATGCGGGGACGGTGCGCCAGATTACCGGCGGGCGGGGTGTGGATTATGTTTTTGTCACCGTGGGGGCTGCGGCGGTGTTCGAGGCAGCCCCGGACCTGCTAGCCCCCGGTGGTGCGATGGTAATGGTCGGCATGCCCCCCTCGGGCGTTCGGGTCAGCTACGAGCCGACGGCACTGGCCGCGATGAACCAACGCTTGCTGGGCTCGCGCATGGGGCAATCCGTGCCGCGCCGCGATGTGCCTTGGCTGCTTGAACACGTCGCCGCGGGACGGTTGCGATTGGACCCGCTGATCACGGGGCGCTATCCTTTGGCCCAGATCAACGAGGCGATTGCCGAGACCCGGGCGGGCCGCGCGCTGCGCAACGTGATTGTCTTCGAGGATTAGACGATGAAGCTAACCGACCTGGATGTGATTGTGACCGGCAACCCGCCGCCGGGCTATGGCGGGCGGTATTTCATCTTTGTGAAGGTCGGCACGGATACCGGATTGACCGGCTGGGGCGAGTGCTATGCGGCCGCGGTTGGACCGCAGGCGATGCGCGCGGTGATCGAGGATGTATTTGCCCGACATATGGCCGGAGAAAACCCCGAGAATATCGAAGCGATGTTTCGACGGGTCTATTCCTCGGGGTTCACACAACGGCCTGACCCAACGGTGATCGGCGCCTTCTCAGGGCTGGAAATCGCCTGCTGGGACATTCTGGGCAAAGATCGCGGGCGACCGATCCATGCGCTGATCGGTGGGCGGGTGCAGCCGCGGCTGCGGGCCTATACGTATTTGTACCCGGACGCGGGCGAGGATCCGGCGACATTCTATGGATCCCCGACCCGCGCGGCCGAGGCTGCGGCGGCCCGTGTAGCCGAGGGGTTCACGGCGGTGAAATTCGACCCCGCGGGCCCCTACACGGTGATGGGCGGGCATCAACCCACGCCCGAGGATTTGGATCGCTCGGCGGCCTTTTGCGCCCAGATCCGGGCGGCGGTCGGCGATCGTGCGGATCTGCTGTTCGGCACCCACGGTCAGTTCACCCCTTCGGGCGCGATCCGCCTGGCCCAGGCCATCGCCCCGGCGCGCCCCCTTTGGTTCGAGGAACCCCTGCCCCCGGATGACGTCGCGGGCATGGCGCAAGTGGCCGCGGCCTCGACCGTGCCCATCGCGACGGGTGAGCGGTTGTGCACAACCGCCGAGTTCGCGCCGATCCTGGCCACGCGCGCCGCGGGGATCTTGCAGCCTGCCCTCGGGCGGCTGGGCGGAATTTGGGAGGGGCGTAAGCTGGGCGCGTTGGCCCAGGCTTTTGGTGCGCAGATCGCGCCGCATCTGTATGCTGGCCCCATCGAGTGGGCCGCCAACCTGCAACTCGCCGCCGCCTTGCCAAATTTCCTGATCGCCGAAAGCATCGGGACCGGGACGGGGTTTCATAGCGAATTGCTGACAGGGGCGATCCAGTTCGAGGAGGGCTATTTCAAGGTCCCCGAAGGTCCAGGCCTGGGTGTTGAGTTGAACGAGGCTGTCGCCCGCGCCCACCCCTATAACGGCAACCGCCTGCACCTAGAAATGCAACCGGGCCCGCATCTGCCTGGTGCGCCGGGTTTTGCGGGCGGCTGACGTCTGGGCGCGATTGCCTGCACAGCGATCACCGGCTAAAACCCAAAAGAAATGGATCTAAACGGAGTGTCCCCATGCGTGTGATCACCCTGCTACTCGCCCTCACCGCCCTGATCGGGCTGACCGCCTGCGAAACCGTCAAAGGCGTCGGCCGCGACGTGACCAACGCTGGCCAAGCACTCGACAACGCAATCTGAGGTGACAGCCCATACAAAGGCCGCCACTAAGCCAGACCCGCACCTGATTCTGGACCGATCGGCTCGCGGGACCCTTGAAAGTCGATCTACACACCGGTTTGCCTTGAAAAACAGGATGCCGCCCTGGATACGCACCATGCTGTGATCGGTATCAACCAGGCCCGCCAGAGGTGAGGGCCATTGGCGACGAGGCGATGGCCGCTTTGCTGGAAGAAAGAATGCAAACCCTGGGGGGCAACGTATCGGCATCGTGATTTGCCCTTCCGCGGGGTGTTTCGCATGACAGCACCAAAGCTTTTCTTACCTTGGAGACCACCCATGCTGATGCCCCGCCTACAGGTTCCAGATCTTTCGTTGCAAACCCTGGACCATGGGGCGTTCACCCTCAGCCAAGAGACCAACCAAAGGGGCACTGTGATCTGCTTTTATCGCGGGTTGCACTGCCCGATTTGCGCCAACTATCTGACCGAGCTTGAAAAACGTGTCGATGATTTCGCCGATCGGGGTGTGGGCACGATTGCCATCAGTTCGGATAGGGCCGAGCGCACCCGCGCCATGGCTGACAAGATAAACGCTGAAAAGCTGCGCTTTGCCTACGGTATGCCGCTGAGCCAGGCGCGCGACTGGGGGCTCTATATCTCGACCGGACGGGGCAAAACCTCGATCGGGATCGAAGAACCGGCGCTGTTCCATGAACCGGGCCTCTTCATGGTCACGCCAGAGCGTACACTTTACTACGGTTCAACCCAGACGATGCCCTTCGTCCGCCCGCATTTCTCGGAACTGGTCAGCGCTTTGGATTTCGCGATCAAGAACGACTATCCCGCGCGGGGTGAGTACTCGGGGGCTGTATAGAGTGCGCTCTCCAGCGTTTGCCCACCAAGACTTCTCTGATATTTAATCCTCTTACGCAACGACGACACTCCATTTCACCCCCTTGGCGGCGCGGACCCACCCCAAGAACACAAGACGCCCCAACCTTTCGGCGGGGCGTTTGTCGCGCAGTCATCAGCGGGCGATATTACCCGCGCTCTTCCACAATCTGGACCAGATGCGGGATCTTGTTGACCATGCCGCGGACTGAAGGGGTGTCTTCAAGCTCGCGGGTTTTGTGCATTTTGTTCAGGCCCAGGCCGATCAGCGTGGCACGTTGATCGGCGGGGCGGCGGATGGGGCTGCCCACCTGCTTGACGACGATGGTCTTGGCCATGATTTATGCCTCCGCCGGTTCGGCCGCCTCAACCGCCGGAGCGGCCTCGGGGGTTTTGGGCAGGATATCCGCCACTTTCTTGCCACGGCGGGCCGCGACGTGGCGCGGACTGGCCTCCTTTTTGAGGCCATCGATCGTGGCGCGGATCATGTTGTAGGGGTTTTGCGAGCCGGTGGATTTGGCGACGACGTCCTGAATGCCGAGCATCTCGAACACCGCACGCATCGGACCACCTGCAATAATCCCTGTTCCCTGTGGGGCTGTCCGCATCACCACCTTGCCGGCACCGTGACGGCCCTGCATGTCATGGTGCAGCGTCCGACCCTCGCGCAGCGGAACGCGGATCATGCCACGCTTGGCGGCCTCGGTGGCCTTGCGGATGGCCTCCGGTACCTCTTTGGCCTTGCCTTTGCCAAAGCCGACGCGGCCCTTCTGATCGCCCACAACGACCAAGGCGGCAAAGCCGAAGCGCTTGCCCCCTTTGACGGTCTTGGACACGCGGTTGATCGCCACCAGGCGGTCCGCAAACTCCGGCGTTTCGTCACGGTCGCGACGGTCCCGGCGTTGACCTTCTCTTGCCATAACTATCGCTCCTTAAAACTTCAGACCACCTTCACGGGCGGCATCGGCAAGCGCCTTGACCTTCCCATGAAAGAGGAACCCACCGCGGTCAAAGTAGCACTCTTCGACCCCTGCCTTCTTGGCGCGCTCTGCAATCGCAGCGCCCACTTTGGCAGCGGCATCGACGTTGTTCTTACCCACCACACCAAGATCTTTCTCCAGGCTGGAAGCCGCCGCCAGGGTCATGCCCTGAACGTCGTCGATCAGCTGAACCGAGATGTTCTTGTTCGAACGGTGGACACTCAGGCGGGGACGACCGTTCGCCGTCTTCCGCAGTTTGCTCCGGACGCGCATGCGGCGCTTTTGGAACAGAATTCTTCTACTGTTTGCCATGTGCCTGCATCCTTACTTCTTCTTGCCTTCCTTGCGGAAGATGAACTCGTCCTTGTACTTGATACCCTTGCCCTTATAGGGCTCGGGCGCCCGCCACTTGCGGATGTTCGCCGCGACTTGGCCGACGACTTGTTGATCGATACCCTCGATCACAACTTCGGTTGGCTTGGGCGCGACGATGCTGACCGCATCAGGGATCTCGAACTCGACATCAT
This sequence comes from uncultured Paracoccaceae bacterium, assembly GCA_938049225.1. GTDB lineage: Bacteria > Pseudomonadota > Alphaproteobacteria > Rhodobacterales > Rhodobacteraceae > Halovulum. Next base: position 16,973 of record CALICM010000020.1, read on the forward strand.
GACTGTAGCCAAGGCTTAGCTTCAGCACTTTGCCTTGCACAGCGGCACGATAGCCGACGCCGCTGATCTCAAGCTCTTTCTTGAAACCATCGGTGACACCCGTCACGCAGTTCTGCACCTGGGTGCGGCTCATGCCCCACTGCTGGCGTGCGCGCTTCGACGTGCCGCGTGGCATGACGCTGACGGCGTTATCCTCAAGCGTGATCGTCACATCATCGGTCGCCCGGAAGCTGCGGACACCCTTGGGGCCCTTCACCTCAACCGACTGACCCGAGACCGTGGCGGTTACACCACTGGGCAGTTCGACCGGTTTTTTACCAATACGAGACATACGGGCCCCCTAGAAGATCGTGCACAGAACCTCGCCACCGACATTCTCGGCGCGGGCTTGTGCATCTGACATGACACCCTTGGGCGTGGAGACAATCGCCACACCCAGGCCCTGGCGGACCTGAGGGATTTCCTTGACACCAGTATAGACCCGACGGCCGGGTGTGGACACCCGGCGCAATTCGCGGATCACAGGCTCGCCATCGTAGTACTTCAGGCTGATCTCGAGCGCGGGGTGACCATCCTTACCGGTGGTCTTCTCGTAACCCCGGATATAGCCCTCGGCCAACAGCACATCCAAAACCCAAGCGCGGATCTTGGAGGCGGGTGTTTCCACCGTCGACTTGCCACGCAGCTGGCTGTTGCGGATACGGGTGAGCATATCACCCAGAGGATCGTTCATTGCCATGTGTAACCCCCCTTACCAGCTGGACTTGACCATACCGGGGATTTCCCCGCGGCTGGCCAGGTCGCGCAATGCAATCCGCGACATTTTAAGCTTGCGATAATAGGCTTTGGGCCGCCCCGACACCTGACACCGGTTGTTGAGCCGGGTGGCGCTGGAGTTGCGCGGCAGTTTCGCCAATTTCAGACGCGCCTTAAAACGCTCTTCCATCGGCAGATCTTCGTTCTTCGCGATCTCTTTCAGTTCGGCGCGTTTGGCGGCGTATTTTGCCACCAGCTTTTCGCGCTTTTTCTGACGGTTGATCATGCTGACTTTCGCCATTGTCTCTCTCCTCCGCGCTTACGACGAGAAGGGCATGTTGAACTTGGCCAACAATGCCTTCGCTTCCGCGTCGGTCTTCGCGGATGTACAAATCACGATATCCATGCCCCAGATCTCGTCGACCTGGTCATAGTTGATCTCGGGGAACACGATGTGCTCTTTCAGGCCCGTGGCATAGTTACCACGCCCGTCAAAGCTTTTGGCTGGCACACCGCGAAAGTCGCGGACGCGAGGCATCGCGATGGTGATCAGGCGGTCCAGAAACTCATACATCCGGTCGCCGCGCAGGGTTACTTTGACACCCAGGGGCATCTCCTCGCGCACTTTGAAACCAGCGATGGACTTCTTGGCCTTGGTGATCACCGGCTTTTGGCCCGCGATTGCCATCAGGTCGTCATGGGCCGACTTGATCTTCTTGCTGTCGGCCACAGCCTCGCCCACACCCATGTTGAGAACGATCTTCTCAAGCTTGGGGATCATCATGTCGTTCTTATACCCGAACTCTTCCTTCATGGCAGCCTTGATGCTGGCGGCATAGGCGGCCTTCAGGCGCGGGGTGTAGTCTGCACCATCAAGCATCGATCACTTCCCCCGATTTCTTGGCATAACGCACCTTTTTGTCGCCATCCATTTTGAAGCCGACGCGGGTCGGTCCGCCCTCTTTGGGGTCGACCAGGGCCAGATTGCTGAGCTGGATTGGCATCGCTTTGGGGATGCGCCCGCCTTGGCTGTTTTGCGATTGTTTGGTGTGGCGGATCGCGATGTTCACACCATCGACCACGGCTTTACCGGCCTTGGGCATCACTTGGGTAATTTCCCCCTCGCGGCCCTTGTCCTTGCCGGCCAGCACGACGACCTTGTCGCCCTTGCGCAGTTTTGCAGCCATCACAGCACCTCCGGCGCCAGAGAAATGATCTTCATGAAGTTCTTGCCGCGCAACTCGCGCACCACCGGGCCGAAAATACGTGTGCCCAAAGGCTCGTTCGCATTATTCAGGATCACGGCCGCGTTGCGGTCAAAGCGGATGGCGGTGCCATCCTCGCGCCGCACCTCTTTGGCGGTGCGCACGACGACGGCCTTGCGGACGTCGCCTTTTTTCACTCGGCCCCGGGGAATAGCCTCTTTGACCGACACCACGATGATGTCGCCCACGCTGGCATATTTCCGTTTGGAGCCGCCCAGAACCTTGATGCACTGAACCCGGCGGGCGCCGGAATTATCAGCTACATCCAGATTGGTCTGCATCTGGATCATTTGGTTTCTCCCGACCTGTAGGGACGCGGCCCTACGGTTTCGATTAAACCGGTTGGTGAGCGCCTATTCGGCGATCACCTCCCAGCGTTTGTTTTTCGACACCGGTGCGCATTCCTGAATGCGCACGGTATCGCCAACTTTAAAGGCATCTTTCGCGTCATGGGCGCGATATTTCTTGGACTTCCGGATCGTCTTTTTCAGAACCGGATGCGTGAAGCGCCGCTCGACGCTGACGGTCACGGTTTGGGCATTGGCGTCCGAGGTCACGGTGCCCGACAGAATACGCTTAGGCATCGGCGGCCTCCCGTGCTTTTTCGTTCAAAATGGTCATCACACGCGCAGCATCCCGGCGCACCGAGCGCATCCGCGACGTGTTCTCCAACTGGCCCGTGGCCCCTTGGAAGCGGAGGTTGAACGCCTCCTTCTTCAAGTTCTCAAGCTCGGTACGAAGCTCTTCGGGAGTCTTCTCCCGCAGATCAGCGGCATTCATCGCCATGGTCCTTTTTCAACATCACCAGTCGGCCCCTTGACGGGTCACCTTGATTCCGGTGGAGGGTCAGAAGACGCTCGTATAGGCGGGTAGGGTGGGGTTTGCAAGCGGAATTGGGCTAAAGGTAGATGACGCTGCTCCGCGAGGTCGCTAAGTCAACAATCTCCTCAGCTGTGATTTCATAATCGCTTATTTTGCCTTCGTAGCTATCGGGGGGATGAAATATGAGACTGGAAGCACTTGGCATTGGCACATTGGCGTCAAAGAGATCCATATAATACTGCGCGTCCCAGCTCGTCACATCCATTGCACGGCGAATAATGTCCACCAATTCAATTCGTGTCAGGCCAGGTATCCGCTTTGCCCGGGTCTGTGCAGCGTAGCTTACAAACTCCTCAATGCTCGAATGGGAATATAACGATTCGAAGTAGCTGCGATCCAAGCCCTCAATGCCGGTTTCGCGACGGATGTCCTGCAGCTTTGCCCCTACATCGGCTTCACGCGCAATGTCTCGCATGATCGAATCAACCATTTCAGTGAGACACCCGATGCGTTGGGTATCTGGCCGCTTCAAAATCAATTGTTCTCTCAACATGCGAAACCGTTCTTGCTTGCATTGACTTCCTTCGGCGGAATAGAGCTCAGATCCAGTCAGGAATCAAGGAGCGTAGCGGCGCTAGGCAGCGCCCGACAACCCCGGGGGGCGAGCGCTTTTGCGACCTCTCGCGCCCGAATAGCGTTCACATAGCTCGGCCATAGATCCAAGACATCGCCATCGGCCGCACCCACCCGCGGTCGGGCCCTGCCCTCTGTCGCGCATACACGCGTTTCTGCGTTCGTTCGAGTGTAAGTTGGCCGTACGCATGCCGGCGTAAAAAAGCCCCCAAAAACTGGGGCTTAATGCACTCGTAGGCGCCTTGGCCGTCCTACCAATCCTCGCGCTGAACAAAACGACATTTGACCGGCAGTTTCATCGCGGCCAGGCGTAGCGCCTCTTTGGCGATATCCTCGTTCACGCCGTCGATCTCGAACATCACGCGGCCGGGTTTGACCTTGGCGGCCCAATACTCGACCGAGCCTTTGCCTTTACCCATCCGAACCTCGGTGGGTTTTTTGGTGACGGGCACGTCGGGGAATATCCGGATCCAGACCCGGCCTTGGCGTTTCATGTGGCGTGTCATGGCCCGGCGGGCGGCTTCGATCTGGCGGGCTGTGATCCGCTCAGGCTCGGTCGCCTTCAGGCCATAGGCGCCGAAGTTCAGGTCGAACCCGCCCTTCGCTTCGCCGTGGATGCGGCCTTTGAACTGTTTGCGGTATTTATGGCGCTTTGGTGAAAGCATGACTTAATCCTCTGGGTTTAGGGGCGTCTCAGCGGCGCTGCGGACGGCCACCCCCACCCTCTTGAAGTTCCGACTGGCGGCGATCATGGGCCTGGGGATCATGTTCCATGATCTCGCCCTTGAAGATCCAGACCTTGATGCCGATGATGCCATAGGCGGTCAGCGCCTCGTAATGCGCATAATCGATGTCCGCACGCAGCGTGTGCAGCGGCACCCGCCCCTCGCGGTACCATTCCGTCCGCGCGATCTCGGCCCCGCCCAGGCGGCCCGCGACATTCACCCGAATGCCCAAGGCGCCCATACGCATCGCGTTCTGCACCGCGCGCTTCATCGCCCGGCGGAAGGACACGCGACGCTCAAGCTGCTGACCGATGTTCTCGGCGACCAGCGCGGCGTCGACCTCGGGCTTGCGCACCTCGACGATGTTCAGGTGCAACTCGGACTTGGTGAACTCGGCCAGCTTCTTGCGCAGTGCCTCGATATCCGCGCCTTTCTTGCCGATGATCACACCCGGCCGCGCGGCATGGATCGTCACCCGGCATTTCTTGTGCGGACGCTCGATCACCACGCGCGAGATTCCGGCCTGATTGGCGTTCTTCTTGATATAGGCGCGGATCGCCAGATCCTCGTGCAGCAGATCGCCGTACTCACGGTCGTTGGCGTACCAGCGGCTGTCCCAGGTGCGGTTGACCTGCAGGCGCAGGCCGATCGGGTTGACTTTATGGCCCATTAGGCTTGCTCCTCAATCTGGCGCACCTTGATTGTGACTTGGCTGAACGGCTTCAGGATCTTGCCGAACCGGCCCCGCGCGCGCGGACGCCCGCGCTTCATGACCAGGTTCTTGCCGACCCAGGCCTCGGCCACGATCAACTCGTCGACGTCCAGGTTGTGATTGTTTTCGGCATTCGCAATCGCCGATTGCAGTGTCTTTTTGACATCCTCAGCCACGCGCTTTTTGCTGAAAGTTAGATCCGTCAGCGCCCGCTCGACCGACTTCCCGCGGATCATCGCGGCAACAAGGTTCAGCTTTTGCGGGCTTGTGCGCAGCATCCGGCTGACGGCCATCGCCTCGTTGTCCGCCACGCGGCGGGGGCTCTTTTCCTTACCCATGACCGCTTACCTCCGCTTCGCTTTTTTGTCCGCGGCATGCCCGTAGTAGGTGCGCGTCGGGGAGTACTCGCCGAATTTCTGACCGATCATCTCCTCGGTTACATTCACCGGGATATGCTTATGGCCGTTGTATACACCGAACGTCAGGCCCACGAACTGGGGCAGGATGGTCGAGCGGCGTGACCAGATCTTGATAACCTCGTTGCGCCCGCTTTCGCGCGACTTCTCGGCCTTTTTCAGGACGTAGGAGTCAACAAACGGGCCTTTCCAAACAGAACGTGCCATGTCTTAGCGGCCCTTCTTCTTAGCGTGACGCGAGCGGACGATATACTTATCCGTCGTCTTGTTACTGCGGGTGCGCGCACCCTTGGTCGGTTTGCCCCAGGGCGTGACCGGGTGACGGCCACCACTGGTCCGGCCTTCACCGCCACCATGCGGGTGATCGACCGGGTTCATGACCACACCGCGCACGCTGGGGCGGATGCCCTTGTGCCGGTTCCGGCCCGCCTTGCCCAGATTCTGGTTCGAGTGATCCGGGTTCGACACCGCACCCACGGTGGCCATGCATTCCTGCCGGACCAGACGCAACTCGCCCGAGCTGAGGCGGATCTGCGCATAACCGCCATCACGACCCACAAACTGCGCATAGGTCCCGGCGGCACGGGCAATCTGCCCGCCCTTGCCCGGCTTCATCTCGATATTGTGGACGATCGTCCCGATCGGCATCCCCGAAAAGGGCATCGCGTTGCCGGGCTTCACATCCGCCTTGGCCGCCGCAATCACCTGATCGCCAACCGCCAGACGCTGCGGTGCCAGGATGTAGGCTTGCTCGCCATCCGTATAGCGGATCAGGGCAATAAACGCGGTCCGGTTGGGATCGTATTCGATCCGCTCGACCGTGGCCGCCACATCCATTTTGCGCCGCTTGAAATCGACGATGCGATACAGGCGCTTGGCGCCGCCGCCACGGCGGCGCATGGTGATCCGTCCGGTGTTGTTCCGGCCCGCCTTTTTGCTCAAACCCTCGGTAAGGGTTTTAACCGGGCGACCTTTCCAAAGCTCCGAACGGTCGATCAGAACCAGCCCGCGCTGGCCTGGCGTTGTCGGTTTATACGACTTCAATGCCATCTTGCTGTCTTCCGTTTGCTTGTAGGGTGGGCAATCTGCCCACCTGTTCGTTCGATCCGAGTGGGCAGATTGCCCACTCTACTTACAGGCCTGTCGTGACGTCGATGGTGTTACCCTCTTCCAACGTCACGTAGGCCTTTTTCACATCCTTACGGGTCCCGAGTTTTCCCTTGAACCGCTTGGTCTTACCTTTGGTGATAGTCGTATTCACGGCCTTCACCTTAACACCAAACAGGGTTTCAACCGCCTCTTTGATGCTTGGTTTGTTCGCGTCAATCGCCACCTCGAACACCACCGCACCATGCTCGCTGGCCATGGTGGCTTTCTCGGTGATGATCGGGCGACGGATCACGTCATAAAGTGCTGCCTTATCGGTCATTTGAGCCGAGCCTCCAATGCTTCGACACCCGCCTTGGTCAGCACCAGCGTTTTCGAGCGCAGAATGTCGTACACATTCGCCCCCTGGCTGGGCAGAATATCCAGACCATCGATGTTCTGCGCGGCGCGCGCAAAGCTGGCGTTCACCTCGGGTCCGTCGATGACCAAGGCGCGCTTCCAGCCCATGTCCTTCATCGCCGATGCGACCAGCTTGGTCTTACCCTCGGCCACTTCGGCGCTATCTAGAATGACCAACTCGCCCGCCCCGGCCTTGGCACTCAGCGCATGACGCAGGCCCAGCTTGCGAAATTTCTTGGTCAGGTCATGCGCGTGGCTGCGCGGGGTCGGCCCCTTATACACACCACCCTTGCGAAAGATCGGCGCGTTCCGGGACCCGTGGCGTGCGCCGCCGGTACCCTTCTGGCGATAGATCTTCTTGGTGGAATAGCTGGTTTCCGACCGCGTCTTGACCTTATGCGTCCCCGCCTGGCGCTTGGCCAGTTGGTACCGCACGACCCGGTGCAGGATGTCCGCGCGCGGCTCAAGACCAAAGATCGCCTCGTCGAGGTCGATGGTCCCGGCCTTGCCAGCATCTAATTTCATCACATCGGTTTTCATTTCTCTTCGCCCCCTTCTTCGGGTGCTTCGGGCGCATCCGCCTCGGCCTGAACCTCGGCCTCGGCGGCTTCAAGTGCTGCCTGTTCCGCCTCGGCCGCAGCCTTTGCCGCCGCTTCTTCCTCGGCCGCCGCCGCTGCCGCGGCTTCTTCCGCAGCACGCTTTGCCGCTTCGCCCGCTGACTTCAGCGCGGCGGGAAGAACGACATTCTCGGGCGTCGGTTTTTTGACCGCATCCTTGATCGTCACCCATCCGCCCTTGGAGCCGGGAACGGCACCCTTAACCATGATAAGGCCACGCTCGCTGTCGGTTTTGACCACCTGAAGGTTCTGTGTGGTCACCCGAACAGCGCCCATATGGCCCGCCATCTTCTTGCCCTTAAACACGCGGCCCGGATCCTGACACTGACCGGTCGAGCCGTGGCTACGGTGGCTGATCGACACCCCGTGCGAGGCCCGCAGACCACCGAAGTTGTGCCGCTTCATTGCCCCAGCAAAACCCTTACCGATCGAGGTCCCAGCGACATCCACATACTGACCCTCGAAGTAATGGTCAGCCGTGATCTCCTCACCGACATCGATCATATTCTCGGGGCTCACCCGGAACTCGGCCAGCTTGCGCTTCGGCTCGACCTTGGCGGCCGCGAAATGGCCGCGCATCGGCTGGCTAGTATTCTTTGGGCGCGCCTTGCCCACACCCAGTTGAACGGCGGAATAGCCATCCCGCTCACCAGTGCGTTGTGCGACAACCTGCAGGCCATCCATATGCAACACGGTGACAGGGATCTGCCGACCGTCTTCCATGAACAGTCGGGTCATGCCTAGCTTCTTTGCAATCACTCCAGAACGCATTTCTCTCACGCCCCCTTAGAGTTTGATCTCGACATCCACACCAGCGGCCAGGTCGAGCTTCATCAGCGCGTCCACCGTCTGGGGGGTCGGATCGACTATGTCTAACAGACGCTTATGCGTCCGGATCTCGAATTGTTCACGGGACTTCTTATCAACGTGGGGACCACGCAGAACCGTGAACTTCTCGATCTTGTTCGGCAGCGGGATCGGGCCACGCACGCGGGCGCCGGTTCGCTTGGCCGTGTTGACGATCTCGGCCGTGCTGGCGTCCAGCACCCGAAAGTCAAAGGCCTTCAGCCGTATTCTTATGTTTTGGCTTTGCATCGTTTATCGCCTCATGGCCCTTATGTGCAACAGATTGCGGCCGGGTTTGGCCCGGCCGCTGGTTTGTTTTACTCGATGATTTTGGAGACGACGCCGGAGCCGACTGTGCGCCCACCTTCGCGGATGGCGAAGCGCAGTTTGTCTTCCATCGCGATTGGCGCGATCAGCTCGACGTTGAACTTCAGGTTGTCGCCTGGCATCACCATCTCCGTGCCGCTCGGCAGTTCCACCGTGCCCGTCACATCCGTCGTGCGGAAGTAGAACTGCGGCCGGTAGTTCGCGAAAAACGGCGTGTGGCGGCCGCCCTCTTCCTTGGTCAGGATATAAACCTCGGCCTCGAACTTGGTGTGCGGCTTCACCGACCCGGGCTTGCACAGCACTTGGCCACGCTCGACCCCATCCCGATCCACACCGCGCAGCAGCGCGCCAATATTGTCACCCGCCTCGCCCCGGTCCAAGAGCTTGCGGAACATCTCGACGCCCGTGCAGGTGGTTTTCGAGGTGTCGCGGATGCCCACGATCTCGATCTCGTCGCCCACATTGATCACGCCACGCTCAACCCGGCCAGTCACAACCGTGCCGCGGCCCGAGATCGAGAACACATCCTCGATCGGCATCAAGAACGGCTGATCCACCGCGCGCGCAGGCTGCGGGATATACTCGTCCACCGCCTTCATCAGCTCGGCGATTTTCTCCGACCCGATGGCGTCGTCGCGCCCTTCCAAAGCAGCCAAAGCAGAACCCGCAATGATCGGAATATCGTCGCCCGGATAGTCGTAATCCGACAGAAGCTCGCGCACCTCCATCTCGACCAATTCCAGCAGTTCCTCGTCATCAACCTGGTCGACTTTGTTGAGGAAAACCACCATCGAGGGGATGCCCACCTGGCGGCCCAAAAGGATATGCTCACGCGTTTGCGGCATCGGCCCATCGGCCGCGTTCACCACCAGGATCGCGCCGTCCATCTGCGCCGCACCCGTGATCATGTTCTTCACGTAATCCGCATGGCCCGGGCAGTCGACATGGGCGTAATGGCGGTTCTCGGTCTCGTACTCAACATGCGCCGTCGAGATCGTGATCCCACGCGCCTTCTCCTCAGGCGCGCCGTCAATCTCGTCATAGGCCATGAAATCACCGTATTGCTTGGTGATCGCAGCCGTCAACGTCGTCTTGCCGTGATCAACATGACCAATCGTCCCGATGTTCACATGCGGCTTATTACGCTCAAACTTTTCCTTCGCCAT
>CALICM010000021.1 GCA_938049225.1 uncultured Paracoccaceae bacterium
TCAGCCCAGGGGAAATGGCAGAAACTGAACGGTGCCAACCGTATGCCCGAGATCATCCAAGGCATTGCATTCATCGACGGGATCAAACAAATTCAAACCGCCGCCTGATCACGCCGTCACCAACTTTTGGGCATAGCTCGCATCAATTGCTGACCCGGTTGAAATCCTAGGTTCTGAGCCAAGATATCGGGCAACTTGCCGCCGCCTTAGTTAGGGCACAGTAGGTTGAATCCTTGGTTGTGCCAGCGCATTTGGTCGATTTGCGTTTGTGACCGTCCATTTTTCTAGAACGGAAATACTGCTACAAATCTTCGTTACTTTTGGCCCGCATCTAAGGCATTGAGCTTGAACGGAGCGAAGGTCGACTTTGCACCGGTAAATAGAACAGTCGCCTATCAAAGAGTGTCCCAAGGCCAACAAGGATGGGCGACACCCAGCTTCAAGCCGACCTTACACTCACTAAAACCGTGATCCGCGAGGCGCAGGACGAATGACCAAATGCCGTTGCAGGGTTACCAAGCCTACCAAGGCCTTCCGGTTTCAACTCCCTTCGATTAGATCAAGCTCACCCAACCGCCAAACACCCGACAGATCACGCCAGAGGGCGATTACACATTGCACATGTGGTGCGCACGACTTCGATCAACCATTTGAATTTAATAGTAAACCCGTCCAATCCATCAATGGGCCAATCTGCGAACTGTTGGCGCAATGCCTCCTCATCCACAGCGCTGTCTTGTAGACCAATGACGATGTTGGGCGCCTGGCCCCGCTCTACTTTCTCCTTCACCTTCCTCCAGATTTTTTGCGCATCATTAACCCCAGGAGCGATGTGATCATAGATCTTTCCATCTATTAAATAGTCGGGGCTCATTGGACCCTCGACGGCAGGATTCTGCAGAATATCGAAACCTGCCTGCGCCAGGATCTCAGCCGACTCGTTCTCCCGCCGATGCCCCCGCTGCGTTTCGGCATCATCGTTGGGTCTGATCCGTGTCGGCTCTCCGGGGCGCGGCATTTCCACGATGTCGGGCCCTGCATCCTGGGGGATCGGCGTCGAGACGACGTTGCCCCCTGGATCGTCCGGGTGCCCCTGCCCGGTGTGAACCGGCAGGCCGGGGGTCTCGGCGGGGTAGGTTTCGCGGAACGCCTCCAGACGCTCGGGCGTGAAGCCCGGCAGTTGGCCCAACCGACGTTCATCTTCTGTCGCTGAGGAAGGACCTCAAGCCGATCTGTTATCTGCTGGCCTCGACGGGCGCGCTATTCTTCGCCCTCTGGCGGGATGCGGCGGAACGCGTCTTGGTCCATCATATCACCGTCGAATAACACAACCTTGGGTTCTGGAAGGTCTCGGAAGAACAGCTTCAGCTTTCGCCGGGCTGGGACGCCTAGGTCTTTGTCGAGTCGGACGTAAGCGTAGGATTTGAAGTTTCCGGTGAACCCGTGTTCCGCCAGAACTTCAAACTTAATGGGCGTCATCTCGCCCGTCCATGCCGCTTGCCAATGCTCTCCCGCGTCTTGTGCCGCCGTCGCAAGGCGCGCTTCCAGTTCGCTGCGGTCTAGTGGGCAATAAAGGTCATAATATATCGCCATCAAAGCCTCCCAATTGTTCCATCGCCGCGTACAATGAGCACCTCGTCTAGATCATCAATAGGACAATTGGAGAACTGTTGGCGCAATGCTTCTTCGATCAGCCTCGACGGTGGCGCTCTACCCTTCGCCCTTCGGCGGGACGTGGCGAAACGCGTCTTGGTCAATCATTTCAAAGCCAAATAGCGCCACCTTGGGCTCTGGCAGCGTGAGAAAGAAGATCTGCAGCTTCCGGCGCGCCTTTACGCTCAGATCCTTATCGTGACGGACATAGGCGTAAGACTTGAATGGTCCTTTGAAGCCATAGTCGGCAAGCATCTCTACGTGGAACGAACCCACATCGTTCGCCGAAGCGTGTACCCAGCAGGCGCCAGCGTCAGTCGCAGCCTCTGCGAGGCGCCGCTCAAGATCGTCGCGGTGAAGGGGGGTAAATATCTCATACTCTATTGCCATTACAACTTCCCTATAGTCCCATCGCCGCGTACAATTATAACATCTTCAAGGCCATCAATAGGCCAATCGGCGAACTGCTGGCGCAATGCCTCCTCATCGGCGGCGCTGTCTTGCAGGCCAATGACAATGTTGGGGGCTTGGCCCTGCTCTACTTTGTCCTTTACCTTTCCCCAGATCTTCTGCACATCATCTATCCTGGGAGCAATATGATCATATATCTTTCCATCGATCATATAGTCGGGGTTCTTTGGGCCATCAAACGCAGGATTTTGGACAATATCGAAACTCGCCTGCGCCAGAATCTCAGCCGATTCATTCTCCCGCCGATGCCCCCGCTGCGTTTCAGCGTCGTCATTCGGTCTGATACGCGTCGGCTCCCCAGGGCGCGGCATTTCCACGATGTCGGGCCCCACATCCCTGGGGATCGGCGTTGAAACAACATTGCCCCCTGGATCCTCCGGCGCCCCGTGCCCGGTGTGAACCGGCAGGCCGAGCGCCTCGGCGGGGTAGCTTTCGCGGAACGCCTCCAGACGTTCGGGCGTGAAGCCTGGCAGTTGGCCCAACCGGCGCTCGCCTTCGGTGAGTTCGGGAAAGACCTCGACCCAGCCGTCGGCCAGCGTGTCGCTTTAGAAAAAGGGCGCGCTGGTGGCTTCGAAGAAGTGCTCTCTATTCATCTCCCTCTGGCGGGATGCTGCGGAACTCGTCTTGGTCCATCATATCACCGTCGAATAACACAACCTTGGGTTCTGGAAGGTCTCGGAAGAACAGTTTCAGCTTCCGCCGGGCTGGAACACTCAGGTTTTTATTAAGACGGACATAAGCGAAGGATTCAAAAGGTCCGGTGAAGCCATTTTCATTCAGCATCTCGAGGCGCATGGGTGAAACCTTGAGCACAGAAGCACTTTCCCAATGCTTACCTGCGTCCTGCGCGGCGATGACGAGACGCCGACGCAGTTCCTCGGATTCAAGGGGACAATACACGTCATAAAAAATCGCCATCATAGTCTCCCAGTGGTTCCATCACCACGTACGATTAAGACCTCGTCGAGGCCTTCGATGGGCCAATCGGCAAATTGCTTGCGCAGCATATCCTCATCCGCAGCGCTATCTTGCAGGCCAATGACGACATTGGGAGCCTGGCCATCGTCAACCTTTTCTTTCACCCTCTCCCAAATTCTTCGAACATTATCAGTAGTAGGCGCATAGTGGTCGTATACTTTCCCATCGATCATATAGTCGGGGTTCTTTGGGCCATCAACTGCAGGATTTTGGACAACATCGAAACCAGCCTGTGCCAGTATCTCAGCCGATTCATTCTCCCGCCGATGCCCTCGCTGCGTCTCGGCATCGTTGTTGGGCCTGACCCGCGTTGGTTCCCCGGGGCGCGGCATTTCCACGACATTGGGCCGCGTGTCCTCAGGGATCGGTGTCGAGACGACATTGCCCCCTGGATCGTCCGGGTGCCCCTGCCCGGTGTGAACCGGCAGGCCGAGCGCCTCGGCGGGGTAGGTTTCGAGGAACGCCTCCAGACGTTCGGGCGTGAAGCCTGGCAGCTGGCCCAACCGGCGCTCGCCTTCGGTGAGTTCGGGGAAGACCTCGACCCAGCCGTCGGCCAGCGTGCCGTCTTGAGGCCGCAGCCGCCCCGCTTCCAGGGCTTGCAGCGCTTGTTCCGCGATACGTCTGGCGGTCACCGCCGCAGCCACACCATTGTCGTTGCGCAGCGTGAAAAGGCCAGGCTGGTGCATTTCGTATAAGCCAAGCGCCTGCGCGACAATCTTGGCCCGGTCGCCGCGTTCCAGGTCGTTGGACAAAAACCCGTTCTCTGCGAATTCCTTGCCTATCGCGTAGGCCTGCGCCGCAAGCAGACCCTCCACCGTGGTCAAATCCGCACCCAGTGCCACAGCGCCTTCGCGGATACGCCGCTCATTTACGGCGCGGGTGAAGGCCTGCAGCCGGTCGCTCGCCTCTAGCGCCGCGATAATTGCAGCGCCCGCCGGGGTTCTGGCGATCAGGCCATTGGCCAGGCGGCGCCCTTGATTGGTGCCCGGGTTCAGCAGCCCATCTGCGGTAGGCGCGAAGTCAGCCAGCACGACATTGCTGGGCCTGCCCAGGGGTATGGGTTCGGCGATGCAGCGGCAGTTATGGGCCTGCCCGGGGTGGCCGCCTGCGGGGGGATCGTCCCAGCGAAAGGTGCGATCATCATATGCGGCATGCGCGGATCTGACCTTGTCGTCATCGCGCGAGCGCCAGACATAGCGCTCGATACCCAGATCCTGCTGGCGCAATTGGTTGATCAGACCGGCAAAGGCGCGCAGCAGCCGGTCTTCCATCGCGCTGCGCAGCGGACGCAGCCGTTGCGGGTGCGTGTAGTATTCAGCGTAAATCGCCTCCAGCCGCAGGTCCCATTGGCGCAGCGCTGCGTCCCGCGCGTCCGAGAGGTCCCGCAGATCAGCCGCGGTGACGGTGTGCACCGTGTCGGGCGGCGTCAGGGCCCCCAGCAGCATCAGGGTGTTTTCCCGGATTGCCTGATCCAACCGGTCTTCGAAGGCCGCACGCCCGGCGCTGTAGTTCGGGAATGCCGACTTAACGGACACCCGGGGTCGGAAGCCGCGCAGGCCACCATCGCGAGCGACCAGCACGTATTCCCCGTCTCGGCCGTCTCGAATGAAGTCGCTTAAGCCATGCTGCATCGTCATCTCCGCAGGTAAGAGGGCGGAGTGATACATCTTCAGGGTTAATGACCGGATGATGTACCGTGCGGTGCGGGCTGCAAGGAACCGACGGTGTGAGTGTCTATACGGACGTCTGCAAAGCGTCGCCCCGGCTATCGGGCAATAACCCTCGGCTAAATCGCTTAAGTGAGGGGGGCGGTTTCAGCGGCGCAGCGGTCACAGCGATATCCGCGTCAATCAAGCGGTTCCGCCCCCGTAGCCGAGCTTCGGCCAAAGTTGGCGCCGCTATGCCGCCAAGACTCAGCTCAGGCCATTTTCTGCAACAGCGTGTCCACCGATGCTTTGGCGTCGCCATAGAACATTCGCGTGTTTTCCTTGAAGAACAGCGGGTTCTCGATGCCCGAGTATCCTGTCCCCTGGCCGCGTTTGGACACGAAAACCTGCTTGGCTTTCCAAACCTCAAGCACCGGCATGCCCGCGATGGGGGAGTTGGGATCCTCTTGCGCGGCGGGGTTCACGATGTCGTTGGAGCCCACGACGATGGCGACGTCGGTCGAGGGGAAATCCTCGTTGATCTCGTCCATTTCCAGCACGATGTCATAGGGCACCTTGGCCTCGGCCAGCAGCACGTTCATGTGGCCGGGCAGACGGCCCGCAACCGGGTGGATGGCAAAGCGGACCTCTTTGCCCTTGGCGCGCAGGTGTTTGGTCAACTCGCTGATCGACTGCTGCGCCTGGGCGACGGCCATGCCGTAACCAGGGATGATGATCACGCTGTCGGCATCCTCCAACGCGGCGGCCACGCCATCGGCGTCGATCGCGATCTGCTCGCCGTCGATCTCCATCGCGGGCCCAGCGGTGCCGCCGAAGCCGCCCAGGATGACGCTGATGAAGCTGCGGTTCATGGCCTTGCACATGATGTAGGACAGGATCGCGCCGGACGAGCCCACCAAAGCACCGGTCACAATCAGCAGGTCGTTGCCCAGGGTGAAGCCGATAGCGGCGGCGGCCCAGCCGGAATAGCTGTTGAGCATCGAGACGACGACCGGCATATCCGCGCCGCCGATACCCATGATCAGGTGGTAGCCGATGAAAAAGGCCAACAGGGTCATCAGGATCAACGCCCAAATACCCGCGCCATTGAAATAAAGGATCAGCAGCAGGAACGACAGGATCGCGGCACCTGCGTTCAGATAATGGCCCGAGATGAAGGGGATCGGCGCCTCCTCCGAGGGTAACATCAGCTTCTTGGCGGCCCCGTCGACCTTACCCGCCAGTTTACCAAAGGCGATGACCGAGCCGGTGAAGGTGACGGCACCGATGAAAACACCCAAGAAAACCTCGACCTTTAGGATCGAGATCTCAGTGGGGGATTTATGCGCCAGCACGCCCGCAAAGCCTGTCAACGCATCGCGTGCGGCCTCGTCCATCGCCAGGACGCTGGCGAGTTCGATGTCGGCGTTGAACCCGATGAACACCGCCGCCAGGCCCACGAAACTGTGCAGGGCGGCGACGAGTTGCGGCATTTCCGTCATCTCAACGCGTTTTGCAACGATGGCACCCAGCACGCCGCCGATGGCAATCATCACCACAATGATGGCGTAGTTGCCGATGCCGGGACCAAAGATGGTGGCGAACATCGCCAGGGCCATACCGGCCATGCCGTACCAAATCGCGCGTTTCGCGCTTTCCTGGTTTTTCAGGCCGCCCAGGGACAGAATGAAGAGGATGGAAGCCGCGATATAAGCGGCAGAAACCAGACCTGCGGACATATTCTCGGCCCCTTAGCTTTTCTGGAACATGGCAAGCATCCGGCGCGTGACCAGGAAGCCGCCAACAATGTTGATGGATGCAATCAGGACAGAAACAGCGGCCAGCAGGATCACCAGAAACGATCCAGAACCCACCTGCAACAAAGCCCCGATGATCACAATGCCCGAGATGGCATTGGTCACCGACATCAGCGGTGTGTGCAGGCTGTGACTGACACCCCAGATCACCTGGAACCCGACAAAGCAGGCCAGCGCGAAGACGATGAAATGCTGCATGAAACTGGCGGGGGCAAAGGCGCCCACCAACAGCACCAACGCGGTGCCAACGGCGAGCAGGGTGAACTGTTGCTTGGTTTGGGCGCGGAAAGCGGCGACCTCGGCCGCGGCCTTCTCCTCGGCGGTGGGTTCCTTGGGTTTGGGGGCCGCCTTAGCGATGGCCTGGGTCTTGGGCGGCGGCGGTGGGAAGGTGATCTCGCCCGCGTTCACAACCGTCGCGCCGCGGATGACGTCATCCTCCATATTGATGACCGGCGTGCCGTCTTTTTCCGGCGTCAGGTCGTCCAGCATGTGGCGCAGGTTGGTGGCATAAAGCGTCGAGGATTGCGTTGCCATGCGGCTGGGCAGGTCAGTATAGCCAATGATTTTGACGCCGCCCGGGGTCTCGATCATCTCGTTCGGGATGGTCAAATCGCAGTTCCCACCACGCTCAGCCGCCAGATCGACCACGACCGAGCCGGGCTTCATCGCTTCAACCATATCCGCGAGCCAAAGCTTGGGGGCGTCGCGGCCCGGGATGAGGGCGGTGGTGATCACGATGTCGACATCGGGGGCCTGCTCGCGGAACAGGGCGAGTTGTTTTTCGCGAAACTCAGGGCTTGAGGGGGCTGCGTATCCACCCGTGCCGGCGCCGTCCTGGCTGTCTTCGAAGTCCAGGAACAGAAACTCGGCGCCCATGCTCTCGATCTGCTCGGCCACTTCGGGGCGCACGTCAAAGGCGCGTACGATCGCGCCCATCGATTGCGCGGCGCCAATGGCGGCAAGGCCCGCGACACCGGCGCCGACGACCAGAACTTTGGCGGGGGGAACTTTGCCAGCGGCCGTAATTTGCCCGGTAAAGAAGCGGCCAAAATTGTTGCTGGCCTCGACCACCGCGCGATAGCCGCCGATGTTGGCCATCGAGCTGAGCGCGTCCATCTTTTGTGCGCGGCTGATCCGGGGGACCATGTCCATTGCGATGGCGTTGACGCCTTTGCCCTTGAGAACGTTCAGCAAATCATCATTCTGGGCGGGCCAGATGAACGAGATCAGGATCTGGCCCGCGCGCAGGTGATCCAGTTCGGCCCCTTCCGGCGCGCGCACCTTCAAAACAATGTCGGCGGCTTCATAGAACGCTTCGGCGCTGTCCAAAACCTCAACGCCAGCGTCGCGATAGCTGTCGTCAGAGAAGCGGGATTTGTCGCCCGCGCCACTTTGAACAATCACCTCGTAGCCGAGCTTTTGCAGTTGAAGTGCACTTTGCGGGCTAAGCGCGACGCGGGCCTCCCCGTCGACAAGCTCTGTCGGAGCACCGATTTTCATGGGCCTGGGTCCCCCCCAAATTCTCGTTTTTGCCAGCGGCCCGCCGGACGGGCGCCGGTGGGATTCGAAGAACACCATCTGTCCTAGCCGAAAGTTTTGTCCAGCGCGATGGGCAAGATTGGCGCAGAAACACCGTGGGCAGCGGACGATAAGTTCGCCACACGCCCGCTGGCAGGGTCGGAAGCATCGTAACCGGTTGCCCCGACAATTTATGGCTGCAAAGCGGTCATGGGTTAAGGGCTGGGATGCTGGCGACGCTTTGCGGGCAGATGTGCTACAATGTGCTACAACAGGTAAGTCATGCCATTCAGTGGCAGCAGAAGGGCGGGCGCGTTACGCAGAACTTCGGGCCAGTTGAGTGTTTGTGGCGCGTTTTCGATCCAAAATGACGCACCGTTCTGAGCGCGTTTTTTGGATTTTGATAATGACATGTTATCTCAAACGTGGGAGGTGGCACTATGTTTGATAATTGGAAACCTATAGGGGCGAAGACCGTTGCGCGCTGGTTCGTAAACAACGCGGATCGTGATGCAGGCGAAGCCATGACTCAACTAAAATTGCAGAAGCTGGTCTACTACGCGGATGCGTGGTTCCTTGCCAACTTTAATAAGCCATTGATTAAAGAGGATTTTGAGGCTTGGGCTCACGGTCCGGTGGTGCGCGCTCTTTACGTCAAATACCGCAGCCACGGGTGGGATGCTCTTGCCCCGGAAAGCGGCATAAACGTTCCAAAAGAAGTCGAGGACTATCTCGAAGCAGTCTTCGATCAGTACGGCCAGTATGGTGCAAAAAAGCTTGAAAAAATGACCCATAGCGAAACGCCCTGGATGGAAGCGCGTGGAGACTTACCGCCCGAAGCTGCATCAAGCACAAAAATTTCGAAGCTATCGATGCGGAACTATTATGGCAGCAAAATCGAAAAAGAACCAATCCAAGCCCTTTAAAATCGCCGCAGGGCAAGTTCATCAAGAGCCAAAGATTGATGCTGCAGGTGCTCTGAGAGGCGCTAAGCCGCCAGCGTCTGTTAATTTGAGATATTTTCAACGGTCAAATGAGTGTTTCTCAAAGTGGAAGCCGAAAGAGTTAAGAGCGTTTTCTGGTTTTGTAGAAAAAATGGCTTCAAAGACGGAGAGCCAGGTGACTTCGGTTACGCAGACTTGCCACTCCCATAAAGGGGTAACTTCAAAGCGCTTGCCATCTGCTGTAAGTAAGGACGTCAAGATGTACAGCCTGGATGTTGGGTCAAAAGGGCGGGTCCACGGCTTCTTTTCGCAAGGCACATTCTTTCTTGTTTGGATTGATCGGGACGGTGGTATTCTGGGTCACTAGGGTTCCGTTGCCAATACCCCTTCCACCGAGAGCAATAGCTGAAAGTTGGTGATGGCCCTGAGGGGCGGCATATCATGGCGGTGTTGACGCGCCGCAATTCTCGCGGAGAAAGGGATATGCCACATGACGAGAGATACCATCACCACCTTGCCTGATCCAAATGGATTTT
>CALICM010000022.1 GCA_938049225.1 uncultured Paracoccaceae bacterium
CCCCCTGGCGCCTCCGCCCAAACCGCGCGCGCTTCCGACAGGGCCGCCAGCTCAGTATCCGCCGCGCTCAAAAAGATCACATCTGCTGGCGTCTGCCCCAGATCGACCGGCTCTGACCCATCCGAGATCGCCCCAGGCGTGGCCGCCAGCAGGTGCATGCGCTCAGGCCGCCGCGCTGTGCCCGACAGCCGCCTCTAGAGCCTGCGCAATCGCCACACGATCCAGCCCGGCCAAGCCGATCACCACCAGCCGTGTCTCGCGCGCCTCTCCTGCCAGGAATGGCCGGTCGAAATGCGCATCGACCCGGGGCCCGACCGCCTGCAGCACCAGTCGCATCGGCTTGCCCTCAACGGCCGCAAAGCCCTTAAGTCGCAAAATCCCTTGCTCGGCAATTACCTGCGTGATGGCCGAAACAAAGCCCTCGGATCCCTGCAGGGCAGGCAAGCGCACCACAAAACTCTCAAACTCATCATGCCCATGCTCATGGTCATGAGGGTGATCATCGTCGTGGTGATGGTGGTGTACCTCGCCCCGCACATCCATATCTGCCTCGGCGCCCACACCCAACCCCAGCAGAACTGCCGGATCGACAGCCCCCATACGCGCTTTTAAGACCTGAACGCCGATCCGCGAGGCCTTTCGCAATTCCTGCGCCAGCGCCTCCGCAGGTCCATCGCCCAACAGATCCGCCTTGTTGACCACGACCATATCCGCACAGGCCATCTGGTCCTCGAACAGCTCGCTCAGCGGCGTGTCATGGTCCAGCATGTCATCCGCGCTGCGCTGCGCATCCACCGCGGCCACATCTGCCGCGAACTGCCCCGCCGCAACGGCTGGGCCATCGACCACGGTCACCACGCCATCCACGGTCACCTGTGTCCGGATCTCAGGCCAGTTGAAGGCTCGGACCAGCGGCTGCGGCAGGGCCAGTCCGCTGGTCTCAATCACGATGTGATCGGGCGGCACATCCCGGGCCAACAGCTTTTCCAAAGTTGGCACGAAATCCTCGGCCACGGTGCAGCAGATACAGCCATTCGACAGCTCCATCACATCGTCCTCGGCGCAGTTTTCGATACCGCAGCCCCTCAGAATACCGCCATCCACGCCCAGATCGCCGAACTCGTTGATGATCAGCGCAATCCGCCGCCCGCCCGCATGCTCCAGCATATGTCGGATCAACGTGGTCTTGCCCGCGCCCAAAAACCCTGTGACGACCGTGGCCGGAATTTTGCCCGCCATGTCGGGAACTCCTTACAAAATGAGGGAAGGCGGGCCGCGTCAGGCCCGCCACAAAGCACTCAGGCCGCCCAGCCCACTACGGCGAATACCGCACCTTCGGCATGCTCCAGCGTCAACAGCAGGCCCATGCCCGCGACCACCGCGCCGGCCAAACGCGCCTGCACCAGACCCGCATCGCTGGCCTTCCAGACAAAGCGTGCAAAACCAGCCATCGCCAGCGCAATCCCAAGCTGCACCACGCCCAGGCCCAGCAAATAACCAAGCAACACGGGCATCCCCAAGGCCGCCTCCTGCGCGGCCAGCGCATCGCCAAAGGCCGAGCCATGGAACAGTCCGAACCCCGCGAACAAAACCAGCGCGGGCGTTACCCCCAGCGCCCGCCCCGACAGCACCACGCCGCCCAGGACAACAAGCGACAGCGCGATCACCACCTCCTTGACCGGCAGGCCGACACCCGCGCTCATCAACAGAACACCGACCAGCATCGCCGCGATATAGCCGCCTGCGGTCAGCAACACCCGCCCGGTGAACAGCGCCGCCAGCCCCATGGCCAAGACAAAGAACAAGTGGTCAAAGCCCAACACCGGGTGCCCAACACCCGACAGCATGCCATCGGCGAAACTCACCATTGGCAGCCCCCCAAGCGGGTGATGCGCAAGTGCGGGCCCTGCCACCATCACGGCCGCCAGCGCGCCCAAGATACGGAATTTCCAGGAAGTCATTATTTCGTCCTCTCCAAATATTGCGGAGAAGCGCTAGGGTCGGCGTGCGCCTGTCCGGCCCACGACGCGACACGGAGCACCCCGCCCGTTCACGGTCAACCGTCGGCAGCCGTAAGGCAAACCGACAGCCTGAGGCAGGTCTCCTGGCTTGCGGTTCAACGCTGATGCCCGCCTTCCCGCCCTTTGGGGCAGTGGCACAGGGGCACCGGCTCGCCGCTTACAGTCGCGGGGGCGGCTGCTTCCGAGGGTTCCCTAAATGGGTCAACCCCCGTCACATTCCCTTTTCATCCCTCGTCACGCTTTGCATGCCCGTCGGGAACCTCTGCCCTCAGTGATGGCGCCGCACGCCGGGGGTGTCAAGCACGATACCCGCCCGCCGCTGTCCCATTTGCGACACCAGCCACCCAATCCAATGCCGCCTCCACCGTTTCGACATGCGGCACCGCGGGTCGCGCGGGTCGTGCAACCATATGCAACGGCAGGCCCAATTCCGTGGCGGCTTCCAACTTTGTCCGCCCTGCGACCCCGCCCGAGTTTTTGCAGATCAAATGTGTGACACCCCGCGAGGCGAACAAGGCCCGCTCTGCCACCGCTGAGAACGGGGGCCGCGCCCGTATGACCTCAACCCCGTCCGTCGCCGCCGCCATGGCCTCGATCGCCCTCAAGATCAACCCAACCCCTTCGGGCGGCACAATCCCCCCCGCCGAGCGTCCCGCCGCCAAAAAACCCAGCGCACCCTTAGGCAAAGCCGCCACCGCCGCCGCGACGCTTTCAAATGCCTGCCAATGCTCACCTGGGCCTGGCACCCAAGGCGCGCGCTCCAAACGCGCCAAGGGCACGCCAACTGCCGTACAGCCGGCCACGGCATTTGCCGTTATCCGCGCCGCGAAAGGATGTGTCGCATCAACAACGGCCACGATCCCTGCATCCCGCAAATACTGCGCGAACCCGTCCGCGCCACCAAACCCGCCCCGCCGCGACGAACCACCATAGGGCGCGGGCGTCTCGGTGGCCCCCGCCAGCGAGACCACCAGATCCACATCTCGAACCCGGTTTGAAAATACCCGCGCCTCGGTCGTTCCTCCCAGTAACAAAACCCTCGGACCGGCCATCTTTTGTCCAAAAATATCCCCGCCGGAGGCTTCCACACTCACCCTGCAGGCCCAGCCTCAGCGAGGACCGCGCCATCGCGCCCCACAACCAGCACATCCACGGCCACATCCGCACCTCGAAGGGCTTGTAAAGCGACCTCCCGCGCCCCTTCGGCCACCGCCACGGCCAATCCAGGCCCTGCCATCTCCAGCGCATGCGCTGCCGTGTTCGCCCCGGCGACAGCGACGCCATCTGCGCCTAGCTGCACGGCCAACTCCCCCAAAGCCGCGAAATCCACCTGGGACCGGCTGGAATGCAAATCCAACGCGCCCTGCGACAGTTTGGTCAGCTTTCCAAAGCCGCCCGCGATTGTCAGCCGCGGGATGGGGTGCTTCGCCAAATACTTCAACAACCCCCCCGCAAAATCCCCCATATCCAGCATCGCGTGATCCGGCAGCCCGAACCGCGCCTGCGCCGTGGCCTCCGAGGTTGCCCCCGTCGCCCCCACCGCATGGCGCAGCCCCACGGCGCGCGCCACATCGATCCCGCGATGGATCGATGCGATCCAGGCCGCACAGGAAAACGGCCGCACAATCCCCGTCGTCCCCAGGATCGAGATCCCCCCAACGATCCCCAGCCGGGGGTTCCAGGTTTTAAGCGCCAACGCGGCCCCACCGGGCACCGAGACCTCGACCTCGAAATCCCCGTCCGAGACCTCCGCGATCGCCTTTGCAATCATAGCCCGCGGCACCGGATTGATCGCCGGTTCGCCCACCGGGATCGGCAGCCCAGGCATCGTCACCCGTCCAACCCCTTCGCCCGCAACAAATGTCACACCGCTCCCCCGCGCGCCTATCCGCACCGTCGCCACGATCAACGCGCCATGCGTTACATCCGGATCATCGCCCGCATCTTTCTGCACCACGGCCCGCGCCCAACCCGGGCCAGCCTTAGCCTCGACCAAGGGAAACGCTACGACCTGCCCCTTGGGCAGCGTGATCTCAACCGGATTGGCCCAGCCACGCCCAACCAAAGCGCCCACCGCCGCCTTCGCCGCCGCTGTCGCACAAGCCCCGGTCGTGAAGCCGGTCCGCAGGTCGGTATCAGGCTTTCGTGTCATCTCAGCATCATAGGTCTTCTAGCCCCCAAAAAACTTCTGTTGAGCCGACCTTGGCGAATCCTGACTTATTCATCGCCCTGCAAAAGCTTCTTCAATCCGTTCGGGTAAAGCTCAAGACCGCCGCAATCCAATTCGTTGACATCAAACCATCGCGCGCAGCACTTGCTCCCATTGTCTTCGAAATACTCAATTGGCCCGTCATGGGTAAAAAAGTGGTCTGGGGTCGCGATGTTGGAGACAAAAACGACTTCATGTCCGACCATACCGTAGTGACTGAAAATATTCTCTAACATCATTGGCTTGCCAATGATCTCGATCTCAACGCCAAGTTCTTCGTCAAACTCTCGAACAAGAGCATCTCGCCAACTCTCGCCAAATTCCAACCGTCCACCGAGCGGTCTTACGCCTTTGACACTTCCATCATCATTGTAAATCTCGCTCGCGAGCAGAAGACCTTTGCGCCAGGCGAGGCCGAGCGCTTTCACTTGGATAACCTGTTGTGGGCGCCAAACTGTCACGCGCGCAGCTTAGAATTTGGTGAGATATATACAAGAGTGGTTGGCCTGGGACGGGTCATCTGGCGTTTTGAACTGACGAACGGATCCTGTACTCAGGGCAATCCGAAAAAAGGAGCGATGCAAAGAAAGCAAACCGTCGCTTTCGCCTCGCCAATCCCTGGTAGCGTGCATAAACTGAAACCATGGAACAGATCCACAGCCCCCTACCGCCCGGCGATTGGCCCGACTTCGCGCCAGGCCTGGTGTGGTTGCTAGGCGCGGGCCCGGGGGATCCTGGTCTAATGACCCTGCACGGGCTGAATGCGCTGCGCCAAGCCGATGTCATTGTTTACGACGCCCTGGTCGACACCCGCATTCTTGACTGGCGCCGGCCTGGGGCCCAGGTTGAATATGCGGGCAAACGTGGCGGCAAACCCTCGCCCAAACAGCGCTCGATCTCGCTGCGCTTGATCGAACTTGCGCGCGCCGGTCACCGCGTCCTGCGCCTGAAAGGCGGCGATCCCTTCGTCTTTGGTCGCGGCGGAGAAGAGGCGCAGGCGCTCGTTCAAGCGGGCATCCCCATCCGCGTCACACCCGGCATCACGGCGGGTGTTGGTGGCCTAGCCTATGCCGGGATCCCCGCCACCCATCGGGACGTCAACCAGGCCGTCACCTTCGTCACCGGCCATGACGCCACGGGCCAGGCCCCCGCCGCGATCAATTGGCCCGCTTTGGCCCGGGGTTCCCCGGTCATCGTGCTTTACATGGCGATCAAACATCTTGCCCAAATAACAGCCGCTCTGATCGAGAATGGCCGCGGCCCGTCCGAGCCTGTGGCCGTCGTCTCGAACGCCACCCTGCCAAACCAACGCGTCCTGGAAACCACGCTGTCCCAAGCCGCCACGGATGTCGCGACCCATGGCATCGAGCCGCCGTGCATCGTCTGCATCGGCCGCACCGTGGCCTTGCGCCAAACGCTCGACTGGGCCGCACAGCTGTCTGGCGCCGCGCCCCGGTCACTCGACCCGCTGGGCACCGGCGAAAGCCTCGCCGACAGCGCCTGATGCCGCCGCACGGCCTGATCATCGCGGCCCCCACCTCGGGCGTGGGCAAAACCACAGTGACACTCGCCTTGTTGCGCGCCCTGCGCGACCGGGGCCTGTCCGTTGCGGGCGGCAAATGCGGGCCTGACTACATTGATCCGGCCTTCCATGCCGCTGCCTGCGGGCAGCCCTCGTTGAACTACGACCCCTGGGCCATGTCACCCCAGGCGCTACGCCACCAAGCGGGACAAACCCCTGCCGATCTGCTGATGATCGAGGCGGCGATGGGCGTCATCGATGGCGCGGGCCTCGCCAGTACCGGTTCGGCCGCCGATCTGGCCGAAACCCTGAGCCTGCCCCTGATCCTGGTCATTGATGCTGCCAAAACCGGTGCCTCGGCTGTGCTGCCCATTGCCGGCCTGCAAACCCTGCGCCCCAACCTGAGGATCGCGGGCGTTCTGCTCAACCGTGTCGGATCCCCACGGCATCAGGCGATCATCGCCGCTGCGCTGAGCCGTCTGGACATCCCACTGCTTGGCGCGCTGCCCCGTAGCGCCACACTCACCTTGCCCGAGCGCCACCTTGGACTGGTCCAGGCCATGGAACACCCCGCGCTTGAGGCCTTCCTGACCGAGGCCGCCGCACAAATTACCAGAACCAGCGACCTCGACCAAATCACCCAAGCCGCACAACCCATCGCCCTGGCACCGCCCGGCCCAGGGCTGCCGCCGCTGGGTCAGCGCATCGCCCTGGCCCAAGACGCAGCCTTCGCCTTTGCCTACCCACATATGCTTCAGGCCTGGCGGGCGGCGGGCGCCCAGATCCTTCCCTTCTCCCCCCTTGCCGATCAAGCGCCCGACCGGAGCGCCGATGCCATCTTCCTGCCCGGCGGCTACCCCGAGCTTCATGCAGGCCCCCTGGCCGCCGCCACCACTTTCCATGCGGGAATGCAGCATGCGGCCGCTCAAAACACTTTGATCTATGGTGAGTGCGGCGGCTACATGACCCTGGGATTCGGGCTGACCGACGCGGGCGGCACCCGCCATCGCATGCTCGGCCTGCTGCCGGTCGAGACCAGTTTTCAAGCTCGCAAACTCACCCTCGGCTATCGACGTCTGACACCTGGCCCAAGCGCCCCATGGACCACGCCCCTTATGGCCCACGAATTCCACTACGCGACCATCCTCAGCGAACCAACCCAAGCCACCCGGCTCTTCGAAGCCACTGACGCCGACCAAAACACGCTTCCCGCGATGGGCCTTACCTCAGGCAACACCCACGGCGCCTTTGCCCACATCATCGCCCCGGCGACCTAGGGCCACCCTCTTCTGTCTCAAAATATCCCCGCCGGAGGCACCTGACCTTTATCCCGCCCGCTTGGGCCGCAGCACATGTGGATAGGCCCCATCGTACAGCGCTGAGTCGCGAAAACCCTGCTCGGCTTGCAACGCGGGCCCGACAAAGATCAACGCGGTCCGGGTAATCTTGGCCGCGCGCATCTTGCCACGGATATCCGACAGCGTCCCGCGCACGATCTGCTCATCCGGCCAACCGACGCGGTATGCCACCACCACTGGGCAGTCTGCCCCGTAATAAGGCGCCAGTTTACGCTCAATCTTCAGCAGGTTTCGGACCGACAAATGAATCGCCAACGTCGCCCCGGTTCGCCCCAGGCTGTCCAAATCTTCGCCTTCGGGCATGGCCGAGGATTTCATCGCCGTGCGCGTCAAAATCAAGGTTTGGCTGACCTCGGGAATGGTCAGTTCCTGCCCCATCACCGCCGCCGCTGCCGCGTAAGCCGGCACGCCTGGGATGATCTGATAATCGACCCCCAGACCCTTGAGCCGTCGGATCTGCTCGGCAATCGCGCCATAGAGCGATGGATCGCCGGAATGCACCCGCGCCACATCCTCGCCCCGCCCATGTGCCGCGGCGATCACCTCCATGATCTCGTCCAGGGTCATGGGCGCCGTGTCCTGCACCAGCGCCCCTTCCGGCGCCCCGGCCACCACCGCCTCGGGCACCAGCGAGCCCGCATACAGGCACACCGGGCATGCCGCGATCAGGCGTTGCGCCTTGAGCGTCAAGAGTTCCGGGTCGCCCGGCCCCGCGCCAATAAAATAAACCGTCATCTCAACCCTTTGTCGTCAAATTAGGATCATCGGCATCCACATGGGGTAACCCATCCGCCAGCCCGTAGCAGTCGCCCTTGTCCGCCACGAAAATATGCCCTGCCAGCGCCAAACCCGTCGGCCCGTCCAAGGTCCCCGCATGGATCGAGACCCGGGACCCGCCGACCTCCTCCCAAAACAGGCTGGAGCCACAGACGCCACAAAACCCGCGCCGCGCCCTGGGACTGGACGCGAACCAAGTGACCTCCCCCGTGATCACCAGATCCTCGCGCGCGGCCGAGGTCGCGGCCACATAATGCCCCGAGGTTTTGCGGCATTGCACACAATGACACGCCACCACCGGCCGCAGCGGCCCGTTCACGTCAAACCGCACCGCGCTGCACAGGCACCCGCCCGTCATGTACCTGCGTCCATCTTGTTGGCATAGCCGCGCGGTGTATACAGTCGCCACCCCTCGGCCCCCGCCGCCAGATCCCCGGTTTGAAACGCCCGGCTTTGGCCCGAGCCCACCAACACAATCGTCAGCATATCCACCTCGTCCACCTCCAAAGTCGCCAGCGTCCGCCGCACCAATCGTTCGTCCGCCCGCCCCAAATTGCTTGCCAAAAGCACAGGTGTGTCTGCTG
The DNA here is from genome assembly GCA_938049225.1 of uncultured Paracoccaceae bacterium. Lineage (GTDB taxonomy): Bacteria > Pseudomonadota > Alphaproteobacteria > Rhodobacterales > Rhodobacteraceae > Halovulum. Next base: position 8,472 of record CALICM010000022.1, read on the forward strand.
GGCGATGCTCCAGCAACACGTCCCGCGCTTCGGCCAACAGGGTCCGTCGCCGCCGTGACACCGGGTTATAAAACGCGATCACGAAATCCCCTTGGGCCGCCGCCCGCAGCCGCGCCTGGATCTGGGTGCGCGGGGTCAGCAGATCCGATAGCGAGATTGCACAGAAATCATGCCCCAATAAAGCCCCCGCGCGGGCCGAGGCTGCCTGCAATGCCGAGATCCCGGGCGCATTGATCACCTCGACCCGCCGTGCCGCCGCGCTCACCCCGCCCTGATCCTCAGGGCGGTCCAACAGCTCAGCCACCAAAGCGCCCATCGCGAAGATCCCAGCATCCCCTGACGAGATCAGCGCCACGTTCCGCCCTTCGCCCGCGGCCTCGAGCGCATAGCGACAGCGCGCCTCTTCCTCGCCCAAATCAAATGTCTTGCGCGGGGTTCGCGCGCCCAAGGGTCCCAACAGATCCAAATACAACCCATAGCCCACCAATTCCTCGGCCTCGGCGATCAGCCGCGTCGCCTCGGGCGTCCGCCAGGTGGCATCGCCGGGGCCGATCCCCACGACACTCAGCCGCCCCCTGGCCCGACCGCGTTCCGGTCGGCTGCCGATCCGTGCGAGTGCACAAGTGGCATTCGCCGACTTCGTCTTACCTACTGCCAAGACCCCATCCGGCCCGCTGGCGGCCAAGGCCGCGCCCTCGGCCACGCCGTGACATCCGACCTCGGCGAACACCACCTCAGACGGGTTGGCCAACCGGCCCGCCTCAGCCTCAAGCGTCGCGGCATCGAAAAACCGCGCGGGCACGCCCAAATGCGCCGCTAGCGCATGCACCGCTGCTTCGTCCGCTTTCAAATCGATGGAATGAACCGAGGCGACCTGCCCCTCGGCCACGCCCGCCTCGGCCAGGGTACGCCCCACCAGGCCGATCATCTCCTCCGGCGCAGATCCCCGTGCGCAACCGACCCCCAGCGCATAGATCCGCTGCCGATAGACCAGCGCCGCCGCACCGGCCCGCAAGACCACCGGCGCATCCATGTCCGGCGCCGTCACCCGCGCCACATGCCCGGGCAGGGCCTCTAACCACTTCGCCGCCCCTGACAACTCCCCCGGCTCGCCACGCAGCAACGCCGCAGCCACCGCTTTCGCGTCTAGGGGGTTTTCCAAAACCCAGCCTTTGGGCGGTGCGTCCAGCGCGATGCCCAGCGCCAAATCCCCGGCGGTGGTCACGGCTGCAACGCCACCCAAGGCACCGGCAATCCGTCGCGCCAGGTCGTTTGCCCCATGATGCCCGCCCAGCAACGGCACTACCGAACTGCCGTCTTCGGCCACCGCCAAAACCGGCGGCTCCGTCCATTTGTCCCCCAGGACCGGCCCCAAAGCCCGTACCAAGATCCCCGCCGCGCAAACCCCGATCACCGGGACCCCCGCGCAAAACAAACCCTGGAGATGCCCCACGACATCCTCGACCGGATGCGCCACGTCCCCGCGCCCCTGCACGTCCGCGCCCAGCAGATCGGCGATCCTTCGCGCCACCCCAGCGCCCGAGGCCGTCAGCGTCACAACAACCGGGTCAAGATGCGGCATAGGGGTCCCTTCCGGGGATCAAGATCATCGAGAAATAGGGCGCATCCTCGGGCGCTTCGGCCAGCGGCAAAACGATCTGGTTTGGCAAGCTAGCATGGCTTAGATAGGTCGCCGTCCCGGCCAAGTCCATCCCCTCCAACACCCGCCGCAAGCGGGGCAAATGCCGCCCGACTTTCATAATGGCGAAGGCGCCGGGGGTCGCGAGCCGCTCTGCGAGTTCCGCATCCTCCAGCGGCCCCGGCAGCACCGTCAGCACCTCGTTTCGCGCGCACAGTGGCCGCCCCGCGACGGCCGCACATGTGGTCAGCGATGTCACCCCCGGCACCACCTCGACCGGCGCGCGCCCCGCCAACCGGTCATAGAGATACATGAATGAGCCATAGAAAAATGGATCCCCTTCACACAGCACCACCACATCACGACCCGCTTCCAGATGCGCGCCGATGGTCTGCGCTGCCGTGTCATACACGGCTTGCGCTGGAAACCGCGCGGCCCGCATGGGGATCACGATGGGTATTTCGACCGCCCCTGGCGCAATCGCATCAGCGGCAATCGAACGTGCGAAACTCGCCCCTGTATCGGGCGCGGGATAGGCCACGACCGAAGCCCCCCGGATCAGTCGATGCGCCTTCAGCGTCATCAACTCCGGATCACCCGGCCCCAGCCCGACACCATATAATTTCCCACTCACTTCGAGACACTCCACTGCGTCACCGGCATCATGGGTCGCCAGCCGCGATAGGGTCCTACCGCCTCCGCCCGCGCCACGGACAGCCGCACCAGCGCGCCCCCATGCCGCGCATGCGCCGCGATCAGCAGTGCCTCGCTCTCCAAAGTCACCGCGTTCGCCACAAGGCGCCCCTGCGAACTCAGCGACCGCAAGCTTTTCTCGATCACCGCCTCGGACAGCCCACCACCGATGAAAATCGCATCTGGTCGCGCCAGATCGTCCAACCCCTCGGGTGCCCGCGCATCACGCAGCTCTAACCGCGGCACCCCCAGCCGTGCCGCGTTCCGTTCCGCCATGGCCCGCCGTGCCGCCACCGGCTCCAATCCAATCGCTGCGCCATCCCGCGCCAGGCGCAACCATTCCACGGCGACCGAGCCGCAGCCGCATCCGATGTCCCACAGCACCGCCCCGCGCCGGGGCGCCAATTGCGCCAGGGTCAGCGCCCGCACCTCTGCTTTGGTCATCTTGCCGTCATGCTCGAACGCATCATCCGGCAGCCCTGGCCCCAGCGGCAGCACCTGCGCCCCCGTCTCTGCCCGGCACTCGACGGCCAAAACGTGAAACGCCGGAACCTCCCCCGTCCAATCCCGCGCAAGGCCCTCGATCCGACTCTCGCGGGGGCCACCCAATGCGCCTAGAACCACCATCCGGCTGTCACCATAGCCCCGTTCGGCCAGCAGCCCGGCAATCTCGCCCGGTGTGTCGACCCCTTGGGTCAGGATTAACAGGCGCGCGCCCGGCGCAAAGAAGGGGATCGCCTGTTCAACAGGCCGCCCATGCACGGTAAGGGTCTCGACATCCGCCAAACTCCATCCCATCCGTGCCGCGGCCCATTGAAAGGCCGACAACTGCGGGTGAAAGGTGATCTCCTCAGCCGGGATCCCCTTCAAGATCCGTGCGCCCACCGAGTACCACAGCGGGTCTCCCGTCACCAAAACCACCACCCGCCGACCTTTGAAGCCTTTCAGTGTATCGATCAGCGCATCAAAGGGTGAGGGCCAAGACACCCGCTCGGCCGTCACCGCCGCGCTTAGGTGGTGATGACGCTCGCCCCCCACGATTACCTCGGCCGCCTCGACCACAGCGCGGGCGCTCGGCGACAACCCGTCCATCCCATCTTCGCCGATCCCGACGATATCCAGCCACGCGCTCACGTGCCGTCCCCCCGCAGCCCCAGCGCGGCACCGTTCACAGCGGCTGAGGCCATCGCAGAGCCGCCCCGTCGACCAAGCAACGTCAAAAACGGCACGCCGTGCGCGCCTTTTGCCAAAGTTGCCTTACTCTCGGCCGCCCCAACAAACCCGACTGGAAAGCCCAGGATCGCGGCGGGTCGCGGCGCACCGGCCTCCAGCATCTCCAGCAAATGAAACAAAGCCGTCGGCGCGTTCCCAATCGCCACCACGGCCCCTGCCAACCGATCCTCCCAAAGGCTGACCGCCGCCGCCGAGCGCGTCGTACCCAGCGCTTTCGCCCGCGAAGGCACATAAGGATCGGCGATGGTCGTCACCACCTCGACCCCCGCGGGCAGTCCCCGTCGGATCACCCCGCTGGCGACCATCTGACAATCGCAAAGTACCGGCGCCCCGCACGCTAGGGCCCCACGCACCGCCGCAGCAACGTCGCCCGAGAATGCCAGATCCTCCACGATGTCGATCATCCCGCAGGCATGGATCACCCGAATGGCGATCTCGTGCAATTCCTGCGGCAGGCGCGCCAAATCGGCCTCGGCCCGGACCGTGGCAAAACTCTGCGCATAAATCGCCGCCGGATCGCGGTCATAGATCATGCGCTAACCCCCGCCCCGGTCAGCGTAGGTTGTGGCAAGGCAGCCGCTAGCGCCGCGGCCTGATCCAGCCCCAAAATCCAAGCCTCCTCGGCACAAACTACCGCGTGGTCTGCCGCAGTCAGCCCTTCGGGCGCGCTAAACAACGGCCCCAACCCACCTGACGCGTCCAGTGCGGCAAAGCCCGCTGCCAAAACCCGTACCTGTGCCGCGTCCAAAACCTCATCCGCACGGCGCCGCGCGTGCACCTGGGGCTGCAACACAGACGGATAGACCTCTGCCAGGACCACTGCCGCCTCGGGCACCTCAAATCCACTGTCAAACGGCCAGACGGCCACATACCCGCGCAGCCGAGGATCCTCGCGCAGCGTTTTCAGCGCAGGCAGACCCAACAAAATCTGGCTCCCCACCGACCCGGCATAGGCCAACTGCCACACTGTTTTTGCCGTCGTCGAACGTCCGTCTGCGCGCCGCCGTTCGGGCGGATGGTCCGCGCCCCAGCGTTCTTTCATCGCCACCGGTACATCGGGCACATCCCAGGCCGCAGGCCGCCCCCAGGCGGGGCCCACTCCGTCATAGAAGCGGTTGATCTCGGCCGCGACCTCAAACCGGCGGTTCGCGTTGTCAGGGCCATCGTGCACCCGCATCGCAATCCAGTCCCACAGGGCAAAGGCCTCCGCCCGCCCCGTGATCCTTGCAGCAACACCCTCGGGATACCCAAACGGAAAGTCAAAACCGATCAACACCCGCCGCCCGGCCGCAACCTCCGCCGCCAGAAAATCCGCCAATCGCTTGACCGCCTCGCCCCGTGTGCGCTGGTACACAGGTGGCTTGGTTTGCCCACCCCGCACCACCGCCCACCAAATCGCATCGGCTGATGGCCGCATCGGGCTGGGCGAGGATCGGGCCGACCAATCCACCACGATATGCGTATCGAAGAGCGGTTCGCTCACCCGTTACCCTTCAAATGCTTGCGGACGCTTTCTGGCCCCAGAGGATGATCCGCATGCGGATAGGGCGCGTGATGGTGGTCGTGATCATGATGGTGGTCGTGCCCATGGTGATGCCCAGTTGCTACCAAGCGGCAGGCCCCCGTGCAAAAGGTGTCGCACAAATCACAATCGGCCACATTCGACCCCGGCGCGCTTGCCCCCTGACCCTCCACATGCAGATGATGGCTCTCTTGCGGCGACCCCACCTCTGCTTCGAAACCCAACACCTGCGCACGATACTTACACATCGCGCAGTTCATCGCGTTCTGCCCCTCCAGGATCTCGGTCACCCGCTCGGCAAATGTCGCCAGCACGCCTGGGTGGTCGTTCAGATACCCGGCCTTGACGAATTCGATCTTCGGATGGGCGGCCGCGACCATGTCGGTAAACCCATAGATCCGATCGATCAAAACGCCAGTGAACAGGAAATACGGAAAGACGACGACCCGCCGGTACCCCAGTCGCGCCACATGCTCCAAACATGGCTCGACAAGCGGGAAGGTCACGCCGGAATATCCCACCTCGCACCAGCCAAAGCCCATGCCCTCCCAAAGCATCCGCGCGATTTTCGAGACATTCGAGTTCGCATCCGGGTCGCTGGCCCCGCGCCCGATCACGACCAAGCAAGTCTCGTGCCGCGGTACCGCACCGCCCTTGTCGGCCTCGAGCAAAGCGGTCTCGATCCGCTCGGCGGCAGCGCGGATCATCTTAGGGTCCACACCCAACTCGCGCCCATATTGCACCGTGATCCCATGCTCGGCGGCATAGGTATTCAGCACCGTCGGAATGTCGTTCTTGGCGTGCATCGCCGCGAACAGCATGCCCGGCACCGCCAGAATGTGATCGCAACCCTGCGCCCGCAGATTGTCCAGACCTGCCCGGATCACCGGATTGGCGAACTCTAAATACCCATAATCCACCGGCCAGTCGGGTGGCAGAAATTCAGGCAACCGTCGCGCCAGAACCGCGAACTCATCCACCGCCGCTTGGGATCGCGAGCCATGCCCACAGATCATCACACCATATTTGGTCATGCCTCGGCGTCCTCGGACACAGGTTCGCCCTGAGCCTCTTTCTTGCCCTTCAAAGCCGCCCAGGCACCCAAAGCGGCGGCAAGCCCAATGGCACCCAAGGCAATCCAATGATCATGCCCCGCGACCCCCGCTAAATGCCCAGGATCCGCCCAAGCTGGCGATGCGAAAACAACGAATACGGTCGAAAATCTTGTCATTCGGCGGTCCTCCGGCCTTATTTATCGCCAACCAACCGAACATCAGGGCCCAAAAAAGGACCCTTAAGACGATGATCCCGCAAAGGCCCCCGACATGGGTCGGCCCGCAAGATCCTCCGTTCAGCCAAATCGGCATCGTCGAAACAGACCTAGCAGCCGCTGACAGAGCACGCAATCCCGCGCATGGGGACCTCACCGACCCACAAGCGCCCACTGGCGGATCGCCCCTTTGGCGATCCGCCTACTAGACTTGCGCCGCAGGCGCTCAATTAAACAGCCGATCCAACCCCACCCGCAGCGCCTTGCGCATCACCGTCGGCAAATCGGCCGGGGCAACGTTCGCAACAAACCCACCCCGCGCCGGTACCGCATCCGCCGCCACATCCGCCACCATCACCCGCAAGACCAAATGAAAATGCGTGAACGTATGCCGCACCTCCTCGTCAACGTCGCGCCACGCCGCCGATATTGGCGGTACTTCTTCGGGCACACCTTCCACCCATGCGCCCCCGGGCAAGCCCAACATCCCGCCCAACAAACCTTTGTCTGGTCGCGTCTCTAGCAACAGTGCCCCATCGGCCCGCCGCGCCAGATACACCACCCCCTGCCGCACCGGTTTCGCGGGCTTTGGCCGCTTTCGCGGCAGCTCGGCGGCAACGCCCTCAGCCCGCGCCGCACATCCCTCCATCCACGGACAAATCCCGCATGCCGGGCTGCGGGGCGAACAAATCGTCGCCCCCAGATCCATCACCGCCTGCGCATAATCCCCGGGACGCGTGTCCGGCGTTAGCGTTTCCGCCAAGTCGCGCAACGCGGGCTTCGCGTCCGGCATCGGCACTTGCACATTGTGGATCCGCGCCATCACACGCTCGACATTGCCGTCGACAACCACCGCCCGCCGACCAAAAGCAATCGCCGCCACCGCCGCCGCCGTATAGGGCCCGATCCCCGGCAACGCGGCCAAATCCGCCTCGGTCCCTGGAAACACACCGCCCGTTTCCGCGACCGCCCGGGCGCATTTCAGCAGGTTCCGCGCCCGCGCATAGTATCCAAGCCCCGCCCAGGCGCCCATGACATCCGCGTCTTCGGCCGCCGCCAGTTCCGCAACGGTCGGCCAGCGCCGCGTAAATGCCTCAAAATAAGGGATCACCGCTGCCACGGTCGTCTGCTGCAACATCACTTCGGACAGCCAGACATGATACGGGTCCGGCAAAGCCCCCGCCTTTAACGCCCCAGGCGGCACGCGCCATGGCAAGGCCCGTGCATGGGTATCATACCAGCGCAAAAGCGCGTCAGGACTGGGGCGTTCACGCAACTGTTATCTCGAACTTCCGGCGGCAGGGGCTGGCGAAACTCGGCACAGACCCTAGACTTGCTCGCGATCAGACACCAGCGGGGAATCATGTCCAAACGACCGGCCAATCCAGGCGCGTCCAGACGCGGCGGCCAATTCAAACAGGCCGGGGCGTTGCTTGCCAAACGCATCCGCAGCGTGGGCGAGAAGCGCGGCTTCGCAGAAACCAAGCTTCTGACCCATTGGGCCGAAATCTGCGGTCCTGACCTTGCGGCAATAGCCTTGCCCGTGAAAATCTCTTACGCACGCGACGGATTTGGCGCCACGCTAATGCTCTCGTGCGAGGGCGCGCGCGCCACCGAAGTGCAAATGCAAGTCGAGACGATCCGCGCCCGCGTCAACGCCTGCTATGGCTACAACGCCATCAGCCGTGTACGCCTGACCCAAACCGACAGCGCGGGCTTTGCCGAGGCGCAGCGCAGCTTCACCGGGCCTGATAAACCAGAGACCACCCCCCAGCCGATCGCCCCCGCGGCGGCGCAAGTGGCGCAAACTGTCGCAAATGACGCGTTGCGCCTTGCCCTCGCCCGCCTGGGTACCAACATCTTAAATAGAAACCCGGTCGACCCAACCTGAGGATCCCTTTATGACGCACCCCCTTCTGAGCCGCCGTGCCACCCTGCAAGCCGCCGCCGCGAGTACCCTGTTGTTAGCCGCCTCTGGTTTCGCACAAGACACCCCGCGCGTTGTCGAGGAAATGGCCCTGGGCGATCCGGATGCGCCGGTCACTGTGATCGAGTACGCCTCGCTGACCTGTCCCCATTGTGCCCGCTTTCACACCGAAGTGTTTGGCCGCATCAAGACAAACTACATTGAGCCCGGCAAAGTCCGCTTCATCATGCGCGATGTCTATTTCGACCGCTATGGTCTTTGGGGCTCGATGGTTGCGCGCTGTGGTGGGGCCGAGCGGTATTTCGGTATCGTCGGTCGTCTATTAGAGCGCCAGGCGGATTGGTCACGAAAGGAAACCCCGGCCGAGGTGATCGCCGCCATTTACGCGGTTGGCCGCCAGGCTGGCATGACTGACGAGGCGATGGAGGCCTGTGTCCAAGACCAAGCCTGGGCCGAAGCCCTGGTCGCCGAATACCAAAAGAACGCCGAGGCCGATCAGATCCAAGGCACCCCAAGCTTCATCATCGATGGCCGCAAGGAATCCAACATGAACTACCGCGACTTCGCGGCGAAACTGGACGAGGCTTTGGGCAGCTAACCGCGCGCCCGATCAGCGGTCACCAGCCGAGAGAGGGCATCGTCAAGTGTGGCGCCGTCCTCTAGATGCAAGCGCACCGGAAGGGTCAAAACTTCTGGGCGCAGGTCCTTAGGCAGGCGGACGGCGTCTTTTTCGGTGGTGACCAGTTGCGCGCCCATCTTCGCCGCCTCCGCCATTAGCCGTTGGACCATCGCGCGGGGATAGCGCGCATGATCCGCGAAGGCGCGGGTAGCGATCACCTCGGCCCCCGTCTCGGCCAGTGTGTCAAAGAACTTCTGCGGACGGCCAATGCCAGCGAAAGCCAAGCAGCGCAGACCTCGCCAAGGCATTCCGGTCAAGAGCGGGCGCAACTCCCCCTCAACACGGGGCAGCGCGGCGAGCTTGGGCCAGGCGGCCAGGAACCGTGCCCGCAGGACTGGCTTGCCCAGCAGCACGATCAGATCCGCCCGCGCCAAGCCCGCTGATACCGGTTCGCGCAGCGGGCCAGCAGGGATCACACGCCCATTACCAAAGCCTGCTGCGGCATCGACAACCAACAGGCTTAGGTCTTTGATCAGGCTGGGGTTTTGGAAGCCATCATCCAAGATTACGGCCGTTGCCCCGGCCCCGGCGGCCGCGCGTGCGCCCGCAAGCCGGTCGCGGCTGATCCAGGCGGGGCCAAAGGCTGAGAGTAGAAGTGGCTCGTCCCCCACCTGCGCGGCATTGTGGCGCTGGGGATCGACCCTCAGCGGCCCGACCTCCGACCCGCCGTACCCGCGCGATAGCGCGTGCGGCATGCCGCCAACCGCCTGCAGGCGCTGCAAAAGATCACAGGCCACCGGCGTCTTTCCAGCCCCGCCCGCACCCAGATTGCCGATACAAATCACCGGCACCAGCGCGCGTTGCCCCGGTCTGCTCAACCGTCGTGCCGTCACCCCGGCCCAGACCCAAGACAACGGCGTCAGCACGCGGGCACGCAAACCTGGCGCCTTAACCGGGTTCGACCAAAAGCCTGGCGCCTGCATCAAGACGCCTTCGGCAAATGCGCGCGGACGACATCCAACACTCGTTCGAGCACATCGCCACCTTCGGACGAGGCGCTCCAGGCCGCATTGGCCAAGGCCGCCGCACGATCCGGCGGCAGCGCCTCGATCACCTTTTGTCCCAGCGCGTCGGCTTGGGGCACCAGAACCGCGGCCCCCGCGCGGCGGAATCGGGCATAGCCCGTTTCGAAATTATGGACATGCGGCCCATGCAAAATCGCCGAGCCTAAAAGCGCCGGCTCAAACGGATTGTGCCCCCCTACCGGCACCAGCGAGCCACCGACAAAGCTGACCGCCGCCACGCGGTACCACAGGCCCATCTCGCCCAAGGTATCCGCCAGATAGATCTCGCAATTTCGGTCCGGCTTGTCATCTTTGGACCGAACGGCGACCCGCCACCCATCGGCGCGCAAACGGCGCGCGATCTCGGGGCCTCGGTCAGGGTGGCGGGGGGCGATGACCAGAATGAGCCCTGGAAAGCGGCGCCGTGCCTCGCGGTGGGCCTGCGCGGCCAGAACCTCCTCACCATCATGGGTCGAAGCGGCCAACCAGACTGACCGACCCTTGAAGAGCCCAACGATGGATTTCAATACATCCGGGTCATGGGGCAGCGGTTGCGCTGTGTCCTTAAGGCTTCCCGAGACGCTGATCCGCTCAGGTGTCGCGCCCAGCGCATAGATCCGATCCGCGGCCGCATCATCCTGCGCCAGGATCGCCGAAAAGCGGTTGAACAGCGACGCGGCATAGCCCCCCGCCCATCGCAACCGCCCCGCCGAGCGGCGCGAGATCCGCGCGTTGATCAGCAGCATCGGCACATGCCGTGCGTGGGTGTCCACCACCAGACGGGGCCAAAGATCGCTCTCGGTCCAGATCGCCAAATCCGGGCGCCAGTGATCCAGAAAACCCCGCACGGCCGCAGCCGTATCGACGGGAACAAACTGGTGGATCACGCCCTCAGGCAAGCGATTGTCCATCACACTGGCCGAGGTGACGGTGCCAGTAGTCAGCAGAATGTGCAACTTCGGCTCGGCCTCGCGCAGTGCCGCGATCAAACCCAATAAAGACACCGCTTCACCGACCGAGGCCGCGTGAAACCAGACCAACTGCCCCGTGGGGCGCGGGTGACCAGGGGTGCCCAGCCTTTCGCCCAGCCGCGCGGGATCCTCTTTCCCCAGCGTCGTACGCGTCGCCAGATGCCGCCGAACCACCGGCCCGGCCAGCCGCGTCAGACCCAAATACAAAGCCAGGGCAAGGGACTGTCCCACGGGGCGCGACTGTCCCTAATCCAGTTCTTCGGTGGGGCTGGCCGCAGCCTCTTCATCGCGCAACCGGTGCAGGTGGGCGATAAAATAACGCATATGTGCATTGTCGACCGTGGCCTGCGCCGCGGCTTTCCAACCATTGTAAGCAGAGGCATAATCTGGAAATATACCAACGATATCAATCGCCTCGACATCCCGAAAATGTGTACCGCTTGGATCTGTCAATTCGCCGCCAAAAACAAGATGCAGGCGCTGGGTCATGGATGTCTCCGTTGTGTGCTGGTTCCGCGCGGCACCCTAACCCACCGCCCCGGTGGGTCAAGCAAGACAAATGCGGCGCGTTCCGCGCCAAGTCTATTCAAACCCCATTCCCGCTTGCGCGGAAACGGGGCCCGCCGCCAACGTAAAGCTCGGTGCTTTCATGGTGGTCCAGCGGCGACGTCCCCGCCGGGAGGCTCGGCCCGAAGGGCTCAAATGGCTTGCGCCGCAAGGCGCTCAATTGGATCATGCGTCATTGCCAAAGCAAAGGATCCCACCGATGGGCGTGATGATTTCCGACGAATACCATATCGACGACCCCGCCCCTGACACCACCCTGGACGGCACGTTCAAACGTGCCCGCAGCAGCTTGCGCGATTGGATCGCACCCGGCACGCAATCGATCCCGGCAGGCGCGCGCCGGTTCTCCGCGCAGGCGGATCGATACCACCTTTATGTCGCCTGGAACTGCCCTTGGGCCCATCGCGCTCTTTTGGTCCGCGCGCTTAAAGGTCTGAACCAAATCACCCTATCCTACGCCCGGCCTCGCCGGACCGAGATGGGCTGGGTTTTCGACCCCGATGGCCCGTTCGCCGACCCCCTGTTGGGCGTGGCAAATCTGCCGCAGGTCTATGCCCGCCAGGACCCGCCCTATACCGGCCGCCTGACCGTGCCTGTGCTTTGGGACAAAATCGAAGGCCGTATCGTAAGCAACGAATCCGCCGATATCGTCCGCATGTTGGACCAGGCCTTTGACATTGGCCCATCTCTGGCGCCTGTCGACCTTCTCGACCAGATCGACGCCTGGAATGCGGTGATCTATCCCGGCCTGAACAACGGCGTCTATCGCGCCGGCTTTGCCCGAACCCAAGCGGCCTATGACGCGGGTGTGGCGGATGTTTTTTCCACCCTGGGCAAGATCGAGGCACAGCTTGCGCAGACCCGCTACCTGGCCGGAGATCGCTTTACCGAAGCAGACCTACGCCTGTTTCCAACGCTTGCACGCTTTGACGTCGCCTATCATACCGCGTTCAAATGCAACCTTCGGCGGCTGATCGACTATCCCCATCTGTGGGCCTATGCGCGCGAGATTTACCAAATGCCCGGGGTCGCTGAAACGGTGGATTTCCAGATTTACAAACAGGGTTACTTCTCGCCCTCGGAGCTTCGCAATCCACTGGGGATCATCCCGGCTGGGCCGATTGTGGACTGGGATGCGCCACATGGGCGGACTTGATCGCTAGTCCGCCGTTACGATCTGTCGTGCCCGCATCAGGGCCGCATGCACGGCCGCAGGGGCCGCGATACAGCCACCGTGGGTTGCTGACGCGCTGTTAAAACTGGGCTCCACGCCGACGGCATCGCTGACCACGCCGCCCGCTTCGCGAACGATCAGAGCGCCTGCGGCAATATCCCATTCCCAGGCATCGCGTAGTGTCAGCATGCCATCAAACCGGCCTTGAGCCACCAAGCACAGGCGATAGGCCAACGAGGGGCGATAGGCGCGCGTGGCCGCACCCAAGCCGCCCGGCCAATGCCTAGCCTCGAAGGCAGGCCGCGCGGCCAGAAGCGTGGCGGCATCCAGGCTGGTGGTTTTTGAGGCCTGAATGGGATCCCCATTCAGCGTCGCCCCGTGCCCGATAGCCGCGGCATAGAGGCGGTCCTGCGCGGGCAGGAATACAACGCCAGCGGTGACCTGTCCGGCGTCGACCACGGCCAGGGAATGGGCAAAGGCGCTGGTGCCTTCGATAAACGCCCGGGTGCCATCGATGGGATCGATGATAAACACCCGATCGGTGGAATGACGGTCGTCGGTTTGCGGAGATTCTTCCGACAGCCAGGCATAGTCGGGACGGGCCGCGCGCAAGCGCGCCTCCAAGAGCGCGTTCACCTCAAGATCCGCTTGGGTCACCGGCCCTTGATTGTCCGCCTTGTCCCAGACCTGCGGTGCGTTGCGAAAGTGGTGCAAAGCCACCTCGCCCGCTGCCCGTGCCGCCGAGATGAGCAGATCGCGGTCGGCCTCAGGCCCCGGCAACCGTCAGGCCTTCGACCAACAGGCTGGGCACGACCCGGGATACATGGGCCCGTTCGTCATCGGCCATCAGCAGTGTTTTCAGCATATCTTTCAGATTTCCGGCCACCGTGCATTCGTTCACAGGCTCGCCCACCTCTCCGCCACGCACCCAGAACCCCGAGGCGCCGCGTGAGTAATCCCCGGTGTTGGGATTGATCGAACTGCCCATCATTGAGGTGATCAACAACCCCTCGCCCATATCACGGATCATCTGGGCGCGGGTCGTCTGTGGCCCGACCAGCCGGACATTGGTGACCGAAGGACTGGGCGGTGCCTCGGTCCCGCGCGCAGCATTGGCGGTGCTTTGCAAACCAAGCTTGCGTGCATTGGCCAGATCCAAGATCCAGCGTTTCAATACACCGTCCCGCAGGATGTCGCTGTCCGCTGTCGGTAACCCCTCACCATCGAAAGGGCGCGAGCCACGCACGCGCGGGCGCGACGGCTCCTCAACCAGGCTGAGGGCAGTGGGTAGCACTTGCTCCCCCATCAGATCCCGCGCCCAGCTGGAACCGCGCGTGATGGACCGCCCGTTGATCGCCGAGATCAAATGTCCAATCAAACCCGAGGCAACCCGCTCATCGAACATCACCGGAAACGCGCCCGTGCCGGGCTGGGCCGCCCCGGAACGGACCACCGCGCGCTCGGCCGCTAAAGCGCCAATCTCCTCTGGGCTCATCAGGTCGCTGACGTAGACCCGGCTGTCGAATGCATAGTCCCGCTCCATCGCCAAACCGTCGCCCGAGATTGCCACACAGGCCAGGCCGTGCGAACTGCGATGATAGCCACCCACGAACCCGTTCGAGGCCATTAGGCAAATTTCGGTCCGTCGGGTATCGGCGCCAGCCGTCGACACCTGGGTGATCCCCTTGACCGCCAGCGCGGTCGCCTCGGTCCGGCGTGCGGCTTCGGCCAGGCTGGCGGCATCCGGGGCAGGGCCCGGCTCGGCCAAATCCAACGCCGCCACATCCCAATCCGTTGCCAGTTGATCCGGGTCCGCCAGCCCTGCGCTGGGGTCCTCGGGCGCCTCGCGGGCCATGGCCACCGCGCGCTCGGCCATCGTTGTGATCATGTCGGGCCGCGTGTCGGACACCGACACACAGGCCTGTCGTTGCCCAACCAGCACCCGCAGACCCAGCTCAATGCCCTCGGCACGCTCGGCCTGCTCCAGGGCGCCGCCCCGGATCTCCATCGAGATCCCGTCGCTGCGCACAGCCAGAACATCGGCGCCGCTGGCCCCCGCCTTGGCCGCAGCACTCAGGGCTGCCTCGCCCAACTTCTGCAAAGTCTCGCTCATTAGAACACCATCCGATAAAGTACATGGCCCAACAGACCCAGGGCGCCAACGAGCACAACAGTCAGCGTCAGCATCGTACCCCCTAGACGCTGCCAGCCCGGCGCATCTTCGGCCAAGAAATGCGCGGCATGTATGGCCCGGCCCGCCGTCAGCATCAGCCCTAGGATATGGATCAGCCAGGCGGGCGCGCCCATCAGTGCCGCCGCCAACAACAGCAACAATGCCATCGGCACGTTCTCGACGAAATTCGCATGGCCACGCATGGCACGCGTCACGTGCAACACGCCGCCATCGCCAATGCTGACCTTATACCGGCCCCGCAGCTTAACGATGCTAAAGGCCAGGTAAGCCAGGATCAGCGCGTTCAAACTCAGATACAGACTAACCGCTAGAAGCGCGGGGGGCAGATCAGGGGTCATCGGGTCTTGGTCTTTCGCATTGGATGTTCGCCGTCCGTGGCATCCCCTGCCACATAACATGCATTCGCCTGCATGCCAGCCCGTTGCCCAGACTTGTGACACAGCGCCACTTGCCCTAGCGTCCGGCGGCAGGAGCCTTGATATGACTGACGACACGCCCGCGGGCGAATTGACCCTGCAAACCATCGCGATGCCCGCCGACACCAACGCCAATGGCGATATCTTTGGTGGCTGGCTGATGGCGCAAATGGATCTGGGCAGCTCGGTCCTGGCGCGGCGGCAGGCGCGGGGCCGGGTCGCGACCGTCGCGGTCGAGGCGATGACCTTTCTCAAACCCGTGCATGTCGGCGACACGGTGACGATCTTTGCCCAGGTGCTGCGCACCGGGCGCACTTCGCTGCAGATCGGGGTCGAGGTTTGGGTGACCCGCCAACCCGAGAACCGCCGGGTGAAGATGACCCATGGCACCTTTGTGTTTGTCGCCGTTGACGATAACGGACAAAAACGCCCCTTCCCGACGGAGGAAACATGAAGCGCCTTGCCACGGTATTTGCTCTGCTTTGGGCATGCACTGCATCAGCCCAAGGGCCCAGCCTGTATGACCTGCCAACCACCGGCGATCCGCTGGACCTGCGCGAGAACCCACGCAAAACTGCCAAGGTCATCACCGAACTTCCCGCCGATGGGGCGCGGGTCGAGGGGGTGGTACTCAGTGAACGGGGGGATTGGGTGCGGGTCCCCTGGCGGGAGGGGAACGGGTGGCTCCCCATCGCGCGGCTCACCCAGGTGCCTGGACCTGGCCCAGGGGAAACCCGTTTCCACCAGCCCTTGACCTGCGGTGGAGCCGAGCCGTTTTGGGGTCTGCTCACCCAAGGCGACGGTGCGCTGCGCTATACCTCGCTTGGGGGGCCGGACGGGACCTATCGGGCAACCGCGCGCGTCACATCGGCCAATGCGGGCGATACGCGTCAAGCGGTCGAGGGGATTGGTAGGGCGGGCACGCTGACCGCCATTTTGACGACAACGCAATGCAATGACGGCATGTCCGATCGGCTCCACGGGCTGAGTATTGACGTGATCCTACGGCACAGCGACGGTGTCACCTTGCTCAACGGATGTTGTTCGCTGATGCCACCCTAAATGGCTTGCAGCATCGTCCGAAAGACGTGTCCTGTCACTCAAACAGTCATCTGCTCGACGCAAGCACACCAGCCTATAGAAGCGTTCTGACAATCGGCAGCACCGCCGCCGCCGCGATCCCAACGATTGCGCCAATAATCAGCCGCGCCGGCGCCCGGCCCAGCTTGGGCGCGAAAAGGCCCAAGACACCGCATACCGCCGCATAAAAGAGAAGGGTAACCGGATCCATAAGTCCCGATAGCACGCCCCGCGCCCTGCGCCAATGCACACCCAGAAACTACTGATTCTCGCGAAACATAGAAACTTAAGGATACTGGGCTATCACGTTGCCAGTGTCATCCACTCCGAGATTTACAGTGATCACGGTAAGCGCGCCAACATGGTTGACGGCTTCTTCAGCCGCCTGCGCAAAATGGTGCGGGGCCAGCACCAAGATGTTTCGCCTCTGCACCTCTACTAGCGCGCAAACCGGGCCGTATGGTCGGAAGACAACCGCCGCACTGACAATGGTATGTTTGCGCGGATTGTGGTCCAAACTCTATCGCAGCGCCCGTATCGCGTCGGTGGAAGAGCTATGCCCAAAAGTTGGTGACGGCGTGATCAGGCGGCGGTTTGAATTTGTTTGATCCCGTCGATGAATGCAATGCCTTTGATGATCTCGGGCATACGGTTGGCACCGTTCAGTTTCTGCCATTTCCCCTGGGCTGAC
>CALICM010000023.1 GCA_938049225.1 uncultured Paracoccaceae bacterium
ATCCAATCCGCGGATGAGAGAATGACAACCATCGGTTCGGCCTACCGTCTCCAGCGCCTGTACAGGCTACAAATTTTGACCATCCCGCGCCAGCGGGGTAGTTTAATCATGCCGGGAAGATCAAAAACGCTCATGAGAGAGCGAGTATTCCGCGCTTTGGTAAATCTGATCCCATGGTGCGCAATGCCGTCGAGGCGAGAAATCCATTTAAGATCAGCAACATGGCGTCGGGTTTTTCATTCCCAACGAAATGTGTTGGTAAACGTGTGAAGAAGCTCGTAAAGCCCTGATTCACTTTTGCACGCCACTTCCGTCGATCAGAAAGGTCAGGGGTGACGGATATGTTGGGTTTCTCTTCGCGCAAAGGCGGCGGCAAGGCATCGAAAGACAAAACGGCTGGCAAGGAAAACCGGGCTGAGCAAGGCAGTCGTTCGCAGGCTGCGGAAGACGCCGATGGAATGGCCGCGAACAGTCTAAAAACCCTTTCCTCGGCCCCGGTGGAGAGTGCGGCCATGACCGGTGCCGCCGTCACCTTGGCCAATTTGATGGCGTTTTTGCGCCCATCGTCTGCCGCGCCAACGATCGAGGAAGGGGCTAGCGGGAACGAAGCAGTCATTTTGGATCCCACGGCAACAGCGCAAACGCCCGCGCCGCCGCTAAGCCATGCGCCCGATACAACCGAACCGGTTGGTAGCGCCGACCCTGCGGCCTTTGCCGCTGTGCAGGGGCCGGAACTCGAGGACGCGGCCGACGCCCCCGGTACCCCGAACCCGTTCATGGGGACAGCGCCGCATGCGCTGGATGAGGCAATCGCAGTGCCTCTTTCATCACAGATCGACCAGGCTTCTAAAGTGGTTGCACAAGGGGCCGACCCCGTGACGCCCGATGGGGTGATCGAAACAAAAGATATCACGCCGGACGATCCGAAGACAGATCCCGACCCGGTCGGAGAACTCGATTCGGAGCCAGAATCAGAGCCTTCGCCGGAACCCAAGCCAGAGCCGGAGCCACAGCCTGAACCGGAGCCAGAGCCACAGCCGACTCTAACGGGTACGATTGATGACTACTCAATCACCGTGTCCGACAGCCGAACCGAGGTTTTTTTCACCGATCTCAGGCCGGGTGGCCCTGACGGTGTGGTCACGGGTACGGTCGGGGAAACGGTTGTTCTTCAAGGGACCGAGTTGGTGTTGCGGGCGGCGGACACGCCGGGGGGCGAGATTCTGGCTGGGTCCGATGCGGAATTGATTGTTGGGGAAGGAACGGCGCGGATCAGCCTTGCAGAGGCGCCGGAAGGCATCGCCCTCGATTTGTCTGGTGCGGCGCGCGGTCAAGCCTGGCAAGCAACCGGCGATACGATGGTTGGCGTTCAAGATCTAACCGGCTCGACCTTTGACGATACGATTATTGCTGGGCAAACCGGGCGCGGGATTGACGGCGGGGCTGGGAACGATCAGCTGACGGGCGGAGAGGGTGCTGACGATCTGCGGGGCGGCTTGGGCGACGACGTCATTCGCGGCGCGGCCGGTGATGATACGATCAATGGGGGCGCGGGCAGCGACCTGAGCATTCATGATGGCGATATCACTGATTTCGCGATCCAGTATGATGCGGACGCTGACGCATTCACCATCACCGACGGGGACACCGTGGACGGGTTGGACGAGGGCGCCGATACGATCACAAGGACCGAGATGTTTCGCTTCAACGGTGTGGATTACACCGCCGATGAGCTGCGGCTCGAGGCCGCCCGCCAGGCGAATGTCGCCCCTGACAGCCCGACGCTTACCGCAGGTGGCAGTGTCTTAGAGGGGGCCCCGGATGGTCAGGTCGTTGCCACATTGGCCACCATTGACGCGGATGGTGATGCGGTCAGTTATGTGCTGACGGATGCATCAGGGGTGCCAGTTTCTGACAGCCGCTTCGAAATCATGGGCAACGAGATCCGGGTGAAACCCGGCACAGACATCGATTTCGAAAGCGCTGAAGTTCACACTTTGTATGTCACAGCCACCGATGGTCTGGAAAACGCCACACCGACCCAGGTGACCGTCACCGTCCAAGATGTCGCCGAGGCCCTGCAATTGGCCGATGGCGGTACACTCTTCACGGACACTGGGGTGACCGAGATATCGATCACAGGCGGTGATGGGGACGATGCGATCACAGGCACAGCGGGCGCGGACAATATCGTTGGGGCAGGTGGCGGCGATATTCTTATTGGTGGCGACGGGGATGACTATCTCGCGGGTCATTCGGGCTATGACGATCTAAGCGGCGGCGCGGGTGCTGACGTGCTGGAAGGTGGCGGCGGCAATGACCACGTGGGCGGCGGCCAGGGCGATGATGCAATCGATGGTGGCACTGGAAACGATGTGCTCGAGGGGCACGACGGCAATGACACTATCGCGGGCGGCCAGGGCAATGATCAGATGCTTGGTGGCTACGGCGACGACTTTGTAAGCGGTGATCTTGGCAGCGACACGATCGACGGCGGTGCCGGTGAGGATCTCATTAATTATGAAGGCGACAGAAGCGACTTCAGCATCGCCTACGATGCTGGCGCGGATACGTTCACGATTACCGATTTGAATGCTGCCGATGGGGATGAAGGGACCGACACGGTAACCGGAATCGAAAACTTCGTGTTTGATGGTGTCAGCTACACCGTCACCGAAATGCAGACCGAGGCCGCGCGCCAGGCCAACACCGCCCCCGATGCGCCGAGCGTCGCCTCGGGCGGTGCCGTGGCCGAGAACAGCACAGACGGTACGGTCGTGGCCACGCTGAGTGCCACAGATGCGGACGGCGATGCGCTAAGCTATACGCTGACGGATGCGGGCGGGAGCCCGGTAACCGACAGCAATTTCGAGATCGTGGGCAGTGAGATCCGAGTGAAGCCCGGGGCTGACCTCGATTTTGAGGTGGAGGAGAGCCACACACTCTACGTCACCGCCTCGGACAGCTTCGAAACCTCGGGCCCCACGGAAGTCACCGTAACAGTGAGCGATGTCGCGGAGGACATCGTCCTCGATCCGGCTGGCGTGGTTTTCACAGACACCGGCGTCACCGAAACCTCGGTGACTGGCGAGGTCGGCAATGACACCATCACCGGCACGGCGGGCAACGACACAATCTATGGCGGCGCAGGCAACGACAATTTGAATGGCCTGAGCGGTTTCGACACGCTCGATGGCGGGGATGATGCTGACCACTTCGGTGTATCTGGGGACTTCGACACCCAAACGATCCTTGGCGGTGGCGGTGGCGACGACAATGACAGGATCGTTTTCGTTACCGGCAGCACCGGCGCCGGTGTCACTGTTACAATGACCGGCGACGAGACTGGCATCTATGACTATGTCGGAGCAGACGGTGCTGGCACCTTCGACGACATCGAACAATTGAGCGGTACATCCGAACAGGACACTATCGATGCTAGGGCAGACAGCTCGGGAATGACGCTTGAGGGTAACGGAGGCGATGACACGATCTTGGGCGGGTCAGGTGACGATACGCTTGACGGCGGAGCTGGCACGGATATCGCTCACTACGAAGGTGTGTTGAGTGATTTTGGCATTTCATATGACGCGGACACCGAGACCTTCACTGTGACGGACCTCAACGCGGCTGACGGTGATCACGGAACGGATACGGTGACCGGGATTGAGGTCTTTCGGTTCAGTGATGGTGATGTCACCGTCGCCGATCTGCAGACCGAGGCCGCACGGCAGGCCAATACCGCCCCTGGCAGCCCAGGTGTCGATACCGGTGGCAGCGTGGC
This sequence comes from uncultured Paracoccaceae bacterium, assembly GCA_938049225.1. GTDB lineage: Bacteria > Pseudomonadota > Alphaproteobacteria > Rhodobacterales > Rhodobacteraceae > Halovulum. Next base: position 3,785 of record CALICM010000023.1, read on the forward strand.
CGAGAACAGCGCCGACGGCACCGTAGTGGCCACGCTGTCAGCACCGGATGCGGATGGCGATCTACTCACATATATGCTGACGGATGCTGACGGAGCACCCGTGACCGATACGAACTTCGCGATTGTCGGCAGCGAAATCCGGGTCAAAGCTGGCGCGGATATCGACTTCGAGGCCGCCGAGAGCCACACGCTCTACGTCACGTCGTCGGACAGTTTCGAGACCTCGGCGCCGACCGAAGTCACGGTGACGGTCAACGATGTGGCAGAGGCGCTGACGCTGGCTGACGGGGGGGTCACCTTTACCGATGCTGGCGTGACCGAGACCTCTGTGCGCGGCGGTGATGGAGATGACACCATTACGGGCAGCGCCCAGAATGACTTGATCTATGGTGCGGACGGCGACGATGAAGTGATCGGCGGGGACGGCAACGACCGACTGGAGGGGTGGCACGGTGATGACACTCTGCGGGGCGGCGGCGGCGATGATAATCTGCGTGGCGGACACGGCAACGACACGCTGATTGGCGGTGATGGCGACGATCTTCTGGGCGGTTGGGATGGCAATGACGCAGCAATCGGAGGGAATGGAACCGACATTCTGACGCTCGACGGTCGTTTTGATGATTTCGCAATCAGTTACGATTCTGGGACCGAGACGTTTACAATAACCGATCTTAACGCGGGCGATGGTGCTGATGGTGGAACCGACACCGCCACCGGCGTTGAGATCTTTCGGTTTTGGGACGGTGACCGTACCCTGGCCGAAATGCAGACCGAGGCCGCGCGCCAGGCCAACACCGCCCCCGATGCGCCGAGCGTCGCCTCGGGCGGCGATGTGGCCGAGAACAGCACAGACGGCACAGTTGTTGCCACGCTGAGCGCCGCAGATGCGGACGGTGATGCGCTGAGCTATACGCTCACGGATGCGGGCGGGAGCCCGGTGAGCGACAGTAATTTCGAGATTGTGGGCAACGAGGTCCGGGTGAAGCCCGGCGCCGACATCGATTTTGAGGCCGCCGAAAGCCACACGCTTTACGTGACCAGCGGCGATGCCTTCGAAACCTCGACCCCAACCGAAATCACCGTCACCGTGAACGATGTGGCCGAGGCAGTGGTCCTGGCCGACGGAGGCGTGAGCTTCACCGACACGGGTGTGTCGGAACTTTCGATCGCTGGCGGCAATGGCGCGGATACACTCACCGGATCTGTTGGCGACGACGACATCAACGGCCTGTCTGGGGCGGATGATATTGACGGCGGGCTGGGCGATGATGATCTGCGAGGCCACAGCGGAAACGACACAATCGCAGGCGGCCAGGGCAACGATCATATCTTTGGCGGTGGCGGCGACGACGTGTTGTCGGGCGGCGATGGGGACGACTTTATCGGTGGCGACTTTGGCGACGACACCGTGGACGGCGGTTTAGGTCAGGATTTGATGTTTTACGAAGGCGTGCTGAGTGATTTTACAGTCGTCTATGACGCAGGCGCTGACACTTTCACGATAACAGACACCAACGCGGCGGACGGCTTGGTTGAGGGGACCGACACTGTCACCGGCGTCGAGACGTTCCGTTTTGACGGTGTCGACTACACGGTTATGGAGATGCAGGCCGAGGCCGCACGTCAGGCCAACACCGCGCCGGACAGTCCAACGGTCGCCTCGGGCGGCTCGGTGGACGAAAACAGCGCGGATGGCACGGTTGTGGCCACGTTGGCGGCGACGGACGCAGATGGTGATGCGATAAGCTACACCTTGACCGATGCCGGTGGCACGCCGGTGACGGACACCGACTTCGAGATCATCGGCAATGAGATCCGTGTGAAACCGGGTGCGGATCTCGACTTCGAGGCGGCTGAGAGCCACACACTTTATGTGACCGCTTCGGATGCGTTCGAAAGTTCGGCCCCAAGCGAAGTTACCATCACCATAGGCGATGTCGCTGAAACCATCGTATTGGCCGACGGTGGTATGACCTTTGCCGATACCGATATCACCGAGACGTCCGTCACCGGGGGCAGCGGTGATGACACAATCACTGGCAGCGCTGGGGGAGATACAATCGACGGTGGCGGCGGGTCCGACACCGTGGTGCTGAGCGGAAATTGGGCCGATTACACGATCACCGAGGGTGGGGGCGTGTTCACGCTTACTGACAACCGGGCCGGGTCGCCCGACGGAGCAGACACAGTGACTGGGGTTGAAACATTCGAGTTCGCTGATGGCACGGTAGCGGCGGGGGATGTGCTGAACCAAGCCCCGACCGACTTGGAGGTCAGCCAGTACACAGGCATCGCCCTGAACACCGATGGCGGCAACAATGCTTATCTTCATGTCGATGATGCCGGAGACATTCTGGGTGGGCTGACCGAGGTAACCGTCGAGATCCAGTTCGCCGCCACTGATCCAGGCGAAGGGCAGTTCCCGCTGCTGAGCTACAACACCACCGGCGGTGATGAACTATTGATCTACGTGCAAGCTGCGAGCAATCCACCGGTATTCACGGTCGAGGTTGGTACGACGCAGCAAGTGCTCTCGGGCTATGACGTACACGAGCTTCTTGACGGCGCCCCGCATCAGGTGTCGATGACTTGGAATGGCGCTGGCGGCACGTGGGAGATGTTTATCGATGGCACCTCGGTCGGGGGCGGGACAGGCCTTATGTCGGGGCACACTCTGTCGTCCGGCGGTACCCTTGTACTGGGACAAGAGCAGGATACTGCCGGGGGCACCTTCTCGACCAATCAAGTATTCGAAGGCACGCTCTATGACGTTCGGATCTTTGACGATATCCGCACCGCCCAGGAAATCAGCGATGGCGCCTTGACGACGCTGGACCCGGCCGAGGAGGGGCTGGTGGCCAATTGGACCATGGATAACCTGGATGGCGGTGTGACGGATGTCGTGGGCGGGAATGACCTGTCGGTTGGCAATGTGTTGACCGGCCCTGACTGGGTGAACAGCACACCGGTGGCGGTCGTTACCGCCGTTGAAGGCGCGACCGACGGGACTTATGTTGCGACGGTTACGGGCACGGATCCGGACGCCGGCGACGTGCTGACCTATAGCCTGGTTGACGATGCGGGCGGCCGCTTTGCCATTGATCCAAACACGGGCGAGGTCACGGTCGCCGATGGCGATCTGCTGGATCACGAGGCCGATGCTTCGCACCAGATCACGGTGCGGGTCTCTGACGGAAGCACTGGAACATATGACGAGACGCTGACGATTTCGGTGGGGGATGCGGCAAACATCGTTATGGGTACCGCTGGCGTGGATACCCTGATCGGGACCGCTGAGGACGATGCGATCTATGGCCTAGACAGTGACGATGTGCTGAGTGGCGGGGGTGGTGATGACACTTTGTTCGGTGGCACGGGCGCCGATCACATCGACGGTGGCGCAGGGAACGACACCGCCATTTTCAACGGCGAGTCATCGAATTTCGAGTTCAGCCTGGATGCGTCCGGCAACTTGATCACCCATAATTTGGTGGCGGGCCAGGATGCGACCGATACACTGACGGATGTCGAAAATCTTCAGTTCGCCGATACCACTTTGGCGGCGCAGACCGGATCGGATGGCGCCGACGTCTTCACCGGCGGCACCGGTACAGTGTATGTCGGGGGCGATCTAGTCGACCAGGTCGACTATTCGGCCGAGACGCAGGACCTGAGCGTCGACCTGGCCACTGGCCAAGGGGGCGGGGATGGCGCGCAAGGCTCCCTGTTCTGGGGCATCGAAGACATCCAGGGCGGCAGCGGGGCGGACACGTTGACAGGGGATAGCGCGAGCAACGTTCTTGAAGGGGGCGCTGGCGCGGATGTTATTGCTGGAAACGCTGGGGACGACCAACTGTTCGGCAATGATGGGTCCGATGTCTTCACCGTCGGCGTTAACGAGGGCGATGACACGGTGGTCGGGGGCACGGGGGGATGGACCGATATCATTGACCTGCAAGACGTGTCGGGTTCCGTCAGCGTGTCCGGAAACACGATCACCGGAACGGGCTGGACCATGACATTGGACGGCGGTCACAACGTGGTTTCGCAAAGCACGGACCAGTTGGATCTGTCCGAGGACGCGGCGGGCACCATTCTATTTGACGGCGGTGGCAGCGTCGACTTCCAAGGGGTCGAGGCGGTCACATGGTAGGCCGCCCTAAAGCGCGATAACGCCGCAGATGCGCTGCCCCCCAGGCGGCAAGCCCATTTAACCGGATCTTCAACCTCCGCCTGTATCCCGGCGCGGAGAGAGAGGTGAGGTCTGGTTACCATGAGCTATGTTGAAGAGCTTCGCGCTTTGCGCCGTTCTCCGGATATCGTGGTGGCATCCCTTGCGGCGAACACCCTGGGATTGGTGCTGCCGCTTGTGATGATCCAGCTTTATGACCGCGTTATCCCCAACGCAGGCTACGAGACGTTGATCGTGCTGGGGCTGGGGCTGGCGGTGGCTGTTCTATGCGATGCCACATTGCGGGTCGCGCGTGGGTTGATCCTGTCCCGCGCGGGGGCGCGGTTTGAGTTGATGGCCTATAGCACGGCCTTGGACAACTTGCTGCGCAGCCCCGACCGGCGGGCCGAGACGGCGCCGGGGGTGTTGTTAAACGAGCTTTCGCAGATCGACCGCATCCGGGCATTTCACACCGGGGATACAGGCACGGCATTGCTGGATTTACCATTCGTGTTTGTTTTTCTAGGGGTGATGATCGCGATCTCGCCCGTTTTGGGCGGCACGGTTTTGACCTTGGTTGCATTAGTTTTTCTTTTGGTGCGGATGGTCCGGCACCGGATCACTCATCTGTCCAACACCCGGCTTGAGCGGGACGGACGGCGCCAGTCCTTTCTGATCGAGACCTTGGGCGGGATCGAAGTGATCAAGGCGCTGGGCGCCGAGGATTTCATGGAGCGGCGCTACGAGCGGTTGATGACCGGAAGCGCCTCGGTCAGTGCACGGCTGGCGACACATGTGCAGGGCGCGCAGGGTGTTGCAGGGGCCGCTGGGCTGTTGGCGCCCGTCGTGACCGCTGGCGTGGGTGCGATGTTGGTGATCGATCAGCAATTGACCGTAGGGGCCTTGGCAGCCTCGGTCCTGCTGACAGGTCGGATCGTACAGCCAGCGCTGCGGGTGGAGATGTTGCTCGCGGGCGAAGATGACGTCCGTGGCTATGAGGAAACCATCACCGCGTTGCTCAGCGCGGACGCGCCAGTTGCGCGCCCGCTCGGGTTGCCTGGGGTCGATCAAATGGTGATCTGTGGCCTGCGTCAAGGGGCGGTGCCAGCGCCCCAGAGCCACCGCGATCCGGGCCAGATCAAATTGGTAACCGGGGATTGCTTGGCGGTCAGAGGTCGCGATTCTCAAGCGGTTACTGCGGCTCTGACCGCCCTATCGGGTCATGGTGCCGAGGGTGCTATACAAGTTCAGTTGGGCCAAGCGCCCCTTGAATACTATACCCACGCGGATTTGCGCCAGAGAATTAGCTTGGTGTCGGGGGACCATCGCCCGCTTACAGGGACCATTTTAGAGAATTTGACCCGATTTCAGCCCGAGCAGTATCGCGAACGGGCGCTTGAGCTTTGTGCCAAGCTTGGGATCGACCGGTTTATCGCCCGCCATCCCTCTGGCCTTGCACATCCCCTCGTCGGCGATGTCGCGGGCGAGCTTCCGACCGTGATCGCTGATGGTATAGCGATTATCTCGGCCCTTGTGACCGATCCGGACGTGATCGTCTTTGACGAGGTGGGGACCAGTTTCGATCCCAAGATCCTTGAGGCGCTTGCCGCCTATTTGGCCGAGGTCAAAGGTCAACGCATCTTGATTTTGGCCAGCGATCACCCCGACTTTCAGGCCCTGTCTTCGATGCAGGCCCATCTGGCCGATGGCGTGTTGGAACTGATCCCTGATCGACCTGTCCTGCAGTTGAGCAAGGCGGCGAGGCGGGTCAGATGAGCGTGCCAATGCGACTGGTCAATCCCATATCACCAGTGCCAAAACCGCGCGGTGGTCCAACTGTGTTTCCCGCGCATGGCACCGCGACCGCCACCATAAATCCAGGCGGCGGAATTGGGGCCCGGCGGGAGTTTCTGTTCGATAATATTGCCGAAGGTTTGACCTCGGGCCGCTTTGGGGGCACGGCATTGGTTGGCAATCTGCCCAGCGCCTTGCTTGCGCTTCTGGCGCAGATGGGCTGGGATCCGGATGTGCGGGCCCTGGCCGGGGCGATGCCACATGTGCCCGAAGCCTTTGATGTGACCCAATTCCGGGCGGTGATGGAACGGCTGGGCTATACCTCGCGCGGGCGCCTGGCCCTGGGGGCCGAGGTTGTCCACGTGGCGAGCCGCACGCTGGTCCTGACCCCCAAGGGCGAGGTGCGCCTGATTGTCCCTGGTATGAACGGAGGCCATGTCGTGCGTTGCCCATTCTTGGGTGAGGAAAAGCCATTAAGGCCGAGCAAAAAATATCAAATTATGACTTTCACTGCTCAGGGTCGGGGCCGGGATCAGGATGGCAAAGAGGCCTGGACCGCCCGCTTGTGGCGGCGTTTTTCGCGCGAGATTAGCCTGCTAATCGGTTTGATCTTCCTTTCGAACATGCTTGTGATCGCGACCTCCCTTTGGATCATGGCCGTCTTTGACACCGCAATTCCGGCGAAGGCACCCGACACATTAGGCATGTTTGCTGTCGGGCTGGCCGGGCTTTTGGCGCTGGACGTTTGGATCCGGCGGATCCGAGCAAAGATCATCGCGGGTATCTCGGGGCGGTTGGAGTTTATTCTTGGGACAGCACTGTTTTCGAAGCTGATGTCCTTTCCGGTGTCGATGCTGACCTCTGCCTCGATCAGCGATCAGATCAGTCGCCTCAAGCAGTTCGAAACGGTGCGGGATTTCTTTAACGGGCCTGTCGTGGCGGTCCTGCTTGAGGTGCCGTTCTTGCTTTTGTTACTATTCGCCATTGGCTTTATCAGCCCCATGCTGGCGGCGATATCGTTCGGGTTTGTCAGCCTTTTCGCAGTGGCGGTGGTGTTGCTTTATCCCCGGATCTCGCGCGCCAGCAAAACCCTGTCACGCCACCGGACCGAGCATCTGCGGCTGATCCTGGAAACCCTGGGCCGACGCTCGCAAATCGCGGCGATGGGCCTGTCTGATGTGTGGTCCAAACGGATCGCCACCAGCGCAGCGCAGTCGGTCGATGCCCGCATGGCAATGGAAAGACACAACCGGATCTTGTCCACCCTGACCACCGCCGCAACGCCATTGTCCGGCGGCACGGTTCTGCTGTGCGGTGCGGCTTTGGTGATCGAGGGGCAGATCACCGGGGGACAGCTGGTCGCGGTGACGATCCTGGTTTGGCGCCTGCTGGCCCCGGTGCAACAGGCGCTGCTGGTGGCCGTGCGCACGCCCGAACTGGGCATGCTGCTTAAGCAGATCGACGCGCTGATGCGCATCGACCCGAATATGAATGCCCCAAGATCCGGCCTGGTGAAACATCTGGAGCCGCGCGTGGACGTCGAAAACCTGGTGGTTCGTTATCCGCGTGCCGCGACCCCCGCCTTGGCGGGCGTTTCGCTGCAAGTTCCCGCGGGACATATGGTGGTCGTCGATGGGCCCTCTGGCGGCGGCAAATCCACGTTGTTGCGGGCGATCGCGGGGCAATATCCCGCGCAATCCGGCTCGGTCCAGGTGGGGGGGACGAATATCCAGCAAATCGCCCCGCAGGATCTGGCCGAGAAGATCGGTTATATCACCAATCAAAGCCTGGTGTTCCATGGCACTGTGGCGCAAAACCTGTTCTTGGCGGCGCCCGAAGCGCGGCTTGTGGAGCTGCATGATATTGCGCGGGAACTGGGGATCCTGGATCAGATCCTGGCCTTGCCCGAGGGGTTCGATACGCGTCTGAACCATGCGCAACAAGCCCGCATGACCGGCGGGTTGCGAACGATGATCGCGGCGGCTCAGGTTCTGCTCCGCCGCCCTGGCATCATTCTGTTCGATGCCCCCTCGTCCCCCCTGCGCCCCGAGCAGGAGTCTCGATTGATCGCGGCGTTCCAGGCCAGGCGGGCCACCACGACCGTCTTTCTTGTAAGTGCCAACCCAACAGTCGCCCAATCCGCCGACGTAAGGCTGGTCCTGGCGGGCGGCCGTATTCAGAGTTTGACTTCACCGCAGGTGCCAAAATGACCAACGTCCCCAAGCCCCAGTCGACCACGGCCGAGGCTCATATGACCGAGCTGTCTGCCAGCCGGTTCCTTGAAGAGCCTTATAACCCCGCGTTCATTCGCCTCACGATCTGGGGTGTGGTCGTCACCCTCTGCGGCTTCATCGCCTGGTCTTCGGTCACACCGGTCTACGAGGTTGTCACCGGTACGGGACAAATCCGCCCGACGGGCCTCACACAGCAGGCCGAGCATTTGGAGGGCGGGATCGTCGCCAAAGTCCATGTTGAGGAGGGTGACCTCGTCCGCCAAGGTGAACCCCTGATCACCTTGGACCGGACGACGGTGCGGGCCGAGTTGGAAAAAACAAGGGCCGAAACGGAACGTTTGGAGCAACAATTGGTCCGAGCAGAGGCCTTTTTGCAGGCCTATGCCGCGCCCGAGGTGTATTTGGACCCAACCTCGGCCGCCGAGTGGTCGTATCGTTTGGCGCAGATCGAGGTGTTTCGCGCAGATCGCGAGGTTCTTGAGGCCGAACTGGTGGGCCTTTCAGCCCGCGAAGCCAAAAGCCAGGACGAATTGGAAATCCTGGGGGCCCGGGCCGCGCGCTTGGACCGACTGAAGGCAGATGGGCTCGTCTCGACCCAGGAGTTGGAAAATGTGCGGCGCGAGATGGTGCGACTGGAAGGGGAGCTGCAACAAATCAGCGGTGAACGCGCGGTGCACCAAGCCTCGATCAGCCGGTCGCACGCGAGAGAGGCCGAGATGCTTGCGAGTATCCGCCGTGATGCCGCGCGCGAGGTGGAAGCGCTGCGCGAAAACCTGGCGGTGGCCAGTCAAACCGCGACGCAATTGTCGGATCGGCTGAACCGGACGGTCATCACCGCACCTTCAACAGGGGTGGTACAGGCCCTGGGCATTCAGAATATTGGTCAGGTCGTCGCCCAGGGCGCGGTTGTGGCCGAGATTGTGCCAATGGACACCCAGGTCTTTGCCGAGATCGATGTCTCGGCCGACAAGATCAATGGTGTGGCACCGGGGCGCACCGCGAGCCTCAAGGTCTTGACCCATGATTTCACACGCTTTGGGGTGATTGATGCAACCGTTGAGCGTGTCTCACCAACCTCGGTGACCTTGCCGGATGGTTCAAAAATTTTTCGGGTTCGACTGGTATTTGATGATCGCGCGATGTCCCAGGCGACATCGGGTCAAAGGCGGGTGACGCCGGGAATGACGGTGACGGCGGACATCCGCACGGACCGGCGCACGGTGCTGAACTACCTGTTGAAACCCGTGCGAGTGATCGCCGATCGGGCGATGTCCGAGGGTTAGCGGGCGAGCCGAGGGCTGGTTTCCGCCTCGCGCATTACAATTAGCCGCCGTCCTTGACCGCCTGCATGGACACATGCGTGGAGGTGCTGCCAACATGCGGCAGGGCCGAGATAGTTTCGCCCAGGATCTGACGATAGGCGCGGATATCGCGGGTGCGAATTTTGAGCAGATAGTCGAATGCCCCCGCGATCATATGGCATTCCTCAATCTCGGGCACGGCCGAAACGGCGGTATTAAACGCCTGAAGGGCCGTTTCGGTCGTATCGGTCAGGCGAACCTCGGCAAAGGCAATGTGGTCCTGTCCCAGCTTTTGGTGGTCCAGCACCGTGCGAAACCCACGGATGTAGCCTTGATCCTGAAGGCGGCGAAAACGGGCCTGGCAGGGGCTTTTGGACAGGCCCGCACGGGCGGCCAACTCGGTCAGGGGAATGCGCCCCTCGCCGCGCAGGATTTGCAGCAGTTTTCGATCTGTGCGGTCCAGTGGGCTCGCTTCCGGCTCATATCTCTCCATATCGCCTGAATATCGCGAAAAATTGAGGATATCTACCTGTAAATTCCAAATTTTCAGGAAATTTGCCGTGCGCCTTTCTGCTAGGCTTGCAGCCAATCGTCTCACGGCTTTTGGGGGGCTGTCATGCCTAATCTGTCTGATCTTCGCCACACCATCAGGGCAGCGGCGCACAAGACCGAGGCGGAGGTGCTGCAAAACCTCTGCGCTCAGGATCAGCCCACGGTGGCGCAACGACAGGCCGGTGGGGCGTTGGCGTTGGATTTGGTGCGGCGGATGCGCAGCGATGGCACGCCTGGGCTGATGGAGGTGTTCTTGGCGGAATATGGTCTTTCGACGGATGAAGGCGTGGCGCTGATGTGCCTGGCCGAGGCGCTGTTGCGGGTGCCGGATGCCCCCACGATTGATGCGTTGATCGAGGACAAGATCGCGCCCTCGGATTGGGGCAAACACCTGGGCAAATCCAGTTCGTCGCTGGTGAACGCCTCGACCTGGGCCCTAATGCTGACCGGGGTTGTGGTGCGGGATGGCGGCCCCGGGGTGGTTGGGCATTTGCGCCAGGCGATCCAGCGGCTGGGTGAGCCGGTGATCCGCGCCGCCGTAAGCCGCGCCATGAAGGAATTGGGACATCAGTTCGTGCTGGGCCAGACGATTGACGAGGCGCTGACGCGCGGCGCCGACCGGGCCAAGGCGGGATACACGTTTTCCTATGACATGCTGGGCGAGGCGGCGCTGACCGATGCCGATGCGGACACTTACTATCGCGCCTATGCGGATGCCATCGCACGTTTGGCGGTCGAACAGGGGCAGGGCGATATTCGAACCCGGCCGGGGATTTCCATAAAACTCTCCGCGCTGCATCCGCGCTATGAGGCGGCGCAGCACGCGCGGGTGATGACAGAGTTGGTTCCACGCGCGGCCCGTCTGTGCCAGATGGCGGCCGAGGCTGGCATGGGGTTGAACATCGACGCCGAGGAAGCCGACCGCCTGGATCTGTCGTTGGATGTGATCGAAGCGCTGCTGCGCGATCCGGCCCTGGCCGGATGGGACGGGTTTGGCGTTGTGGTTCAGGCCTATGGCAAGCGGGCCGCCCCGGTGATCGATTGGCTGCATGCGCTGGCGGTCAGTCTGGACCGCAGGATTATGGTGCGCCTGGTCAAAGGCGCCTATTGGGACACCGAGGTGAAGCGCGCGCAGATGGGCGGGCACGGCACTTTCCCGGTATTTACTCGCAAGGCGGCGACGGATGCGTCCTATCTGTGTTGCGCGCATCGGTTGTTGCGGCTGTCGGATCGGATCTATCCCCAGTTTGCCACGCATAATGCGCATACGGTGGCCGCGATCCTAAGCATGGGGGCAGACCCCGAGGCCTTTGAGTTTCAACGGCTGCACGGCATGGGCGATACGCTGTACGATGGATTGATCGGTGCCGAGGTGCCGCGATGTCGGATCTATGCGCCGGTCGGCGCGCATAGGGATCTGCTGGCCTATCTGGTGCGGCGGCTGCTGGAAAACGGCGCCAACAGCTCATTTGTGCATCAGATTTTGAACGAAGATGTGCCCCCGGACGAGATCGTCAGCGATCCTTTCGAGGGGCCGATTGGTACCCCCGGTGAGGCGGTCATGGCGCCACAGTCGCTTTTCGGGGGGGAGCGTGCGAACGCGCGCGGATGGGATTTGGCGGATCCGGTAGATTGGGCGCAGATTGAGGCTGCGCGCGAAAAGCACTGCACTCATGTTTGGACGGCCGCCCCAGTGCTGGCGGGCGAGTCCGCAGCCGCCTCCGTACGCGCTGTGCATAATCCAGCCGATCCCAACGACTTGGTGGGCCACGTGCGCGATTGCACGGCGGAAGCGGTGCCAATCGCTGTGCAAGCGGCGGATCCTTGGGGCATCCCCGCCGCCGCACGTGCGGCCGTTCTGCGTCGGGCGGCGGACCTATATGAAGCCCGTTTTGGCGAGGTCTTTGCCCTCTTGGCGCGGGAAGCGGGCAAAACGCCCTTGGACGCCGTCGCTGAATTGCGCGAGGCGGTGGACTTTCTGCGGTATTACGCGGCCAGGGCCGAGGACGCTCCCGAAAGCCAGATGCGCGGGCTGGTCGCCTGTATCTCGCCGTGGAACTTCCCACTGGCGATTTTCACTGGGCAGATCGCGGCGGCCCTGGCGGCGGGCAACGCTGTTCTGGCCAAACCGGCCGAGGCGACGGTTCTGACGGCGGCCCTGGGCACTGAGTTGCTGCATAAAGCGGGCGTGCCGCGCACAGCACTGCAGTTGTTGCCCGGTCCAGGGGCTGTGGTGGGTGCCGCCCTAAGCGCCGAGCCACGGCTGAACGGGATGTGTTTCACCGGATCGACCACGACGGCGCAGGCCATTCATCGCGCCATGGCCCCGGTGGTGGAACCAGCGGCCCCGCTCATCGCGGAAACTGGTGGGCTGAATGCGATGATCGTGGACAGCACAGCGCTGCCCGAGCAGGCGGTGCGCGACGTCGTTGCCTCGGCCTTTCAGTCGGCGGGACAGCGATGCTCGGCCCTGCGGGTGCTCTATTTGCAGCAAGACATCGCCCCCAGTTTCTTGAAGATGCTATATGGGGCGATGGATGCGTTGGTGGTCGGCCCGCCGTGGGTGCGCGACACGGATGTGGGCCCGGTGATCGATGTCGCGGCCAAGCGCAAAATTGATACCTACGTTGATGCGGCCGCGGCCGAGGGGCGTTTGCTGAAACGGCTGACGGCCCCAAGTCGGGGGACGTTCGTCGCACCTGCGGTGGTGCAGGTGACCGGCATTGAAGCGCTGGAGGAAGAGATCTTTGGGCCAGTTCTGCATGTCGCGATCTATCGGGCCTCAGCTCTGGACAAGGTTGTCTCGACGATCAATGACAGCGGCTATGGGCTGACCTTTGGCATGCATTCAAGGATCGATGATCGGATTGCGCAGGTCACCGCAAAGCTACGGGTCGGGAATATCTATGTGAACCGCAATCAGATCGGCGCGGTCGTCGGCTCCCAGCCGTTCGGGGGGGAGGAGATGTCGGGCACGGGCCCAAAGGCGGGCGGACCCGCTTATGTGCAACGGTTCCGGCGGGGGGATGTGCGGTCCGGGGACATCACGCCGGGGGCTTTGGCGGACCCAGCGCTTGTGCAAGCGGCGCTTGATGCGGCGCGCGGGACTTCGGTGGCAGGGCAAACGTCCAGCCTGCCGGGACCCACCGGCGAGTCCAACCGTCTGACCACCCTGCCGCGCGGCACGATCCTGTGCCTGGGCCCCAACGCCGAGGACGCTTTGGCGCAAGCGGCGCAAGCCCAGTCGGTCGGGTGCACTACGGTGGCCGTTGCGCCGGGGTTGACGGCAGCCCAGGGGATTGATGGGCGGCTTTCGCACCAGTCGCTGACCGACCTGACGGGTTTTGCGGCGGTAGCCTTATGGAGCACCACGTCGGATCAGCAGGCGGCCCGCACCGCCCTGGCGGCCCGACCAGGGCCGATCCTGCCCTTGTTGGCCGAGGCGGACATCAGGCCGTTTTGTCAGATCGAGCGGCATGTCAGCATCGACACCACGGCTGCTGGCGGAAACGCGGCGTTGTTGGCGAAGGCGAGTTAACCAGCTTAATGATGCTTAACCGAATGAAGAAAGCTTAACCAAATTAACAAACCTTAACCAGCCAACCATTGGGTAAGACTTTCTCAATAACTTAGAGACCTTAACCGGGCATTCCTGACCCCATCGCCAACTGGCGTGGGGAAAGGGGTTTCCATCAATGTATCAAGACCAGATCGGGGCTGACGACCGCTACGCGTTGCCCCCAATTGCTGAGTGTGGCTGTCCGATGTGCTGTGGCCTGGATCGGACACCAGAGTTTACCGACCTTACCGAGGCAGCCGAATGGGGCCCGATCCAGTCGCCCGAACAGATCGCCACTCAATTGACAGACGGGTATTGGGCCGCCACGGGCCGCGACCGGCGCGCCTTTGACTTGGACCAGGATCCCATGATCACGGTCGATCTGTCAAAACTTTCCGCGCCGGTCCAACAGATTGCGCGCGTAGCCCTGGATACCTGGACCACTTTTACAGGCATCAGCTTTTTGGAAGTCTCCGGCGGTGCCGAGATCACAATGGATGACAACCGCCCGGGCGCCTATGCCAGCCTGCAAGTGACGGGCGACGATATCGCGACCGCACATATCAACGTCAGCCAAAGCTGGACCGACAGCTACGGCCATGGCCTGGACAGCTACAGCTATCAGACTTTTCTGCACGAGGTGGGGCACGCACTGGGGCTGGGCCATGCCGGCAACTACAATGGCAGCGCGAACTTTGGGACCAGCAATTTGTTCGCGAATGACAGCTGGCAAATGTCGGTCATGTCCTATTTCTCGCAAACAGCGAACCCGACGGTCGATGCGTCCTTCGCGTGGGTGGTCACGCCGATGCCTGCGGATATCGCGGCAATCCAGGCGCTTTACGAGTTGCCCGCGGATCTGCGGTCGGACGACACGATCTATGGTTATGGCTCGACGGCGGGTGGGGTCTATGATGATCTGGCTGACGTCGCTGGACCGGTGGCCTTCACGATTGTGGACAATGGCGGGCGGGACAGCTTTGACGGATCCGGCAGTCTGTATGGCCAGCGGATCGATCTGAACCCGGGTGCGGCATCGGATGTCTTCGGACTGCGGGGCAATATGCTGATCGCTGACGGGACCTGGATCGAGGTGGCGCGCGGCGGGGCCGGGAACGACGCGCTAATCGGCAATACACTGAACAACCGCTTAATCGGCCAGGACGGCGCCGATCGGTTGGAAGGCGGGGGCGGCGCGGACCGATTGCGTGGCAACGCTGGCGAAGACCTGCTGTTCGGTGGCAACGATGACGATATCCTGCGTGGTGGGCGCGACGCGGATGACCTGCGGGGCGGTGCCGGAGCCGATGTTTTGCGCGGCGGCCGGGGCGCGGATCTGCTGACCGGAGGGGCCGGGGCGGATGAGTTTTGGTTCAGCACCAGATCCGGGAATGACGTCGTGACCGACCTTGACCTCAGCGAGGACACCATCGGTCTGCTGGGCCATTCGCGGCGTTGGGAAGGGGCCGAGCTGCGCCAAGACGGTGCCGACGCTTTGATCATCGTGGGCACGCAAGAAATCCGCTTTGTGGGCATTACTGCGGAGGATTTGCAGGCCGATGTCTTCTCGTTTGTCTAGGCCGCACGCCCTAAGTCGCCATCCAGGCGAGCAGCGCCGTGGTCGTGGCCCCGGGCTGCTCGAGGGTTGGCATATGGCCCGCCCCGGGCACCACGGTCAGCGTGGCATGGGGTATCAGCCGCTGCATCCCTTCATGCCGCGCGACCGGGCACAGCCGGTCTTCGGCACCGCACAGGATCAGCGTGGGCACCTTAACGCGGCGCAAATTGTCCTGTTGATCCGGGCGGTCGCGCAGCGCTTGGGACTGACGCACAAAGACCTCTGGACCAAGTTGCAGCGCCATATCCATGCACAGATCCAGGATCTGACCGCGCATCGGGCCGTCCGTCAGATAGTTCGGTTTCATCTCGTCGCGCATCACCGCCTCAAGGCGCCCGGCTTGGGCGGCGGCAATTTGTGGGCCGCGCCTGAGCCGCGCCTCGGGCGTTTCCGCCAAGGGGTTGGTATCGAGCAGCGCCAAATGCGTCACCCGCTCGGGCGCTTGGGTCATCACCTCCATCGCTACGATCCCGCCCATCGACAGCCCCGCCAGGGCAAATCGGGGTGGCGCGGTTTCAAGCACAGTCTGGGCGAGGGCGGCAATTGTGTTACGGGCTGTAATCGGCGTCAAATGCAGTGGCATCCGGCCCGACAGCGCGTCGATTTGCGGCCCGAACAAACGCGCATCGCACATCATGCCGGGCAGCAGAACCAGGGGCGTCATAGGCGCGCGCTGGCCAGCCTCGCGCCTGCGGCCATTGTTTCGAGCTTGGCCAAGGCAATCGCGGGATCGACGGCGCCAAAGCCGGCAAAGGTTCCAAACCCGCAGTCCGACCCCGCGATCACACGATCAGGGCCCACGATCTGGGCAAAACGCTCGATCCGTTGAGCGACCAACTCGGGATGCTCCACGAAATTCGTGGTGGTGTCGACAACACCGGGAACCAGAACGCGGTCCTCGGGTATCTCGGCTTTTCGGTCGCGAAACACGGTCCATTCATGCGCGTGCCGGGGGTTCGAGGTCTCGAACAACAGATAGGTCGCATGCGCTTGCATCAGCACCGGAAAGACCGCGTCCATGTCAATGTCGCAGACATGCGGCCCCTCGTAATTGCCCCAGCAAATATGGACCCGCACCCGCTCGCGCGGGATATCGCGCAGGGCGTGGTTCAGTGCCTCGACATTGGTCGCGGCGACCTTGAGAAACTCGACATCGCTAAGATCCGCGAACAGCATATGACGCGAGAGTGCCAGGTCGGGACAGTCCAGTTGCAGATCAAGACCCGCCGCGATGATGGTCTCGTATTCCGCCTTCATCGCATCCGCCAGGGCGGCCAAATAGGCCTCGCGCGTTTTGTAATGCGCGTTCTGCAAAAACAGCGAAATCACCCCAGGCGAGGCAGCGTTCATGAAGCCGCGACGCGCGCCATGCTGCGCCATCGCGGCCTTAAGGTTCGCAATGTCCTTTTCCAGCTCCCCTTGACCTTTCGAGGTTACCTCGCCCGTACACATCGGCCGCGCATACTTCGGGGTGCCGCCGTCCTGCGCCAGACGGTTCAGAAAGCTGGGGAACAATTTTAGATCCGCAGGCGCATTGCGCGGGCTGTCACCGGAAAACCCGGCATATCGATCCTTGACATAAGTGGCGTAGCTGATCTTGGACATCTCACCGTCCGCGACGATATCGACCCCTGCCGCGACCTGTTTCGCAACCGCGTCCGAGACATGGCGTGTCATCGCCGCGTCAAACTTGGCGGCATCATAATCGTGCCCCCGTTCGCGCGCGAAAATGTAGTCCACCACCTCTTGCGCGCGGGGCAGGGACCCCGCGTGTGTCGTCAGGATCTGCGCCATGGGGTCCTCGTCGATTGGGTTTTCTTGGACGTTGAACCCTAGCCGTTTTGCAAACCTATGCAAGTGGCGCCCGCTTGACCCTTGCGCCTGGATACCCCACATGGCGAGGGTTATTTCGCCCCCCAATCATCGGAGCCGTCAATGATCTTGTCCCGTGTCAAATCCATCCTCGAGGCGCCATGGTTCGAACGGGCGATTATGACACTGATTGTCGTGAACGCCGTGACCCTGGGGCTGGAGACCAGTCCCAGCGCTATGGCCGCGATCGGTCCAATGCTGGTTGTGGCCGACCGGGCAATCCTGGCGATATTCGTGCTCGAGATCGTGGCACGCCTGGCCGTCGCGCCGACGGCGTTTTGGCGCGACCCCTGGCGGGTGTTCGATTTTGTCGTCGTGGCGATCGCCTTGATCCCCACAACCGGGGCGTTGTCTGTGTTGCGCGCGTTCCGGATTTTGCGGGTGTTACGCCTGATTTCGGCGGTGCCCGCGATGCGCCGGGTGGTCAAGGGCCTGCTCGAGGCGCTGCCGGGCATGGGATCGATCTTGTTCCTGTTGTTGCTGATCTTTTATGTCTTCGCGGTCATCTCGACCAAGCTTTTTGGCGCCAGTTTCCCCGAGTGGTTCGGCACGATTGCGGCTTCGGCCTATACGCTGTTTCAGATCATGACGCTGGAAAGCTGGTCGATGGGTATCGTGCGCCCGGTGATGGAGGTCTTTCCGCTGGCGTGGCTGTTGTTCCTGCCGTTCATCATCGCCACTGCCTTTACGGTGCTGAACCTGTTCATCGGTGTGATCGTCGATGCAATGCAGTCCGAGCACGAGGCCGAGGCGCGCGACGAGCGGGATGCTTTACAGATTCAAACCACACAGATTCTGGAGGAATTGCGTGCGCTGCGATCGGAAGTGACAGCACTTAGGGACCGGGGATAGGAACTGATCACAACCCCGGACCTGTGCCGCTGTGCGTGGCGGCACGCATATGCCACTCTAGGATTAGAAATTGAACGTTAGACCGAGAATGGCCTCAACCGTATCGTAGTCAGCTGTGATGTTTCGGCCGTCGTCCGAGGACAACGTTTGGTTGCCAGCATCGAAGTAACGAACTTCGCCATTCAGGGACAAGCGATTTGTAAGGGCAAATTCTGTTCCGGCCATCAATTGGAAAGCAATGCCGCCACGGTCCGAAAATTCATCCTCGGACAATCCATCAATCAGATCGAAATCAATCTCGGTGACATAAGTGATTCCAGCCCCGATATAGGGTGTGAAGCGTGTACCTCCTACTGCGTCCAGATCGAAGTACGCATTCAACGAAAGGCTGGTTGACGCAAAGTCGCCGGTCGTGCCACCCGCAAAACTGTCGGCATCCGCGGTCCGATAGGCGAACTCAATCTCGGAACGGAGGGGAATGCTATCGAGGTCATAGCCGAAAGCAGCGCCAGCGATGGCCCGAGTGTCAAAACTGACGGGGCTTTCCACGTCACCGCCAAGCGTGGTGGATGACAGATCTGAAAATCCAACAAAACCGCGAATGTAAAGACCACCGTCCAGGGCCTCGGCGAAGACGGGGGATGTGGTGCCAAGGATTGCGGCAAAGGTTGCGATAGAGTGTCTCGATATTTTGGTCATATAGGCCTCAACGTGATTGTCGGAATGGAAGCGGACCGGGTGACGTCGGTCTCACGTTTTGAATAGGGATCGGTTGTTGCGGCGGACCACAGCGAATGCACAAACGGTTCGCGGCATGCACGAACGGTCGATTGATTGCTTAAGACCGGTTGGGGTCAGGGGTCGCGATTTGGGCGTTTTCGGCTCTCACAGCGGACCTAAACCGTCTAGTGTTTTCTCAACATCCCGCCTGCGGGCGCGTGAAACTGGAAGGGTTACGCCGGTGGTTGTTTCAATCGTCAACTGACCGCCCGACTTGCGGCGCGTTTTGACGTAAGCGAGATTCACCCAATGCGACCGATGAATTTTCAGGCCGTTCGTGTCCCCAAGCTCCTCAAGCGCTTGCCCGAAACCGAATAGGACCAGATCCTCGCCCCGGGTCGTGAAGACGCGCAAATAGTGCAGTTCTGCTGACAGCGCCACCAGGTCGCCACGCATCTCGGGTCGCACGCGGGCCAGAAACGAGGGACCAGGGGGTGGTTTGGTCGGCTCTGAGGTTTGCCGAGGAAGATCTGTCAACCTCAGAAGCCGCGTGGCGTTCAGCGCTGCCCATGTCAGAACAATGGGCGGTGTCAGACTGAGGAATTCCTCGATCAGCGCGCCGCGCAACGTCTCGGTGGTATCTTTCAGGTCCTGCGTAACCGGGAATGCCGCGTCCAAAGCGACGGCGACCGGGGCAAAGGCCAGAGTCCCCGCAAGGCCAGCAAGAGTAACAGAAAACCAAGGGGATGCACGCGTAATGCGCGGCCACCCTAACAAAGCCACCTGAGCGATTTGCGCAAATCCGACGGGTATCAGAACATGGGCCAACCAAAAGGCGGTTCGCGCTGGAAACTGCAGCCCGCGGGACGAAGCCGGCTCGATGACAGTCAGGAACACCGCAAGGGCAATGCTGGCGCACATTAGAAACCCAATCCACGAGGTGCGGGGGTCGATTGAAGCGCGTGGGATCATACCAGGGTTTTAGGACAGGTAGCGGGCGAGCCAAAGTGCGGAAACGCCGCAGATCACCCCGGCCAGGTTGGCCCCGCTGGGTCGTCGGTTCCAATGACCCGATACAGGCTTGCCTCGCCTGTCATGGACGGGGCCAGTGTGTGGGACAGGTTGGGCGGGACAGCGCAGGTGTCACCGGGGGCCAGGCTCGTGCAGCCGCCATTCCAGGACAGTCGCCAGTGACCGCGCATGACCATCAGGATTTCGTGCCGGTCGATGGCGTAAGGTGTATCGGGGATCGAACCGCGGGTCAGAAAATCCACCTCGAACCCAGGGCGGTCGCGCAGGATTGCGTTGGCGCCGATCACCTGCGCCGGGGCCTTGGCCGCCAGCGCCATCAAATCCCAATAACGCGCGACGTGGGCGCGAACAACGTCCTGGACCGGCGTTTCGGGATAGGCGCTTAACTCCGCCTCGGTCAGCATCGGCATCGGTTTTACGCCCTGGGGCAGGTGGGCGTCCGCTTTAGTGTCATATAGGCGACCATTCTCGCCTAAGACCAACCCATGATCGGCAGCGTCTTGGATCACCTGCGGCGCCCAGATCACCCCGCCGCCAGCGTCGTCGCCCCCCAGGATGGCCATGATCATCCCGTAGTCCGTGCCGATATTCTCGAACCCGCGAAAGATGCCGGTGGGGATGTTGATAATGTCGCCTTCTTCCAGCACGACCTCGCCCGCTGTGCCCCACCGGCCCCAGAAGAACCGCCAGCGGCCCTTGAGCACGAAGAACACTTCGGCCGTGCGGTGGGAATGCAGCGAATTACGACACTTCGGCGGCTGGCCGGCGGCGCCAATGTTGAACCCGGGCGTCTCGGTGATATGGACGTGTTGATCGGCGGCTTCGGACACACCACCACCGATGATCGTGAAGTTCTCTTTCTGATCGCTGCCCGGTGTATGCGCGTCGATAAACGCGGTGCGGCAGGGAATCAACTCGCCATAACGGACGATACGCGCGGCCATTTGGTCTGGTGTCATTTGCGGTGTCCTTATGCAGCGGCGATCACTTCGACCTCGATCAGCCAACTTGGGTCATAGAGGTCGCAGATGATTGCGGTTGTGGGAACCACCCGACCATTCAGCGCTCGCATCCGTGCTTGGGTGTTCTTCTCGGCATAGGCGCGGTCCGACAAATAGGTGGTGAGGCGGACAATGTTGTCGGTGGTCATATCGGCCGAGGCCAGGATCGCTTTGATATTGCCCCACAAAAGCTGAAGCTGCCGATCAATCCCGACCCCAGCGACGCCATCGGTTTCCAGACCCATCGTCCCGGCGGTGTAGACAATGCGATCAGCCTTGCTGACCTCGATCCCATGAGCATAGTCGGGGGAGGGCGGGTAGATATCAGATGGGTCCAGAAGTCGGGAGTGCATGTCTTACCCTTTGCTCAACAAGATTTGTTTCCAGATTGCCGTTTCGTCGAATAGTACATACTCACGGCGCAGCCCCCAGGGACCGAACTCGGCATGGCAGGCGCCCATCACATGCACCTGCGCACCGGTTGGCGGGCCAAAGGTGCCCCAACCGTCGTGTGGACCATCCAGCGACCAGCGCAATGCCGCACGGGGCGGCATCAACGGGTCGTCGCGACCGATTTGGTGGTGAATGTTGAAGCTTGCGTTCGGGAAACTGGCGCGCAGACCCATCCAGAAGCGATCCACCGCCTGGTGGCTGTGGCCGGTCACGCCGCCGGGGTATTCGACCTGGGCGGCCCGGTCGTATTCCGCCGGGATCGCCGCCATGTCCGCACTCATGATCCGGGTCAGGATATCGGCGTATTTCGCGCCCCACTCGTTGTCGTTGCCGGTGCCGGTATAGGGGCCTAGTCGTTCAACGGCTGGGGTGAACGGGTGCGCGGTGCGCTCCGGCCC
Organism: uncultured Paracoccaceae bacterium; assembly: GCA_938049225.1. Classification (GTDB taxonomy): domain Bacteria; phylum Pseudomonadota; class Alphaproteobacteria; order Rhodobacterales; family Rhodobacteraceae; genus Halovulum. The sequence continues at coordinate 25,345 of CALICM010000023.1, forward strand.
GCCCTCGCGCGCGATCTGATCGGCGGCATAATCCCGGGGTGTCCACCCCAACTGGCGCACGATCGCGCCCTGATCGCGGATCAGCCATTCGTCGTTGATCTGACCGCTGATCGCATGGCAATCGGCGATGATCCGATAGATCAGCTGTTTGCCCGTCGCTGCGCCATAAACGCCATCGCCCAGGTGGGTGGCGGTCGACAAGATACGGTGCGACGACAGCATGCCGTCCTCGGGCGTGCCGGACCAGATCACGTCCTCGCCCAGCAGCTTGCGATCTGGAAACTCGGCCAGCGTCGCCATCGTCGCGGCGATCACGCCCTGGTTGCCGACGACCAGGGCCGCAGGCGAGCGGACGATGATATCGGGGGCATAGGTGTTGTGCAGGGTCGCGATGCCGCGATCCTCCCAAATCTCTTTGGTGATGCCGAGGATGTAGTCGGGGAAATCCTTCCAGCGGTTCGAAAATCCCTTCATACGGTTCATCCCTGCGGGCAGCGGGCCGAGGTACGCACGATCAACTGACCAGGGACGGTCACTTGCCGGGGCACCAATTGGCCGGTTTCGATTGTTGTCATCAATGTGCGGACGACCTCGTCCACCATGCGATTGGCCCGCTGGCGGAAGGTGGTCAGGCTATAGGCGGGCCAGGCGGCGGGTGGGACGTCGTCAAAGCCGACAAGGGACACATCGCCGGGCACGCTCAGGCCCAATTCGCTGCGCAGGACATCCATCACCGCGATGGCCATGTGATCATTGGCAACGAAGATGGCGTCCGGCCTGTCGGCGCCCGAACACATCTTCCGTGCCGCTGCCTGCGCGCGCTCCATCTGGAAGTCGCCCACCGCGCGGGTATGGATGCGCAAACCATGCGCGGCAAGGCCCGCGCGAAACCCGGCCTCGCGGTCGCGCTGAGTGCTGGCGCCTTCCCATCCGGCGATATACCCGATGCGATGGTGGCCGCCCGCGGCCAGAAACGCCGCGATCCGCCGCCCGCCCTCGGCATTGTCGCTGGTCACGGACGACAGGCGCGGGTCGTCTTGGGCGCGATTGAACAGGACCACCGGGATGCCCGCCGCCTGACACCGCGCGGCCAGGTCCGAGGACATCGCGACCGAGGCCATGACGATACCATCGACCTGATAGTCCAGGATTTCCTCAAGCACCTTGTCGATGTTCCCGGCGGTCTGCGCGGCCATGAAAACCAGCACGTGATAGCCCTGCTCTTGCAGGGCGGTCGAGAGTTTTTCCAATGCTTCGGGATAGAAGTAATTGTCCAGATAAGCGACCACCAAGCCGATGATCCGGCTGCGCCCGGTGATCAGCGAGCGGGCTAGGATGTTGGGGCGGTATCCCAGTTCCTCGGCCGCGCGGCGCACTTTTTCAGCCGTTTTGGGGCTGGCACTGGCGCCGGGGGTGAACACGCGGCTGACGGCGGACTGGCTAACGCCCGCCCGTTTGGCCACATCCAGCGAGGTGACTTTGTCCGCCATCAGTCGCGCGGTCCCTGGCCGGTCATCTCGCGCATTCGCGCCATCACGTCGACGCCCAGTTGATCATAGGCGTCCAACAGGTCCACCAGCACCCAGTTTTCGCGGATCAGCCCGTTTTCGAGCCGCCAGAAGTCCAAGCTGCGCATGGTGAATTTCTTGCCCGTCGGCGGCAGGCCCAGCCAGCCATCGCCGGAATGGGTTTGGATCATATCGGGCCAGCCGGTGACAGCGGCGTAGTCGCCGTCGCCGAAGAAATGGTATTCGATCTGATCGACGTATTGACCCCGGTCCGGCATGCCCTTGAGGAAAGGGATTTGGTGCCAACGGCGAAACCCCTCGACCCCGCGCCCGGTGCCGATGCCTGCGGGGCCATACCACATCATGCGCGGGTGCCAGAAGCGCGTCATCTCCATCACTTCAGGCCCGCCTTCGGCGGGATGGCGTTTCATTGCCGTGAGCATGTCGATGATATGTTGGCAAGCGGCATCGCTGCGAGCGGCATCGCGGGGGCCGGGGACCAGCCCGTCTTGGGTCGCGGGGCCCGGGACGTGCCATTCACGACCCAGGCTGGGGGCCATGGGCCAAGCACGCGCTTGCATCATCACCTCGGGGATGTCCCACAGCGCTTGAACCTCAGCCACTTGGCCGTTGTCGATCCGATAAAACTCGTGGAACCGCATGTGCACCACATGGCCGGTCGGTGGGATGTCAAGCCAAGACGCCTGGAAAGTGCCAGTGTAAAAGCCACCGCAGCCAACCCAATCGGCCCCTTCGGACGTGGGGCCCGCCATCACGATATAGTCCCGCCGCTCAAGGTCGGGCAGGGCAGCAAAAAGCGGGGCGAAAACGGTGTCGAACAGACCACCAGGGCCGGTGCTGTCGCCCAAAGGATACGCGAAGCGCGTCAACGCATCCGGTGCTATGACCCGGTGCAGTTCGCTCTGCACGGCTGCAACATCACCCGCATAAAGTGCTGCGCGCAGCGGGGCGATCAACGCCTTGTGGAGGGTCGCGCGGCCCTGCGTCACGCCCCTGCCCATTGAAAACTGTCATCCGCACCCAAAGGGGAAAATGGGTTAAAGATCACTTCCCACACATGCCCCTCTGGGTCTTGGAACGCCCCGCCATAGCCACCCCAATCCATCTCGTGCGCGTCCCGCAGCAGCGTGCCACCCACCGCCTGGGCTTGGGCGAGAACCGCCTCGACCTCGGCCTTGTCGCGGGTGTTGCAGGACAGTGTCACGCTGCCCGAGCCCGGCTTGGGCATATAGCCCAGATCCCCGGCCAGAACCTCGCGCTGATATAGCCCCAGCGTGGCCCCCAGCAGGTCATAGGCGATCACCGGGGGCGGGGTTTCGGGCACGCGCAACCAGCCAAGTGCATCGTAAAACACGGCGACTTTCTCAAGGTTGTCGACGCCCAGAGTAATCAGGTGAACACGTTGGCGCATTTGTACCCCTCCTTTCGGCTGATCTCACCGCCGGTGATCTTGGTCACTCTGCCGCCGCGCCATAAGGCACGTTGCGCCGGCCATAGCGGCGAACGCGCAGATTGCCTTGTTCGGCGTGGCCGACGAACCCTTCGAGCATGGACAGGCGCGAGGCATAGGCGCCGATTTCGGCCGCAGCCTCGTCGGTGAGAATTTTCTGGTAGCTGTGCGTTTTCAGGTATTTGCCGACCCACAGCCCGCCTGTATAGCGGCCCGCCTTGCGTGTCGGCAGGGTGTGATTGGTCCCGATCACCTTGTCCCCATTGGCGACATTGGTCCGCGCGCCCAGAAAAAGCGCGCCATAGCAGGTCATGTTCTCCAGGAACCAATCGTCGCGATCGGTCATAACTTGGACGTGCTCCGAGGCGATGTCGTCGGCCATCTGCAGCATCTCGTCATAGGTATCGCAGACGATCACCTCGCCCAGGGTGTCCCAACTGACCCGCGCCCGATCGGCGGTGGGTAGGATCTTGAGCAGCCGCTCGACCTCGGCCATCGTGTCTTGCGCCAGTTTGCGCGAGTTGGTCAGCAGCACCGCCGGGCTGTCGGTGCCGTGTTCGGCCTGGCCCAACAGATCGGTGGCGCACATCTCGGCATCGACGGTTTCGTCCGCGATGACCATCGTCTCGGTCGGGCCCGCGAACAGGTCGATGCCGACGCGCCCGAACAACTGCCGTTTCGCCTCGGCCACGAAGGCGTTGCCGGGGCCGACCAGCATATGCACCGGTTCCATCGTATCGGTGCCGATGGCCATGGCCCCAACCGCCTGGATGCCGCCCAAGACATAGATCTCGTGCGCGCCGCCCAAGTGCATGGCCGCGATCACCGCGGGCGCCGGCGCGCCCTGAAACGGCGGCGTGCAGGCCACGATACGCGGGACTTTCGCGACCGAGGCCGTCGCCACCGACATATGGGCCGACGCGACGATGGGGTATTTGCCGCCGGGCACATAGCAGCCGACCGATTGAACGGGGATGTTCTTATGGCCCAAAATCACGCCGGGGATCGGTTCCACCTCGATATCCAGCATCGAGTCGCGCTGCGCTTGCGCGAAGTTTTTGACCTGGGCCTGAGCGAATTTGATGTCTTCCATATCCCGGTCGGTGACCTTGTTCATCAGCGCCTCGATCTCGCCCGGGGTCAGGCGGAAGCTTTCAGGGGCATAGCCGTCAAATTTCTGGCTGAGTTCACGCACCGCTGCGTCGCCACGATCCTCGATGTCGGTAAGCGTCGCTTCAACCGTCTCGCGAAGCTTTTTTTCGGTCGCCGGGTCGCGCGCTTCGGATTTGCTGCGTTTGAGATACTCAATTGCCATCGGTTTGTCCTTGCGTTGGTGCTGGCGGGATTCTGGCACCGGTATCGAACGCCTCCCACCCCTCGCCGTTGAAAACATCGACCCCCAGCTGTGCGAGAACATGCGGGAAATCGACCATGACCCAATTGTCGACGATCTTGCCGTCCATCACTTTCCAGAAATCCATATAGCGGATCGTCACCCGCTTGCCGGTCGGCGCGATCCCCATAAAAGTGCCGCCATGGGTGGCCTCTTGCCGACCAAAGGCAGCCGCCCATTCGCCCATGTAAAGCCGGGCTTCATCAATGCAGACCTTATCGTGAAAAGCGGCCTGGAAGGGTTTTTGCCAGTTGTCCTGAAATTCCCGCAGGCCCTGCTTGGTGCCGCAACCCTGGTTGCCCATCCAGCGGAAGGTTTCCGAGAAGAAGTCGCCGATATCCGCGATTCTGTGGTCGTTCAGCCCGTCGACCATGGCCTCGATCACCGCACGGGTTTCGGCGGTTTTGGCGAGATCGGTGTCGCGGCTGAGGAGCGCTTGGGGGGGGCGGGCGCCGGTCATTGGCCCCCCCGGCGCTGGTGGGGGCTGTCAGAGCCTCCGGCGGGGATATTTTGGGGACAAAGTGGGGTGGTGGGTGTCCTCATCCTTTGACAGCCCCGGCGGTTAGGCCGCTGACGATCTGGCGTTGGAACACCATGACCAGCAGGAACAGTGGCGCGGTGATCGAGACGGCGGCGGCCACTGCCTCGACCTGGTCGGTGGTGGTGGTTTCGCGGTTGAAATAGCCGGCGATGGCCGGGACCATGGTTTGGTTTTGGGCGTCCAGCAGCAGCGAGGTGACCAGGAAATCGTTGTAGGCGAGCAGGAAGCTGAACAGGCCCGTGGTGATCACCCCGGGCCACATCACCGGCATTATGACCCAGCGGAACGCCTGGAAATGGGTGCAGCCGTCAACGCGGGCGGCCTCGTCCAACTCGGCGGGGATGTTCTGGAAGAAAGAGCGGAGCATCCAGATGGTGAAGGGTTGGTTGATCGAGACCAGCACCGCGATGACCGCCAAGGGTTGGCCATAGAGCGTCGGCGCGTTATCACCCAGGATCGGGCTTAGGATCTCGGCCGAGTTGATGAAGACGGGCAGGTAGCCCGCGACCAGGACCGAATGGGGCAGGGCGCGAAACACCAGGGCGATGATCAAGATCCAAAAGGCCAGGCTGGACCCCGAGCGCGCCAGGCCATAGCCCGCGAGGGTTCCGACCGTCAGCGAGATGGCGACCACACCGGCCGTCACGATCATCGAGTTGATGAAATTGCGATAAAAGGCGTTCTCGACCCAGACAGTCTGGTAGTGTTCGGTGGTCAAGCCCAGGATGGGTTGGCCTAACGGGCCGGTGATGGCGTTCAGAGCGTCCAGCAGGATCGGCAGCAGGCCGAAGAAGACCAGCACAAAGGCGATGCCGAAGGCGAGGGCGCCGATGATCCAACCGACCGCGATCAGCCCGCCTGGGCTGTAGCGGGCCACCATGCGCGGCAGCCAGCCCATGGCACTTTTCGCCGTGATCCAAAGCACCACGAGCCCGACGACAATATCGATCAGTGACAGGCCGTTGCCGCGGGCCAAAGTCTCGGGGCCGAAGACCACATCGAAGGGGTTGGCGGCAAAGGCATCAACGGGCGATTTGAAGCTCATCACACCGATCCAGATAATCGGAAAAGCCGCCAGCAGGCACCAGATCGCAAGGAACCCGGCCGAGCCGATTTGCAGGCTGAGCGGTTGACGCAGCGCTTTGGGCGTGGCCATGTCCTATGCCCCCCTGTGGTCGCGCCAGGTGCGGCGCAAAAGCGGGACCAGCAGGATCACGATGCCGATCATCGTCAGCATCGCCGAGGCCGAGGCACGGCTGATCGACCGGTTGCCGCTGTCGTCTGGCGTTAGCAAGTCGAAGGTCAGCCATTGCAGCGTGATCCGATGCGCCTGGCTTGAGAATCCCACGACCTCCTCGAAGGCGCGGTAGCAGTCCATCAGATGGATCAGCGCGATAAACACAATTAGCGGCATCAAATGCGGGACAATCACATAGCGCAGTCGCTCGAACCGGCTGGCGCCGTCGATGATCGCACTTTCCAGCGTGTCCTGATTGACCGTTTGTAGCCCCGCATAAAGGATCACAAAGGCGAAGGGCGCGACATGCCAAACGCGGTAGAAATTCATCAGCAACTCAATGGTCCAGCCCTGCGCGAACATCGAGATATCGCGGTCCAGCCAGCCCTCGAGCGCCGCGGTCATGATGCCGTCGCCGATGAACAGCCAGCGGATCGACAGCGCGCCGATCACCGGCGTGATGATAAAGGGCAGCAGCGAGACAAAGATGATCTGCCCGCGCAGCCGTTTGGTGGCGTTGTTCACCGCCAGGGCCAGGGCCAGGCCCAAGCCGATCACCAAGGGCAGGGTGACCAGAGTCAGTGTAAGGGTAAAGCGCAGCGCCTTCCAAAAATCGATGGTCAGGATCCGGCCCGGTGCGCCGTCGGCCAACGCTTGGCCGACGCGATCCAATTGCAAGACATTGGCATAGCTTTCCAGGCCCACCCATTCGGTGGTGGTTTGTATCTTGCCCGATGCGTCCAGCAGGGGCCGGGTTTTAACCTCGGTCGTGCAGGTTTGGGTCGGAAAGCCAGGGGTGCAGGTTTCGACCTCGACCCGTTCCAGCACGGGTTGCGTGGATTGGAAACTTTGGACGAAAACGCTGGCCAAGGGTGCTGCGATGAACAGCAACATCAGAAAAATGGAGGGGCCGACGAAAGCCGCGAAAGTTTTGAATTTCAATGTCCTCCCCTCCTTTCTTGATGTGGTGCCGCCCCAGGGGCCTGGGGCGCGGTGGTGCGCGGTTTAGTTCAGAATTCCGGCCTCTTTGGCCGAAGTGATATAGGCGGCCTCGACCGCGGCCAGGGTGGCGGCTGCGTCCCGCTCACCCGTGAAAAAGGCGGGCAGTTCATTGCCCAGCGCAGTATGCATCAGGCCCATCTGGCTGGTCGACGGATAGGAGGCTGGGGCCGGGTCGGCAGTCACCGTCGCAATTGCCCCTTCGGCCAGGCGGCTGGGCTTATAGCCCTCGACCAGCCAGATGGCGTCGTCATTGGCCGCCGTCACCATTTCGGTGTCTAGGCCTTCGGCGATCAATTTGATCGCGGCCTCGGCCTCGGCGTCCGAGATGTTCTTGGCGATCACCATGCCGTCCCACCACATGGTGGTCGCGGGCGGTTGGCCTGCGGTCGCGTAGGGCGCGGCGGCGGCATAGACCTTGCCGACGACCTGGCTTTCCGCCTCGTCATCCATGGCGCCGCCACGGCTGGCCCACAGATTGGCCATTGCGATCTTGCCCTGTTGGAACTGCTGCTGCACATAGGTGCTGTCGCTGACCAGATACTCTGGGTCCATATAGGCCGTCAGCGCCTTCATCATCTCAAGCGCCTGGACACCGGCATCGTTGTTCACGGATGGGGTGCTGTCGTCGTTGTAGAAGGCGCCGCCGTAGCCGGAGTACATGTTCACGAACTCTTGGGCCAGGTTCCAACCCGACTTCATCGTGGCCCCCAGCGGGTAGTCGACCAGATCGGCCTCCTGAATGGCAGCCGAGGCTGTCAGAACCTCCTCCCAGGTCGTTGGCGCCGACAGCCCAACCTCGTCGAGCACATCCTTGCGGTACATCATGTGCTGCGTATTGATCATCATCGCGATTGCCATCGTCTGTCCGTCGATCTTGATCTTCAGGTTGTCGGGAATGTCGGGCGCGTGCGCCGCGATCAGATCGTCCAGCGGGCGAATGGTGCCCTCATTTAACAATGGCGTTACGGTGCCGTTTGACACACCACCGATGTCATAGAGCGAGGGGTTGGCGGCAAAGGCGGCGGGCTGCTTGGTGCGGAACTCTTGGTCCAGTTCCGCCTCGAAGTTTCCGCATTCGGCCATGGCGTCGGTCACCGACTTCCAGGCCTCAAACCCCGCGGACAATGACGAGATGGGGACGTCATTTTCGAAGGCGCAGGCGGCATAGGCGCCGCTGGACATCAGCGATACGGTCAGCCCGAGGGCTATGGCTTTGAGGTTCATTCTGGCTCTCCCTGTTTTGATGGGGCAGGTTTGCCTGCGCCCGGTCGTCGGATGCCCGCAGCGGCGGGCGGTTGAAAAGGGGTCATCCGCCCCCGATACGTGCCCCCGTCGCGGTGTCGAACAGGTGGCAAATGCTGGCGGGCACGGACAGCGCGACGGGCTGCCCGATCTCGGCCCGATAGTCTTTGTGCGCCTTGACGCTGACCAGGGCCCCGCCAGCCCGGACGGTGATCATCGTGGCATCGCCCAAAAGCTCCATCGTATAGACCGGGGCGGCGATTTGGCCGGTCTCGGCCACCTGTGCGTCTTCGGCACGGAAGCCAAGCGTCGCGGGGCCGTTGCGCGCATCGAGGCCCGAAATGCTGACGTTTATTCCGGTGAAAGTGCCGTCCTGCACCGTGCCGTCCATCAGGTTCATCGCTGGACTGCCAATGAAGCCCGCGACGAAAGTGTTGGCGGGGTTGTCATAGATCTCGGTCGGGGTGCCGACCTGTTGTACGATGCCTTTGGACATAACGACCACGCGGTCGGCCAGGGTCATGGCTTCGATCTGGTCATGGGTGACATAGATCGTGGTGACCTGCAGCTCGTGGCTGAGGTTCTTGATCTGGGCGCGGGTGCTGACGCGCAGTTTGGCGTCAAGGTTGCTGAGTGGTTCGTCCATCAAGAAGACCTGCGGCTGGCGGACAATGGCACGGGCCAGGGCGACGCGCTGGCGCTGGCCGCCGCTCAATTCCGCCGGTTTGCGGTGCAAAAACGCGTCCAATTCCACCATGGCCGAGGCCTTGCGCACGCGGTCGTCGTGCTCGGCCTCGGGCACCTTACGCACTTTCAGCGGGAAGCGGATGTTGTCATAGACGTTCATGTTCGGATAAAGGCCGTAGGACTGGAACACCATCGCCACATCGCGGTCCTTGGGGTCCAGGTCGTTGACCACCCGCCCGCCGATGACGATCTCGCCCTCGGTGGCTTCCTCTAGCCCCGCGACCATGCGCATGGTGGTGGTCTTGCCACAGCCAGAGGGGCCCAGAAGCACCAGAAACTCGCGATCTGCGATGGTCAAATCGAACTTGTCGACCCCAACGAAACTGCCCCAGCGCTTGGAGACATTCCGCAACTCAATCTGTGCCATCGCGCCGCCCCACTCGCCCCCGGTCAAAAACGCTAGACTCGGGCGGGGCGTTTTGACAAGGCTTTTTTGCAAACGTATGCAATCTGGATGGGAGTGGTCAGTTGGCAGATGACAGAGGCGCGGTGCGGTCGGTGTTGTGCGGCCTGTTGACGGTCCCTGAGGCGGAGCTGCCGGGGGTTTTGGCGGCGCATCTGACAGCGGATAGTCGCTGGAGTATTTCTCATCCAATCAATGACCTGCGCGGTCCAGGTGAAGTTCTGGAGGGGTTGATTTTGCCGCTTCGCCGCGCGGTGCGTCATGCCCGGCGGCGTGACGAGATCTTTATCGGTGGGGCCAACCGGCGGGCGGTTGGCGGGGATTGGATGGCATCGATCACGCATTATGTGGGGAATTTTCAAAACCCGCTGATCGGGATTTCCCCTTCGGATAGACTGGTGTTTCTGCGATCTGGCGAGTTTTACCGGATCGAAGGTGGAAAGATCGCGGAAGCGAAGATCATCCTCGACTTCGTTGATTTGATGCGCCAGGCCGGGCGGATGCCGCTGCCGCCGATGCTGGGGACCGAGATGCTGTTTCCCGGCCCCGCGACCCATGATGGGGTGTTGCCGCTTGATCGGGAGCGTGGGCCGGCGTCGCTGGACATTGTCGAGCGCATGCTGGGGGCCTTACATGCCTTCGACCCGGAAACCTTTGAAAGCGAGGAGCAAACCGGCGCTGACGGGACCTGGCACGAAGACATGCTGTGGTATGGGCCAGCCGGGGTGGGATCCAATTACCGCTGGGAAGGTTTTGTGAAAGATCACCGCGAAAGCTTTCTTTCAGCCTTTCCCGACCGCAAGGGCGGTGATCATTATTGCCGGATCGGCGACGGGGATTACGCGGCCATCAGCGGCTGGCCCTCGATGACCATGACGCATTTGGGCGACTACCTGGGCGCGCCCGCGACGGGCAAGGCGTTGACCTTGAGGGTGATGGATTTTTACCGAACGGCCGAGGGGCGGATCATGGAGAACTGGGTTTGTTTGGACTATCTGGATCTGTTCCAGCAGATGGGGGTGGATTTGATCGCCCGGTCCCAGGCGATGGGCGCGCGGGCATGATGGACAATCCCAATAGGCGCGCCTAGCGTCACGCCATGACCGACCCCATTCACGACAGCCGCGCCTCGTGGTTGCGCCTTGGCGTGACCCTGCTCATCGGCACGGTGGGGAATGTGGGGATGTGGGCGATCATCGTCGTGATGCCCGCCGTTCAGGCCGAGTTCGGAACCTCGCGGGCCGAGGCCGCGCTGCCCTATACGATGACGATGATCGGGTTCGCCCTTGGCAATCTGGTGATCGGTCGGGCGGTGGACCGCTTCGGGATCACTCGGGCGATCTGGACAGCGGCGGCGGCGCTTGCTGCGGGGTTCGCGGTGGCGGCGATGAGCCCTTCGATGCTGGTGTTGTCGGGTGTTCAACTGGTCATTGGGTTCTTTACGGCAACCAGTTTCGGACCGCTGATCGCCGATGTTTCGCATTGGTTTTTGCGCCGTCGGGGGATCGCGGTGGGGGTGGCGGCCTGTGGAACTACCTGTCTGGCGCGATCTGGCCGCTGATCCTGTCTGGGGTTCTGGGCGATGGGGGCTGGCGGGGCATCTATTTGACGCTGGCCGTCGTGTGCCTGGTGACCATGATCCCCTTGGCGCTGCTGCTGCGCCGCCAGGTGCCCGAGACGGCGACGGATGTGGCCGATGCCGCTGCGCGGACCCGGGCCACGGCGACGCAACTGTCGCCGCGCGCGTTGCAGGGGCTGCTGGCGCTGGCGGGCCTTGGGTGTTGCATGGCGATGGCCATGCCCCAGGTGCATATCGTGGCGCTGTGCATGGATTTGGGTTTCGGCCCGGCGGTAGGGGCCGAGATGTTGTCGCTGATGCTGGCGGGGGGCGTGGTGTCGCGGCTGGTCTCGGGCGTGCTGGCGGATGTTTTGGGTGGTGTGCGAACGCTTCTGATCGGCTCGGCCCTGCAATGCGTGGCGTTGTTTTTGTATTTGCCGTTCGATGGGCTGGTGTCGCTTTATGTCGTCAGCCTGATCTTTGGCCTGTCGCAGGGTGGGATTGTGCCCAGCTATGCGGTGATCGTGCGCGAGTTGCTGCCAGCGCGCGAGGCGGGCGCGCGGGTGGGTTTCGTGATGATGGTGACCATTCTGGGCATGGCCTTGGGCGGTTGGGTCTCGGGCTGGATCTATGATCTGACCGGGTCGTATCAGATGGCGTTTTTAAACGGGATCGCGTGGAACTTTCTGAACATTGGCATTATGCTGCTGATCCTGGTGCGGACCAGCGGGCAACGCCCGGCCCTGGCGTGATGCGCTGGGACCAGCAGCTGAATTGAGCGCCTGACGGCGCAAGTCTTTTGAGCGCTGACGCGCGGGATGGGGCTCTGCCCCAAACCCCGGGATATTTTCGGACAGTAGATAGGATTAGTGGAAGTTCCGGCCACGGGGGAGGGCGCTTTGGGTTAGGCGCTTTTCGGCTGTGGTGCTGTGGATCTGAGGTGCCTTGGCCAGAAGATCCGCTAAAGCCGAGGTCGCATAGGCTTTCTGCCGGTGGTCTTCGGCGGGGCGTCGAACCTCGTCAGCATTCGCCAGGGCGCCGGGACCCAAATCCTGGTCCGAGATTTGCAGCATTAAAGGTGTCAGGTCCTCGATCCCCTGGGCCATTACATGGATCACCCCCTCTTGGCTTTGCAAGCGTCCGCGCACACCGACGCAGCGCGCGCCCAGGACCAGGGTGCGGTGGGTTTCGAAGACCTTAGGCCAGATGATGATATTGGCCACGCCGGTCTCGTCCTCGATGGTTTCGAACACCACGCCTTTGGCTGTGCCGGGGCGTTGGCGAACCAGCACCAGCCCCGCCACCCGTACCCAGGACCCCGAGCGGAGGTTTTGCAGGTCGGTGTTTTGCATGTAGCTTTGTGTTTTCAGTGCATCGCGCAGGAAGGCCACAGGATGGGCTTTCAGCGAATAGCTGAGGGTTTGGTAATCGGTGATCACATGCTCGCCCAGGGGCATGGGTGGCAAGCGCACTTCGGCCTCGCGTTGCAGCGCGCTGTCTTTATCGGTGGCGAATAGCGGCAGGCGTTCGGCGCTGCCCAAAGGGTCGAGAGCCTTGGCGGCCCAGAGGGCGTCGCGCCGGTCCAGGCCGATGGAGCGAAAGGTATCGGCCTCGGCCAGAACCTCGATCGCGGCGCGGTTCAGGCCTGAGCGCAGCCACAGATCGCGCACACTGTCATAGCCGCGTCCGCGCCGGGCGATCAGTTGTTCCGCATCCGCCGCGCGCAGTCCTTTGATCTGGTGCAGGCCCAGGCGTACGGCATGGGTGTTTTTCATATGGCCGACCAATTGTTGGTGTTGCGGAGAGACGCGCTGGGGCGCGCCATCGCTTTCCAGCGTCGTGTCCCATTGTGAATGGTTGATGTCGGCGTCGCGTAGCTCGACCCCATGTTCGCGCGCATCGCGGATCAATTGCGCGGGGGCATAGAAGCCCATCGGTTGGGAGTTGAGGATCGCGGCGCAAAACACATCCGGGTAATGCGCCTTCATCCAGCACGAGACATAGACCAGCAGGGCGAAACTGGCCGCATGGCTTTCGGGAAAGCCGTAATCGCCGAAACCTTCGATCTGTTTGAAGCAATGTTGCGCAAACTCCCGATCATAGCCGTTGGCGACCATCCCTTCGACCATGCGCGTTTCGAAATTATGGATCGTGCCGACCCGCCGAAACGTCGCCATGGCGCGGCGCAGCTTGTCGGCCTCGCCCGGGGGGAAGCCCGCGGCGATAATGGCGATGTTCATCGCCTGCTCTTGAAACAGCGGCACGCCCAGGGTCTTGCCCAGAACCTGGCGCAACTCGTCCTTGGGGAAGACCACGGGCTCCTTGCCCTGGCGGCGGCGCAGATAGGGGTGGACCATATCGCCCTGGATCGGACCGGGGCGGACAATGGCCACTTCGATCACCAGATCGTAGTACTTTCGCGGACGCAGGCGCGGCAGCATGCTCATCTGTGCCCGGCTTTCCACCTGAAACACGCCCAATGTGTCGGCACGGCAGATCATGTCATAAGTTGCTTTGTCCTCATCTGGGAGGGAACTCAGCGTCTCGTGCCGCCCATAGTGCTTTGCCAGCAGATCGAAACCTTTGCGCAGGCAGGTGAGCATACCTAAGGCCAGGACATCGACCTTGAGCATGCCCAAACTCTCCAAGTCGTCCTTGTCCCATTCGACGATCGTCCGATCCTCCATCGCGGCGTTCTCGATCGGGATCAGGCTGGACAGCCGGTCGCGGGTGATCAGAAAGCCGCCCACATGCTGGCTCAGATGCCGTGGAAAGCCGATGATTTCCTGGGCCAGATCCAGCATTTGCGCCAGATGCCGGTCGCTGGGGTCGAGGCCCGCGCGCGCGGCGTCCTCGGACGTTACCTCACGCGAGTGACTGCCCCATTTGGTCCCGGAAATGGCGGTGATCGCGTCGTCGGACAGGCCAAAGACCTTACCCACCTCGCGCAGCGCGGAGCGGGAGCGATAGGTGATCACGGTCGCTGCCAACCCGGCGTGTTCGCGGCCGTATTTCTCATAGATATACTGGATCACCTCCTCGCGCCGTTCGTGTTCGAAATCGACGTCGATATCGGGGGGCTCGCCACGTTCTTCGGAAATGAAGCGCTCGAACAGCAGGTCGACCTTGTCCGGGTCAACCTCGGTGATGCCCAAGGCGTAACAGACCGAGGAATTCGCGGCCGACCCACGCCCCTGGCACAGGATGTCTTGCGACCGGGCGAAGCGGACGATGTCATAGACGGTTAGGAAATAGGGCGCATAGTCCAGCTTGCGGATCAGCCGTAACTCGTGGGTGACCGCCTTGATCACCTTGTTCGGCGGACCATCGGGCCAGCGGCGTTTCAAGCCCAGGGCGACCAGTCGCTCCAGACTGTCCTGGCTGGGCAGAATGGCGTTGTCGAGTTCCTCGAATACCGGATCCTCGGGGTATTGATGGCGCAACTCGTCCAGGCTGAATTCTGCGCGACGGAATAAGGCGCGTGCTGTATCCACCGCCTGGGGGTAGGTTTGGAACAGTCGCGCGACCTCGGCAGGGGCTTGCAGGTGTCGTTCGGCATTGGGCTCCAAAAGGGTACCCGCCGTGGCCAGGGTCACGCCCTCGCGGATGCAGGTCAAAACATCCTGCAATGGCCGCCGGTCAGGGGTGTGATAGAGCACATCGCCAATGGCGACCAAAGGCACGGCCAGCTTTTCGGCCAGCCCCGCCAAAGCCGCCATCCGCCGTGCATCCCCGGGCCCGAAGTGCCGCGTCAGGGCCAGATGCACATACCCCTCATAGCGGGCTTTCAGATCTGCAATCGCAGCCCCTAATTCTGGCCCCCGCGCGGCGCGGCTGGGGACCACGGCCATCAACAAACTATCCCCGCCGCGCAGCAGATCCTTTAGCGTCAGATGGCATTCCCCTTTCGGCGCCCGCCGCTTGCCCAGCGTTAATAATTCGCACAGCGACTGCCAGCCGTGCCGGTCCTTGGGCCAGACCAACACATCCGGTGTCGCATCGGTGAACACCAGGCGGCAGCCGGGCGCAAAGGCCAACCCCGCCTCTTTCGCGGCCATATGGCCGCGCACCACACCGGCGACTGAGTTCCGATCCGCAATCGCAATCCCCGCCAGCCCCAGCACGGCGGCTTGCCCCACCAATTCCTCGGCATGGGAGGCCCCGCGCAATAACGAAAAATTCGAGGTCACGGCCAATTCCACTGGCCCCGGTGGCAACACACGCAAACTAAGCCCCTCCGAACACCGCGATTCTTGTCTGGGTCAAGGCGCGCGTCAGCGCCCCGCGGTACGCGGGCTTGGCCTTGACGCAGGCACGAATCGCATCCCCCCAATTGATACGGGTCTGAGGGCCACATGTTGCCCTCAGACCCTCCCCAGCAAAATCCCAAACCTGATTACCCGCACAGCCCTCACCGCCCCGCACCGGGATCGCAGGGCGATCCCCGCCCCAAAGGGGGCTCGATGCCCCCTTTGGGGCGCCCTTGCCCAGGACACTCACGCAAACACCCCATGCAGATACCATCGGGGCACGCCCGCCTCTCGCGCATAGAGCCCATGACGGAACATCCAAAACCGATACCCCTCGCGTGCCTCGACCCGAAAGTAATCCCGCGTTGGCGCCGCCCGCCCATCGCGCCACCATTCGCAGGCAATCCGCTCAGGGCCCTCGGTGCGTGTCGCGACATAGCCCACCTTGCGCCAGCGAAACCGTTGCGGTGGCCCGTCGGGAACTTCGGCCAAAGTGTCCACCGGCTCTGGGCGGCGCAGCAGCCACAGCGGACGGGTGACGGGCGGCACGCGGGCTGCCCCGACGGGGCTGATGGCAGTCCCTGCAGCCAGACGGGTGACTGGCACCGTGCCAAAAGAGCGCTCGGGGATATGCGTGTCGGCCCCGACAAAGCCGCGCACCCGCTCGGGGCCCAGGCGCGCGCCCAGCCGGTCAATCAGCGCCTCGTAACGGTCCGCATTCTCGACCCCGCTGACCAAATCCCCTTGGTTGCCGGGAAAAACCTCGCTGCGGATCACCGCCAGTTTCACCAAATCGAACCCAAAGCCCGCGTCGATATCCACCGCCAATCCCACGATCCGCTGGCGAAACAGGGCACTGATCCGTGCTGGATCGCGCAGCGGATTGGCTGCCTCGACGTCCAGGCTTTGCACCGCGCCATCCACCCGGAACAAGCGCAGCTCCAACGCCCGCGCGCCCTGGTCCCGTTGTTCCAGCATCGGGATCAGGGCGTGCGCCAGCAGCGCGATGGACCGCTCGATATCGTCGGCATGGGTGATCGGATCGAAAAACGCCTTCTCGGCGGTCAGATCCGCAGGCGGTAACAGCGGCGAAAGCGTTTCTTCGCCCCGCCCCAAAGCCTGATCCAGCCGCCGCAGCAGATCCGCGCCAAAGCGCGTGGTCAGCGGTGCCCGGGGCAGGGGGGCCAGGCAGCCGATGGTCTTAAGGCCTAACCGCCGCAGGCTGGTCACCAAGGCCGGATCCAGCCGCAAGGCCTCAAGCGGTAAGGGCATCAGTGGCGCCGGATCCCCCGGCGGCGCCACCGGTGCCTCGCCAAACCGCGCCAGGCCCCAGGCGGCCCCAATCGTATCCGCCAGTCCCAGTCGCGCGGTAAAGCCTTGTCCCGTCAGCTGCGCCCGCAGCCGGGCCACCAGCGCGGCTTCACCGCCAAACAAATGCGCACAGCCCGAGACATCCAGCATCACCCCATCCGTCCCGCTCAGCCCTACCATCGGCGTATAGCGGTCGCACCACCGCGCGATCTGTCCCAGCAGTGCCATGTCCGCATGCGGCTCGGCGGGCTGCACGTCCAACGTCGGGATCAGCGCCCTTGCATCGCCCAGTTTCTGGTCCAGAAACAGCCCCAGCGCCTGGGCGCCCGGCTCATGGGCCACGATCCGCTGTGCACTCTTGACCATCCGCACCAGCACCAACGGGCGCGCGTCTGCCGGGCGTCCGTCGCAGATCCATGACGCCCCCCAACGGGTCCGCGCGATCCGGTCGGTGGGCAGATGCGGCAGGGCGATCGACAGATATCTGCGGGTCGATGTGTGGCTCTGTCTGTCCATGCTCAAAAACCTTGTGCTTGGGGTTCCAGATCACCGGCCAGGCCCCGGTCCGGCCCGTACGACACCGTTCCAGCGTCAGAACCATTCGCGGCAACCCGATGCCTGCGGGAAAGATCCGGTCGGGGGCCGAGGGGCAAGCCTCGACCCGCCAGCGGGTGTGCGCGGCGGTTGCCTCCTCACCCCCGCTTTGGCGCAGGATTAACACCATCGCCCCGCCGGTCTGGGCGCGCAGCATCAGCCGCCGCGTGGCGACGCGGTCCAGCCGCTTGGGATTGCCCTGGACATGCAAGACAACGGCAGCCAGATCCGGGCAGCGCGCCGCCTCGTCCGTGGCCCAAAGGGCGGTTTGCAGATCGACCGGTGTCACCAGTGTTACCCTGGCCGGGTCCAGCCCGTATTGCGCCAGTCCATCCGGATACAGAAGCCCCGCGTCCATCCCCGCTGCCGGATCCGTGACCCACAGCAGCCGGTCCCGCCCGGTCTGCGCCATCAGCCTGATGACCAGGCCGAAAAGCAGTCCAGCCGCCGCCCCAATATCGCGTGCCGCGGGCGCGCGCACCTCGTGCAGGGCCGCGATGGTCAGCCCCCCCTCTAAAGACGTATCCAGCGCGGCCAGACCCAGCGGCAGACGTGCGGCCGCCTTGCCTGCCCGATGGGCGTGGGGCGACAGACGGTCCAGAATGCTGGCAGCCCGCGGGTGCATTGACGGCTTTTCCTTCGGAGCAATATGTTCACTTTATGTTCTTATTTAACCTCCACAGTACACCCAGAGTCAAGATCGCCCTCTAGCTCCAGCGGCACAGTCTGATAGGTTGCCAAAAATCGCTTTATTCTAAAGGCAAAACAGCATCATGTCCCGCATCCTGACTGTCACTCTGAACCCCGCCCTGGATCTTGCGACCCAGACCCCCCATGTGCATCCCGACCGCAAACTGCGTTGCGCGGCGCCGCGGATGGATCCCGGGGGTGGCGGGGTGAATGTCTCGCGCGCCATTGCCCGGCTGGGCGGCACCAGCCTGCCGCTGGTTGCCCTAGGGGGCGCTGCCGGGGCCGAATATGCGGCGCTGCTGACCGCCGAGGGGCTGACGCCACAGGCCTTGGGGCCAAGTCTGCCGACCCGGACAAACCTGACCGTGACCGAAGGCGACAGCGGGCATGAATACCGCTTTGTCCTGCCCGGTCCAACCTGGCAGACACAGGATATCGACCAGGCGCTTTCTACGATTCGGGCCACAGCCCAAGCTGGCGACCTGCTGGTGCCCAGTGGCAGCCTGCCGCCCGGTGTGCCACAGGATATCTTCCTGACACTCAATGCCACGCTTTCACCGCAAGGGGTGCGGATGATCCTGGACACCTCGGGGCCCGCGCTTGGGGCGGCGGCACACCAAACCACCAATGCGCCGCTCGAAGTTTTGCGCATGGATCTGCACGAGGCTGAAACATTGGCGGCCCGCCCGCTGCCAAGCCCCGCCGACCGCGCTGCCGTGGCCCGCGATCTGGTGCTGCGGGATGTCGCGCGGATCGTCGCCATCTCGGGCGGGGCTCAAGGCACGGTCGTCGCTTCGGACCAGGGGGCGTGGTCCTGTGCTGCCCCCAAAGTGCCTGTCGTCAGCCGCGTCGGCGCGGGCGACAGCTTTGTCGGCGCCATGACCCTAGCCCTACACCGGGGCGACAGCGCGGCCCAGGCCTGCGCCTGGGGGGTCGCCGCTGCCTCGGCCGCGGTGATGACCCCGGGGACCGCCCTGTGCGACAAAGCCCAGACCGAGGCGTGCCTGGCCCAAGTGCCTATCACAGCCCTCTAGCCCCCATCCAGACCCCGCCAAACCGACAAGGCCACCACCGCCAACATCGCCCCAGCCATCCCAAAATTGATCCGCCGCTGCACCTGTGGTGCCAAATCCATCGCTCGCAACGCCACGCCCGCTTGCAACCAGATCAAATGGATCGGGACCCAGATCGCATTGAAAATCAAAACCTTCAATGCCACTTCCGCGCCCAAACCCATCCCCGCAAATCCAAAGCCCGAGAATAAAACCATATTCACCGCATAGGCTTTGGGATTGATAAACTGCAGCAAAAGCCCATCCCACAGTCCGGGCGGTACTTTAGGATGAATAAACCCTACCTTTGCCCCGGCCAGCGCGATCCGCGCCGCCAGATACAACAGATACAGGGTCGAGGCGACCATCAGCACCGCCCGCAATGGCCCCCAAGCCAGCGCCGCGGCGGCCACCCCGCTAACCACCAAAACCGTCACCGCGTTGGTCCCGATCCAAAGCCCGGTGACATAGCGAACGCCCGCGCCGCGCCCATAGCTGGCACCCACGCCCGCCGTCGACAATACCCCTGGACCGGGGGTGATGATCAAAAAGAATACCGCTGCGGCAAAGGCGAACATCGGCTCACCAGATCCGTGCCGACCGCCGTCGTCAAGCCACCCCCATCTCCTGTCTGGAAATATCCCCGCCGGAGGCATCGATCCGCAACCGCTGGCGCCCCATTGACCCGACCGCGCCCACAGCCCAAAGTGCCGCCAACTCCGATACCGCAAGGACACCCAACAGATGAGCGATACGCGCGCCAACCGTAAGTTCCGCAGCCAGGAGTGGTTTGATAACCCCAATAATCCAGGGATGACAGCGCTCTATCTGGAACGCTATCAGAACCAAGAGTTCACCCGCGACGAGTTGCAATCCGAACGACCCATTGTTGGCATTGCCCAAACGGGCAGCGACCTGGCGCCTTGCAACAAGATCCACGTCTTTTTGATGGACCGCATCAAATCAGGGATCCGCGATGCGGGCGGCGTGCCTATGGAGTTCCCGGTGCATCCCATTCAAGAGACCGGCAAACGCCCCACAGCGGCGCTGGACCGCAACCTGGCCTACCTCAGCCTGGTCGAAGTGCTCTACGGTTATCCGCTTGATGGGGTTGTTTTGACCACCGGCTGCGACAAGACCACGCCTGCCATGCTGATGGGCGCGGCCACCGTTGATATCCCCGCGATTGCACTGAATGGCGGGCCGATGCTCGACGGCTGGTGGAAGGGCGAGCGTGCTGGCTCGGGCACCATTGTCTGGGAGAGCCGCCGCCTGCTGGCCGAGGGGCGGATCGACTATGACGAGTTCATGAGCCGGGTTTGCGCCAGCGCGCCCAGTCTGGGGCATTGCAACACGATGGGCACGGCCTCGACCATGAACGCGATGGCCGAGGCCTTGGGGATGAGCCTGACCGGCAACGCCGCGATCCCAGCCCCCTTCCGTGAGCGGATGGAGATGGCCTATTTGACCGGCAAACGCGCCGTCGAAATGGTTTACGAGGACCTAAAACCCTCGGACATTTTGACCCGCGACGCCTTCCTGAATGCCATCGTCACCAACACTGCCATCGGTGGCTCGACCAACGCACCACCGCATTTGCAGGCGATCGCGCGGCATGCGGGCGTCGAGCTGGATGTGCGCGACTGGCAAGCGCATGGGTTCGATATCCCCTTGCTGTTGAACATGCAGCCTGCGGGCGCGTACCTGGGCGAAAGCTTTCACCGCGCCGGCGGCGTGCCGGCAGTGATGGGTGAGTTACTGGCCAGCGATCTGCTGCGGGGCGACGTAATGACCGCCACCGGCAAGACCCTGGCCGCAAACCTGTTGGGCAAACGGTCCGAGGATCATGCGGTGATCAAAACGGTGGATCAGCCGCTGCGAAAGCAGGCGGGATTTTTGGTGCTGGATGGTAATCTGTTTGACTCAGCTCTGATGAAAACCTCAGTGATCTCGCAGGATTTTCGGGATCGTTTTCTCTCGACGCCCGGGGCCGAAAATGTCTTCGAGGCCAGGGCGGTCGTCTTTGAGGGCCCCGAGGATTACCATGCGCGCCTGAATGATCCCGACTTGAAGGTCGACGACGAAACCATTCTATTCATTCGAAATGTTGGCTGCGTTGGCTATCCAGGTTCGGCCGAGGTGGTCAATATGCAGCCCCCCGACGCGTTGATCAAAGCCGGCATCAAACACCTGCCCACCGTGGGGGATGGGCGGCAATCGGGCACCTCTGAAAGCCCGTCGATCCTGAACGCCAGCCCTGAATCGGTGGTGGGCGGCGGCCTTGCTTTGCTGCAAACCGGCGACCGGGTGCGCCTGGATCTGAACACCAGCCGCCTGGACGCGCTGGTCCCCGAAGCCGAATGGGCCGCCCGCCGCGCCGCCTGGACCCCGCCACAGATCAAAAGCCACACGCCCTGGCAAGAGATCTATCGCACCCACGTCGGCCAATTGGCCGACGGCGGCTGTTTGGAACTGGCGACAAGCTATCAGAAAGTGGCGAAAGTGCTGCCGAGGGACAATCACTAAACGTGGCATACCTTCGCTGTATCGCTTAGGGCATGGAACAAATAAGGAGAGCTCATGGCGCTTGCGGTGATTGGGGCCGGATTTGGGCGAACGGGGACGAACTCGCTCAGGCGGGCTTTGGAGCATCTGGGCTTTGGCCCTTGCCACCATATGTACGAGGTCCGGGACAATGCCGAGCAACTGCCGCTTTGGGAAGCCGCCCTTGAGGGCGCGGCCGATTGGGACACGATCTTCGCCGGTTATCGGTCCCAGGTCGATTGGCCCGGGGCGGCGTATTGGCGGGTTCTGACACAGGTTTACCCGGACGCCAAAGTGATCCTCAGCACCCGCGATCCGGTCGCATGGCATCGCAGCGTGGCCAAAACCATTCTGCCCCTGCTGGCCACGCGGGGCCAGCGCGAGACGCCGTATCTAAACCGGCTGTCGACCCATAATCGCCGACTGATCGACCTGGGCCTGTTCGACGGAAAGTTGAGCGATCCAGCACATGCAATTGCCGTGTTCAAAGCGCATTTGGCCCAGGTTCAGGCCACGGTGCCGCCCGAGCGCCTGCTGACCTTCGACGTGGCCGAGGGATGGGCGCCGCTGTGCGCCTTTCTGCAAGTCCCGACCCCCGAGGACCCGTTCCCGATGACCAACACCGTCGCGGCCTTCCAGGCCGGAGCGGGTGAAGGCATCTGATGGCGACCCTGACACCACAACCGCATTCCGCCGATGACGCATGGTGGCGCGGCGCGGTTATTTACCAGATCTATCCGCGCAGTTTTCAGGATGCGAACGGGGACGGCATCGGGGATCTGAAAGGGATCACCCAGCGGCTGGAATATGTCGCGGACCTGGGTGTCGATGCAATCTGGCTGTCGCCCTTTTTCGCCTCGCCCATGAAGGACATGGGCTATGACGTCAGCGATTACTGTGCCGTCGATCCAGTGTTTGGCGATCTGGCGGATTTCGATGCGCTGGTTGCCAAGGCGCATGCGCTGGGGGTGCGGGTGATCATCGATCAGGTTCTATCGCATTCTTCGGACCAGCATCCCTGGTTCCGTGAAAGCCGCCAATCCAAGGACAATCCAAAGGCGGATTGGTATGTTTGGGCTGACGCGCGCCCGGATGGCACCCCGCCCACGAATTGGCAATCGGTGTTCGGGGGTTCGGCTTGGACCTGGAACGCCAAGCGGCGGCAGTATTACCTGCACAATTTCCTCAGCAGCCAGCCGGATCTGAATTTTCATACCCCTGCGGTGCAGGATGCCCTGCTGGACTCTGTACGATTTTGGCTGGACAGGAGGGTGGATGGGTTCCGTCTGGACACGGTGAACTACTATTTCCACGACCGGCAGTTGCGCGACAATCCCCCGGCTGTGCAGGCGGCGGATGATCCGCCCGAGATCAACCCCTATGGTTTTCAAGATCACCAATTCGACAAGACACGCCCCGAAAACATCAGCTTTCTCAAGCAGTTCCGGGTGCTTTTGAATGAATACCCGGACAGAATGTCCGTCGGTGAGGTGGGCGAGGGCGACGGCGATCGCTCCCTCCAGATCATGGCCGAATACACCGCCGACGGGGACCGGCTGCATATGTGTTACTCGTTCGATATGCTTGGCGAACCCTTTACGCAGACTCATTTTCGGAATTGCATCAAGAACTTTGACGCAGCCTCGCAGACCTATGGCGGCGCGAAAAGCTGGCCTTGCTGGGCGTTCTCCAATCACGACGTACAGCGGCATGTCAGCCGTTGGGTTGGGCCTGGGGATGATCCGGTGCAATTGGCCAAGCTGGCGGCGGCGCTGTTGCTATCGCTTAAGGGATCGGTCTGTCTTTATCAGGGCGAGGAATTCGGCTTGCCCGAGGCCGAACTGGAATTCGAGGATCTGACCGACCCCTTCGGTATCGCCTTTTGGCCCGAGTTCAAGGGGCGCGACGGGTGCCGTACGCCCATGGTCTGGGAAAGTACCGCACGCAACGCCGGGTTTTCCAGCGCGCCCAAGCCTTGGTTGCCGGTCAAAGCACCGCATTTGGCGCTGGCCGCGCGCGCGCAGATGGGGCGAGCAGATAGTGTGCTTGAACAGTATCGCCGCTTCCTGGCGTTCCGCAAAACGCGCCAGTCGTTGATCACCGGTCAGATCGCCTTTCTGGACTGGGCGGATGGCCTGGCCTTTGTGCGGCGCGAGGTGGCGGAGGCAACGCTGTGCGTCTTTAACCTGTCGCACGCTTCGGTGACATTCGAGGCGCCTGAGGAACACAAAGCGCTTATCGGCCATGGGTTTACAGCCACCGAGGATGGCAAAACGATAGCGTTGGACGGCCATCAGGCCTATTTCGCGGCGCTTTGACTTGCAGGCAGCTCAGCCCCATCAACCAAGACCGCTGACCGATTTGATGTCCTGAAAGGCACGGATCCCCCAAAGCCCAGCCTCGCGTCCCCAGCCCGATTGTTTGCGCCCGCCAAAGGGCGCACCGGGCGCGCGGCTTGAGCCGTTGATTTGGACCATGCCGACGTTCAACTGGCGTGCAACCCGGGCCGCGCGCGCTGGGTCGCCCGTCTGAATATAGGCCGCCAGGCCATAGTCGGTGGCGTTCGCCTGGGCGATCGCGTCGGTTTCGTCCTGGAACGGGGAAATCGCCAGTACAGGGCCGAAAACCTCGTCCTGGGCTAGGGCCATCTGTGGGGTGACATCCGCGAATACCGTGGGGCGCGGCGTGAAACCTGTGGTTCCCGGCGCGTGTCCCAGCCCCCCGGCGATCAGGCGTGCCCCTTTGGCCAGCGCGGCCTGGATGTGCCCCTGCACCCGGTCAAACTGCGTCTGACTGACCAAAGGGGCCGGTGTGAACCGGTCCGCGATCTGCGCGGCCAGCGTGACCACTTGATCATAGATCGAGGTTTCGACCAGCATACGCGACGCTGCGTTGCAGGACTGCCCGCCGTTGCGAAAGGCGTGCGCGATCCCCTGTTCGACCGCCAGGGGCAGGATGCAATCGGCGAACAGCAGGTTGGGGGATTTGCCGCCCAGCTCAAGATTTGTGCGGGTGAAATGGGTCGCCGCCGATCGCGCGACCTCGCGGCCCACCGCGGTCGATCCGGTGAAGGAAATCACGTCGATGTCCGGGTGTGCTGCCAGCTGTGCCCCAACCGTGCCGTCCCCCAACACGACCGCAAACATATCTTTGGGCACGCCCGCCTCGACCATACAGTCGGCCAGAAGCAGCGCCGTCGCGGGTGCCAGTTCCGAGGGTTTAAGGATCATCGAACACCCCGCGACCAAAGCCGCCCCCACTTTCAACGCCAACTGGTTCAGAGGCCAATTCCAGGGTGTGATCAGCAGGGCCAAGCCCAACGGCTCGTAGCGGATGCGATGCTGCGGTTGATCAGGGGCCGGGGCGATATCGTCGCTGCTCCCCTTCGCGGCATCCAAGATAGCGCGCAGATGGGCGACGGCGGTGCCGACGTGTTTGCTTTCAGCAAAGTCAGCGGGCGCGCCGATTTCCGCGCAAATTAGGGTGGCGAATTCTGTGCGCCTGGCCTCAATCCCTTGGATCAGGCGTTCCAACATGCCCAAGCGGTCCATACGCACGGCGGCCGTCCAGTCCAGCGTCTGGGCGGCTTTGGCGGCCGCGATGGCCGCCGTGACGTCAGCGCGGTCTGCGGCGGGAAACCGCGCCCAAGGCTTTGCCGTGCGCGGATCGATGAGCGTGTGAAACACTCGGTCGCCTTGGGCCCAGGCGCCCGGTTTGGGATGCACAGCCCCACCGGCACACATTAAAAAGGGCAGAGTGGGGGGATCAGAGGACATTTCATTTCCAAAGCAGCGGGTGCCAGCGGTGGTTACATCAGGCGGTTACAGTGTAACAGCCGTGCCCACACCCGTCTTGGCCGCCAGATCGACCGCCGCCTGCGCCACCGCCAGATCCTGCAAACCGACGCCCGTGCCATCGAACAGGGTGATCTGATCGTCCGAGGTTCGACCGGATGCCGCACCGTCGATCACCGCGCCGATGGGCGTGATGTCGCCTGCGGCGATCAGGTCTGCGGCAATTGCATGCTGGGTCTCGCCGATGGTGATCGACTGGGCAACCTCGTCCGTGAAAACGCGGGCGGCGGCAACTAGTGCTGGATCGACCTCCTGCTTGCCCTTCGTGTCAGTTCCCATGCAGGCAACATGCGTGCCGGGTTTGATCCAATCGCGCATGAGCAGGGGTTCAAAGGCCGAGGTGATGGTGATGATAACATCCGACTGCGCGCCTAACTCTTCTTGACTGACCGCCTCGAACGGGAGGCCAATGTCTTCGGCCACTTTTCCCAGCGCCGGGATCATGTCGGGGTGGGGGTTCCAGCAGACGATCTTCTCGAAGTCGCGCTGTTCGACCGCCGCGCGTAGTTGGAACTGCGCCTGGTGCCCAGCGCCAACCATGCCCAGGACCCGCGCATCCTTGCGCGCCAGATGGGCGATGGAAACGGAAGAGGAGGCGGCGGTGCGCACGGCCGTCAGGTAATTACCGCCCACCAATGCCTTTAGCCGCCCTGTGTCAGGGTCGAACAAGAAGACGGTGGATTGATGGTTCGTCAGTCCCTTCTGTGCATTTCCGGGCCAATAGCCGCCGGACTTCAAACCCAAGGTCAGCCCGGCTTTGTCGAATCCGGATTTGAACCCATAGAGCGCGTTGGCATAGCCGATCGCCTCGCGGATCACGGGGAAATTATAGGCATCGTCCCGCGCCATGGCCGCGAAGACGTTTTCCACGGCTGTGAAAGCGTCGCTGCGACCAACCAGCTTTTGGCAATCCTCTTCGGAAAGCAGCAGAATTTGGCCGTCTGTGGGTGCGGTGCTCATGGGCGGTCTTCTTTGTTCATAAGGCGGGGCAGGGGCCGTCGGCGGGTGGCCCCAGAGGTTTTTTGGGGGCGGTGGTTTAGTAAGCCTTACCGCGCGCGCTGACCGGCCAGATCGTCTCGACCTTGCCATTCCGCACACCGACATACCAGTCGTGCACGTTGCAGGTTGGGTCGCAATGACCCGGCACCAGTTTCAGCTTATCGTTGACCTTCAGCACGCCATCGGGGTCGGCAACCACGCCATGCTCGTCCGAGCATTTGACGTATTCGACATCCGAGCGGCCAAAGATAACGGGCAGCCCGCTGTCGACGGATTGGGCCTTGAGACCCGCATCCACGATGGCCTTATCTGCCTTGGCGTGACTCATCACGCTGGTCAGGATGAACAGCGCGTTTTCCCACTCACCCTGGTCGATCCGGTTGCCGTCCTGGTCCAGGATGCGGCCATAATCGGCATCCATGAATGCGTAAGATCCACACTGCAACTCGTTGTAAACACCCGAGTTCCCCTCGAAGTAGTAGGACCCCGTGCCGCCACCGCCGACGATATCGCACTCCAGCCCCTCGGCCTTAAGCGTGTCGACGGCGTCCTTCACCATGGCGACCGCGATGTCGATCTTGGCCTTGCGGTCGCTGTAGTTGTCCATATGCTGCATCGCGCCCTGATAGGCCTGCAGACCCGCGAATTTCAGCCCTGGTGCCGCATCGATGGCCTTGGCTATCTCGACAACTTCAGGCGTGGTCGTCACACCGCAGCGGCCCGCGCCGCAGTCGATCTCGACCAAGCACTCAATTTCGGTGCCGTGCTTTTGGGCGGCGGCGGATAGATCAGCGACGTTCTCGATGTCATCGACGCAGCAGATGGTGCGCGCGCCCAGTTTGGGCATGCGGGCCAGGCGGTCGATCTTCTCAGGCTGGCGCACCTGGTTCGAGACCAGCACGTCCTTGATCCCGCCACGGGCGAAAACCTCGGCCTCGGAGACCTTTTGGCAGCACACCCCGCACGAGCCGCCCAGGCTTTCCTGCAGCAGGGCGACGTCGACGGATTTATGCATCTTGCCGTGCACACGGTGGCGCATGCCATGCGCTTTGGCCCAGTCGCCCATCTTCTTGATGTTGCGCTCAAGCGCGTCCAGGTCCAGCACCAGGCAGGGGGTCTGGATGTCCTTTTCGTCCATGCCAATGGCGGCTGGTACGTCATAGCCGACCTCAAGGTCGTCGAATTTCACCGGTGCGTTCATCTCTGTTCCCTCCTCACGTCTTCATCCAGGGCAGCGTGTCCAGATCGACATTGCCGCCGGTTATGATCACGCCCACGCGTTTACCCGCGAAGCGTTCTTTGTTCTTCAGAATGGTCGCCAGCGGCACAGCGCAGCTGGCCTCCATCACGATTTTCATCCGCTGCCAGGTCAGTTTCATCGCGTCGATAATTTCCTGTTCGCTGGCGGTCAGGATATCCGTCAGATGGTTGCTGACGAAATGCCAGGTGAGTTCCTTGAGCGGGACTTTCAACCCATCGGCTATCGTCACGGGCGCATCGTCGGCAATGATATGGCCCGCCTTGAAGCTGCGATAGGCGTCGTCGGCTTGCTCGGGCTCGGCGGCAATTATCTGGATGTCCGGCGCGATTTTCGACAGGGTCAAGCAGGTGCCCGAGATCATGCCACCGCCGCCGATGGGGGCGACTATGATGTCGACGGGACCGCCAAGGTCCTGCATCTGTTCCATGAACTCGCGACTGCAGGTGCCCTGACCGGCGATAACGCGCGGGTCGTTGTAGGGATGCACGAACTCGGAACCGGTTTCGGCCTGCACCTTGGCAAAGACCTCTTCCCGGCTGCTGGTCGAGGGTTCGCATTCAGTGATGATCCCGCCATAGCCGCGGACGGCGGCTTTCTTCGCCTCGGGCGCTGTGCGCGGCATTACGACGTTGCAGGGGATGCCGCGCCGCCCGGCGGCGTAGCTTAGGGAGAGCGCATGATTTCCCGAAGAATGGGTCGCCACGCCCTTTTCCGCCAACTCGTCCGACAGGCCGAAGACGGCATTGGATGCCCCGCGCACTTTGAACGCCCCGGCCTTCTGAAAGTTCTCGCATTTAAAGAACAGCTCGGCGCCGGTCAGCGTGTTGAAATAGCTCGAGGTTAGAACCGGCGTGCGGTGGATATACGGACGGATGCGGTCGTGGGCAGCGATCACATCGTCGAAAGTTGGAATGTACATGGGTTCGGCGTCTTTCATCGCTCCCTCACGCGGCGACGGACATCGCCGCGCCTTTCGACTTTCGGTAATACTCCTGCGCCGCCGCGACGCCGGATCCCAGCGTAATCGGATAATCCAGATCCGCCATCGCCATTTCGATTGTGGCGAGCCCCGACAGCACCATCGTATCAGTGAGCGCACCCAGATGTCCGATGCGAAACGCCTTGCCGTTCATCTCGCCCAGGCCGATGCCAAAGGATACGCCATAGGCGCTATAGGCGTGCTCGGTCAGGGCGTTGCTGTCAAAGCCCTCAGGCACATAGATCGCGCTGACCGTATCGGAATAGAGGTCTGGCGAAGCCGCGCACAGCTTCATTCCCCAGGCCTCGGCCGCGCGACGCACCCCCTCGGCCAGGCGGTGGTGACGTGCGTAAACGTTCTCCAATCCTTCGTCGAACAGCATCTTCAGGGCCTCGCGCAAGCCATAGATCAGTTGCAGCGGCGGAGTGTAAGGGAAACCGCCGTTCGCATTCGCCCCCATCATATCTTTGAAATCAAAGAAAGTACGGGGCAGCTTTGCCGTTTCCATCGCGGTCAGCGCTTTGGGGCTTACACAAAGGATCGCCAAGCCGGTGGCCAACATAAACCCCTTTTGTGAGCCGCTGACGGCAATGTCGACGCCCCAGGTGTCCATCTCGAAGGGCATCGAGGCCAGTGAGCTGACACAATCAACGAACAAAAGGGCAGGGTGGCTGGCAGCATCGATCGCGCCGCGCACAGCCGCAATATCGGATTTCACACCCGTGGCGGTTTCGTTATGGGTGACCAGAACCGCTTTGATCTTGTGGTTAATGTCCGCCTTCAACGCGGCCTCGAAAACCTCCACCGGTGCACCCGCGCCCCAAGGGCATTCGATGATTTGTACATCCAGACCGTGCCGCTGGCACAGGTCGATCCACCGGTGCGAGAACATGCCATAACGCGCGACCAGAACCGTATCTCCGGGGCTGAGCGTATTGCTGACGGCCGCCTCCCAACCGCCGGTACCGCTGGCCGGAAAGGTGATGACCTGGCCGGTGGTCGTGCCAAAAACCCGTTTTGTATCTTCGAGAACCGGCAGGAAGGTGTCTTTGAAATCCGGCGCGCGATGATCACGGGTCTGGATTTGCATCGCACCCAGCAGGCGCTGTGGAATATTCGTGGGTCCGGGTATGAAAACCGGGTTCTGATCGTACATGACGTTTCCTCCATCCGCTTTTCTTACATACAGACATAGCAGATTCAGGGTATTAATCAATTTTTTCAAAAGGCTTTTTCATAATAAGATTTAAGTAGTTATATCGCTGTTATAAATGCCAAATATTCTTTTCAGAAAAATTTTTCACTTTCGATTTGAAAATATTTTTCGGATTTTGTATTCCTGGACATTGAAGTCATGCGAGGCGCCTATGACGACGCAAACACCGCCAAAACGCAGCCGCGGCCGCCCCCGCAACGCGTTCTCAGACAGTTCAGCCGGGACGGTTCAATCGCTGGACCGTGCCTTGACGATCCTGCGTGGCCTGGCGCGTCAGGGCAGGGCGACGCTGACGGACATCTCACTCAGCATCGGCGTGCCGACGGCCACCACGCATAGGATCCTGAATACGCTGCAAGGCCAGGGTTTCGCCGAGTTTGATGATAACACCCAAGAATGGATGGTGGGGGTCGAGGCGTTTCGCACTGGTGCGGCCTTTGTTCAACGGTCAGGGCTGGCGGAACTGGCCCGCCCGGTGATGCGCGGCCTGATGGCCGAGACCGGCGAGACAGCGAACTTGGCCGTGGTGCACGGTGGCGATGTGGTCTTTGTCGACCAGGTCGAGACGCAAAACCCCATACGCGCCTTCTTTCAGCCAGGTGTGCGCGCGCGGATGCATGCCTCGGGCACCGGAAAGGCGCTGTTGGCTGAAATGGACCGCACCCGGGTCGAGGCGCTGATCCGCCGCAATGGGCTAGAGGGGTACACCCCGAACACGTTGAGCACGCCGGACGCGTTGTTCGCCGATCTCGATCAGATCCGCGCCCGGGGCTGGTCCTTTGACAACGAGGAACGCTATGCGGGGATGAGTTGCATCGGTGCTGCGATCTTGGATGCCAGCGGCGAGCCTGTGGCGGGGATCTCGGTCTCGGGGCCCACGACCCGTTTTGGCAGCCAGGATGTGGCCGAGATCGGTCCCCGGGTGCGTCGTGCGGCCCGCGATATTTCCACCGCATTGGGGTGGCAAGGCAGCACCGCTGTCTGATGCGGGGCAGGGCCTTGGTGGACAGTGCCGATGTGGCACGGTATCTGCAACCAACCCGCTTTCGTGGCGCCCGATGGCGTTGCCCCAATGGACACCAGCATGACCCAAAACCGCCCGCATAGCGACTTGTTCCGCCCCGCGGCACCCGTCCCACCGCCCAGTCGTCCGCGGTTTAGTCAGGTCATTCGCGGTATGCTACGGGCCGATTTCTCGCATTTTTCGATCAAGGCCTATGAAAAGGCGGTCTACCCCATCCCAACTTTGGGTCGCCGCGTGTTAATGCCTGTGCGCCCCAAGCCGCTGCGAACAGTCCTGGCCGAGCAACACCCAAATTACCCCAAAAGCCAGGTCATGCAGCGGCTGCTGGCCCCGTTGATCAATGATGGAATGTTCGTCGCCAATGGCGACATCTGGGCCCGCAAACGGCGGATGTTGGAGCCGACGCTGGAACTGTCACGCCTCAAGGTGTTTCTGCCGCTGATGCAGGGGGCGGTCGATGACATGATCGCTCGCCTGCGGGCGCGTCCCGACACGGCGATGGATGTCGACATTGAAACGATGCGGGTGACCGCCGATATCCTGTGCCGCACCATGTTCTCGGAACGGGTCACGGCGGAGTTTGTGGACGAACTGGCCGAGGCTTTTCGCCGCTATCAGGCCAGCACGCCCGAGTTCATGGCGCTCGAGGTGATGGGCCTGCCGTTTTGGGTGCTGCCGCATCGGGTTCTGAAGACGCGCCGCACCAGCAGGCAAATCCGCGAGATGTTGGCGCGCCTGGTTCGCCAGCGCCTGGCCACTCCGGAAGAGGAACGACCCGACGATCTGCTAAGCTCCATGATCGCGGCGCATGACACAGTGACCGGTCATCGATTTTCCGAGGCTGAGCTGATCGACGAAGTGGTGATTTTCTTTATCGCGGGGCACGAAACCTCGGCCAGCGCATTGTCTTGGGCGTTGTATTTGCTGGCGAACGACCAAGCGGCGCAGACCCGTCTGCGGGACGAGGTAGAAACGACACTTCCGCCCGGCCCGATTGCGTTTTCGAACCTGCGCAAACTGCGGTTCACGCGTGATGTGTTTCGCGAGTCCCTGCGGCTGTATCCGCCGGTCACTTGTTATTTGCGCGACCCCCAGGACCAGGCGGATTTGGGTCGCACCCGGGTTCGCGCGCGCGATCTGATCGCGGTTGTGCCGTGGTTCGTGCACCGCAGCCCGAAGAACTGGTCGCACCCCAACCTGTTTGATCCGGATCGGTTCCAGACCGAAGGGGGGCGCGAGTCGACCCGAAAATCCTATATTCCGTTTAACACCGGTCCTCGGGCCTGTTCGGGGGCCGCCTTTGCCACGCAGGAAGCTTTGTTGATCCTGTCGGCTGTGATCCGCAACTTTCAAGTCGATCCGGTTGCCGGGCACACCCCGCAACCTGCCGCGTGGATGACCCAGCGGTCACGCAATGGTGTCTGGTTAAACCTGGTACCGCGCACCTCGGCATCGGCTCAGACTTAGGCTGGTCCTGGCACGGATTTGTGCAGCTTCTTTGACAATGTAAAGTGCCGCAAAGGCGAACACAGACGGCATCACAACCGACTGGGGCGTTCCGCACCCAAGCCGCTCGGGTCGACTTGGGTTAAGAAATGGGACAGTTTGTGGGTGTCGATGGGTTTAGGGAGCAGGTCGATGCCCAGATCGGCGCAGGTACGGCGCAGTGTCTTTCCGCGGTTGGCTGAGATGATGCGCGTGGGCACCGGACCGTGGATTTGGGTGATGGCCCTATAAAGCTCGGTGCCCAGGTGGCCGGTGCCCAACTGGTAATCCAACAACATCGCATCCGGTGTCAGTTCGATCTCTGACAGCAACTCAAGGGCTGCTTGTGCATCTTGGGCGTGGATCACTTCAGCCCCCCAACTCTCGATCATCAATGTGATTGCATGGGCCAGTTGCAGGTCATTCTCGACCAATAGAACGATCAGGCCTTGGTGCGACACGCTGTTCAACGGGCCGGCGTCGTCGGATGGCAAGGGCCGCAGGGCGGGGCTTTCGTGCACTGGTACATCTAGTGAAAAACAGCTGCCCTGACCCGGTGCTGACCACAGGCCCAGGGGGTGGCCCAGGTTCGCGCAGGCGCGCTCGACAATCGCCAGGCCCAAGCCCAAACCACCCTCGGCCCCTGCGGGGCTCAAGCGATGAAACTCTTGAAAGATTGTCGTTTGATCTTCCTCGGCGATCCCGCGGCCGCTATCCCAAACCTCGATCCGTGCGGAGCCGCCGTTACGGCGTACGCCGACGATGACTTTTCCGCGGTCCGTATAGCGGATCGCGTTCGAGACCAGATTTTGCATTATGCGACGCAAGTAACCCGGATCACTTTTGACGGTCAGTGCGGTGTCGACCATGCGCAGATCCAGGCCTTTCGCCTGGGCCACCAACCCTAATTCGTCACGCAACGGTCCAAGGATGGCCCTCAGGCGCACGGGCTGGATTTCAAACGCCGCTTTGCCCGAGTCGAGCCTTGAGATATCGAGTAGGGCTTCGATGATGCTTTCGACACTGTCGAGGGCGGTTTCCGCCTTGCTGATCACATCGAGCGTGTCACTATTGGTAGCACGGTCCGCAAGGGACGAGACGAAGAGTTTCGCCGCTGAGAGTGGTTGCAACAGATCATGGCTGGCCGCCGCCACAAACCTGGATTTCGACGCATTGGCACGTTCAGCCGCCTCCAATGCATCGCCCAATTCAAGAGTGCGTTCCTGGACGCGGCGCTCAAGATGCTCGTTCATCTCGAACAGCGCGCGTGCGGCGGCGCGTTCGGCTGTGACATCGGTGAAGCTGATGACAAAACCACGGTCCGGCATTTCTTGCGCAAAGACGCTGAGGGTTTGTTCGCCGCCGCGCCTTACCTCAAAGGCAATCGGGCGGCGGCCCGCACCTGCGTCCGCCCAGCGGGTCAGATGGCCTGCATCAAACCCCGAGCCAAAGACCAACTGGTCCTGTAGGCGGTTCAAAAGGGTCGAGAAGCTTTGGCCCAAAGCGGTGCGCTGCGCGGGCAGATCCAAAAGGCTGTCCATCTTTTTGTTCCAGCCGACCAGGTTCTTGTCATGGTCGAAAATGCACACGCCCTGGTTCAAATGGTCCAGCGTGGCGCGGAAAATCTGTGCCTGCTGGTCGCGCATCTTGTCGCGCTCTTGCCGCTCCAGCCGGATGATATCCGTCACATCCGTTTGCAAAATCACCGTGCCGCCGCGCGCGGTCCGATGCTCACTGACTTGCAACCAGCGGTCCCTGATCAAGCTGACATTGAACACGACATGGCTGTCGCCATGCCGGGCCAGCCGCCGTTTTGCCCAAGTTTCGGGGGTTTCCCCGTCGGGCAAAGCCAGAAAACGGCTGCTCGAAACAAGTGCGACATAGTCCGCAAAGGCAAGCCCCTCGACCAGTCTGGCTTCGACATCCAGCAGGTCGCGGCAAAAGCGGCTGTTGGACAAGACGAGACGATCCGTGGGGTCGAACAAGGCGAAGCCCTCGCTGATCGTCTCGATCGCTTCGTTCAGATTGGCGCGTGCCGTTTCGGTCTCGACATTCGCCTCTTCCAGCCGGGCGTTTGATTCTTGCAGCAGATCTAGCGTGCGTTCCAGGTCCAGCGTCCGCTCGCGCACCCGCGCTTCCAGAAGCGCGGCACGTTCAAATTGAGCGTAGGCCAGGCCAGACTGCTCGGTGGTCTGCTCGACCCGGCGCATCAGTGATTGGGTGATTTGCAGCAGTTTTTCGTTCTGCCGCTCGATCGTGTCCGAAGGGTTGACCAGCGACATCAGGACACGTCGCCCCGCGCCGGGTACAGGGCGACGCCCGTCATCGTGTGGTTGACATGCAGCGCCCCGATCTGCTCGCCATAGGTGGAAAAGCCCAGCACGTGATGTTTTGAAAGTATGGTCGAGACGTCGCGGGTCATTTGGATTTGCGCAGCCTCGATCCGGCGCAAGATACAGTCGCAGCCGATGATATCGCTGGGCGGGCCGTTGTCGGACAACTCCGAGAGTTTTTGGTCCAGATGCGGCGCCATCTGCAACGGCTCGGCCACGGTCAGCACCATGCCTTCGTCAATCGCCGAGAAAAACACCAACTCGCCCGAGGTATTGACCCGCTGGATGGCGCGCACATGGTGTGTCCCGCCGATCCGCACCACAACGGGGTGTGCGGCAAAGGTAAACTGATCCAATTGCGCTGGGTCCTTGCCAACGATGCGGGCGTATTCCTGCGCTGCGGGTTCGGCATTGATGGATTTGACGATCCGCTTGTCGGGATCCGCATCGGTGACAACCATCCGCTGGCCGGTCGGTACAAGATGGTTCAGGCTAAAGACCCGGGTTTGATGATCCGTGCGCACCAGGGTCAGCACGGCGGCATTGCTGCGCACCTGCCCATTCAGCGCGACCTGGGTCCGCTCAAAAGTGGTCCCATCGCCCGCCGAGCCGCCGAACAACGGCAGATCCCGCAGGGCGGGCGAGATTGTGGCCGTCAGTACATCCTCCTTTAACGACAGTCCATCAACCACCAGGAAGGCAAAGCCCTGGGGCTTGTCCGGCTGCGCGCGTTCCATGGTGACGCGGGTCAGGGCAATTTTGTCGATCAGGCTTTGGGTGTCGATATCATTCAAAGGGTCGATCATCAGGCAGGTGGCCGCGAAATGATCCGCCGGCAAACCCACGGCCACGATCAGCCCGTCCTCGTAGCCATGCATGCCGATCTCGCCTGCTGTGGTGCATGCCACGACGTTTGTATCGGGAAAGGCGTTGTTGGCTTTGGCAACAATCTGGGAAAAGGGGGCGCTGTTGCAGACAAAAAGAAACAGTACGGCAAGGTCTTGTTGGCCAAGCAAAGCTTTGAGCGTTTCAATCGGGGTCGGTGATGCGCAGTCTACCTGTGCGGTGCAAAGTGTCGGCGTAGGCGTCAGTTTGACGCCGGTGCGACTTTCGCTGTGGCTGCCTTCGTCCGGCATAATCTCCGACATCCCCCCAGGGGGGCAGGATAAAAGCGTCAGTCGGCGGAAGGCAAGACATTTGCAAATTTGGCGTCTTGGGCGACCAAGACCGCCTGGGTTCGGCTTTGCACGCCCAATTTGCGCATAATCGCCGTCACATGTGCTTTGACGGTCGTCTCGGCAATCGACAGATCATAGGCGATTTGCTTGTTCAGCTTGCCCTCGCAGATCAGCTGCAAAATGCGTCCCTGTTGATTGGTCAAGGAGGCGAGGCGCAGCAGTGTGTCCTCGGCCTCGGCCGACCCTTCGACAAAACCGCTGGGTTTAAAGATACCGCCCTGTCGGATCGCCATGATCGCCTCTTTAAAGACCGAGCGTCGGCTGTGCTTGGGCACGAAGCCTGACGCGCCCGCCGCGATCGCGCCGCTGATAATCGAGTTATCGGTCATGGAAGACACGATGATGATCGGCGTTTTTTCGGCCTTACGTTTCATGCGGATCAGCCCGTCCAGCCCTTGGACGTCAGGCAGGTTCAGATCCAGCAAGATCAACGTTGGTGGGATGGCGCGATCTAGCAACTGCAGGGCAACCTCCATGCGATCCGCTGTCATCACCTCGGTGAAATCGGCGACCGTTTTCAGCGTCAGTTCCAAAGCGTCGCAAAACAGGGGGTGGTCATCGACGACCAAAGCCCAGCCGTTGTCGGAAAATCCGGAAATGGGGGCAGAGGCTGATCGCGGCATCATGGATACCATTCTAATCGGGGCTTGTGGCCCGGTCACGTGGCAATAAGCCTTAGCGAACGAAAAAGCGCACCCCTTTAACAGGGATGCGCCCTTCGGATCCAGCGAACTTACTTCGACGCCAGTTGCTCTGGCAGCCGGAAAGTCCACAGCGTGCCACCTTGGTTCAAGTAGCTTACCTGTTTGGCGACCTCGCCGCCCCACAAAGGCACAGCGCCGCCCCAGCCCGAGATGACGGTTAAATACTGCTCGCCATCCTGCTCCCAAGTGATCGGCTGGCCGATCACACCCGAGCCGGTTTGGAATGACCACAGTTCTTCACCCGTCTCGTCGTCAAAGGCGATGAACTTGCCTTCGGGCGTGCCGGTGAAAACCAAGCCGCCTGCAGTGGTCATCACACCACCCCACAGCGGGCTTGGGTTTTTGACCTCCCATTTGATCTCGCCCGTGTCTGGGTCGATGGCTTTCAGGCTGCCGATATGGTCCTCGTAGTTCGGCTTGATGGTAAAGCCCGAACCCAGATAGGCGGCCCCTTTCTTATAGGTGATGGGCTCGTTCCAGATGTCCATGCCCCATTCGTTTGAGGGAACATAGAATAGGCCTGTCTTGGGCGAATGCGCCATCGGCATCCAGTTCTTGCCGCCCAGGAACGAGGGGGAAGCGAAAACCACCTCACCCTTTTTGCCATCTGCCGCCGTCGCTGGGTCGCCAGGGCGATTGGCCTCAACAAAGATCGGGCGCCCGTTCTCGTCGATCCCCTCGGCCCAGCTGATGTCCTTTACAAAAGGCACAGCGCTGACAAAGGCGCCATCCTCGCGGTTGAGGACATAGAAAAAGCCGTTGCGGTCCGCCGTGGCAAAGCGCTTGTTGCCATCGCGATCTTCATAGGCCACGACCTCGTTCACGCCGTCATAGTCCCAACCCTCGCGCGGGGTGGTCTGGAAATGCCATTTGATCTCGCCTGTCGCGGGATCTATCCCCAGACGCGAGGCGGCATAAAGATTGTCGCCTTCGGTCCCCTCAGGATTGCCAGCCGAACGCAGCCAAGAATTCCAGGGCGCCGGGTTGCCTGTGCCAAAGACCAACGTGTCGGTGTCCGCATCATACGAGCCGCCCAGCCAGGTTGCCCCGCCACCGGTTTTCCACATGTCGCCAGGCCAAGTGGCGTTCAGCGTGCCGGTCATGGTGCTTTCTTCGCCGTCCAGCGTGCCCATGTGCCCTTCGATCACAGGGCGGGTCCAGACCAGATCGCCGGTTTCCGCGTCGCGGGCCTGAACCTCGCCCACGATCCCGAACTCACCGCCCGAGTTGCCGGTGATGATCAGCCCGTTCACGATCAAAGGCGCCGCAGTATAGCTGTAGCCCGCCTTGTAATCGGCGATTTTCTTGTTCCAAACCACATCGCCGGTCTTGGCGTTCAGCGCTACGATCCGTGCGTCTAGCGTCCCGAAATAGACGTTCTCGCCATAGATCGCGGCGCCCCGGTTCACCACGTCGCAACAGGGCAGAATGCCCTCGGGCAGGCGGGCATCGTATTGCCAAAGCTCTTGCCCGGTTTTCACATCAATCGCATAGAGCCGCGAGTAGGAGCCGGTGATATACATGATCCCGTCGTGCACGATCGGCTGAGTCTCTTGCCCACGCTGCTTTTCGCCACCCAAACTGAAGGCCCAGGCGGGGACCAGGTTCTGGACGTTTTCCTTGTTCAGAATGTCCATCGGCGAATAGCGCTGCAAATGCCGCCCCATGCCATTGGTCAACACGTCATCGACGGACGCGGTATCGTTCAGTAGATCTTCCTCGGTGACATCGGCATAGGCGGTGTTTGCCGCCATCAGCCCCAGTGTCACGGCAATAATGAACCTGTTCATCCGGTTTCCTCCCATATGCCGTTGGTGTTGGGCAGCGTGTCAGATGCGGGGCGCCGCCCAACTCATATTCAGTATTCGCGTAAAGCTTGGGTCGGGGTATTGAACATTGGTCGTACGCGACCCTGGACCAAAGTCCCAAGGCGGCTGATGCCGTGTCAGCATAAAGTGTCGGAGGAGGGGTAATATGCTGCGCATTCTACTGATGATCATCGCACTGGCGGGGCCGACCTGGGCCGAGACGGTCAGCCGCGACGTGTTCCTCGAAGACCAAGCGGGGGAGCGGATCCGAATTGCCTCGATCAGGGTTGATGCGGACGGGGGGTATGCGCTTGAGATGAACGACGCGGTTTTCGCCGATCATTTCTTATCGATGCGCCCCTTTAAATGTCTTGAAGGTCCCGAAAAACATTGGTGCCATGTTCCCTATCCTTACACGACCAACCGTCAGACCAGTGTGGATCTGGTGGATCTGGAATATGACTTCCTCTTTGTTTGGAAGGGGTCGGGCGAGTATGGCATCAATATGTGGAACGGGGTCTATTACCGGCTGGTGGCCGAGGGCGACGCTTTGGTTGGCACATTACACGAGATGGATATGGATCTGCTGGCCGTTCCCCCAGATTCCGGTGTATTGCGGCCCTTGCGCGACCAGGACATCATTGAAAGTGACCCAGACAGCCATTGGCTGCCGAGGCTGATCATCGAATAGCATCCCGTACCGATGGGGCGGTGCATCAGAACAAGGGGGCGTATTTCCAATTGTCGGCGTCGGGCGTCACCGCGTCCACGTCATAATCCGCGCCTTGCAGCCGTTTGGCGATGGCCAATCCATCTTGCGCGGCTGCGTCTACATACTGCCGCCCCAAGGCTTGATCTTGCGGCACGCCGTGGCCCCGCAACAAATCCAGCCCGTAGTTGAATTTGCCGACCGGATCGCCAGCCTCGGCCGCTTTGCGGTCCCAAGCGGCGGCTTTATCCGGATCATATTCAGCGCCTAAACCATTGTTATCCAACTGGCTCATCCAGGTCATCGCACCGGTGTAGCCCGCCGCGGCGCAGGCCTCGAACACCTGGCGGGCTTGCACATGACGCCCGGCCTTGGTGATGAAATAGCCCGAGGCGCAGGTCGACATATCTACCTGGCCACTGGCGGCGTTTTCCAACACCCGGTTGATCGACATCTCTTCGGGGTTCAACGTGCCCCCCTGGTCGTCTTGGGCGAGTGCCGGTGTGGCGAGCAGGGCGAGGCAGGCGAGGATCTGTTTCATTGTGCCGACATACCACAGAGTGCCGCGCTTTTCATCCCCGCGATGGTCGTAGATCACGATCCCCTGCGCTGGATCGCACCGCGCGCCGGGTCATAGCCCCACAGGGCCGCGGCGGTGAAAACGGCTGTCGCGACCAAAGTCCACAACAAAGCGCTTGGGTTAAACTGACCGTAGAGCGCGAAGCGGATCAACTCGACCCCGTGGGTGAAGGGGTTCACAGCGCAAACGTCGTGCAATAACTGCGAGCTCTCGGCCATCTTCCACAACGGGTACAGCGCGGATGAGAGGAAGAACATCGGGAAGATCACGAAGTTCATCACGCCAGCAAAATTCTCTAACTGCTTGATCAGGCTTGAGAGAAGCAGTCCCAAGGCCCCCAGCATCAGGCCAGCCACGATCAGTGCGGGCAGGACGGTCACATAGCCCAGGCTTGGCATTCTGATGTCAAAGAGGGCGGCGATCAGCAGAAAGGCATAGACCTGAAGGATCGAGATTGCCGTCGCGCCCAACAGCTTGCACAGCAGCAGCCACCAGCGCGGCAAGGGGCTGGTCAGCAGCAGCTTCATCGACCCCATCTCGCGATCATAGACCAGGCTGAGCGAGGATTGCATGCCATTGAACAGCAGGATCATGCCGCAAAGACCAGGAACGATATAGGTCTCGTAGGTGATATAGGTCTGATAAGGCGGGATAATCGACAGGCCCAGGGCGGCGCGGAACCCGGCGGCGAAGACCAGCAACCAGACCAAGGGGCGGACCAGTGCCGCGACAAAGCGCTCGCGTTGATGGACAAAGCGCAAGGCTTCGCGCTGGCTGATGGCCCGTAGCGAGGTCAGATACGGGCTCATGCGGGGGCCGTGAGTGAGAGGAAACGGTCGGCGAGGGGCTGGTCGCCGCTGATGTCCGCTGCCAGACCGTCGGCCAGGATCCGGGACTGGTGCAGGATGATCAGCCGGTCGTCGGGTCGAACCTCGTCCGTCAGATGGGTGGCCCATAGCACCGTGGTGCCCTCGGCGCTCAAGTCGTGGACATGGCCGGTGATCGCCTGACGGGCGGCCGCATCAAGGCCAGCGGTGGGCTCGTCTAAAAGCAATACCAATGGCTTATGGATCAAAGCTCGCGCAATTTCGGCGCGGCGTTTGTGACCGCCGTTCAGTGTCCGGGCCTTCTCCGCAGCGCGGGGTTTCATATCCAACCGCTCTAGTGCCGCGTCAATGCGCAGATCCGCCGCGCGACCCGAGAGGCCGTGGAGGGCCGCGAAATACCTCAGGTTCTGACGCACCGTAAGGTCCAGATCCAGCGTGGTCTGTTGAAAGACAATCCCAAGCCGCGCCAGGGCCGCGCGGGGGTTTTTCGCCAGGTCCTGCCCGTCAATTTCAATGCGGCCGGTGGGGCTGGTGAACAAGCGGGTGAGCAGGTTGAACAGGGTTGATTTACCGGCGCCGTTCGGACCCAAAAGGGCGCAGAACTGGCCACGGTCCACGTCGAAGCTGATATCCTGAAGCGCGGGCTTCGCCCCAAAATTGTAGCTTAGGTTCGAGACCCGTAAGCCCGCCATTACAGCGCCGTTGGAAAAGGATGTCCCGGGGCGTTTGGGATCCATTGCGGGCCGGGGCCGAAAACCTTTAGCATGTGTCGGACTCCTCGTCAGGGGCGCAAGGCCGCGCCCCAGGGAAAGCGGCCGACCTTTATGGATTTGATCGGCTCGCGGCGGGCGACATCGATCACCGTCACGTCGCCCGAAACACCGTTGGTGGTGAACAATTGCGAGCGGTCCTCGTTAAAGGCCATGTGCCAAACGCGGCGCCCGACCAAAATATAGTCCTCCACCTCAAAACTCTCCGCGTTGACCACCGCTACATGGTTTGACGGCCCGAGTGCTACGAAAGCGTGGGTGTCCCCCGAGGTGAATTCGAACCCCACCGGCTGAACGCGATCCGGGTGCACGCCTTGCACCTCGAAACTGATCTTGGCGACCTCGGACTGGTCGGCCACATCAAAGACCGTGATTGTGCCGCCAATTTCCGAACTGACCCAAAGCTGCGTGCCGTCTTTGACGAACTCAGCGTGGCGGGGGCGGCTGTCAACCAGTGTATTGGCGAACAGCGCATGCGTCTCGGTGTCGATCCAATGCGCCATATTGGTCGTTTCCGAGGTGGTGATGGCGATCTTTCCATCGGGCGAGACGGCCATGCCCTCGGGCTCGACCCCTACATCGATCTGCGCGACAACCTTGCGGGTCTGCGTATCGACAACGGTAGTGATCGCATCATCCTCGTTCGCGATGTAGAGATGGCGGTCATCGGGGTGCAGCACGAATTGTTCGGGATCCTCGCCCGAGGGCAGATCGTGCAGGATCTCACCCGTGTTTGGATCCATCACCTGCACTGCATCACTGTCCGAGGCGCAGATATAGAGACGCGAATAATCCTTGGAAAAGGTGATGCCCCGCGGCCGCTCGCCCGTGTCATAGGTTTGGATCACCTCTAATGTCTGGGTGTCGATAACACTTACAGTGTCGTCCTTTTCATTGGTGACCCAAATCTCACCCGCCATCGCAGGGGCGGAGAGCGCGCATAACAGCAGAAGTGTTCTCATTAAAAGGCCTCGCAGCGGCTTTCGGGTTGGTCCAGGCCCAGGGTGTCCAATTCGTTGCGCTGGTGCAAGAACCCTTCCAACGGGGCCTGCGCGACCAGGGCGCGGGGGTGCGCCAGTGCGATGGGTTGGCGCAATTGGCCGTTCCAGGCACGGAAGGTCAGCGGGCGGCCTTTGAAACCGGCCAATTCAAACGCATCTGACAGCAGATAGGCCCGCAGCGTTGCGGGGTCAGCGGCATCGGTCCGCGTCACCGCTTCGCCCAGGGCGCGGACGGCGGCCCAGGCGGCGTAGTCTTGCGACCCCATCGGGCGGGCGTGCTGCTCAGCAAAGCGGCTTTGCAGTTGCGCCGCCCCCCATTGTTCGATCACCGGTGACCAGGTCAAGGCCGACAGCCCCTCTGAGCCCACGTTCGGGCGCGCCTCCCAAGTGTTGTATAGTATGTAGCGGCCGAAATCGTCCACTTCGTCCGCAATGATCAAGGCGTCATAATCGCCAAAATCTTGGGTGAACAACGGTATTTCCTGGGCCGCTGTTCGGCGCATATCAGCGTCGAACGCCCAGGTTTTCTCGGCCTTCAGTTTCAGCCCGAACTTGGCCAGCGAAGCGCGCATGGCGGTGGCATAGACCACATCGGCCGGATAGGTGCCGCTGATCATCACAAGCTCGGACCACCGTTTTTGAACAAAGAGCTGTGCCAGCGCATCGGTGCGCATCGCATCCGATGGCAGCGTATGCAGCAGGTTGGCGCGGCAGGCCGTGTCCCGCAGCACTGTGTCGCTGGCCGAGGTGTTGAACAGGATGGCACCCTGCGCCTGGGGCAGATCCGCGATAGCCGACAGGACGGGGGCGGGCGCATCCAGAACCAAATAGGGCGTCTGCGCCAGCAGGGCCGTGGCGGCAGTCAGGGGGTCGTCCCCCTCGGGCACGGTGACCGGTTCCAAGACATAGTTATGGTTCAGAAATTTGCCGGTGGTCAGATTGTCTTGCAGGCCGGTCAGGGCCCCGGCCACGCCCAGGTCTTCGGGCGGCGGGTCCAGGTTTGACAGCGTCGGGGGGCGGGGTTGGGCAACCTGAAGATATCCGATGGTCAGCGCCACATCGGCCAAGGCCGAATGCGCCATGGCGCAAAGCGTGACCACAAGTGCTCTCGTTCCCATTCCCATGGCTGAACGCTAACCGCCCGCGCCGGAGGGGTCGAATCCGACTTTGGTCGGGTCAGCCCCGACGACCACAACCAAAGTCCAATACCGAAGCACGGGAGACGTGCCCTAAAACGAAGGCGACGCCTTTCACAGCTCAGGGGGATGGCAATGATTTTCAAAGGAACTTCTGTTTTGATCGCTGCGGGCGCCCTGGCGGGCATGGTGCACGCCCATGGCGATGTCGCCCCGCAGGCGGTTGATACAACCGGTTTGCCCGTGACCGGTGACGAATGGCTGACCGAAAACCCTTACCGCGCGGAAGTGGCGGGCGAGGAGGTCTGGTTGAAAGCCGTAGAGATCGGCGCCTCGGGGTACAACCAGAACTGCGCGCGCTGCCATGGGCTCGAGGTGGTCTCGGGCGGGCTGGCGCCAGATCTGCGGATGCTTGAGGCCGAGGAATACGGTGACGAGTGGTATATCGAGCGGTTCCGCGAGGGCTATACACAGAACGGCACCACCAAGATGCCCGCCTTTGGGGAGCTATTGGGGCAGGACGCGGCTTGGGCCATCCGCACCTATATCGAAACCCGCCCCGATAGCGAAGCGATGGAGGCGGCGTCGAACGAGCTGAAAGCCTTGCGCGACGAATTGGCTGGCTATGCAACAGATGCCTCAGGTGCGGATGCCGAGGCTTTGAAGGCCCGGTTGACCGAGATCGCCGGTGGGATCGAAACGCTGTCTGGCGCACCGATCGCGGATTCGGTGGCGTTTCGCGCGGCAAACCTG
Organism: uncultured Paracoccaceae bacterium; assembly: GCA_938049225.1. Taxonomy (GTDB): domain Bacteria; phylum Pseudomonadota; class Alphaproteobacteria; order Rhodobacterales; family Rhodobacteraceae; genus Halovulum. Next base: position 69,565 of record CALICM010000023.1, read on the forward strand.
ATCGACGGAACGCCGGGCGCCTATAAATCGGCGGCCGAGACGCTGACCGTCGGACTTTCGGCTGCCCAATAGGCATGCTGCGCATTGGCATTCTAAGCCTGGTCCTTGGGCTGGCGACACCGTCATGGGCAGCGGACCCCTGCGCCGATCATATCCCACAGCCGCGCCCGCAAAACACCGCACCCCCAGTCGTCGGGCAGGAGCTGGATCAGGTCGTCGAGCAGGGTTCGATGCTGTTTGCCGTCTACGAGGATTTCCCGCCCTATAGTTGGGAGGAGGGCGGCCAGCCTCGGGGTGTGGACGTCGAGATTGCCCGGCTGATCGCGGCCGACCTGGGGGTCGAGGCGCAGTTCAATTTCGTCGCCGCCGGCGAAAATCTGGACGCCGATCTGCGCAACAACATCTGGAAGGGCCCGCTGATCGGGGGCCGTGTGTCGAACGTGATGATGCGGGTGCCCTATGACAGCAAACTGGCCTGCCGGGCCGAGCAGGTGGTGTTCACTGGGCAATATGCGGGCGAGTCCATCGCCATCGCCTATCGGCGCGATGCCTACCCCGAGGAAAAGCCCGTTCCCGCCTACTTCCGGTTTGACAGCGTCGCGGTCGAGAACGACTCGATCGCCGATTTTTATTTGTCCTCCTTCGCGGGCGGGCAATTGGCGGGCAATATGCGGCGTTATCCGGATATGGCCGCCGCGATGGCGGCTTTGGATGCGGGCGAGACGATGGCGGCGATGGGGCCGCTGGGGCAGCTGGAATACGGGCTTAGCGATCAGACCGATGTGCACCAGCCCCCTTTGGCGGGTTTCGCGGTCAGTGAGTGGACCCTGGGGGTGGGGATCTCGTTTCTGTACCGACCGCTGGCCTATGCGGTCGATGACGCGATCAGCGCCGGGCTGGCCGACGGACGGATCAAGACGATTTACGAAAGCTATGGCCTAAGCCATCAGCCACCCGAGCGGTGAAGCTGGAGCATGGAGCAACCGCGCCATTGGTCGAATAGGCGAGGCCATTGACGGACCGTAACCTGCGGTCAATGATGCGGCTTAAGCCAGGGCGTTTGACCGGGTGGCACATATGAAAACACCAAGTACCAAAACACTAGGGGAGGATACGCATGACCAGGGTAGCGATGACGGTGAACGGCAAAGCCGTTACGGGCGAGGTTGAGGGACGTACCCTGCTGTCGTCCTTTCTGCGCGAGGATTTGCATCTGACCGGCACCCATGTGGGCTGCGACACCTCGCAATGTGGGGCCTGCGTCGTGCATGTAAACGGCCAGGCGGTGAAAGCCTGCACGATGTTCGCCGCCGAAGCCGAGGGTGCGGATGTGACCACGATTGAGGGGATGGCCAACGCGGATGGCTCGCTTGGCACGATCCAGCAGGCATTTCAGGACTTCCACGGTCTGCAATGCGGTTTTTGCACCCCCGGCATGGTGATGTCGGCGGCGGCCCTGCTGAAAGAAAACCCCACGCCCACCGAGGCCGAAGTCCGCGCCTACCTTGAGGGCAACATTTGCCGCTGCACGGGCTACCACAATATCGTCAAGGCGATCCTAGCGGCCTCGGGGCAGTCGGTGCCAGCGGTGGCGGCCGAATAACGCATTTTGGGCCTGCTTAAGCGGGCTTCAGCGCAACAATCGGGGCAACCCCGGACAAAGATTTAGGGAGAGAAAAATGCCAGATGGAGGCATCGGCGCCAGCAGCAAACGGCGCGAGGATTTAAGGTTTCTGACCGGCCGCGGCAAATACACCGACGACATCAATCTGCAGGGTCAGGCACATGCGCATTTTGTCCGCTCGGACGTCGCTCATGGACGGATCAACAGCATCGATACTTCGGCGGCCAGCAGCATGCCCGGCGTGATCCGCATCTTCACCGCGACCGACTTCGAGGGCGTCGGTGGGATACCTTGCGGTTGGCAGGTCACGGACCGCTTTGGCGAGGTCATGCAAGAGCCCAAGCACCCGATACTCGCCGAAGGCAAGGTGCGTCATGTGGGCGACCCGATTTGCGTGGTTGTCGCTGACACGCTGGAGCAGGCCCGTGATGCGGCGGACGCGTTGGTGATCAACATCACCCCGCTCGAGGCGGTGCTGGACATGAAGGCGGCCCTTGCCGAAGGCGCCACCAAGGTTCACGACGATCTGAATTCGAACCTGTGCTACGACTGGGGTTTTGTTGAGGAAAACCGCGAGGCCGTGGCCGAGGCGATCAACAACGCGCACCACGTCACCACGTTGGAACTGCGCAACAACCGCCTGGTCGCCAACCCGATGGAGCCGCGTGTGGCGGTCGGCGATTACGACTTCTCGACCGACGAGCACACGCTTTATACGACCAGCCAAAACCCTCATGTGATCCGCCTGCTGATGGGGGCCTTTGTGCTGGGCATTCCCGAGCATAAGCTGCGGGTTGTTGCCCCTGACGTGGGCGGCGGGTTTGGGGCCAAGATCTATCACTACGCGGAAGAGGCGTTTTGCACCTTTGCCGCCAAGACGATTGGCCGCCCGGTCAAATGGACCTCGACCCGGTCCGAGGCATTTATATCCGACGCGCATGGCCGCGACCATGTGACCAAGATCGAATTGGCGCTGGACGAGAACGGTAAGTTTCTGGCGCTGCGCACCGACACTCATGCCAATATGGGGGCGTATCTGTCGACCTTCGCACCGTCGATCCCAACGTGGCTGCATGGCACGTTGATGGCGGGCAATTACACCACGCCGCTGATCTATGTGAACGTGAAGGCGGTCTTTACCAACACAGTGCCCGTGGATGCTTATCGCGGGGCAGGGCGGCCCGAGGCAACTTTCCAGCTTGAGCGTGTGGTCGACAAAGCCGCGCGTGAAATGGGGATCGACCCGGTCGAGTTGCGGCGGCGGAACTTCATCACAGAGTTTCCCTATGCGACGCCGGTCGCGGTCGAATACGACACCGGCGACTATCACGCGACAATGGACAAGTTGCTTCAGATCTCGGACCACGCTGGTTTTGAGGGGCGCGCGGCCTTGTCCAAGGCCAACGGTAAACTGCGCGGTTTCGGTATCGCGCATTATATCGAGGCCTGCGGGATCGCCCCTTCGAACCTGGTTGGTCAGCTGGGCGCGCGCGCGGGGCTTTATGAAAGTGCCACGGTGCGGGTGAACGCCACCGGCTCGATCAGTGTGATGACCGGCAGCCATAGCCACGGGCAGGGGCACGAAACCTCGTTCGCGCAGGTCGTGGCCGATATGATCGGTGTGGACGAAAACCAGATCGACATCGTCCATGGGGATACATCGAAAACGCCGATGGGCATGGGCACCTATGGCTCGCGCTCCATCGCGGTGGGCGGTTCGGCCATGGTCCGTGCGACCGAAAAGATCATCAACAAAGCCAAGAAAATCGCGGCGCATCTGATGGAGGCCGCTGAGGGCGACATCGAATTGAAGGACGGTCAATTCAGCGTCGCGGGCACCGATAAATCGGTGGCTTGGGGCGATGTGACCCTCGCGGCTTATGTGCCGCACAACTACCCGCTTGAGGATATCGAGCCGGGGCTCGAGGAGACGGCCTTCTACGATCCGGCCAACTTCACCTACCCCTCGGGCGCTTATGGCTGCGAGGTTGAGGTGGACCCCGCGACGGGCAAGGTCACGGTCGTTGCCTTCTCGGCCGCGGATGATTTCGGCAATATCATCAACCCGATGATCGTCGAGGGCCAAGTGCACGGCGGTCTGGCCCAAGGTATCGGCCAGGCGATGATCGAGAATTGCGCCTACGATGATCAAGGCCAACTTCTGTCGGGCTCTTACATGGATTACGCGATGCCGCGCGCCGATGATTTGCCGATGTTCACGGTCGATCATTCCTCGATCACGCCCTGCACGCACAACCCCCTAGGGGTGAAGGGCTGCGGCGAGGCGGGGGCCATCGGCTCGCCCCCTGCGCTGGTGAATGCGGTGGTCGATGCCCTGCAGCGCGCGGGGCATAATGTAACCCATATCGACATGCCGCTCAGCCCTGACCGGGTTTGGGCTGCAATGAACAGCTAAGGCAACGGAGCCCGGCGGTCTGATCCGGCGGGCCCCCTAACAGAGGGAGAGACCAAGATGCATAACTTTGAGTTCGTAAAACCATCCTCCGTTGCTGATGCGGTATCGGCGCTGGCAGGCGAGGGGGCACAGGCCCTGGGCGGCGGGCAAACGCTGCTGCCGACCATGAAACAGCGGTTGGCAGCCCCTGAGAAGCTGGTCAGCCTGTCGGGCCTGGCCGAGATGACAGGCGTAAGCAGCGCAGGCGGTGTGATGACCATCGGCGGGGCGACAACTCACGCAAGCGTGGCTGCCGATGCTGGGGCTTATCCCGGTTTGGCGGGGCTGGCCGCGCACATCGGCGACCCTGCGGTGCGCAATCGCGGTACCATCGGCGGCTCGCTGGCCAATAACGACCCTTCGGCCTGCTATCCGGCTGCGGCTTTGGGGTCGGGGGCGACGATCGTGACCAATACGCGCGAGATCGCGGCGGATGATTTCTTTCAGGGCCTATTCTCCACCGCCCTGGATGAAGGCGAGATCATCACGGCGGTGAAATTCCCAATTCCGCAGGCGTCGAACTACCAAAAATTCGTGCAACCCGCCTCGCGCTTTGCGTTGGTGGGCGTCTTTGTCGCCCGTTACGCGGACGGCGTGCGGGTCGCGGTCACCGGGGCCTCTGAGGAAGGTGTACATCGTTGGTCCGCTGCGGAAGCCGCCCTTTCAGCTAACTTCTCGGCCGCTGCTTTGGATGGGCTGAGCGTCGCGGCAGACGGTATGATCGCGGATCTGCATGGGACTGCGGCCTATCGCGCGCATCTGGTCAAGGTGATGACCGGCCGCGCGGTGGCCGCTGCAAGCTAACCAAAACATAGGCCCCGGCACAGCAAGTGCCGGGGTGTTTTTCTAAAATGTGTACAGATCGCCCGCCTGATCGACCAAGGTTAAGCGGTGGACTGTGGCCGTTTGAGCTACGCGTTTGACCAAAGCCTCGGTCCCAAGGCACAAGCCCGTGGAACACCCATCCGCCAGAGTTGCACTTTCCGCCTCAACCGAGATCGTGGACCACCGCGTACCGCCGCGCGGGTGAAAGATATGAGCGTCGTTTGCACCAACATGGGGGCTGGACGTCGCAATCGCACCATAGGTCAAGGTCCGGGTGCCCAGATGGCCGTAGGTCGGATCCTCGATCCCCAAACGCCAGGGTCCGCCACGGGCGGCGTATTCACCGATGTTCACCAGAATCTCCGTCAAGCCCCGCGCCTCGAGCGCCTGTGTTACCAGATCGGTGGCGTAGCCTTGCGCGATGCCGTTGAATGTCAGGGCTTGGCCTTGGCCCAGGCTGACTTTGCCGCCGCCCCGTTGCAATCGGTCCCAACCCACAGCCCGCTGCGCTACTCTATACGTGGCGGGCGATTGGTGTTGCGCCAAATACATCGCCTGGACCGTCGGGTCGAACAGCCCTTCGGTCAGATCATGCACGTGATCCACATGATCCAAAAGGGCGTTGAACATTGGCGAGGGGGTCAGCCAACCCGTACGGTTCAGGCGCGACAACTCTGAGTTGGGGTCGTATAGGCTGAACGCGGCTTCGACCCGACGGATCTGAGCAAGGGCTGCGTCAATCGCGGGCTGGGCTGTGGCCTCGGGGGCGCGCAGGGTCAGCGAGACCTCGGCCCCCAGTGCATGGCCGGACCACCGCACTGGTGCGGCCCAGACAGGGGTTGCAACAGCTGCGGCGCTTAGGCTGAGAAAACGGCGGCGCGTCAAACGGGTCATGCGGCGGGGACCCCCACATTGGGGTGGCCGTGCAGCGCGCGGCCCCGTTTTGCCCCAACGATCAGCGGCACGCAGCGCGCGGGGTCATCGTGGATCGCGACGCAGTCCAAACATTGGAAGCACTCGGAATAATCCACAGCGCCAGAGTGTTTGATCGAGCCGTATTTGCATTTCACCTTGCACAATTGGCAAGGGGATCCGCATTCGACGCGCCGTTCGATCCACTCGCGGCGCCGTACCAGCCCGCCAATGGCCATGACCGCGCCCAGCGGGCAGACATAGCGGCAGAAGCCTTTGAACAGCACCATCGACAGCAACAGCAGGCCCACGGCGTAAGCGACATAATACCATTCGCGGATGAAAAACGTGGTGATGGCGGTCTTGAAGGGTTCGACCTCGACTGCTTTGTCCAGGTGGGCAGGGGCGGTGAACAGAACGGCGGCCAACCCGGCGAGTACGGCATATTTCACCCATTTCAAGCGGCTGTCCCAAAGCGCCGAAACCTCGACCTGCGGGATCCTAAGCAGCTTGGCGATGTGATGCGCAAACTCCTGCAGCGCCCCAAAAGGGCACAGCCAGCCGCAGAACAGCCCGCGCCCCCACAGAACGAACCCCAGCAGGGTCACAGCCCAAATCATCAATGAAAACGGATCATACAAAAGAAAGGCGAAACTGCCCCCCTCGACCGCTGTGCGCAGCACCCCCAAGGGGGTGACAATCGACAGCTGCCCTTGCCCCCACCAACCGATAAACACCGTGACGAAGGCCAAGACGCCCAAACGGATTGGGGTTAAGAAGCGATGCCCCGCCAGCCGTGTTTGACCTGGCCCCAGCAGCACCAGCAGCCCCACCAGAAAGACCCCCAAAACAGTCAGATCCGTCGCCCGGTTGCGCAGCGCCTCAAGCCAGGGCGGCACGGGTTTGATCGCCTCGGGCCGGGTGAAAAAGCGCGCGTCGGTGGCATGGGGTACGCCCAGCGTGACCGAGCCGATCTCGGGCTGAAACACCCCATGCTCGCGCAGCGCTTTGACTTGCAACGTCCATTCGGCCGTCGGGTCAAAGCCCAGCCGCCGGTCGGTGCGCAGGATCAAAGCGGCCCCGTCGTGCAGCGCCTCGGGCAGCGCGTCGTTCAACTCGACGTAGATGTCCGCATCGCGCAAGGCGATGGGAAAACCGCCCTGTTCCGCGCTGATCAAATCCGGGGCGGTGTTGCGAATGAAATCCTCGGTCACCAGGCCATGGCGGGCGGTCTCGATAACCAGGATCGGCTCGTCACTGGTCGCGATCGTCATGAACTCTTGCAATTCGGCAAACCCGTCGGGGGAGAGTACCGCTTTGGCAATCGCGGGCGGGCCCAGATCCACGACCCACAGGTCCAGATAGGTGCCGTCCGGATCCTCGGTCGCCTCGGGGTCGTCGCTTTCCCACAGCGTGTCCGCAAAGGCCGCATCCATCTCGTGGTTCAGCACCTGTTTGCGGGTGACCAGGCCTGTCTCGACGATTTGGTCCCAGGTCAGATCTTCGGTATACTCGGGGTTCGGGAAGGCGGGCGGTCCGGTGGACACCCCGCTCATCTTCTCTCGGGCCACTTTCAAAGTGGCTGCCAGCACACTTTCATGTGCGATCCGGACCGAGGCGGTCGCCTTGGTCACCCCATCCAAATAGACCAAAGCGCTGCCCTCGGCGCCGTCGCCGTAAGGCGTGCCGACCACCAGAGAGTCAGATATCGAATGGCCCCGGTACTGTTCGAAAAACTTGTGAAACGGCGCCTGGCCCAGGCCCGAGACAAAGATCGGCTCGTTATGCGAGATCAGTTTGACGTCCAGAAACCTGCCATCCAGGTCCAACACAACCAGCATATTGATCGACGCGCCGGAAAAGCCGGGCAGGGGGGCCATGGGTTCGGTCTCGAACACATAACCGGCCTCGGCCCCGCCTGAGTTCAGCAATTGCCACACGCCTTGGTCGTTGACCGGCGCGCCCAAGGACATCGGTGGGGTAATGAAGGGCTCGAGTGCTGCGCGATCCAGCGGGTCGGCCTGCACGGTCCATGCGCACAGGATCAGGCAGCCCAAAAAAGCACTGAAAGAACGAAGCCCCATCATGGGGGCAGATTAGGCGCGGGGCCGGATGCGCCCTATGCGACCAAGGTCGAAATCGCGGGTTTTGGGGTTGGGTGGTTGAGGCCAACCATGGCAGGCTGGCCTCATGTCGCGTGCTAAACAAACCGCGCCACCGCAGCAAGGCGTGGTGCTTGGCCTGTCGCTGCTGGGCCTTGTGGCCTTGTGGAGTGTCGGCGCCTGGTTGGGCGCCGATCCCACGGTGTTGCCTGGCCCGCTTGAGGTGGGGCGGATCGCCTGGGCCGAAGCGGCCTCGGGTGAGTTGCCGCGCCATTTGATGGCGACGATCCTAAGGGTGGCTGCGGCCTTCGCGTTGGCGATGGGCATGGGGCTGATCCTGGGGATCGCGATGGGGCTGCATGCAGGCATTAACCGCTGGTTTGGCGCGTGGTTGGTGGTGTTGCTAAATGTGCCCGCCCTGGTGGTGATCGTGCTGTGTTATCTTTGGATCGGGCTGAACGAAGTGGCGGCGATCACCGCTGTTGCCCTGAATAAGACCGCGATGGTTGCGGTGACCATACGCGAGGGTGTCCATGCGCTGGACCCGAAGACAGCCGAGATGGCGCGCGCTTACAGGATGAGCTTTGCCGCGCGTCTGCGGCATGTGATCCTGCCGCAGCTTTGGCCGTTCATCGCGGCCAGCACCCGCAACGGCTTGGCGATCATTTGGAAAATCGTGCTGGTGGTTGAGTTTCTGGGCCGCAGCGATGGGATCGGCTTTCAGATCCACCTTTACTTTCAACTTTTCGAAACCGGCTATGTGCTGGCCTATGCCCTCAGCTTTGTCATGTTGATGCTGGTGTTAGAATACGGTGTGCTTCAAGTTTGGGAAAAGCGCACGACGCGGTGGCGCAGGCTGGCGGCCTGAGCGATCTTGGGGCAAATTGCTTGGCCTGGGCCGCGCCGTCGCCCTTGAAAGGATCCCAATGATCGAGCTGCGCGATATGCATATGCTGCTGGCCCTCGCCCGGCATCAGCATTTCGCCAAGGCGGCCGAGGCCTGCCAGATCTCGCAACCTGCCTTTTCGATGCGGCTCAGAACGCTTGAGGACAAGTTGGGCTTGGCGATTGTCCGCCGGGGCAACCGCTTCTTGGGTTTTACCGAGCAGGGCGAGATCATCGTGCGCCGGGCGCGCGGCATCCTGGACGACGTCAAAGCATTGGAACAGGAGGTGAATTCGGCCGATGGTCGGATCAGCGGCGGGCTGACCATTGGCGTTGTGCCCACCGCCCTGGCGCATGCGGCCAAACTGTGCAGCCTGCTGTATCAGACCCACCCAGGCGTCTTGGCACGGATCGAAAGCACCACCTCGCTGTTGATCCAACAGGGCCTGGACGCAGGTGTGTTGGACGCTGGGATTACCTATGACGACAGTGTCTCGCCCACGCTGTTGAACGTTGAGCACCTGTATGACGAGAGCTATGTCCTGCTGGCCCCGGCCGCGATGGTTTCGCCCGGCGAAGAAAGCATCACTTGGCGCGCGGCTGCCGATCTGCCGATGAGCCTGTTGGAACCCCGCATGCAAAACCGCCGGATCCTCGACCGGATGTTTGACGAGGTGGGCGCGCATCCACCCGTGGTGGTCGAGACCAACGGATTTGTCACCTCGCTGGTCATGGCGCGCGACGGTCTGGCGGCGACGATCGTGCCGGCTGTTTTGACCTCGGCGCTGGGGGATTTGGGCGGGACGGTTGTGCTGCCCTTGGTGGAACCGAAATTGACCCGCTCAATCTGTCTTGTCACGCCGATGCGCACGCCCGGGGTACCTGCTGTCGAGGCGTTGCGCCAGGTGGCCTCAGAACAATGAGGTTCTACGGGCCAAACAAAATGCTCGACTTCCCATGCGACAGGAGCGGTTTTGAAAATCATCGCAAAGACCTTAGAATTGGCTCGGTTTGTTTCAACAGTGTCGAGGCGTCTTCCAGGTGGATTACCCGCCCGGTTGTGCCGCGACCGGGATCGGTCGTACCGGGTTGTCGCCGCGTTCCGACGACATACCTTGCTACCGTTGAACGATTGCCTCTAAGCCCTCCAGCCATCTGTTCCGCATCTGATAACGTCGGCGCTGCACAGGTGCCTTCAGCGGCAACCCGAATGGAAGTGGGGCACACACCGCTCAATCCCGAACGTCAAAAGTGACGAGACCTGCTGCAAGACATGCCATGAAACCCCATCGATCAGCCAAAGAAGCATCCAAAACATTGATTCTGTTAAGATAACCTGCCGTCAGTCTGAGGTTCGCCAATCCCTGGCCGAACTTGTGGGCAGGCGAACAGTCATTGTCGCGTCGCGCCTGGACCCGAAAGACGCGTGCCACGGGCCTTGCGCAAAGGCGCGAAACCGGCTAAGCGGCGCTCACGAAATCCACAGGCGGGGCAGGGCCCGTGGGGGAGACATCCCTACGCGGTCCACCGGTTGGGCGCAAGTCTGATCCCCGCTGAGGCGAAACCGGAAAAGGAAACGACAATGGCTCTTCCCGAGTTCACATTGCGTCAGCTGTTGGAAGCTGGCGTTCATTTCGGCCACCAGACGCACCGCTGGAACCCCCGCATGGGTCCCTATATCTATGGCGCGCGTAATGGCATCCACATCATGGATCTAACGCAGACCGTCCCGCTGCTGGACGCGGCGCTAAACGTCGCGCGCGAGACCGTGGCCAAAGGCGGGCGGATCCTGTTCGTCGGCACCAAGCGCCAAGCGCAGCGCCCGGTGTCTGAAGCGGCCGAGCGGTCGGCGCAGTACTTTATGAATCACCGCTGGCTGGGCGGCACGTTGACCAACTGGAAGACCGTCTCGGCCTCGATCAGCCGTCTGAAGGCCATCGACGAGCAGATGGAGCAGGGTGCTGAGGGTTTGACCAAGAAAGAGCGCCTGAATATGGAGCGCGAGCAGGCTAAATTGCAGGCCAGCCTTGGTGGGATCCGCGATATGGGCGGCGTTCCGGACCTGTTGTTCGTGGTGGACACCAACAAAGAGGCGCTGGCAGTGACCGAGGCCAAGAAGCTGGGCATTCCGGTGATTGCTGTTCTCGACACAAACTCGTCGCCGGACGGCATCGACTACCCGATCCCTGGCAATGACGATGCCGCCCGGGCGATCGCGCTTTATTGCGATCTGATCGCGGCTGCCGCGCTGGACGGCATGACCGCGCAGCTGGGGTCCGAAGGGATCGATGTTGGCGAGATGGAGGAGGTTCCGGTCGAGGAACTGCCCGCCGAAGCAGCTGCAGAGGCCGCCCCGGTCGAAGAAGCGCCAGCCAGCTAACCTTTGGCGGCTGCCACATTTCTGTCGTGCGCGCCGCTGAGGGCCGCGCGCGACATACCCCATTCTAAGGGCGGGGCGCGGGCCCCACAGCAAATTAAGGAGAACACCAATGGCGATCACCGCTGCACTGGTGAAACAACTGCGCGACAGCACGGGCGCGGGTATGATGGATGCAAAAAAAGCACTGACCGAAACCGATGGCGATATGGAAGCCGCTGTCGATTGGCTGCGCACCAAGGGTTTGGCCAAGGCGGCTAAGAAATCCGGTCGGACAGCGGCCGAAGGACTGGTGGGGGTCGCGGTTTCTGGCGGTGTTGGTGTGGCGGTCGAAGTGAACTCTGAAACCGATTTTGTCGCGCGCAACGCTGAGTTTCAAGATATGGTCCAGAAGATCACCCAAGCAGCTTTGAGTGTGTCCGATTTGGATGCGCTGCGTGCCGCGATGATCGGGGACAAGTCTGTGGACGCCTATGTCACAGATAAAGTCGCGACCATCGGCGAGAACATGTCGGTGCGCCGCATGGCCTCAGTCGCTGGGGAAAGCGTGGCGTCGTATGTTCATAACGCGGCGGCGACGGATATGGGATCAATTGGTGTCTTGGTCGCGATGAAGGGTGCGGACAATGGCATTGGCAAGCAGATCGCCATGCATATCGCCGCGTCGAACCCAGCGTCGCTGGGCGAGAATGACCTGGACCCCGCGCTTGTCGAGCGCGAGAAGCAGGTGCTGACGGAACAGGCGCGGGAAAGCGGCAAGCCGGACGCGGTGATCGAAAAGATGATCGTCGGCCGGATGAAGAAGTATTTCGAAGAGGTGACGCTGCTCAACCAAAAGTTTGTCATCAACCCTGATCTGACCGTCAGCAAAGCCGCCGCCGAGGCGCGTGTCGAAGTGACGGGTTTCGTGCGCTTGGCCGTGGGCGAAGGGATCGAGAAGGTCGAGGAAGATTTCGCCGCAGAAGTCGCCAAAACCATGGGCGGCTAGCGCAACCACGCTTTGATACCGCAAAAAGGGCCGCAATGATGCGGCCCTTTTTTCATTTAGGTGGTGTTCAGCGCCGCACCCAGATCTCGGCCCGCTGGTTCTGGGCCACGGCATCTAGTGCATCGTCGCAGGCCAAGGGCGAGATCGCGCCCAGACTGATGGTGCGGATCACCGCCCCATTTAGTGCGCCGGTCGCATCAGCGGCGCGGATCGAGTTTTTCACAGACGCCGCGGTGATCCGGCCGAGCGAGCGGTTTGTTTCAGTGCTGCCGGTGTTGTGGGAATATCCAACCACAAAGATCTCGTCGATCTCATTCGCAACCACATAGTCGATCACGCGCTCAAGTTCGCCCTGACTGCGCAGCGTCAATCGGTTGCCGTCGTTTTCCAGCCTCAGGATCGTACCCAGGCGATCAGCAGCGGGCATGATCCGCAACGCGTTCGAAATGTTGATCCGCTCGAACCGGTCAGTAATGCCAGACAGCGTGGTCCGCAACGTCGTCATGTCGCCATCCAACGGGAAGCGGTCGATGCTCACGGGCTCAAGCCCGGCCGCAGTCACGATCCCCTCGGCATTTTCGCCCATACGGGCCAGCAGATCGGCGGCGGCCCCGTCTTCGCTGAACGAGAGGGCCATGATCGCACGACTATACGGGTAGCGGGCGGTACGGATATTTTCGGGTGTGGCATAAGTCGCGATCGTGCAGGACGAGCCGACGCCCAGCGCTTTCGCCTCACCTTTCGAGGCTTGACCCACAAAGGCTATCGCACCCGGCGTGTCGGCGACGGTCTCTGTCAGGGTTTCCAGATCCGAGAAGATCACCTCGGGCGCAGCTGGATCGACCAAATTAGGGGTCAAGACCAACTGATCCAGCATCACGCTCAGATCATGGGTATCGGGCATGCCCATCAGGCGGATCGGCGTATTCGTGCCGCCAACATCCAGCCAATTGGTGATCTCACCCGAAAAGATCCCTGCCAACTGGGCAGGGCTGAGTTCGGTCGCGATGTTGTCGCGCGAGACGATGGCCACCAACCCTTCATTTCCTAGTACAGTCTCGGTGCGGGTCTGCAACTGCATCAGCGGCGCTGGGGCCGAGACGATGGCAAGGTCGGTTTCGCCGCTGTTCAAACTGCGCAGCGCTTCGTCGGATGAGGACTGCAGCCGGGCCAGCACGACCGTGTCTGCGCCATCATCGCTGGACAAAGTCGCGGACAGGCTGCCTGCGCCCACCCCTTCGGCGGTGGCGTCTTGCTCGGTCACCAATTCGGGCGCGTCCAATTCAGCGGTCGTATTGGTCACCGTGGCCAGTTCATCCACCAAAGTTGGCAGCATGCCCGCCACGATCGAGGCAGGCCCAGCCAATCGGAGGTTCGGCTCGGCCGTCGGTCTTGCGACCGGAATAATGCGCGCGCTTTGGACAATTTCGGGCGCAGGCAAAACCGGTGTCGGGGCAGGGGTTTCGACTTCCGGCTCCACAGCAACGACTTCGGTTTCAACGGGCACGGCCGGTGTGTCTGGGCATCCTGGCCCCTCGCACAACGTGCCTTCTATGAAGATGTCGAACCGACCGATAATGGTCTCGACCACATAAGCGTCATCGGTCACTTCAACCAATTCACCCTCAAGTCGCACGCCGCCATCGTCGTTGGTCAGCACCACCGAGCGATCCACCGGTTGGTCGCTGGCCTGCCCGACCCCGGCGGCGCCTGGGCACCCCGGACCTGCGCACACAACATCGTCGCCGCTGATCGAAATCTCGCCAATGATCGTGTTCACGACGTAGACGCCACTATCAAACGACACCAGATCGCCTTGAATGGTCACATCCTTGTCGGCCGTTGTCAGCGTGACCTGCTGGGCCACGACCCCCGTTGACACAAATAGACCCGTTGCCAGCGCGGTACCTGCCCAAAGCAACCGGCGCGACAGGGTAGGTGCAGCATAGAGATCGCGGGAGACTGTCATCTTAACCTCGTATTCGTGGAGCAGGGCACTTTGCGTGCCCCTGTTGCGCTGCAAACTCAACGACAAATATGGCATGAATTTGAAATCTTGAATAAATAACTTTCAAGGGTGGTTTCACCGTGTCTCTGGCGTTAACACTCGCCACGAAAATCAATCGGTGTTTCCCTTTGGCGTTGAACGCAAGCGCGTTTTCCGACATTTTGGCACCACAAGAACAACAGGCGGGGCCAAAGATGACAGACAGTACCGAACCCTCGGGTCCGAAGTTCGGTCGTGTTTTGTTAAAAATATCTGGTGAAGCACTGATGGGGCCGCAGGGATTCGGTCTGCACCCCCCAACAGTTGAGCGTATCGCGGCCGAGGTCAAAAAAGTCCATGACATGGGTGTCGAGATCTGCATGGTCATCGGCGGCGGCAATATTTTTCGTGGTCTGCAGGGCAGCGCCCAGGGGATGGAGCGGACAACGGCCGACTATATGGGCATGTTGGCCACAGTGATGAATGCGCTTGCGATGCAGTCCGCGCTTGAGGGGTTGGGCGTCTTTACCCGCACGATCTCGGCCATTCCGATGGATCAGGTGTGCGAGCCCTACATCCGACGCCGCGCAGTGCGGCACCTGGAAAAGGCGCGGGTGTGTATTTTCGCAGCAGGCACCGGCAATCCCTATTTCACGACCGATACGGCGGCGACGCTGCGCGCCTCCGAGATGTCATGCCAGGCTATCTTTAAAGGCACACAGGTTGATGGGGTCTATGACGCCGATCCAAAGACCAACCCCGATGCGCGGTTTTTTCCTCGGATCACCTATGACGATGTGCTCACCCGCAACCTGAGGGTGATGGATGCCTCGGCCATCGCATTGGCACGGGAAAATAAGCTGCCGATCATTGTCTTTTCACTAAATGCCCCAGATGGCTTGGCCGGGGTGGTCGCGGGTCGCGGCAAGTATACGGTCGTGGGGGCCGAGACGACAGAGCTACAGGCGCCCCCCGTGGTCAGCGCCTGAAGGGAGAGATGATGAGCGACGACAGCGAAGATATCGATGTGGATGCGTTGGAAAAGCGCATGGACGGGGCATTGAGCGCGCTGCGCGGCGATTTCGCGTCTTTGCGGACGGGTCGTGCCGCGGCATCGATGTTGGATCCCGTGATGGTCGATGCTTATGGCGCCCAGATGCCAGTGAACCAATGTGCGACAATCAATGTTCCCGAGCCGCGGATGGTTTTGGTCAATGTTTGGGACAAGGGTTTGGTAAACGCCGTCGACAAGGCGATCCGCAATTCCGGCTTGGGGATCAACCCTGTGATGGATGGGACGATTCTACGTTTACCGATTCCGGAGCTCAATGAAGAGCGCCGCCGTGATTTGGCCAAACAAGCCGGGCAATACGCGGAAAGTGCACGTGTCGCCGTGCGCAACGTACGGCGCGATGGGATGGATCAGCTGAAAAAGGCCAAGGCAGAGGGAATGGGCGAGGACGACCAGAAAATCTGGGAGGACGAGATCCAATCACTGACGGATGCCGCGATCAAAAAGATCGATGCAGCGCTTCAGACGAAACAAGAAGAAATTATGCAGGTTTAACCTGCCGGAGTGCTAATATGGCGAACACCCGTGCCCTTCATCGGAAACCTCAGGCCAGTCATGTGGCCATTATCATGGACGGCAATGGCCGCTGGGCGCAGCGGCGCGGCCTGCCACGCCTGGCGGGGCATGCGAAGGGCGTCGAGCGTTTGCGCGACATCCTCAAGGCCTGTCCTGACCTGGGGGTGACGCATCTGACGCTTTATGCGTTTTCAACCGAGAATTGGAAGCGGTCCGAGACCGAGGTTTCGGGTCTAATGCGCCTGTTCCGTAGATATATTCGCAAGGAAAGTGCCCGGTTGGTTCAGGCAGGGGTGCGGATCCGATTCATTGGCAACCGGCACCGACTGGACAAGGATCTGCAGGGCCTTATGGCCTGGCTTGAAGAGCTGACTTCGCCCTTCACCGCACTGAACGTGACGGTTGCGATCGATTACGGGGGCCGGGACGAGATCCTGCGTGCCACCCGGCGCGCGATGACGGCCATCGAGGCAGGCGACTTACGGGCCGAGGATCTGGACGACGCCACGCTGTCGGGTTTCATGGACACCGCCGACTTGCCCGAGCCGGACCTGGTCCTGCGTACCAGTGGCGAAGTGCGGGTGTCGAACTTCCTGCTGTGGCAGGCGGCCTATGCCGAATATGAGTTCCTGGACCTGTGCTGGCCCGATTTCACTGCAGAGGTTCTTGCCGGATGCCTGGATCGTTACGGCACCCGTGAACGGCGCTTCGGTGCGGTCGCCGGGTGAGCGATAACGCGGCAAAAGGGCTGCGATTTCCCGATCTAACGGTGCGTGTGGCGTCGGCCTTGGTCCTGGTGTCGGTCGCGCTGGTCGATTTTTGGTATGGCGGGATCTATGTCACCTTAATGGTGATGCTGGGCACGGGGCTGGCACTGTGGGAGTACCGACGGCTGATCCGGGTCACCCTATCGCGGCGCGAGCCGGTGTTGTGGATGACGGTCGCGGCTGGCGCGCTTTGCATTCTGGCCACGGGCGGTTGGTCGCTCGAGGCGGGATTGCTTATCCTCATCCCCGGCGCTGTGCTGGTGTTTTTCGCCGATCGCGATCACGCCAAATGGATGGTGCCAGGGTTCATTTATATCACCCTGGCAATGGCGTTTCTGGTCGATTTGCGGCGCGATCCCGTCCAGGGGTTCCCGCTGGTGCTGTGGCTGGTCTGCATTGTGATCGCGGCGGATGTGGGCGGCTATTTCGCGGGACGTCTAATCGGCGGGCCGAAGCTGTGGCCGCGGGTCAGCCCCAATAAAACCTGGGCCGGGACGCTGGGCGGGCTGGTCTTGGCGCTGGCGGTCGGCTCGGCCTTTTACTTGAGTGATCAGGTGACAGTGCCGATGATCGTGCTGCTCAGCGGGGTGATGGCCGTGGCCAGTCAACTGGGGGATCTGGCGGAAAGCGCGCTGAAAAGGCGGTTTGGCCGCAAGGACAGCAGCAATCTGATCCCTGGGCATGGTGGCCTATTGGATCGGTTCGATGGCTTGCTGGGCGCGCTGTGGGCCTATGGCTTGATCAGTCTGACCGGCGTTTTGACGGTGGGCTAGGGCATGCGGCGCATCTCGGTTTTTGGCAGCACAGGCTCGATCGGTCAGAACACCATCGATCTGATTACGCGACAGGGCGGGGCCCAGACCTATGACGTGGTGGCGCTGACGGGGGCCAGCAACATAGAATTACTTGCCCAGCAAGCACGTGCCTTGCGGGCGGATGTGGCCGTGACCGCAGATTCGGCCCGATACGCGGATTTGAAAGATGCGTTGGCTGGATCAGACGTTGAACCCGCAGCGGGCCCCGAGGCTTTGGTCGCGGCGGCCGAGCGGCCAACCGACTGGGCGTTGTCTGGGATTGTTGGGGCCGCAGGTCTGGCACCGGGCCTGGCAGCGGCGCGGCACGGCGGCATATTGGCCTTGGCGAATAAGGAAAGTCTGGTCTGTGCAGGGGCGCTTTTGAAAGCCACCTGTACGCGGCATGGCACCCAATTGCTGCCCGTCGACAGCGAGCATAGCGCCATTTTCCAAGCTCTGCGCGGCGAGGAGCCGCGTGCCATCGAACGGATGCTGATCACCGCCTCGGGCGGGCCGTTTCGAACTTGGAGCCAGGCGCGAATGGCGGATGTGACCCCAGAACAGGCCAAGGCGCATCCAAATTGGTCGATGGGTGTGCGGATCTCAATCGACAGTGCGACCATGTTTAACAAAGCATTGGAACTGATTGAGGCAAAAGAGCTATTTAACATGCCCCCCGAGCAGATCGAGGTCGTCGTCCATCCCCAATCCATCATCCATTCGATGGTTGGTTTCACCGATGGCGCGATCATTGCCCAACTGGGCCCTTCGGACATGCGCGGTGCTATTGGCTTCGCCCTGAACTACCCGGACCGCCAGCCGCTACCCGTCGAACGCCTGGATTTCGCGGCGCTGGCACGCTTGGATTTCGAGCCCGAAGACCCCGAGCGTTTCCCCGCCTTGCGGCTGTCGCGGCAGGTGATGCGAATGGGCGGGCTAGCGGGGGCGGTCTTCAACGCCGCCAAAGAGGCGGCACTTGACGCTTTCCTCGCGGATCGGATCGGCTTTCTGGACATGGCCCGCCTGGTCGAGGCCGCTTTGGATGCCCTTGGGTCAGATGCAGCAAAAGTGACGCAAGATATTACATTAGATAACGTTTTGGTTTATGACCAAGCATCTCGGCAGTTTGCGCGCCAATGGACCGCGACAAACGCATAAGCCGCAAAGCAGTGCTGGATTACAGGGGCTGATCCATGGAACTCATCTCGAACCTTCCCATTGTGGGCGGTTTCCTATCCTCGGCCATCGGATTTATCCTGGTCTTGGGCGTGGTCGTCTTCATCCATGAATACGGCCACTACATCGTGGGTCGCTGGCGCGGGATCCATGCCGAGACCTTCTCGCTGGGGTTCGGGCCTGTTCTGACCTCGTGGAAGGACAAGCGCGGGACGAAATGGCAAGTGGCGGCCTTGCCCCTTGGCGGCTATGTGCGTTTTTTGGGCGACGCGGATGGGTCAAGCCGGGCGGATCCGGCCTCGCTTGAGAATATGTCCCAGGATGAGCGCGCGCGCAGTTTCCACGGCGCGTCGGTCCTTAGTCGCAGTCTGACGGTGGCCGCCGGCCCCTTTGCAAACTTCATCCTGTCCGCCGTGATCTTTGGCGGTATGGCCATGTGGAGTGGCCTGCCAACAGAGGAAGCCGTTGTCGGCGAAATCACACCGCTTCCCGGTCAGCAGGTCGAGGTTGAAAGCGGTGACCGCATCCTGACCGTCAATGGGACCGAGATCGAAGCGTTCGGCGATCTCTACCGGATCGCCAATGATATGCCCCAGGCGGGTCCGCTGGATCTGCTGGTTAAGCGGGGTGATCGGCAACTAAACGTCCAGATCCCTTATCCTTTACCGCCCCTTGTTTATAACGTTGAACCGCTGTCTGCCGCCAGCAACGCGGGGCTGCGTCCCGGCGATCTGATCCAGTCGGCTGGGGGCAAGGATTTGCACTCTTTCGCGGATTTGGTCACTGCCGTGCTGGGCTCGGGGGGCGAAACGATCGAGATGCAGGTGCAGCGCGGGCAGGAGGAGGTGCGCCTGAGCATCACCCCCCGGATGACCGAGCGGCTGCAACCGGATGGCACCATCGAATCCAAAGTGATGATCGGAGTGTCCGGCGACGCGCTGCTATTCCCCGAAACCTATCGCCCCGCCCCTTGGACGGCGCTGTGGATCGGGGCCAAGCGGGTGGTCGAGGTGATCGACATGTCGTTGACCGGCATCGGCCATATCATCCTTGGCAATCTGGGCGCGGACAATTTGCAGGGGCCCTTGGGCATCGCGCAAATCTCGGGGGAGAGTGCGACCCAGGGGATCGGCAATCTGATCTCGCTGATCGCGGTGATCTCGACCGCCATCGGGATGCTGAACCTGTTTCCGATCCCGGTCCTGGACGGTGGTCATTTACTTATGTTCGGTTACGAGGCGCTTTCTGGCCGTCCACCGGCCGAGTCCATCATGCGGATCGCGATGACGATTGGTTTGGGCATGGTCTTGCTGCTGATGGTGTTTGCAACGTATAACGATATTGTGAGGTTAACGCTAAGCTGAGCCACGGCAGAACCGGGCCGGAGCTTAGGGTGGGATAAGGAAGCAGTATTGATGACCTGGCGCGTGTTACCCCTCCTTCGCCCGGTGCGGGCGATGGCAGTTATTTTGGCTGTGGCAGGGGGGATCGTCAGCACGCATATTCCCACCGAGGCCATCGCACAATCAGTACAGTTCAGCAGGGTGGATGTGGCTGGAAACGTCCGGATCGAAGCCGAGACGATTCGGGTCTTTTCAGGATTGCAGCCCGGGCAACCCGCATCGGCCCAGCAGATCAACGATGCGGTCCAGCGGTTGTTCGATACCGGGCTGTTTGAAGACGTACAAATCGCCCCATCAGGCGGCGTGATTGTCATTACCGTTGTGGAAAACCCAACGATCAACCTGATCACTTTTGAGGGCAACAGTCGGGTCGAGGACGAGATCCTGAGCCAGGTGATCACGCTTGAGCCACGGCAGGCGTTCAGCCGTTCGGCCGCCGAGCGGGATGCGCAAGCCATCCTCGAGGTTTATTCCCGGCAGGGGCGGTTTGGCGCGCGGGTCGAGCCCAAGATCATCCGGCTGGAAGACAACCGCGTGAACCTGGTTTATGAAATCATGGAAGGGCGTTTGACTCAAGTTCAGCGCATTGCCTTCGTGGGCAATGATGTCTTTTCAGACCGTCGCTTGCGCCGGGTGATCGAAACGAACCAGTCGGGGTTTCTGTCTCGGATCTTCGGCGGTGCCACTTATGACCCAGATCGACTGGAGTTCGACCAACAACAGTTGCGCGAGTTCTATCTTGATCGTGGGTTCATCGATTTCGAGATCCAATCGGCCTCGGCTGAATTGGCGCGCGAACAGAACGGATTTTTCGTGAGTTTCCGCGTGTCCGAGGGCGAGCGCTATGCCTACGACAACCTGTCAGTTAATAGTACGGCGGCGGGCCTTGATCCCGATGAATTCGAGGCGCTGATCGATCTGCGGCCGGGCAAGACCTATAACGCCAGCCGGGTGGATCGGGTGATCGAGCGTATGGCGTTTCTGGCAGGTCAAAAAGGCTTTGCTTTTGTCGAAATCGTCCCCCGGCTGGTGCGTAACACCGAAGCGCGCACGGTCGATATTGAGTTCGATTTGATCGAAGGGCCCCGCGTTTTCATCGAGCGCATCGACATCCGGGGCAACCGCGAAACTGTGGATCGTGTGATCCGCCGCCAGTTCCGTGTGGTGGAGGGAGACGCCTTCAACGCCCGTGAATTGCGCCGGGCCGAGGGACGTATCCAAGCGCTGGGTTTCTTTGACGAGGTCGACGTGCGTGTGCGCGAGGGGGCCACACCGGATCGCGCGGTGATTAGCGTAGATGTGGAAGAGGCGCAGACCGGCTCGCTCAACTTTGGGGGGGCTTTTTCAAGTTCGGACGGTGTGGTCGGCAATATCGGGCTGACCGAACGGAACTTCCTGGGCCGCGGACAAACCGTTTCGTTGGATTTCAGTGGCGGATCCAGCAGCACGAACCTGGCTTTCAGCTTCTTGGAGCCCGCTCTTTTTGATCAGGATTTGTCGGCCGGCTTCAGTGTCTTTTTCCGCGAAAGGGAACTGGACGAAAGCTCGATCAACACCGATAGCGTGGGTTTCATCCCCACTCTGGGCTTCCCACTGTCCGAGGATTCGCGCTTGACGTTGCGGTTGCGGATCAGCGAAGACAATTTCGATGTGATCGGGACCCAGCCATTATCGTTGGTTCTTCAAAACGAGCCAGACTCGGCTGTGACCCTAAGCGCGGGCTTCAACTACACTTTGGATCGGCGAAACTCCCCTGTTGATCCCACGGCCGGTTTTATTTTGCAGTTCGACCAGGATTTCGCCGGACTGGCAGATGTGGAGTATTCCCGCTCGAGAGTTGACCTCAAACTGTTTGCCAGCCTGTTTGAAGAAGAACTGGTCCTGAGTGCTGATTTCGAGGCAGGCGCTTTGCTTCCCTTCAACGGCGAGAGCCGCGTCAATGACCGTTTCCGTTTAGGTGGCGACAGTTTCCGGGGGTTCGAACCCGGCGGTATTGGCCCGCGGGACAAATGCGACAATTGTTTTGGCCCGCTGCTGGACCAGCCTGTTGATGACACGTTGGGCGGCGAACTTTTCGCTGTCGCGCGGTTCGAGGCCAGCTTCCCGATAGGTCTACCAGAGGAGCTGGGCGTTTTCGGCGGAGTCTTTTTTGACGTCGGTTCGGTCTGGTCGGTGAGCGATACCGATGGCAGCCAAGGTGTGATCGATGACAGCGCGAAGTTGCGCACCTCGATCGGGGTGTCGCTTTTTTGGGACACGGCCATCGGCCCGCTGCGCTTCAACCTGGCGCAGCCCCTTGCCTCGGTCGCGGGCGACGAGTTCGAGCAGTTTCGGATTACCGTCGACACGCGGTTCTAACCATGTGGCGGCGGATCGCGCTGCTGATGGCGGTTATGCTGGCCACGGCTGCGCAAGCGCAAAGCTTCGATCCCACAGACTACCCCGTGCCGAAGCCCAATCCATCCTTTTTGGTGCTTGAGCAGGACAGGGTGTTTAAGAACTCGGCGTTTGGAAAAGAGGTGATTGCTTTGAACGAAGCGGAGGATTCCGAGCTGCGGACCGAGGGTCAGCGGCTTGACCGGCAGTTTGAGCAGGAAGAGCAGGCCCTCACAGAGCAGCGGGTCCAGCTCACACCGGAAGAGTTTCGCGTGCTCGCCGATGCCTTTGATGAGAAAGTCGTGGCCACCCGTCGTGCGCAAGAGGAGCGCGGCACAGCCCTTGTTCAACGGGCTGAGCGCCGTCAGCGTGAGTTTCTGCGGCGGATTGGTCCCATTTTGCTTGAAATCCTTGAGGAAACCGGCGCCTCAGCAGTAATTGAACAGCGTGGCCTGCTGATTTCGAAACAGGATTTGAATATTACCGACGAGGTCATTAAACGCTTGGATGCTGCGCATGCCGCGCAGACCCGTGGCGGGGACCCCGCCCAATCGAATAACGAACCCGCAGTAGACCAAGAGTAACACCATGGGCCACACCCCTTTGAACCCTAAGCTGCACCACGCTGACATTCACGAGATCAAGCGACTGATCCCGCACCGCTATCCGTTTCTGTATATCGACCGTTTGATCAATATGGATCCGAACAAATCGGCCATAGGCATCAAGAATGTCACCGCGAACGAGCCGTTCTTTCAGGGGCATTTCCCCAGCAAACCCGTCTTGCCTGGCGTGATTATCATCGAGGCGATGGCGCAATCGGCGACCGCCTTAGTGTCATGGAGCATGGATCTGCTGGACAGCGACGCGCTGGTCTATTTCATGGGGATCGACAAAACGCGCTTTCGCCGCGTGGTCGAGCCTGGCGATCAGGTAGAGTTGCTGGTCGAAGCCCTGCGCGGCGGCGGCAAGGTTTGGAAGTTCAAGGGCACCGCCACGGTCGACGGCGAACCTGCGGCCGAAGCTGAGTTCATGGCGATGATCCAAGTACCCACGCCCAAAGAGGGCACCGAATGACCATCGACCCCAGCGCTGCGATCCACCCAACCGCGATCATCGGTGAAGGCGCGGTGATCGGTTCCGAGGTGTCCATCGGCGCCTATTGCGTAATCGGAAGTGATGTGACCGTCGGCGCGGGAAGTGTTCTGAAAAACCATGTCTCGATCGATGGGCATACCGTGATCGGCGCGGGCAATACGGTGTACCCTTTTGCCTCGCTGGGTCAGCCGCCGCAGGATCTGAAGTATGCGGGCGAGCGCACGCTGCTGCAAATCGGCGATAATAACGTCATTCGGGAATATGTGACCATGAACCCCGGAACAAGTGGCGGTGGTGGTGTTACCTCGGTCGGGGATGGTTGTTTGTTCATGAACCATGTGCACATCGGCCATGATTGCCGGATCGGCAATGGGGTGATTTTCGCAAATGTTGCGACCTTGGGCGGACATGTGGTCATCGGGGATGGCGCTGTGATTGGCGGTCTGGCGGCGGTGCATCAGCACTGCCGGATCGGGACCGGGGCGATGATCGGCGGGTTGGCCGGGGTGGCCGCTGATGTGATCCCCTTTGGCACCGTGCTGGGCGAGCGGGCCAAGCTGATGGGGCTGAACCTGGTGGGGCTCAAGCGTCGTGGGATCGACAAGGCCCAAATCCACGGGCTGCGAGGTGCGTTTACGGCGCTTTTCGAGGGTGATGGTACTTTGACTGAGCGGGCCGAGGCAGTCGCCCTGTCCCATGGTGACAATCCTTTGGTGTTGGAATTACTGTCCTTTATCAACGAGGCCTCGCACCGCAATTTTGTCACGCCGAACTAGGGCGCGGGTGATGCAAAACCCACAGGCACCCGAGGGGGCCTTGGCCATTGTCACCGGCGGCGGCGCGCTGCCCCGGTTGTTGGCCGAGGATTGCCGACGGCGGGGACGCCCTTATCATGTTGTGCTGTTCGAAGGGATTACACCCGATTGGCTGAGCGGCCATCCGGTGATCCCAGCCGTATTTGAAAAGCCAGGGCGTCTGTTCGCCGCGTTGCGCGGTGCGGGGGTTGGGCAGGTGGTTTTCGCCGGGGGCATTCGCCGCCCGCGAATTAACCCGATGCGGTTTGATATGAAGGCGATCCGCCTGGCGCCGATGCTATTCAAAGCCATGCGCGTTGGCGATGACGCGGCGCTACGCATAGTCTCGGGGATTTTCGAGGGCGAGGGGCTAAAGATTGTCGCCGCCCATACCCTGCTGTCCGGCCTCATCGCCCGCCCCGGGGTTTTGGGGGACATCCAGCCCTCGGACGCGGACCGCGCGGATGCGGCGCGCGCGGCGCAGATCGTGGCGGCCCTTGGTACGGTTGACGTCGGGCAGGGGGCTGTGGTGGCTCAGGGGATCTGCTTGGGGGTGGAGAGTATCCAGGGCACCGATGCGATGCTGGGTTTTGTCGGTCAAACGGCCCCAGGCTTTCGGCCCAATCCAGAAGGGGCGCGGGGGGTGTTGCTGAAGGCTCCCAAACCGGGGCAGGACTGGCGCATAGACTTGCCCGCCATTGGGCCCGACACCATCGATGCGGTCGCCGCGGCGGGCCTTGCGGGTGTTGTCGTTCAAACTGGTGCTGTCCTGATCCTGGGTGAGGCCGAGACGGTGGCGCGCGCCAACGCGCATGGATTGTTTCTGTGGTCGCGCGAGGCATGAGCAACGCTCCCTTGTTTTTTATTATCGCTGGCGAAGCCTCGGGCGACCAGTTGGGCGCGGATCTGATGCGCGGGCTGGCGCGCGAAACCCAAGGCGCTGCGCGCTTTAAGGGCATAGGCGGGCCGCTGATGCAGGCGGAAGGCCTGGACAGTCTGGTGCCCATGGACAGGCTGTCTGTGATGGGCGTGACCGAGGTTCTGCCGCGTCTGCCGGAACTGCTGCGGCTGATCCGGGAAACAGGGGATGCAGTGGTCGCCGCAGCGCCTGAGGCGCTGATCACAATAGACAGCCCGGACTTCTGTCTGCGGGTCGCCAAACGGGCAAGAAAGTCCCGGCCCGACCTGCGCACCGTCCACTATGTGGCCCCCTCGGTCTGGGCCTGGCGGCCTGGGCGGGCGGCCAAGATGGCAAGGGTAATTGACCACGTTCTGGCGCTGCTGCCTTTCGAGCCGCCCTATATGACCGCCGCTGGGATGCGTTGCGACTTTGTCGGCCATCCTGTTGTCGCGGTACCCCCCGCATCGGCCGAAGACCGTGCGCGGCTGCGCGACACTGTCGGTGCGCCCGATCCCGCCACGCGGCTGATCGCGCTGCTGCCCGGCTCGCGTGCTGGGGAAGTGGTGCGGCATGGCATGCTCTTTCGCGAGGTTTGGGAACGGCTGCATCAGACCGATCCGACCCTGCGGTGTGTCGTCCCGGCTGTGGCGGCCAGGGTCCCGACCTTGCGGCAGATCTTTGCGGAATGCGCCGCCCCGGTGCACATTTTGGATCCAACCGCCACCGAGAACGCCCCTGCGATGAAACACGCGGCCTTTGCCGAGGCGACAGCGGCTTTGGCGGTCTCGGGCACCGTATCGCTGGAACTGGCGGCGGCGGGAACACCGATGGTGGTGGCCTATAAAACCAGCCGCCTGAGTGCCGCGATGGTCCGCCTTTTGGTGAAAGTGCGCTATGCGTCGCTTGTGAATATCATCGCGGATGCGCCTATTATTCCAGAGTTTTTCATGGATGACGCTTCGACCCCGCAATTGACCCAGGCGATTCAAACGCTACTGGACGACCCGGCGCAGCGCGCCGCGCAAACGGACCGCTTCGCGGCCACGATGACGACCTTGGGCCGGGGCGCGTTGCCGCCCGGACAACGCGCGGCGCAATCGGTTCTGGCCTTTATTGAGTGAACGCCGCCTGGGTCGCGGCAGTGACTTCCAGCAGTACCTGGGGTGCTATCTGAAAGACATGATGCGGCGTACCCGCTGCCGCCCAGATCACGGGCCACTTAAGTAAATCCGGGTCGAAAAATACCCTTAGCGGCGTTTTATGCCCAAGGGGCGACACCCCGCCGATGGCGAACCCCGTCACCGCGCGGATACTCGCCGCGTCGGCCTTTTCAAGTTCAATCTCAAAGGCCTGCGATGCTTTCCTCAAGTCCACCTGATTGTCACCCGCCGTCAAGAACAGCACATGTTCCTGCGTCTCAACACCTCGCAGAACGACTGATTTCACGATCTGCCCAACATCCGCCCCTACTGCCGCCGCGGCCATGGCGGCGGTGGTTGTGCCATCGGCCATGCGGATAGGCGCTATGCTGAGGCCGTGTGCCTCGGCATCCGCACAAACACGGGCTAAGCTCTTGCTCATGCTTGGAAACCGGCCCGCCGGGAAAGGCGGGCCGTGGAACCTTTAGCGCTCGGAAACGGGAACATAGTCCCGATGTGGCGCGCCGGTATAAAGTTGCCTGGGGCGGCCGATCTTTTGGCTGGGATCGGCGATCATCTCTTTCCACTGGCTGATCCAACCGGCGGTCCGCGCCAGTGCGAAGATCGGCGTGAACATCGACGTGGGGAAGCCCATCGCATCCAAGATGATGCCGGAATAGAAGTCTACGTTCGGGTAGAGCTTCTTCTCTTTGAAATACGCGTCCTGCAACGCGATCCGCTCTAACTCTTTTGCCACCTGCAGGGTCGGGTTGTCCTCAATCCCCATCAGACCCAGAACCTCGTCCGCACTTTCCTTCATCACGTTGGCGCGGGGGTCGAAATTCTTGTAAACCCGGTGACCAAAGCCCATCAGCCGGAACGGATCCGCCTTATCTTTGGCCTTTTCGATATACTCGGGGATCCGATCCACGGTGCCGATTTCGCGCAGCATCTCAAGGCAGGCTTGGTTCGCGCCGCCATGCGCGGGACCCCACAGACAGGCGACCCCGGCGGCAATACAGGCAAACGGGTTCGCCTGGGACGAGCCCGCAAGCCGCACGGTCGAGGTGGAGGCGTTCTGCTCGTGATCCGCGTGCAAGGTAAAGATCCGGTCCATGGCCTTTGACAAGATCGGGTCGACCTTGAACTCCGTCGCCGGAACCGCGAAACACATATGGATGAAATTCTCAGCGTAATTCAAATCGTTACGCGGATAAATGAAAGGCTGACCCACATGATATTTATACGCCCAGGCACAGATTGTGGGCAGTTTGGCGATCAGGCGGATCGTCGCCACTTCCCGCTGCCAGGGGTCATAGATATCGGTGCTGTCGTGGTAAAAGGCTGACATGGCGCCAACGACACCACAGACGATCGCCATCGGATGCGCGTCGCGGCGGAACCCCCGGAAAAAGTTGGTCATCTGCTCGTGTAACATCGTGTGATGCGTCACACGGGTCGTGAAATCGGTGAGTTCGGTGGCCGATGGCAACTCGCCATAGATTAGCAGATAGCAGACCTCTAGAAAGCTGGATTTCTCGGCCAATTGATCGATGGGGTAGCCGCGATACAACAACTCACCTTTGTCCCCGTCGATATAGGTGATGGCACTTTCGCACGAGGCGGTCGAGGTAAAGCCAGGATCATAGGTGAAAACGTCGCCCTGCGCATAAAGCTTACGAATATCAACAACATCAGGGCCCAGCGTGGGGCTGGACATCGGCAGATTTATGGATTTGTCGCCAAATGAGAGCGTTGCGGTATCGGGAATATCTTTTGCCATGTGTGCGTCCTTGATGCAGTGGGCGCCAGAAGTCCCGTGGGCAGGGGGCGCCGAGTGTCCCAAGCCAAAGGCCGCGTGTCAGCCGATGGCGTCTTCCAAACGGGCCAGCGTCTCTGTCTTGCCGATCACCACCATCACGTCAAAGACGCTTGGGGAGACCGTGCGACCCGTAAGTGCCGCGCGCAGAGGTTGTGCCACCTTGCCCAGTTTGAGGTCCTCACTGTCGGCGAAACTGCGCAGTTCCGCGTCCAGAGCGTCCGCGGTCCAACTAGCATTTCGCAGGCGCGAAGTCAAACCGCGCAGCATACCACGGGATACCGTATCGAGTGATTTTGCAGCCTTCTCGTTCGGGGAAAATGGGCGTGATCCTAAAATAAAGTACGCCATATCAAAGAGTTCAGGAAGCGTCTTCGCCCGATCGCGCAAACCTGCCCCTGCGGCAAGGATCTGATCCTGTTGCAATTGAGTAAAGCTTTCGCGATGTTGCGACGCGGCAAAGGCCTGCATTTCCGCCAGCATCCGCGCATCGCTCATCGCCCGGATGTGTTGGCCCGACAGATTTTCCAGCTTTTTGAAGTCGAACCTTGCCGGGGATTTGCCGATCGCCTCAAGACTGAACCAGTCGATGGCCTGTTCAGTGGTAAAAAACTCGTCATCACCATGGCTCCAACCCAGCCGCGCCAGGTAGTTACGCATCGCCGTCGCCGGGTAGCCCATATCGCGATAAGCCTCGACCCCCAGGGCCCCATGCCGTTTGCTGAGCTTGGCGCCGTCGGGCCCGTGGATCAGCGGGATATGCGCGAAAACTGGTGTTTCCCATCCGGCTGATTGGTAGATCAGTGTTTGCCGGGCCGCATTGGTCAGATGATCATCGCCGCGGATCACATGGGTGATGCCCATGTCGTGGTCGTCGACGACGACGGCCAGCATATAGGTCGGCGTGCCGTCCGAGCGCAGCAGGATCAGATCGTCCAACGTGTTGTTTTGCCAGGTGACACGTCCCTGAACCGCATCGTCGATCATCGTTTCGCCCGTTTGCGGTGCGCGCAATCGGATCACAAAAGGCGCGTCCGGGGCAGGGGGCGTGCCGCCGTCGCGCCAAGGCGAGCGGTAGAGCGGCGGGCGCCCTGCGGTACGCTCGGCCTCGCGGAATGTGTCGATCTCGTCCTTGGTCGCGTAACACTTATATGCGGTGCCCGTCGCCAGCATTTTATGGGCCACTTCCGCGTGGCGGGGCGCATTGTCAAACTGGCTTACAATGTCACCGTCCCATTCCAAGCCCAGCCAGTTCAGCCCCTCGGGGATCGCGGCGGTGGCCTGGGCGGTCGAGCGGGCACGATCCGTATCCTCGATCCGCAGCAGGAATCGACCGCCGTGGTGTCGTGCGAACAGCCAGTTGAAAAGCGCCGTGCGGGCGCTGCCGATGTGCAAAAATCCTGTGGGCGAGGGCGCAAACCGTGTGATCACCGGGGCCTGATCGGACATGGGTGTCCCTTTCGTTAATCTGTTGGAAACCATAGCAGCGCAATGTTCGCGCTTATCTAGGGCATAAGGCGCGAGGGGCACAAGTCTGCGACCGATCCAAGTTCTGCATATGATGGTCGAGGCACAACGTCACACCGCGTTGCTGTGGGCGCCGGTCGCCTTGGGCCTGGGGGTGGCCTGGTATTTCGGGCTGAAGGTTGAGCCGGTGCAGGGGGCGGCTTGGGCAGCAGCAGGGTGTGGCGGGCTTTCGGTCCTGGCTGTGCTGACACTGCGGCGGGCCACATTACTTGCGCTTCTGGGTCTTGTTTTTATGGGGTTCGGCATGGCCAAGCTTCACAGCGACCGATTGGCGGCCCCGGTGTTGACAACCGATCGCTACGGCCCGGTTGTTGGACGGATTGTTGGATTTGATCGCTCGCAAACCAACAAGCTGCGTCTGTTGCTGGATCGCGTTCATTTACCGGGCGTCGACCCCGCCGACACGCCCCGCCGGGTGCGCGTGGTCCTGGGCGGGCCGACCCCGCAGGATGCCCTGCGCGCGGGTGCCCGGGTGATGACCATTGCTCGTCTGGGTCCGCCGCCGCCGCCGGTTGAGCCGACAGGATTCGACTTCCGCCGCCATGCGTGGTTTTTGCAACTGGGCGCCATCGGCTACACCGCCACCCCAGTTGTGCTGGCCGAGCCGCCCGAGACGGCCCAGGGTGTGCCGCTGCTGCGACTGCGACTGCGATTGGCCGAGGCGATCCGCTCGAACATGCCCACACGGACTGGCGGATTTGCCGCCGCCATTTTGACCGGGGATCGCTCAGGCATCGATCCGCGTGATCTGGTGGATCTTAGGGCGTCTAATCTGGCGCATCTGCTTGCGATCTCGGGGCTGCATATGGGGCTGCTGACGGGGGTCGTGTTCATGCTCACGCGCTTTGGTCTGGCGCTGGTGCCCGGCGTTGCACTGCGGTCGCCCGCCAAGCGGATCGCGGCGCTGGCGGCGCTTCTGGCGGGGGCGGCTTACCTGGCGCTGTCTGGGGCAAGTATCGCCACTCAGCGGGCGTTCATTATGGCGGCGGTCATCTTTATCGCCGTTCTGGTGGATCGGCCGGCGCTGACCCTGCGGGCGGTCGCTGTCGCGGCCCTATTGGTTTTACTGTGGCGCCCAGAAAGCTTGCTGAGCGCAGGGTTCCAAATGTCCTTTGCCGCGACAATCGCGCTGGTGGCGGTGTACCAAGGGCTGACAAGGTTGCGCGCGCGGTTGCCCGAAGTTCATCCTGTGGTCCGCTGGGGCGCGGCACTGGTGCTGACCTCGCTGGTCGCGGGGCTTGCGACGGCGCCCTATTCGGCCTTTCATTTCAACCAACTGACCCGATTTGGGCTGGTTGCGAATGTGTTGGCTGTCCCCGCGATGGGGCTGCTGGTGATGCCCTCAGCTTTGGTGGCTCTGGTTCTTGCGCCGTTGGGGCTGGATTGGATTGGGTACGGCCTGATGGACTTGGGCATCGCCCATATTCTGCGTGTGGCGCATTGGGTCGCAGGGCTCGACGGCGCGGTTCTGCCGGTGGCGGCCGGACCTGGCTGGGTGCTGGGACTGTTGTCTTTCGGCGGGCTGGTCGTTGTGCTGATGCGGGGTGCCATTCGGTTGACCGGCGTGGTGATGGTCGCGATGGCGCTGGTTGCCTGGGGCGGCGCCCCGCGACCGCTGTTGCTGGTGAACGCCGAAGGAAGCCTGGTGGGGGTCGACAGCCCCGGGGGGCGTATTCTCAATCGCAGCCGGGGGGCGGGGTTTGCCGCGCGGGTTTGGCTTGAAAACGATGGGGATGCTGCGGATCAGGCCACCGCAGGTGGGCGCCCCACGGACTGGCGTGACAAACAGGCGTTTCGCGCCACGCTGCATGAAAGCCAGATCCAAGTGCATTGGTCCAACGCAGATAACGCGCCCCTGCCGGACTGCCGACAAGAAACCATCATCATCGCGCCAAAGCGCACTTCAAAGCCTGCGGGTCCGTGTCAATTCCTTGGTGCCTCGGCTTTGGCCGCGAACGGGGCACATGCATTTTATCCAGATGCGCTCACCCAGCCACTCACCACACACGACGTCACCGGCCGCCGCCCTTGGACGCATCCGAATGACACCTGGCGCCGATCAAATCAGTAGCTGCGGATCAACCCGACTAGCTTGCCTTGTACCTTCACCTGATCCGCACCATAGAGCCGCGTTTCGAACGCGGGGTTCGCAGCTTCAAGCGCAATCGCCGATCCTTTGCGCCGCAAACGTTTCAGCGTGGCTTCTTGACCCTCGACCAAGGCAACCACGATATCGCCATTCTCGGCGACGTCTTGTTCGCGGATCACCACAATATCGCCGTGGTTGATCCCGGCATTGATCATCGACTCGCCTTTAACCTCGAGCGCAAAATGCTTGGCCGATCCGCCTACCATCGAGCCTGGCACGGCAACATGATGCGAGACATGCTCAATCGCGGCAATGGGTGTCCCCGCCGCGATCCGACCCATCACCGGCAGTTCAATCACCCCGCTGCTTTGCGGCAGGGGCACAGGTGTGTTGGCCGCCCCAATAGATGTTACATTCGACGGCCCACCCATGCTGTCAGGCAGCTTCACAACCTCAATCGCGCGGGCCCGATGCGCCAGGCGGCGTAGAAAGCCACGCTCCTCTAGCGCCGTGATCAGCCGGTGGATGCCGGATTTGGACCGCAGATCCAACGCCTCTTTCATTTCATCGAACGAAGGGGGGACGCCGTCGCGCTGAATGCGCTTATGGATGAACGTCAGCAAATCTAGCTGTTTTTTGGTTAGCATTTCTACCACCCCTGATTGTCGAAAAGTGCCGTCGTTGGCGTTTCGTTCTTTATCGTTCTACAAAAGTTCCCCTTTTGTGTCAAACAAGAACGCAGAAGATCGAAATATGGGGATAATTCTCCTATAACTTTAGGATCGAGACGGTCTCGCCCGCTGGGGCGGCAGCGGCGTGCGGTGCGCGGATCACTAAAGCGTTGGCAGCCTGCAGAACGCCCAGCAATGCGCTGTCTTGTCGTTCAAAGACCGCGACTTTGCCGCTTCGTTCGATGCGCGCGCGCATGTAGTGTTCGCGTGGACCGTTTGCGCCCAGATCATGGGCCAGCACCGCCGTGTCGGGCTGCGGCGCCGGGGGCAGGCCCAGGAGCGCCCGGACAGCTGGGACGACAAAGATCACCCCGCAGACCATCGCCGAGACCGGATTGCCCGGCAGCCCGATCATGGGCACGTCGCCCAGGGTACCGGCCATGAGGGGCTTGCCCGGTCGCATCGCGACTTTGTAAAACGCCAGTGACAGCCCCTGTCCCAGCGCTGTTTTTTGCACCAGATCATGGTCGCCAACCGATGCGCCGCCCAGCGTGACAATCAGATCCGCACCGCCCGCTAAATCCAGCACGGCCGCCAGACTGTCCACCGTGTCGCGCGCGATCGGCAGCAGCCGCACCTTAGCGCCCGCCTGGCATAACAGGGCGGCCAGGCCATAAGTGTTTGAACTGACGATTTGATCCGGGCCGGGGGTGTCGCCGGGCAACACCAATTCATCGCCCGTCGGGATCAAGGCGACCACTGGCTTGCGGCGCACGGGCAGCGTAGCATGGTTCATCGCTGCCAGCAGCGCGATGTCCGTTGGGTCCAGCGGGCCCTTGCCGGGAAACGGGTCACCCTCGCGAAAATCCTGACCTATGGGACGAATATAGGGCGTGGTGTCGCGATCCGCATGCACGGTCAGCCTGTTACCGGTTCGGGTCGTATCCTCCTGTATCAGAATGTCATCTGCACCTTCGGGCACGGGCGCGCCGGTAAAGATCCGCACAGCCTGGCTTGGGCCAACACGGCCGGCGAAGGCCTTGCCGGCAGGTGCCGCGCCGATGACCTGCAGGCTGGCGCCCGGCACCGCATCGGCGCGGCGCACGGCGTAGCCGTCCATGGCCGAGGCCGAAAAGGGCGGCTGTGTCCGCCGCGCGTGCAGGGGTTCGGCCAAGGCGCGGCCAAGACCCTGATCCAGCCCAATATGCTCGGTCCCCATGGGGTTGAGTAGCACCAGGATTCGCGCCCGTGCCTCGGCCACCGATAGCATCACGGGGCCTGATACCGCCCCGAGGCGCCGCCGTCCTTAAAGGCCAGCTTGGTGTTTGTGATCTCCATCCCCCGGTCGACGGCCTTGACCATGTCATAGACGGTGAGGGCGGCGACGCTGGCCGCCGTCAGCGCTTCCATCTCGACGCCCGTCTGGCCGCTGGTCTTGACGGTCGCGGTAATCTCGACCCGCGGCGGGTTGTCGGCGGGCTCCAGATCCACCGTCACTTTTGAGATCGCCAGGGGATGACATAAGGGGATCAGATCATGGGTTTTCTTCGAAGCCATGATCCCCGCCAGCCTAGCCACCGCCAGCACATCGCCCTTTTTTGCACGCCCCTCGCGGATCAGGGTCAGGGTTTCGGGCAGCATGTGGATCTGCGCCGTGGCCGTCGCCACCCTGTCGGTCACCGGTTTGCCCGAAACATCGACCATCTGCGCGCGGCCTTCCGCGTCGAAATGGGTTAGTGTGCCGTCTTTGCTGCTCATTGCGCGGCCCTCATCTTCGGATCGGCCAGCAGGTCACGGGTGGCCGTAGCCACATCCGGTTGCCGCATCAGACTTTCGCCAATCAAGAAAGCATTCACCCCGTTGGCGGCCATGTCCGCCAGATCCGTTGGTGTGAACAACCCACTTTCCGAGATCACCAACCGCCCAGAGCCCGCATTCGGTGCCAGTGCGCGTGTGGTCTGCGAATCGGTCTCGAAGGTTTTTAAATTTCGATTGTTGATCCCCAAGAGGGGCGAGCGAAGCGCTTGGGCCCGCGCAAGTTCGTCCGCATCATGCACTTCAATCAGGGCGGCCAAACCATAATGCCTGGCTGCGTCCTCAAGCTCAGCAGCCAGCGCATCCGAGACCGAAGCCATAATAATCAGAATGCAATCGGCCCCCCAGGCGCGGGCCTCGGCCACTTGGTAGGGGTCATAGAGGAAATCCTTACGCAGGATGGGCAGGTCGACCGCCGCACGCGCGGCGCGCAGGAAGGCAGGACTGCCCTGGAACGAGGGCGTGTCGGTCAGCACAGACAAGCAGGCCGCGCCGCCCGCCGCATAGGCCCGCGCCAAGGCAGGCGGGTCGAAATCAGCACGAATCAACCCTTTTGAGGGGGAGGCCTTTTTGATCTCGGCAATAAGCGCATAGCGGCCGGCCGCGATTTTATCCCGTAACGCGCCGGTGAAATCACGCGGGGGCGGGGTGTCTGCGACCTGCGCCTCGAGCATGGTGAGGGGCACCGCAGCTTTGGCTGCCGCGATCTCTTCAAGCTTATAGGCTTTGATCCTGTCCAGGACTGTGTCGCTCATGATCCCCCCTGCAAGGCCCAGTCTATGGCAGGGGTGCCTTGGGTTTCCAACCAGGAATTGATCCGCGAAAACGGGCGCGAGCCGAAGAAGCCTTTCGCGGCTGACAGTGGTGAGGGATGCGCGGTTTCGATCCGCAAATGTGCGTCGCCCAGCCCCTTGCCCAAGGCCTGCGCCTGCCGCCCCCACAGCACAAAGGCCCGGGGTGCCGAGGACAGAAGCGTCAACACCTGGGTGACCAGCGCACCCCACCCCCAGTCTTTGTGCCCGTTCGCCACGCCCGCCGGCACAGTCAGCGCGGTGTTGAGCAAAAGCACG
Source organism: uncultured Paracoccaceae bacterium (assembly GCA_938049225.1). Taxonomy (GTDB): domain Bacteria; phylum Pseudomonadota; class Alphaproteobacteria; order Rhodobacterales; family Rhodobacteraceae; genus Halovulum. The sequence goes on from CALICM010000023.1 coordinate 104,747, forward strand.
CCCTGCCGCGCCCATCCGCGCAGATCACCGGTGGCGGGGGCGGCGCCCACATCACTGCGCAACTCTTTAAAGATGTTCCCAAGCGAGCGGGGCAGCGGTGTGACCTGGGGTGCCACGGAAAACGCTAGCCCGTGCGCATGACCAGGGGTGGGGTAGGGGTCCTGCCCAAGGATGACCACCCGCGTGTCTCGGGGCTGGGTCAATTCCAAGGCCGCGAACACCTGCCGGGGTGGCGGCAAAACGGCCCGTGTCTCGGCCGCCAAACGCGCCTCAATCCCTGGCAGGGTGTCGCGAAAAAACGGCAGGTCCGCCCAATCGCCCAAGCGCGAGACATCCAGCATCACGCCGCCCCCGAGGTGACCCGCGCCAGCGCCGCGATCTTTTCAGCCGCCGCCCCGCTGTCGATACTCTCGGCCGCGCGCACGACCCCCTCGGGCAGGTCGGCTGCAGCATCGGCAATCACCAGGGCCGCCGCCGCATTCAGCAACACCGCGTCGCGATAGGCCGAGGCTTCGCCCGCCAATAGCGCCTGCAGCGCCGCTGCATTCTGTTCGGGGTTGCCGCCCATGATCGCCGCGAAGGGGTGCACCGGCAGGCCCGCGTCCTCGGGATGCACTTCCCGCATCTCGACAACACCGTTCTCCAAAGCGGCAACATGGGTCACGCCGGCGATCGAAACCTCGTCCGTGCCATCCGCGCCATGCACCAACCAGGCCCGCTCTGCGCCCAACGCACCAAGCGTCTCGGCCATCGGTCGGATCACGTCCAGGCTGAACGCGCCGGTCAGCTGTCGTTTCACCCCGGCGGGATTGGTCAATGGTCCCAAGATGTTAAAGATCGTACGCGTCGCCAGTTCCCCCCGGACCGGCATCACATGCCGCGTGGCCGGGTGGTGCATGGGCGCCATCATGAAGGCGATGCCGACCTCGGCCAAGGCGCGTTCGACCACATCCGCGCCAACCATCACATCGACACCCATCTGGGTCAGCGCATCCGCAGCGCCGGACTTGGAGCTCAAATTCCGATTGCCATGTTTCGCGACCACAACCCCCGCGCCCGCCACCACAAATGCGGTCGCGGTCGAGATGTTCAGCGTCCCCTTGCCGTCGCCGCCGGTGCCCACGATGTCCATCGCACCGTCAGGGGCCCGGACCGGCACACATTTGTCCCGCATCACGGCGGCGGCGGCGGCGTATTCGTCGACCGTTTCGCCGCGCGTGCGCAGCGCCATCAGCAGGCCGCCGATCTGGCTTGGCGTGGCATCTCCATCAAACAAAATCGCAAATGCCTGTTCGGCCTGTTCGCGGGTCAGCGGACCCTCGGCTGCGGCATGGATCAGGGGTTTGAGGGCGTCGCTCATGCTGTCACCGGAACTGTATCAAGGAAGTTTTGCAGCATCTTATGGCCGTGTTCGGAAC